>NZ_JAEBEJ010000010.1:0-371442 GCF_046548895.1 Amycolatopsis sp. cmx-4-54
CCCCACGCTGACTCTCCGAATAGTCGCGCTGCGCAGCCTCAGTCCGCCGCTTCCCCTCTTGCTGAACCTCACGCCGCTGCACGTGTTGCTGCTGCTGCTTCTCCAACCGCTCAACTTCAGCCTTCTGCCCCTTCTCCTTCGCGGAATCCAGCTGCCGCTTCATCCCCGTACCAGGCGAACCCCCACGCTGACTCTCCGAATAGTCGCGCTGCGCAGCCTCAGTCCGCCGCTTCCCCTCTTGCTGAACCTCACGCCGCTGCACGTGTTGCTGCTGCTGCTTCTCCAACCGCTCAACTTCAGCCTTCTGACCCTTCTCCTTCGCGGAATCCAGCTGCCGCTTCATCCCCGTACCAGGCGAACCCCCACGCTGGCTTTGCGCGTAATCCGACCGTCCGGCAGCCGTCGACTGAGGTTTTCGAGAGTTCTGGGTCGGCGTCGGGGTCGCTTTCTGTGAAAGCTTCTGCTGAACCGGTTTCTCGACCTTGCGCACGGTCCCCTTCGCCGTCTTGGTGGTCGTAGACGGTTTGGTCGGCGCGGCGGCGGCTTCAGCCTTCGCCGTGTCGAGCATGCCGAACAGTAGGATCAGGAGACCGCCAGAGGTGGAGCACAGCAAAGCCCTTCTTACGGTGGGATTCATCATCCACAACTTCCCCTCGGGACTCGCGTATGGCGGTGGCCGGTCCGAGGGTGGAGTACGACGGTTCATTACCGGTACATTCGCGATACATCGAAGCCGACCGACCCTGAACCATCCGCAGCAGGAAGAAAGATCATTAGCCGAACGCTGGTGAAGGGGATCCTGCGCTCGAGTTGGTTTCGGCGGGGCGTGACCGGCTATGGCCTGAGAGTTCATTAGATCGGCGACGAGATTCTGGAGATCTTCGCCATACCTCCGGGCCGACAGGTGAACCCTTACAGGTAGCACTGGCAACCCGTGTCATGTCGCTGCCGGACAACTCGGCGCGAGCGAAGATCGGCGGTTTCGCAGCCGGTTGGACCCTTTGCGGGGCCGACGTCCGGCCCCTCGCGGGTCGGCTTGATCATCACACTGATCGCGCTCGGATTCCTGGTGGTCTGCGTCGCAGGCTTCTTCACTCTCCGCGCGCTCGACCTCTTCCGACGTTCTACTTGTGACCCACAAGGGGCCGGCGAGCAGGAACGACCAGTGCGCCGGAACAACAGGCGCCGGTACCGAGCCCATCTAGTTGCATCGATTGCGCAACGGTTACTATCGTGGAGGTGGCGAAGTACCGCCAACTGGCGACGCCGAGCAGCCAAGCCGGTCGGGCAGCCGGCCGATGTTCAGATGTCAGCGGGTCGATTCGGAACTGCGGCACGGGCCCGAGATGGGCTGGAGGGGTGGACGTGGTCGACCTTGGAGCGGTGTCGCCGGACTGGAAGCCGATGGTGTCACTACTGGACAACATCCTGGATCGGATTCAGGCCGACCTGTCTCGAACCGAGGTCGTGGGTTTGTCGATCACCGCAAGCCACGGTGACGCCATCGAAGACTCCGTGCTGGTTCCGCTGGCCGCGCAAGGGGAAGGCGCGGGCTTCGTCGACGCCGAGGCGCGGATCAGGACCGGGCCGGTGTTGGAGGCGGCCCGGGCGGGCCAGCCGGTTGTCACCGCCGATGTGTGGATCGATTCGCGCTGGCCGCGCCTGACCCGAGACGCCGTCGCCGATCTTGTTCCCGCGGACGTGGCGGCGCGAATGGTCGGTGTCGTCGCGGTACCGTCCGGCTGGGACACCGGAGGAATCGTGGTGTTGTCGGCCCGGCTCGCCATCGCGGCCGACGAAGACGTCCTCAAGGTCCTGCTGCGTTACGAACAGCTCGTGGCCTCCGCGCTGGCCGTCGTGCACGCCTCGACCGCCGAAGGCCCCGGCCAGGTGCTGGGCATGTTGCAGGCCCGTTCGGTGATAGAGCAGGCCAAGGGCGCGATCATCGCGGTGGCACACTGCGACGCTCACACCGCCTGGCAGCGCTTGCAGATCGCGAGCCAGCACTTCAACGTCAAACTCCGGGACCTGGCAGTCGCGCTGATCGAGCACCTCGGACACGCCCCGGCCGAGCAACCCAGGGGGTTGCCCAGCATCGTCCCGGACGACACCACTCGCCGGGCCGCGGAACGGCTCTGGGCCGCGATCACCACCGAGATCGGCCCGGCACGGCGATAGGTGACAGTGGCTCCCCGACCGGAGGACGACGACGAGTCGAGCGCGGGTTCCGCAGGGGAACGGGCACGACAGCGCGTCCGGGAATCTGCCATGTGCCTGCAATGCCGCGTCCTTACGTTGAGCTCCTGAGGTTGCCTTGCGCAGCCATGCACCGTCGTCTCACCACAGGAGGTCATCCGTTGAAGCGTCTCGCAACCGCCATAATCCTCGGCGTCGCCGCGGTCGCCCTGCCCGCCACCGCCCAAGCAGCACCCGCGTCCACGCTGATCACGTGCGGCACCCACAGCGAGGACCGGGGCGACCATACGGCCTACTTCTACGGCAACTGCAACAGTGGCGGCCGGGAGGTCCTCGTCCAGGTGTGGATGAGGTGGAACGGCGTGCAAAGCATCTACCAGCACGACATCTGCGTCGCGCCGCACGAGGTCGGGCATCTCGGGAACTCGTCCAAGGACGCCGCGCCTTCATACAGCTACTTCGGCAAGAACACCGGTCGGGCCTGCTGACCGGTCTCGGCCGCGTCCACCCGTGCCGTCAGGGACCGCCCGGATTCGACTCGGACATCGGCGCGAGTTCGTGGAGATGAGCACGCACGACGTCCGCCATCGGGTCGGCGAGGATGCCCAGCACCGGGAGCGCTTCTTCCCACGCGTTCCTGGCCTGCTCCGGATCGTCGTCGGCCCTGCGGGCGTATCCCAGGTCGATGAGCGCCGCCGCGAGTTCGAGCTGATCCCCGCTCGCCCGCAGCGGGGCCACCGCTCCATCGAAGGCGGCGAGCGCCTTTTCGGGCAGGCCCATGTCGTCGTACAGCCTGCCGAGATTGGTGAGGGTGACACCTTCACCCCAGCTCGAGCGCAGTTCACGATGCAAGCGCAGCGCGTCGGTACAGCAGCGCAGCGCCGATTCATGCTCGGCCAGTACGCGGTGGGCGCCGCCCAAGCTGTTCAACGCGACCGCCTCGCCCCAGGCATCGCCGAGGGCGCGCGAAGAGTCGGCGCAACGACGAAACATTTCGACGGCGTCCTCCGGAGTTCCCGCGTTCACGAGAACCTCGCCGAGGGTGTGGAGGATCGCGCTCTCACGGCGGTGATCGCCGGTCTCGCGGCACTGCGTCATCGCGTGCCGCAGTGTCCGCTCCGCGTCCTCGTACCGCCCGATCCAGAATTGAAGCGTTCCCAGGGCGTGCAGAATCCGCGTCTGGCCGGGCTGTACGGCTCCGCTCTGCCCGGCTGGCGGGCGACCGGGGCGAAGTAACTGCACCCAGTCCTCGAGCGACACCCGGCCGTGGTGCGGCACCGAATCCGTGTTCGGTGTGAGACTGAGACTCGCCTGATCGACGTGAGACCAGTCGACGAAGTCCTCGTAGCTGCTGAAGGTACGGACGAATCCCTTCGGCATGGCGAGGCAGACGGCGGCCCGGTCATCGGGAAAGAAGCGCCGATACGCCGCCGTCATCGTGTTCACGTAGTACTCGAGCACCCGCGACTGCGCCTGCTTGCGGTCCGGCTGTGACTCGCTCGCGAGTCCCTGTTCGCGGGCATAGGAGCGCAGCAGGTCATGGAACTGGTACCGCTCGGCCTTGACCTGCTGGATCAGGCTCGCGTCGACCAGCGACTCCACCTGCCTGTCGGCGTCGTCAGGTGAGGTGCCCAGGAGCGCCGCCGCCTCGAAGCGGTCCACATCCGGCCCCAGATGGAGACCGAGGAGATGGAAGGCCCGCCGCGAGTCCGGCGGAAGCCGGTGGTACGAAACGGCGAACGCCGCGGCGACACTGCGGCTGCCCGACCGCAGCCGCGGCACGATGTCGCGTTGATCGCTGAGCTTGCGGCGCAGTGCCGTCACCGGCAAGGACCGGGACAGCCGGGCTCCGGCGATCCGGATGGCCAGCGGCAGTTCACCGCACAACCGCACGGTTTCGGCGATCGCCGCGTGATCCGACTCGGCACCGCGAGCCGCGGCGATCCGGGTGAGCAGCTGCCCCGCGTCGGCGGGCGAAAGCGGATCAAGGGTGAGCCGGCCGGCGCCGTCGAGATCCAGCAGGCGATGCCGGCCGGTGATCACCACGCCACAGCCCGGTCCGGCCGGAAGCAGAGATTCGACGCGCACGCCGTCGCCCACGTTGTCCAGCACTACGAGCACCCGCCGCTCGGCAAGGGCATCGCGCCAGAGCATGGCCCGCGTCTCCGTGTTCTCCGGTATCGCCTCCGCAGGGACGCCGACCGCACGAAGCAATACATGGAGCGCCTCGTGGGCATCTCGCGGCTGCAGACCCGGCGTGTGCCCGTACAGGTCGATGTAGAACTGCGCGTCCGGGAACCGGTCCGCCAGCGAATGTGCCAGGTGGACCGCGAACGCCGTCTTCCCGACCCCGGCCATCCCGTCCACCGCGACCACCACCGGGGACGTCCGGTCCGCGTTCGCCGAACAGAGTTCCGTGATGAAACTCGTCTCGGCACGGCGTCCGGTGAAGTCCGCGACATCGGGGGGCAGTCCGCGCAACCCGGCGGTCCTGGGACCCCAGAGCCGGCTCCGCGGGACCGGGTCTGCCTGCTCCAACACCATCCGATGCGCCTGCCGCAGCCGCGATCCCGGCTCGACCCCCAGTTCCGACACCAGGAGTTCACGGGTCCGGCGGAACACGTCCAGTGCCGCGGCCTGCCTGCCCGACCGGTAAAGCGCCACCATCAGCTGCTCGCACAGCGACTCCCGCAGCGGGTGGGCGGTGCGCAATCGCTGCAGTTCGGCGATCACCTCGGCGTGGTTTCCCAAATCCAGCTCGACCGCGAGGCGTTCTTCTTGCACCGCCAGCCGGGTCTCCGCCAGCGCGTCGGCGTTGGTTCGGGCGAAGGGTCCCGGCACTCCCGCGAACGGGCTGCCCCGCCACAGCTTCATCGCGGCGTCGAACTCGGCCACGGCTTCCGCCAGCCGGCCTGCCGCCACGGCTTCGCGCCCCAGCGCGACATGGTCGCCGAACACGTCGAGGTCCAGTTCGCCCGGGTCGACCCGGATCCGGTAGCCGCCCGCTTCCGAGACCAGCCTGTCACCGCGTTCGGTGGCGGCGAACGCCCGCCGGAGGCGGGACACGTAGGTGCGCATGGTGTCCACGGCCGTGACGGGAGGCTCCTCTCCCCAGATGGCATCGACCAGCGAACCCAGGCCGACCACCCGGTTGGCGTTCACCAGCAGCGCGGCCAGCACGGCTTGAGAGCGCGGCCCTCCCAGCTCGATCCGCCCCAGTGTTCCCCATGCCCCCACCGGACCAAGAATCCCGAACCGCACCGCGCCCCCCAAACACCCGCCGAAGATTCCTCTATACCGCAGCCCGGCAGGGAGGCACAAAGGCGACCCAACGGAATGCCGCTGCACATCCATTTCCCGGCGCCCGATCTGGCGCTCTGCTGGGCCCGCATTCGGTCAAAAGCAGGCGGAAATCACGTGGCTCAGCGGACCTGCAAGGAATTTGCCATGCGGTCGCCGTAAGTTCGCGAACGCCAGGGAAGCATTCAGCTCACCGGGTGGAACTCGCGAGCGGGGTCGAAGGCGGACTCGGTGCGAGCCGTGCGGGTCTTCCGCAGGTCCGACATCCAGACATCCGAAGGAGAAAGCGATGAACGCCTTGGGTCCCGCCGCCGCGCTGCGGCTCGGTTCGCAGATCCAGGTCACCAAGACCGTCAGCCGGCTGCTCGGCGGACTCGGCGACCTGCTCGTACAGGTGGAGCAGCCGAAATGGCGGGAAGATCCGTATCCGTTGTACGAGTTGATACGGGCGAAGGGCCCGCTGTACCGAGGTTTGAGCGGGTCGTGGGCCACGGCTTCCTTCGCGCTGTGTGATCAGGTTCTGCGGGATCGCCGGTTCGGCATGAAATACGCGGACGGCACGCCCGCGCTCACCGGCGCGCTGGGAACGGTGTCCCAGACCTATCCGGAGAGTTTCCTGGACCTGGATCCACCCGACCACACCCGGCTGCGCAAGCTCGCCGCGCCCGCGTTCAAGCCGGGGCGGGTGGACCGCTACCGGCCGACGGTGCAGGCGGCGGTGGACTCACTTCTGGCCAAGGTGGCCGGGCAGGAGACCTTCGACCTCGTCAAGGATCTGGCCGCGCCGCTGCCGATCACGGTGATCAGTGATCTGCTCGGTATCCCCGCCTCCGAGCGGGCGGCCTTCGCCGAGTACGGCACTTTGATCGGCGAAGGCCTCAGCGGTGTGCACTCGGTCCGTCAAGCCGAACGACTGATCACCGTCGGCGAGAAACTGGTCGTGTTGTTCGACCGGCTGCTTCACGAACGGACGGCGGTTCCCGGCGACGACGTGATCAGCGATCTCGCGGCCGCCGTCGGAGACGAAAGGATGACCGCGCGGGAACTGCACGGCACCGCGTTGGTGTTGCTGATCGCCGGTTTCGAGACCACGGTCAACCTGATCGGCAACGGCGTCCTGGCGCTGCTGGAGCACCCCGCCCAGTGGGAGCTGCTGTGCTCCGATCCGAGCCTCGCCGCAGCCGCGGTGGAGGAAGTACTGCGCTACGACCCTCCGGTGCAGGCTTCTCTGCGGATCGCGCACACCGACGTGGAACTGGCCGGGCGAACGATCAGGCCGGGCCAGTTCGTCGCCGTGCTCCTTGCCGCGGCCAATCGTGATCCGGAGGTGTACGAAAGACCGGGCGAATTCGACATCACGCGTTCCGGCGCACCGGACCATCTGGCGTTCTCGAGCGGAATACACTATTGCCTCGGCGCCAGGCTGGCGCGAATCGAAGGCGAAATCGTCTTCCGCACCCTGGCGGAGAGAATGCCGCTCTTGCGCCGGACGGGTCCGCTACGACGCCGGGAAGGCAATTCCATCCGAGGCCTGAGCCACTTCCCCGTCACGGCCTGAACGCACCCGAAACCGGCATTCCCTCGGCTGACGCTGATCGCGCGTCGGCCGGTGGCCACCGGAAACGGCAGTGCCCCAGCGTCGGGGCCGAGCACATGGCCCGGCCCCGGCAGACTCGGTCGTCAAACGGTGGGCGCGGTGCCCGCCGTCGTCGCGCCGGTGCGGATGGTGTGGCTCTCGGGTGCGGCGTTGACCGCGCCGAAGTCCCAGGGCAGGGTGATCCGCGGGTCGCTGGTGTCGCCGCGCGGGCTGGTCTCCTGGGGCGCGGTGACCGTGATCGCCAACGGTGTTTCCTGCCGCGGCGCACCGATCGCGCTCCAGTGCAGCGGGATGTAGGCCGAGGAGCCGTCACTGATCTCCACCGACGGGGCATCCGGTGCGGCGTCGGAGGAGAGCATCACGTCGCGGGCCCCGACGAGGTCGATGGGCAGCGTTCCGGGCAGGGTGCAGGTTTCGCCCTGCTTCGCGGTGAACTGGATGGCCGCGTCCCGGCCGCCCGCGCCGGCCCCGCCGTAGACGAGCTGAGTGGTGACCTGACCGGACGTGCAGCGGAAGTCGGTGGGCATCGCGCCGGCGGTACCGGCGGTCAAGACGGTGGCCCCGGCCGCCGCTCCGGCGACCAGCAGGGCCGTGGCGCTCCGACGGATGTTCGTGCGAGTGGTCATCGTTCTTCCCCTTCTGCCGTAATCGCTCTCGCCACCGAAGTGCCCACGCCACGACCGGGAAATGCGCCGAGGTGAGATTGATCAGCCGGAAGCAACCTCCGCCGGGCCTGTGCGTCCACACCATCACAGGCGCGATCTCGTACGCCGACCAGAGCGTGCCCACGCGTGCGGTAGCACGGTGCCCTCGGTCGCCTGCCCAGGCCCGCGATGGCCGAGTCGGCAACTCACCCAGCCATGGTGCGTGCGATCGGAACGTGTGTTCAGGCCGACAGAGAGTCCTCGAAGGGGAACACCGTCAGCTGCTCTCCCCCGCCAGGGCGGATCAGGTACGGGTTTTCCAGTTTGACGCCTTCTGTCCCGTGGTCAGCGGTCACATAGCTTTCCACACAGATGACCATTCCGGTCTCGAATGTGCCGTCGTACGACGGTGTCCGGGCCTCGTACGCGGGCGGAACCTGCGGGTATTCGACCGACATCCCGACACCGTGAACATAACCGAAGCTGTGCTTGTGGAAGCCCTCGGGTGGCTCCCAGGCCCGATCGCGGAATTCCCGGAAAGTCAGCCCTGTTCGCAACAGTGCGGCATTGTGCTCCAACTGCTCGCGAGCGAGAGCGTAAAGGGTCCGTTGTGTCCCGCTGCGCCGTCCGCCCCCGACGAGAAAGGTCCGGGACACGTCGGCGTTGTAACCGAAGGGGCCGATCATGTCGGTGTCCAAGCACACCAGATCTCCCGCTTCGACCGCACGCGGTCCGGCTTCCTGATACCACGGCCTGGTCCTCGGCCCCGAGTTCAGCAGCCGCGTCTCGATCCATTCTCCGCCTTGTTCGGCATTCACGCGGTTGAGGATCGCCCAGAGTTCGTTCTCGCTCATACCAGGGCGTGAACTCGCTTCGGCCACCTCGGCAAGAGCCTTTTCCGCCACGGCCAGCGACCTTCGCATACACGCGATCTCGTCGCCGGATTTGATCATCCGGGCGCGCTCCAGCACGTTCTGGCCGTACCGCACGTCGACGCCGGCATCCTGCAACGCGAACAGCTCCGGCACACTCGTCCGGTCGATCGCCAGCGGGCCTTGCCCGCCCACCAGGTCCGCGATCTCGGCGGCCCAGTCCTTTGCTCGTTCCGCAACCTCGGGACCACCCGATATGTGGTTGACGGCGACCGCCTGCCGCACCTCCCCGATGGTGTCCAATCCGTCGCTGAGGTGGTCCGCGTCGCGGTATTCGAAGAGGATCGTAGGCCCGCTGACAGGCACGTAGAGATATCGGCTCGGGAAGTGCATGGTCCACAACTGCATGTTCCGCGCGTCGGTGGCATACCGGATGTTGATCGGATCGTTGAGCACAGCGGCCGCGTAGCCCGCCTCGCTCAGCGACTGCTGAACGCGCTTCAACCGGTACTCCCTCATCCGGCCCAGCCCGGCGGCCCCCAGCGAAGTCGACTCGGCCTTCTCGGTCCGCGCCATCCCTTTCCTCTCGTTCGAGAGCCGCGCACACCCCGAGCGGCCGACGAAATCCGGTCGCCAGACGCATACCCCGTTCAGCCGCCATCGAAGCACGCGCCCCGTACCCCCAGTCTGGATCCCGACTCCTCAGGGTTGCGGGTCGTCTGTGGGTGTCGTGTTGATCGCGTGGATTTCGTCGATGATGGCGGGCCATAGTTGGCGCGGCAGGTCGTGACCCATTCCCGCATAGGTGACGAATCGTGCTCCCGGGATGGCGTCGGCGGTTGCTTGCCCGGCACGGACCGACTGCAGAGAGTCAGCCTCTCCGGTGATGACGAGGGCCGGGGCCTGGACGCGGGACAGTTCCGCTCGCCGGTCCCCGGATGCGAAAACCGCTGCCGCCTGGCGGCGAAAAGCGGCGAAATCGGCTCGGTGTGCATATGTCCGGCGGCCGAGATCGCGAATCCAGTCCTCGTCGTGCGGGTAGCCGGTCGAGCCGACGACCCGGAGTATCCTGACCATCTGCTCGCCGGCGGCGTGTGGTCCGGCCGGCCTTCTCCGATGGGCCATGGCGAACTTGATCACCGTACGGATCTTGCGTCGATCCCACCGCAGGAAATGATCAGGTGCCGAGGACATCGAAGTCAGGCTCAACACGCGGTCCGCGTGACGAGCTGCCATGACCTGGGCGATCATGCCCCCCAGCGACACGCCGACGAGGTGCGCGCCGGACCAGCCCAGCGCGTCGAGCACGGCCGATCCGTCCGTCGCCATCTCCGCGAGGGTGTAGCGCGTCGTGGCACGCGAGGACCGGCCGGCGTCTCGATTGTCGAACCGGGCGACGTGGAAACCCCGCGCCACCAGAGCCGCGCAGAAGTCCTCGGGCCAGCCCGACATCGGTGCCAAGCCGCCCTGGATCAGCAGCAGCGGACGCCCTTCCGCGGAGCCGAACGTCTCGTAGGCGATCTCGATATCGCCGTTGCAGGTGAACGCGACGCTCACGGTTCCTCCGTCACTCATCGTTTTCGGGAAAACGGTGGCAACTCCGACAGCCCGCGCGTTGCTGCTGAACCCTCGTCGATCCCGCCCCACTCGGTAACACTGCGTTTCTAGAAACACGACGTTACCAGATGGGCCTCCGTGCCACCGGCGAGGCTCGCCTCCGTCATCGGAATCTGACCCTCACTCTGCGCCGACATCGGCTCCGCACCAGACGAGAGAAAACCGCGCTCGAGTTGCCGGACGGCCGCTGCGCGGGAATCCTCGACCAATGACTGCCGTGAAGATTCCCCGCCCTGTCGCTGGTGACGTCGTCGACCTGATCCTGGACGATCACCGCCTGTTCGAACAGCTCCTGCGTGATCTGCGGGACGCGACCGCGGACCGTGACGGCGCCCGAGCCGCGTTGTCGGCAGCACTGATCGCGCACGGTGAGGCTGAAGAACAGGATGTCTACCCCGCCCTGCGGCGCAAGGACGCCATCGACAAGCACGAGCAGGAACACGGCGAGGAAGAACACGCCGAGGGCAACCAGGCGCTGTTGGACCTGCTGGAATGCAAAGGCACCGACACGCAGAAGTTCGATGACGCGGTCGAGAAGTTGGCCGAGGCCTTGATGCACCACATCGGCGAGGAAGAGCAGACGATTCTCAACCCGGCACGCACCGAAGTGAGCGAGAAGGTCCGGCAGGATCTGGGCACGGCCTGGGCAACGCGTCGCAACACGCTGCTCGACCAGGACTGCGGCGCCATCGAGTTCGTCAAGAAGGTCGTGGCCCGAGCCGAGAAGAAGGGCCTGCTGTCCGATGAGGACGACGAGTCCTGAGGCATGTCTCTCGCTTAGCCGCCTTCTTGTCCGCAAAGGGGATCTCGGCGAACTCCAGCATCGCGTCGAGGGAGGTCCTGGGTTTCACCTTCGACGACGTCGGCGCCCACGAATCCCTTGTCCACAAAGGCAATCCTCAACAGGCGTACGTCACCCTCGTCCCCTTCAGCTGACCCCGTTCTTCTCGCTCGGGTGCCGGGCACCCGAGCGGGAAGGGTTTCTGTTCGAGAGCCGCAGTTCAGCCGGTGACGTCCCCGGAGGCGACGACGAAGGCGCAGCGGACCTCGCCCCTTTCTAGCCCGGGCCACCGATCACCGCCTGGTGTTCGAACAGGACGTTCTCGACCTCGGCCAGGTACACGTTCGGCCTCCAGCCCTCGCCGGAGCAAGGGATGTGGTGACGGAGGATCGGTGATTTGATGGGTCCATGGACTTGGGGTTGCTTCTCGGTTTCGCCGGAGCGTGCGTGGTACTCAACCTGGTGCCTGGGCCCGGGATGATGTTCACGATCGCCCACGGCATCGGTGGCGGCCGCCGCGGCGGCATCGCGGCCGCGCTGGGGATGGCCAGCGGCACCATCGTGCATACAGTCGCGGCCGCCGCAGGCTTGAGCGCTCTCTTGCGCGCGGCTCCCGCCGCACTGGAGACAGTGAGGATTCTCGGCGCGATTTTCCTCTTGTACTTGGCGGTGAGCACCCTGGTGTCGGCCAGGAAATCGACGTCGACACCGGCGACACGCACGAGTTCGCGGTCCAACTTGCGCAAGACCTACGTGTCGGCGGTGCTGACGAATCTCGCGAACCCCAAGGTCGTTCTCTTCTACCTGGCTTTTGTGCCCCAGTTCCTCACCCCGGAGGGCTGGGCCGTATCCGCTCAGATCCTCGTGCTGGGAGCAGTGTTGATCGCGATCGGTCTCGTCATGGACGGTGCGGTCGGCATCGCAGCCGGCACCTTTTCCGCGTTGTTGCTCAGTAAACCGAAGTTCCAACGTCGGCTCAAAGAGCTTTCCGCGGTCATCTTCGGCGGCTTGGCTCTGCGCCTCTTCACCGAGGGCCACTGACATCGGCAGTCAGCGAGCTCATCGCGTGGAACAGGAAACCGCGGCGACCAGCGTGTCGGACTGTCTCAGTACCGGCCATGCCCCGACAGTCAGACCGGCGGGCGGGCGTAGGTGACCGAGTACGGGTTGCCGTGGATGACGAACGGCAGCGTGCCGCCGTTGTCCTGCACGAAGGCGTTGATCCGCCAGGTCCCGCACCCGCCGGCCGGCTGCGTCACCGTCAGCTGCCCGAGGAGCCGCAGGTGGTGCAGGTTCCCGCTCACCGCAGCGGTTTCCGAAGGCGTGGCCTGGGCGACGCAGCCAGGCGCGGTTGAGGACGGCGTCGCGACCGTCCGGAACCGCACCATCGCGGTGTTGGCCTTGCCGGGATAGGTGGTGCCGTCCGGGCAGGCGTTGCCACCGTCGCCGTAACAGCTCGTGGCGAAGAGATCGGCGGTGGCGAGGAACCTGGTGGCTCCCGGCAATGGGGTGTAGTCCACCGGGTTCACCTGCTTGCCGGGCGCATCCATCCCGAGGAAGGTGTTCTGCGAGGACCCGAAGGTCTGCGCGAAGCCCTCGGGGCCGATGGCTCCGTCGATGTCCCCGATGAAGCCGCTGTACAACCTGGCGGTCTCGCGACCGGGCTGGCCGGGTTGCCCGGCCGCGTACCCGTTGAGGACGTACGCCCGCAGCAGGCACTCGTAGTTGCCCGTGGTGGCCGGCTTGAACAGCATGCGCGCGACGAGCGTGACCTTGCCGCCGCCGTGCAGCAGGTTCTGGCCGCTCCAGATCTGCCCGTGCTGGGTCGCCGTGTTCGGCAGCGTCGTGCCGCCCACCGCCTGGCAGGTGATCTTGTGCCCGATCGCGATGGCGGACACCGCGCCGTCCACTCGGCCGTCGCCGACCTCGATCTCACTCCGCAGGTTGTGCGAAGTGCCCGCGGTGACCGTGCCAAGGACGAGCCGGGCGCGGACCTCGCCTTCGCCGCCGGGTGACTCCACCATCGTCACCGGCGCGGCCTCGGCGATCTTGTCGTAGGCATGGGCGGTTCCGGCGAGCACCGGAACCAGGACCAGGGCGCTGAGTATGGCCAGAAGGGTTCGCACGCCTCCCACCATGCCGCAGGCGACGACGCCTTGCACCCCTCGATGTCGCAGAGAAGAAATCGCCGACCATGCCAGGTTCGGCGAATCGATCAATCACCAGCACCGGTCTCGACCCCGCACACCGCTACCGGCTCGGCCCCGTCCACCGGAGCCATTCGCCCTCCGGGGTCACCATGACCGTCCTCCCCTGTGCTGACCGCATCGATGAGTGGCTGGTAAACCGGGATTTTCACCGGAGCACTACTCGCACCGTTCCGGCGACCTGACGGCTCTCGTGCTCGCCCGAACGGCGACGGACCCGGTTCAGGGTTCCGGGACGACCCACGGATTCGGGCGGCACACCGCGCCGTCCGCGGCGACGTTGGCCGCCGCTCCCGGCTCGACGCGGTTGAGTTCCGCGACGTAGGTGTTGGACAGTCCGAACGTCTGCTGCATCATCACCGGCGCCGCCACCCCGGTGGCCGGGCAGCCGACGTGGCCGTGGCCGAGCGCGTGGCCGACTTCGTGGTTGATCGCGTAACGGCGGTAGCCCGCGAGATCGCCTTGGTAGGCGTGGGCGCCGCGCACCCAGCGGGCGAGATTGATCACGACCCTGCGGTCGCGGGTGAGATAGCAGGACGACTCGTACGGGATCGCGAAACCGCAGCGGTCGGGACGATGGCTCGTGGCGGGGCTGGTCAAGCTGATCCGGAACGACGGCGCGGCGCCGAGACCGTCGACCCGGCGGAACGACACCTGCCCTAGCCCGCTCCAGCCTCGCGGGTCCGCGAGGATCGACTCCACCTCCGCGGCGAACGAAGGGTGCTCGACACCCTCTTCGATTTCCACGGTGTACGACAGTTCCCGTGCGGAGCCCGGTGTCGTGCCCTCACCTGAGCCCGCTGCCACCCGCCAGTTCCCCGAACCGGCGGGGATGACCGGCGCGCCGTCCGGCAGGGCGGCGGATTCAGCGGGCCGGGCGACCGGGTGCGCCGCCACAGTCGGCCGGGGCGGCGGCGATCCAGGTGACGGGGTGCCGGGCAGAACACGTGTTTCGAGGGCGAACGGCGTGACGAACAGGATCAGGCACAGCGCCAAGGCCACCGAGATCACGATCGACGGCCACCACGTCCGGTGGATCCGGCGCAGAACGGAAAAGGGCTTTTTCACCGGAGCCGCGTGCGACGGCGGTTTGCGCCGTTCGGCGATCGCCGGTGGCAGGGATCGTGGTTGCGGCAGCCAGTCGACGACGACACCGTCGCGGCGCACGTGCCGCGGTTCAGTACGCAAGGCTCACGCCCGCACAGCCGGCCGCGGGCGCCGGCGCCGTCCGCGGGTAAGAGACCGTCTCCGGATCACCGTCCGCCGTGTACCGGCGGCCGGCGGGGGAACCGAGTTCGTCGAGCCAGCGCGCGGAACCGTATTCCGCCTCAGGACCTGCCGCCTGCGAGCGGATCCTGGGAATCGACACAGGATCGAACTCGCGAGAGCAGGGGGAAGGCGCCGGACCGGCTCCGACGAGCAACACGCCCTCGTAGGAATATCCCGGTCCACGCAGTGCTGTCTCCGCTCGTCGCGGTCGCGCTCCGTACGGCAGCGCGAGCGTGCTCGGCCGATATCCGGGGACCGCTCGCCTGATCAGGGTGTCCCCCTCCACGATCGCCGCCGACGCCGCCGATTCCGTGGCACGCCGCAGGTTCGTGTGCCGCGCGGTGTGGTTGCCGATCTCGAACCGATGCTCGGCCAGCCAGCGCAGGGCACGCTCGTCGCCGCCGAACGGACGTTCGTTGACGTAGACGCTGGCGACCGGCCGGAACCGGGGATGCGCGGCCGCGACGTCCAGCAGGATCCGCACGGCCGTGCCCGGGGCCGGCTCGCCTTCCGGAGTGAGCGCGAAGACGGACGGATCACCGTCGTCGAAGGTCAGCACGACCGGGTGCGTACCCGCGGGCAGGTCGAGTTTCCGGGACACCAGGTCGGCGGTCGTCACGGGGACGTAGTCCTCGGCCGCGAGGCGCTCCAGCTCCGCCCGGAAGTCAGCGGGGGTGCGGTCGTAAGCCGATCGGGGGTGCTCGACGAGGCGGTGGTACATCAGGATCGGTATCCGGCCCAGTTCGTCGGCACCCACGCGCCGCGCGTCGTCCGCCGTGACACGCGCGGGCACGGATACCGGGCTCGTAACCGGTGCCGCCGGTGCCTCCGGTGCTCCCGGTGCCGCGGGCGCGGGTGTTCCACAGGCCGACACCAGTACGACGGCCAGTCCGGCGCCGAGTCTGAGGAAGGAACTCATGCGGGCAGTGTGCTGCCGGAACCGGTGCCGCGACCCAGGATCCACCAGGTCGGGTGAGGGCGGGCAGCTTTGCCCCTCCGCGAAAATCGACGTCTTTCCTGATGGAGGCGCTGGGCGGGAAACCGCCTCCGGCACGATCCGGTGATCGCGGAAAATCCGGTTTATCCCAAGATCGACAAGGGTATTTTCTCGCTCTGGCAAGGAAAACCAGCCCGTGTCGCTGCTACGAAGGAGCTCGGATGCCCCATCTCAGCCGCCGTCTCGTCCTCACCGCAGGACTCGCGGGCCTCGTGACCGGTGCGTGCGGAGCCCCCAAGCGGCCCGAAGCGATCGCCGCTCCGATGGCGCTGGCCCCCGCCGTCGAAGCCGCGCCCGCCCCACCACCGGCTGACCCCTTGGCACAGAACCTGCTCGTCGGCTTCTGCGGAGCGCCCGGGTCGAAGGCACTGGGCAGGATGACGGGCGACCTGGACGCGGCGAGCCGCGCGCTCCGGCAGCAGATCGAGACCTTTCCCGCGATCAGGCCGATCACCCCGGTCGTGGAGCTGATCGCCACCACCGTGCATCGCTCCCCCGGTGCGGACGGTATGTACCGCAGCCGGTGCAGCGACGAAACCGTCCGGGACTATCTCGCCGCGGCTCGCGCGCTGAACGGCTTGCTGTTACTCGACATCCAGCCGGGCCGGGCGGACTTCCTGCCCGAAGTGCAGGCCTACGAGCACTGGCTGAAGGAGCCCGACGTCGGTGTCGCGCTGGACCCGGAGTGGGCCGTCGAGCCGGGCGTGGTCCCCGGCCGGAAGTTCGGCCGGACCACCGGAGCCGAGCTCGACGAGGTCGCCCGATACCTCGGCGGACTAGCCCAGGCGCACCGGCTGCCCGCGAAGGTCATGGTCTACCACCAGGTGGCCGCCAAGGTGGTCCGCGACGAACAGCTGCTGCTCGCGCATCCGGGAGTCTCACCGGTGAAGGTCGTGGATGGGATCGGTTCGGCCGCGGCCAAGAAGGCGACCTGGAGGACGTTGACGCCGACGAAACCGGCTCACGTCCGGGCTGGGTTCAAGCTTTTCTTCGAGGAGGACACTCGGCAGGACGCGCCGCTCATGACCCCCGCGGAAGTGCTCGCTCTTACGCCGACTCCGTCTTACGTTCTTTACGAATAAGCCGCTGACGAAAAACGTAGAACAAAGGACTCTTATCAGCGGTTTCCGGGAAACGTGAGCAATCCCCACATTGCCCGGCGTCGATACTCCGAGTGACGACCTTCGAGCACCCGCCTCACCAAAGTGTTATTCTCGCGCAAGTGCCTTACAGAGCGCAAGGTCAAAGCCGGTGGCAGCCGTGAATGAACCACCCATTCGTGATGTTTGACGCCACCGGTCTGGTGGTATCCATTGATGTTTTTCACCTGCCAAAATTACACCCATAAGATGGGCGTACTACCCGGGAACTTCTCCTGGGTCGAACATCTCGCTAATCTGTCCGCGCAAGCGAACGAACCAGAACGAAAACGGCTGCCCGGCGCGTATCGCACCAGGCAGCCGTCCGAGGGGAGATCAGAACGCCTCTGGGAAATCGTGCTCATTCACCCGGAGGACGTCGCCGCGGTTCCGCCGGCGGATACGTGTTGACCGGCGGGGATTCCGCGCCCGAGGCCGGATAGCCCGCCATCGCACCCGGTTTCGGGCCGCGACGGGCGAGACCGCCGAGGCCGACCAGGCCGAGCAGACCCAGCAAACCCCACAAACCGTTGTTGCCACTGGAATTCTCCCCGTCGTCGCGGGAGACTCCGTCGCGGTCGGGAGCTTCCTGGGTCACCGTCGTCGTCGGGGCCGTCGCGGTCTGCGCCGAGGCCACTCCCGGCAGCATGACGGACGCCCATACCGCGCACGAACTGATCGCCAGCCGTGTTGTCCGATTCACGTCGCGCCTTCTTTCGCTTCGTTGGTGGATGTTCGATCTGTTTCGGGCGTACCCGCGACGGCGCCGTTCACGCGTCGCTTCACGGGAAAGTGTGGATTTCCTTTACATCACCCCGGTTCTTCCGGAGGAAACCGGTTCACTATCATCGTCAGCGGTTCAGCCAAGAGCCGCGGGAGTGCAGGGCCGTACCCCTTTGATCCGCCACTGGTTCTCCTCCCTTTCTTCGTTCTCGCGTCCGCGCACCCGCCATCGACGCATGTGGTCCACACCAGTGGACTGGGGGAAACTTGCCCGAACAACAACTGATCGCCCCCTTGGGCGCGGCCTTCTCGACCCGATTGATCTGCACGGCCGGGGATCGGCTGATCCATCCGGCCGACAACAACAACGAACTCGCCCGGATCGTGACGCGCTGGTCACGGGTCTGGGTTCCGGAAACCTGGCCCGCCAGGCAGTACTTCACCGCGCTCGGCATCGGCGACGACGAAAACCCGCGCTATACCGACGAAGACGTCGTCGGCTGGTTGCTCATCCAGCCCCGGCCGGATTCGCTCGCCTGGCGGGTCCGGACGGGGGCGATCGACGTCACGACCGCCCTCACCGCCGAAGCCGAGGCCTGGCCAGGCTGACACCGACGGCGAAGAGCCCTGTGCCACCGTGAAAACGGCGGCACAGGGCGATTTGTCATGTCCTGGTTCCTTGACACACAGGCACTCCTGAGTTGACGATCGACTGAAGTGCTTATCGGCCAAGGGAAGTCCTGGATAACCCGATCGGGCCACACATTGCGCGGTCAGCGGGCTGCGATACCCACACGATGGTGGTCCCGCCTGGAAAGCGCACCTGAACGTCAGTACGTTTTCCCTACCGGACGGAAACACACCTTCCCTGCCGTCCTGCCCGACGTAATCGTCGAATCAAGGAGACACCATGTTGAAGAAAATCGGTTTCGTCGCGGCCACCATGGCCGCCGGAGCGATCCTGAGCGGCGGCATCGCGTCCGCCGACACCTCGGACGACCACGACGGCTTCGACCACAGCGGCCAGCTCGGCCTGGTCAACGTGAACAACATCGACGCGCTGCACAACGTCAACGGCACGCTCGGCCTCTGCGGCAACGACGTGAACGTGCTCGGCGTCCAGGTGCCGATCCGCGACTCGCTCAACGGAATCGGCGTGCCGATCCTTTCGCCGGGCGCCCACGAAGCCGAAGGCTCGTCGCCGTACAACTGTGCCGCGGGTGCCATCACCGACGGTGGCACGGTGCAGGACAACTAGAAAGATCTCCTTGCCCGGGACGCCCGATGTGCACGGAAGACGGCCCGCGGCAAGGGTCCGGCGATCGCGTCGGCGTCCTAGCGCGTGCCCGGAGCACGGAGAGAGGTCGCACTCCTGCTCCGTACTCCGGACACGCCGCGACGCACGGCTACGCCGGCACGGGTGGGGCCGGTCACCAGCCCAGGGGAGCCGGCCCCACCCGAGGTATTCGCACCATAACCGACACCACCGGGCGCGGCCATCGCAGACCGCGACGTCCCGGACATCCCGCCCGCCGGCACCTGCCGGCGGGCTTCATTAGGAGTTCTTCAGTGATCAAGCAGCTCGGCTTCGTCGCCACCGCTCTCGCCGCCGGAATGGCGATCGCCGGCGGAACCGCCTCCGCGGCCGGCGTCACCGTCGCGGGCCACCCGGTCGACCACAACGACCAGATCGGGCTCGGCAACATCCAGAACGTCGACGTGATCCACAACCTCAACGTCGTCGGCGGCGTCTGCGACAACAACGTCAACGTGCTCGGCGTCCAGGTCCCCGTCCGTGACGTCGCCGACGGTATCGCCGTGCCCGTCCTCTCCCCCGGCGAGACGGAAGCCGAAGGCACCACCCCGGACAACTGCGCCTCGGGCATCATCCAAGACGGCGGGACCGTTCAGGAAAACTGAACCGTCTTCCCAAACGAGCCGCCGCGCGATCGCCCCACCGCGCGGCGGCTTTTTCCTGTGCTCGAAGATCCGCGGCTTCCACACGGCCACACAGCGGCATCGAATCCCCAGGCCTCGTGCCAATGACCTACCCCAGCTCGCTTGAGCGGCACACGAGCCGATGAAGGCCCGGCGCGGATCTCGCGCCGGGCCTTCTTGGGGCCACCCCGTCCGGGGCCCGGCCGGACTATCCGGCCGGAACGGGAAGCCCGCCAAGGAGGTCGTTCACCAGCGAGGACAGACTGATCAGGAGCCGCTGCACCAGAGCGTTGAGCAACGCCGACACCGGCGGTAGCCCCACCTGCTGGGCCTCCACGCGCGCGGCCAGTTCGTCCACTCCTTGCCGCGCTTCGGCGTTCTCCTGCCGGGCGGTGACCGCGGTTTCCTTCGCCTGCGCCTGGATCACGTAACGCTCGCCGCGCGCCAGGTCGGTGAGCACCGGCGCGAGTTCCCCAAGACTCGCCTGGGCCCCCGGCACGTCTCCCTTGTCCACCCGGGCCACCAGGGCGTCCCGCATGGTCTGAACCACAGCCGCCGCACTGGTGGTACTGGACGAACCGTTCCCGCCGGGGCCACTCGCCTGCGCCACTCCCACACCCGCCAGCGCCACCGAGGCCGCGGTGGCGAGCACCGTGAGCGCTCGCGTCAGTTTACTTCTCATTTCGCAACTCCTCCGGGTTTCCGACTGCCGACTCCGCTCATCGTGAACCTTCTCCGCGAATATCGCGAATGTGCGGGCAACGCGGCAAGCGGGCTTCAATTCCACACAGTGCACGGTTATTACGGAATCAGCGACGCAAACGTCAAGTTCGCGTGAAACCCATCCCGATGAGCCACCGCCGAAAGGCACGCTGCGTAGCCGACTCACCGAATCGAGTGGCCACCGGCCACCGATCGGCTCACTTTTTCGCTTTCTTCTCACCCCAGGTGCCACCACCATCGCCCGTATCGACCACCGCCGATCCACCCGACGGTGCCGTTTGCCTTCGTACGCTCTCGGGTAACCGTGGCGTTTCACATGAGCAGAAAAGACACTCTTAAGAATGGCATCGGCATCGATCACTTCTTGCCGGGACGACGCGTCGTTAATCTGGCCACACGCTGAAAGTCCGATATCTCCCGGCGCTGGGATCTGACACGAAGGCACCGGTTCAAAGACATCAGCCAGAGGGGTGCCCCGGACGTCGAAACGCCGGGGCACCCCTCGAACACCACTGCCGCTGAAGCCGAACGATGTGTCCACGTCCTCTCGCCTCGCGGTATTCACCGACGAAGTTCAGTGCCGGCTCCGGCTCCGCGTACACGGTCCTCCGGACCCGCAGACGAGCCCCGACGCGATCGTCGTCGACGCCACTCGAGTTTCCCTTTGCCGCGTATCGGCATTGAAGGCGTTGACGGGAAGCGAGTGCCGAAGCACGTTCTCACGGCGTCGGTTTGCCATCGTCTCCACGCGATCCACACTTGCCGTCCCGCTGTCCCCGAAGCCATGAACACGTTGCACCACAACGGGTCAAGCCTTCCCTGGCAACCTCATGGACAAAGGTATCGAAAGAGTGCGATGGCCGTGACACACTTTTCTTCGCGTTGATCAAGGGTACTGTCCCGAAGCGGGTGGAGAACCACCCGAGGTCGATTCTAGTGACCATATTCGCGTCAGGTATCACCAACTCGAAAGGATCACGAACAATCATGACTGAATTGCGTCGATGGGCGCTCGCGGCGGCAGCCGTGGTCCCGCTTTCCCTGGTTTCCGCGGGTCTCGCCTCCGCCGGCACCGGCGACGGACCCGGCACCGCCGGCTACGTCGAGAACTCCGCGACCTACGCCGGAATCGGCGGCGCGGGAACGATCGACAGTGTCTCCGTCTGGGACCACGGCCACGACGACCATTGGTGGACCGAGGAAACCGCGGTGCTGGCGGGCCCCACGGGAGCCGCCGTGCTGCACACCGAAGAGTCCGGCTCCGCCGACGAGGCCGTAACCCTGCCCGTCGACGACAAACCCGGCCGACCGTCCACGATCCACGGGAAGCGACCGATCGCCCACACCGACGGGCACAGTGCTCCGTCCCGGCACCGGCCTTCGAAAGCCCACCACCACCACAAGCCCCACCACGCCCAGGTGACATACGCCGCCTCGACGAAGACCGCGGATGTCACGGGCGCGACCTCGTCCCACGTGGTCAGCCAGGCCGGTGACAACTACGCCCTGTACGAAGCCGCCGACCTTTCGGCGGGTCCGGAAGGCGCCGTGTCCGAAGGCGTGCAGGCGGCGGCCGTCCCCCAGCACGCGCACTACCACAAGTGGTACACCGCGGCGGACGAAGACGGCGCCGTCACCCACGAAGTGAGCGCGGTGGCCGACGCGATCGACCGGCGAGGACACCACCACTCGCACGATCGCCGATGAAGCGGTGGGCCGGGCCGTTCAGTCGGCCCGGCCCACGCCGTTCGACGCGTTCGCGGGGAATCACTCCCCCCACCCGGGCGTCAGGACCCTAAGGCAGAGCCGCTCGCGTGACGTCCAGGTCCGCGAGCAGGTCGCCGTGGTCGTCGACCCGGTCGAGGACGTCGTCGGCGGTGAACACCAGTTGTGCCGGGCGACGGCAGGCGCGGACTTCGTCCCAGGTGATCGGGGTGGACACGGTGGGGTGGTCGCGGCCGCGCAGGGAGTACGGGGCAACCGTGGTTTTGGCGGGGTTGTTCTGGGACCAGTCGATGAACACCCGCCCGGTCCGCTGGGCCTTGGCCATCACCGCGGTCACGCGGTCCGGTGTTTCCCGGGCCAGGCGTTGCGCGAGTTTCTTGGCATACGCCGACGGGGCCCCGGGGTCGTCGGTGGAGATGGCGCAGTAGAGCTGCATGCCCTTCGAGCCGGAGATCTTCGCCATCGGGGTCAGCCCGTCGTCGATCAGGGCGTCGCGTAGGCGTTCCGCGACGCGGCAGCAGTGCACGATCGAGGCTCCGGGACCCGGGTCGAGGTCGAACACCAGCCGGTCCGGTGGGCGGCGTACCCCATCGTCATCGACAGTCCATTGGGGAACGTGGAGTTCGAGCGCGGCCATGTTCGCCGCCCACACCACGGCCGCGAGTTCCTCCAACAACGCGTATGTGATCGGCTCTCCCGAACCGCGGGCGCCGCTGCGAGCGATCCGGACGCTGGGCAACCACGCGGGTGCGCCGTGCGGGACGTTCTTCTCGAAGAACTGCTCACCGCCGACACCATCCGGGAAGCGGATGAACGTCACCGGACGCCCGGCCAGATGCGGCAGCAACACCGGAGCGATACGGGAGTAGTAGTTGATGACCTCGCCCTTGGTGAATCCATCCGGATACAAGACCTTGTCCAAATTGGACAACGTGAGCCGCCTGCCGCCTGCCTGAACGGCGATCTTCGGTCCGCCGGCCGCCGGTGGCTGGTCCGCGACCGCCGGTTCGGCTTGCGCCTGGCCATGCGGACGCGCGGCATCTCGAGAAGGTTTCTCCGATCGAGCCTCGCCGGAGACAGCCTCTCGTCGTTGCGGGGCCAGGACATCGCCGGGCTCCTTGTCGTCTCGCAGTCCGCGCCACGCGGTGTGCCGCAGGCGGCCGGCGCCGCGAGTGAACTGCCGGAACACCACCTCGCCCACCAGCTCCGGTTTCACCCAATGCGCCCGCGCGGTGTCGGCCCGGGGTGGCGCCACCGCGAACGGGTGCCGCTTCCGCTCGAGAAGGTCGAGCCGGGCCTGCAGGCGGCTCCGTTCGGCCTCGGTGAAGCCCGTGCCCACGTCACCGACGTAGACCAGATCGCCGGTGCCCGGGTCGTGAGCGCCCAGCAACAGTCCGCCCATCACCCCGTGCAGCCGTCCCTGCCCGGGCCGGTAACCGCAGACGATCACCTCGGTCGTCTGGATCAGCGGGTGCTTCAGCCAGGCGTTGCTGCGACGCCCCGGGGTGTACGCCGCGGTGCGAAGCTTCGCGACCAGACCCTCATGACCGCTGGCCTTCACATGTTCGAGCAAGTGCAGCGGGGTCCGGCGATCGGCGGCCAACTCGGTGAACGTGAACCCGCGCACCACCTCCACCCGGTACGGATCCGGCATCGGCAACAGGGTCAACTGCCGCCGCCGCTCGTCATACGGCTCGCGCAGCAGTGAGGTGCCATCGAGGTGCAGCAGGTCGAACGCCAGGAACCGGACCGGGACGTCGTCCAACGGCTCATCACGCCGCGCGGAACTACGATGAGTCCGGTAGCGGCCGCGGCGTTCTTGCAGCAACCCGAAGTCGATCTGCCCCGCGTCGTTGTAGACGACGATCTCCCCGTCCAGCACCGCGCTCCGGCCGTCCAGCGCCTCGGTCAGGACACCGGTCAGGTCCGCGAACTCGTCGGTGAAGTCGACATCGTTGCGGCTGGTCAACACCGTGGTGCCATCGCCGGCGACCCTCATGCACGCCCGGTACCCGTCGAGTTTGTACTCGTACGCCCATTCCGGACCCTCGCTCAACCGGCCACCGTCCGGGCTGGCCAGCATCGGGCTCACCCAGCCCGGAACACCGCTCTCCGCCCGGCCGTGCACCGCCTTCCGCGCCATCACGAGCTCCCGTCACCCCGCCGTCCGCGGTTCGACCGTAACCCGCTTGGCCTAACAGCGCCGGAGAAACGCAGGTCACGACCGTGTGACGGCACGTTTGCTCAGCGTGCTCCATGCCGAGCACCCTGGCTCCCCTACCCCGATACGAGTGAACGATGCCGCACGATCGGGGGCCTCCTCGGTTGAAAACTCGCAGAGGGGACACCCGTTTTTGACCGGCTACGCAGAAAAGAGGACGACGATGACGACGTGGTGGGGAATTCTCGGACTACTCGGACTGCTCGGCGGTTATGGTCTTCTGCGGATTCGGCACCGAAGCAGTCCTCCGGCGGGTGATGCGTTCGCGCGC
This sequence comes from Amycolatopsis sp. cmx-4-54, assembly GCF_046548895.1. Lineage (NCBI taxonomy): Bacteria > Bacillati > Actinomycetota > Actinomycetes > Pseudonocardiales > Pseudonocardiaceae > Amycolatopsis > Amycolatopsis sp. cmx-4-54. Next base: position 24,221 of record NZ_JAEBEJ010000010.1, read on the forward strand.
TATCCCGCGATGAACGAGCCTGCTGTGCCGAACGCCGATGCCGCGCACACCCCGCTCATGAACCCGGCGATCACACCCGGCATGCTCGACCGTGGTCGGCGAAGGCCGCGGCGAGCCGCTCGCTCCGAAGGCGGACGACGCAAGCGCACTCCCCCTTCATCGACGGTCCCGCCTCGGCAGAATCTCACGCAGCCCCACCAGCGACCCGCGATGACCCAGGCCACCCCTGAACCGGCCCCCGCTCCGAACTCCGTGCCGGTCGCGGAAACAACGGGAGGCGTGCCGCCGTCGGCCGAGAAACCCGCTCGACCGGCCCAGGGCGCCAAGGAATCAGGATCGATCGCCGGAAAACTGGCGACACCGCAGGCCCCTGAGCGGAGGCAACCGATCGACTCCCGACGCGCGAAGCTCGGGAACGTCATCTCGGCACATCGACCGCGACTCGACCTCCGGCGCGTACTCCAGCCTGCCTTACTCAGGGCCAAAAAGTTCCTTCGGCGAAAGTGAGCGTTCGTCCACCGCCGACTCTCCCCGAGCGCTTGACTCGCGGCGTCGAACCGCATGGACTCAACACCGCTGATCGCGAGCCTTGACGTCGAACTCGTCGGGGCACGACCACCTGATCGCGCAAGGACGGGTGCCTGTCGAGGCTGATGACCAGCGCGGTGGTAACCCGCGCAAAGGGGTGCGGTGAAATAGAGAACATGACGGCACACGAGGACATCAGGGACCCCTCGGTCGAGCGGGACCAGCTGCGTCGGGCGATGGAGACTCTGCCGGTGATCGAGCAGGCCAAGGGAATGCTCATGTTGTTGCGTGGATGGTCGGCCGAGGAGGCTTTCGCGGCGCTGAAGTCGATCTCGCAGCACACCAACGTCAAGCTGCACGACGTCGCGACGGTGATCGTCGCCGCGGGAAGCCACGTGGAGCCGTCCCTACCCGATCGCGAGGCGGTGCGGACGGTGCTGGACGAGACCCGAAGATCTGTGCTGGGCTCAGCCTTCGGAGAGTAAGTGCTGCGTCCCGCCGGACACACAGGGCTGGACCGGCGGGACCAGAGCGCAGCTCTTCTCTGAACAACACCCCGCGCCGTGGGTGTCCACTTTCGGACCGGCTAAACGGACGCGCCCACAGATTTTCTTCGAACACTCACAGCCGCCTCGCCTGGTCCTTCCACCGGCCGTCCTGTCAGGGGAAACCCGGACAGGTGGTTTCGCGCCCATGGACATGGGGGTACCTCTGCAGAGATCCCGGCAGGGGATTACCTGGCCGCGGCGGGACCCTCCCCCTCGTTCACGCCGCCTGGCCGCCGTGGCCGGTTCGCGGTGCGCACGTACACCGCGAACCGGCCACTTCCACCCGGCCGCCTCCATGGGCCGCGGCCCCCAGCACTGCATGTGACCTCGACGAGCGAGCTGTTCGGAGACCTGGCCGTCGCACGAGGATCTCCACCCCCGGACTTTTCCGCGGCAAACAAGGTGTAAAACGCGGCGACACCGGGAAATCACGATATGACGAACGTTCATGCCGGCATGACCGAGACCGCCGGACGGCCCGGCCAGATCGCCGCCTTGCGGCGGATGTTGCTCGCCTTCGGAGTCGGCGGGGCACTGGGCTGCCTGGCATGGATGGCGATCTGGTTCGCGACGCAGTTGTAGGAGCCGTTCGCGACCACCACGATGTCCGAAGACTACTGGCGCGTCGGCGCTTTCGGGGAGAGCAGGCCCGAGCCGAGCGGAGCCAGCACAGTGTCGAGCGCCGGCGCGTCCGACACCACTGTGGCGATCTGCTCGATCGTGGGCAGCTGGCCACTCACGGGCATATCGATCGGAAGCGTGGAAGCGCTTGGCGTCGTGTCGGACCTTCCCCGCATATTGTGGCTGTTCCCCAATTCCGGGGCGTCGGCGTTGACAGCGGTCACTCGGGTGCCCGCGCCGGGATCGAGCGGATCGGTGACGACAGTGCCGCTGAGCGGAAGGGAAGGCGTCCGAAGCTCACCGCCGGTGGCAAGTGGGTTCGCCTTGTCGCTCGTCCTCTCCAGCGTGGAAAGAACCGGCAGATCGACGCTCGCCGTAGAACCGTTCAGTTCCGGCTCCAGCACGTCCTCGGTGACTTCGAGCGGCTTGGACCGCAACGACGCCACCTGTGCCGGGTGAACCGGCCCGGCCGGTGTCGCGGCACCGGGCGCGCCATCGGCGGTGTCGACGACCGGCTGCATCGCGCGCCGGCCTGCCGTTTCCAGTTGCTGCAACGGTTTCGCTTCACGCAGAGAGTCGCCGAGGACGACTACCGCGGGCGTGACGACCTGCTGGTCCACCAGGGACGCCGGCAAGTCGGGGTCGACGTTCTCCGTCGCCGACGCGACACCCGGACCCACCATCAGCAAACCGCCACTGACCAACGTGGTCCGGACGACGAATTTGACCCAGTTCTGCATACGAAATACTCCTTAGTCCTTCATCAAATGATTCGCGGCGGGATTGGGGCCCGCCACAAGCCCTTCCCGTACGCGGCAACGACAAAGAGCCCGGTGCGCCACCGCCGAGCGGCGCGCACCGGGCACGTCTGTCGATCGCGAATCGTCGAGAACCCATCTCTGGCCTTGGTTCCCGCACACCCACGGGAACCCGGACTCAGTTGTGCTGGTGCGTCCCGCCGTCCAGCACGCCGCCCGCGGCGCAGTTGTAGGGCGATTCACCGCTGGCCTCGTGCGATCCCGGCGAGAGGATCGGCACGCCGATGCCGTTGAGCGAGTCCCGGATGGGGACCTGAACACCCAGGACGTTGACGTCGTTACCGCACGCACCGATCGTCGCGTTGACGTTGTGCAGCACGTCGATGTTGTTCAGGTTGGCCAGGCCGACCTGCTCGCTCACGTCGTGGACGGGGTGACCGTGACCTTCGTCGTCCGGTGTCCCGGCGGCCGCGATCCCGCCGGTCAGGAACGCCCCGGCCGCCATGGCGGCGGACACGAACCCGATCTTCTTCAGCATGAACACTCCTCGAATAGGAAATGAGACGGCATCGACGCCGAAAAGGACACCGGCGTGCCGCGCCGCAAAAGCTACCGACACCGGCGGACGGATCACCAACTCGTGCCATCATCGTGTGGTTCGAAACCCCGCCTGACCGAGATTGTTGTAGCCCGAAAGGGGAATCAACCGTCCTGTGCACCGTTCGGAAGCGGTGCGCACGAACGACTCGAGAGCCCGCCAAGTCGTCCCGCGCACCGGATTAGGTTACACACGGTGTCCAAACGCGCGCCTGAGTCTCGTGCCACTCCCCTTGTGAGCGACAACAACGGCCACGACGAATTCTTTGAGTGACCACCTTCCCGGTTCGATCCTTCGAACGTGGCGAGTGCTTCCCGTCTCTACGCTTCCGAAACGTCTCTACGAGGTGCCGAATCCGGCCCCGTTCGTGATGTGCCGAGAAGGAGCCGTTCGTGGTCGCTTACGGGATACTCGTCATGTCCGCGGGGCTGTACGCGATGGGCATCGTCGCCCAGAGTGTCGCCGCCCGCCGGGCCGAACATCGGCCGGGAACGAGCCTGGGGCTGCTCGCCAGGCTGGCCACCGACCGGCTCTACGTACTGGGTTTCGCCGGACAGGCGGGCGGTTTCGCGTTCGCCTTCTTCGCTCGCGAGTCGTTGCCGCTGTATCTGGTCCAAACGGCGTCGTGTTCGGCGATCGGGCTGGCCACCGTGTTCGGTGTCGTGGTCTTGAAGTGGCGGATACGGATGGTCGAGGGGGCGGCGCTGGCGGTGATGGCGGCCGGGCTGATCGCCCTCGCCGGTTCGTCCCAGCCCTCCATCGCGGGGGATCTGACCCCGGGCACCGTCCTGGTCTTGTCGGCGGTGCTGATCGGCGCCGCGGTGGCGACGACGCGGACGAGCCGGCTGGACAGCTTCCTGATGCCCGCCATCGTTTCCGGGGTCTCGTTCGCGGTGGTGGCGATCATCAGCCGGGCGCTGGCCCACCTGGAGGTCCTTTCGCTGCCCGCGAATCCGTTGACCTGGATGATGCTGGCCGCCGCCGTGATCGGACAGGCCTCGATGGCGGCCGCTCTGCAGCGTGGTCTCGCGACGACGGTCGTGGCGATCGCCGAGGCCACGACCATCGCCCTGTCCTCCGTCGCCGGACTCACCGTGCTCGGCGACCGAGTCGCCGTCGGGAGCGGGTCTTGGGTCGTTCTCGGGCTGACCGCGGTCGTGGCCGGTGTACTGGTTCTCGGCTCGCACGCGCGGTCCTCGCCGTTCTCGCCCGGCGTGACGGAGAAAACCGCATGACCGCGCGCCCGCTCGCCAGCGTTTCGATCGATCTCGACAACCTGTGGGCGTACCTCAAGACCCATGGCGATCCCGGTTGGCACCGGTACCCCAGTTTCCTGCCCTCGGCGGTGCCACGGTTGCTCGAGATCCTCGGGGACCAGCGGTTGACGACGACGGTGTTCGCCGTCGGCGCCGACGTCGTCCGTGAGGACGGCGCCAAGGCCGTCAACGAGATCGCCGCGGCAGGCCACGAGATCGGCAACCATTCGTTCGGTCACGAGCCCTGGCTGCACCGCTATTCGCGAGCCCGTCTCGAAGAGGAACTGCGGCGTACCGACGACGCGATCGTCGCCGCCGGGGCCCCGCCTCCCCTCGGCTTCCGCGGGCCGGGATTCAGCCTCACCCGCGAACTCGTCGAAGTCCTGGCCGAACGGGGATACGCCTACGACGCCAGCACACTCCCGACCTGGGTCGGCCCACTGGCCCGTGCTTATCACAATCGGACGGCTCCCCGAAGCGACGACGGCGACGGACGCGACGAGTTGTTCGGCGGTGTGGCGCAGGTGCTGGCTCCCGTGCACGCGTATCGCTGGCGGACGACCGACGGCAGTTCGCTCGTGGAACTCCCGGTGACGACGATGCCGCTGGTGCGGACTCCGATCCACGGCTCGTACCTCCTGCGACTCCACGAAGTCTCCCCGCGCCTCGCTCGCGGGTATTTCAAGACGGCTCTGCGGCTGTGCCTGCTTCGGGGAGTTTCGCCGTCCCTTCTGCTGCATCCCACCGACGTCCTCGGCGGCGCCGAGGCCCCAGGCATGGAGTTCTTCCCTGGAATGGGCACCCCGGGCAGCCGGAAGGTGGCTTGGCTGGCGTGGGTCCTGCGGACGTTGCGCGAGCATTTCGACGTCGTCGGCACCGGCGAACACGTGTATCGGGCCGATGTGCGCAGAGAGCGCTCGGTGACCCGGCTGGACGCCGGAAGATGATCGTCTCCACGGTGCCCGGAAACGACACGCGGGCGGCGCTACTGCGCGCTCTCGCGTATGCCACGGTGGCGTCCGCTCCTCTCGAGGGTTATCTGACAGCCGCGCATCCGCATCTCGGCAAGGTCTTGCCCGCGCTGTTCGTCGCCACGTGGCTGGTGGTCCGCGTCCAGGAACGGCGAACCCCGGGACCGGCACCACTGCACGTCGTGCTGGCACTGCTGGCCACCGTGGTGACGATCACCGCGGCGGCCCATTCTTCGGGCGCCTTCACCGCGGAGTACACCGCGCGCTGGCTGCCGTTCCTCGTTCTCACGGTGGTGCTGGCGGATGTCGCCCGCCGGGAGGTGCCGATCCGCGGCGTGCTGCTGGCCATGGCCGCGGGAGCCGCCGTGGCCGGGCTTGGCGCGCTGTACAGCCTCTTCGTCGACGGCCAGGCACGCGCCAGCGGCCCGCTGGAGGATCCGAACGATCTCGCCTACTTCCTCGTCGCCGCGGTACCGCTGCTCGTCCTCGCCCGCCGGGACACTCCTCGGCGAATGATCGCCGTGACCCTCGTGTGCGCGGTGGTGGTGGCCGGCGCGACGGCGACGTTCTCGCGCGGCGGCGCCTTGGGTTTGGCGGCGGCGACCGGCTGGCTGTTCCTGCGCCGCGTCCTGTCCTGGCGGCTCCTCGCCGTCGCGGCCGTCGCGGCCGGCGTGCTGTGCCTGGCGGCGGCACTGTTCGCCGGACCGCGGATCGAGCGGGCGTTCCAGGAGAAGACCCATATCGCGGCGTCCAATGTGGACACACGAGAGCTGCGCTGGCAGGCCGCGGCCCGGCTGGTGGCCTCCCATCCGGTGCTGGGTGTCGGCCCCGGCGGATTCCGCGAAGAGTACGCCGCGGCGTCGCACAACGCGGAGCTCGACGAGCAGACACCGGTGGCGCACAACATGTATCTCGAGGTGGCCGCCGAACTGGGCCTGCCGGGTTTCGCGCTGTTCGCCGCGGTGATCGGGATCGCGGTGACGGCGAGCGAACGGACCGCCCGGACGGGTACCCCCGCCGCCCGGACGGAAGCGGTCGTGATCCAGGCGTCCCTGCTGGCCGTGCTGGTCACCTCGGCCTTCCTCTCCGAGCAGTACTACCTGCCGTTGTGGGCACTGGCCGCGTGCGCCGTGGCGGCCGAGAACCGGGTTCACGGAAGGAAGGACGGTTCCGATGCGGATCCTGCACGTGATCAGTGAGATGGGCGCCGGCGGGGCCGAAACCCTCGTGGCGGAAATGGCGGGCCGCGGTACCGAGTACGGCTGGACGTCCGCGGTCGCCAGCGGTGGCGGATTCCGGGCCGACGCGCTGGCCGCGCAGGGTGTGGCGGTTTTCCCGATGCCGCTCACCCTGCGCAGCAGGCGAGGCGTGCTGCGGGCGGCATGGGCGGTCCGGGGGGCCATCGCCCGCTTCCGCCCGGACATCGTGGTGGCGCACAACGTCGGCGCGAGCCTGGTCTCCCGCCTCGCCCTCGCCCCCGGACGGCAACGGCCGCTGGTGACCGTCTTCCACGGCGTCGCGGACGACGAGGTGGCCGTGGCCGCGCGGATCGTCCGGCGCACCTCGGACCGGGTGGTCGCCGTTTCCCCGGCGACGGCGGACCAGCTTGCCGGAGCGGGGGTGAGGCGACCGGTGGTGATCCGCAACGCCGTGTTCACCAGGCGCCCCCACTTCGGCCGGGCGGAGGTGCGGGCGTCGCTCGGCGTCACGAACGGGGAGCCGGTGGCGCTCTGCCTCGCCCGGCTGGAGTCGCAGAAACGGCACGACGTGCTGCTGGACGCCTGGGCACGGCTCGACGGTGACGCGGTGCTGTGGCTGGCCGGAGACGGGAAACTTCGCGCCGCACTGGAGGAGCACCACGAGAAGGTGGGCGGAAAGGTCAGATTTCTGGGCACCCGCGAAGACGTTCCCGATCTTCTCGCCGCGGCCGACCTGACGGTGCTGACCAGCGACTGGGAAGGCCTGCCACTGGCCGTGCTCGAATCGATGGCGTCCGGTCGCCCGGTGGTCGCGACCGACGTCGGCGGCGTCCGCGACGTGCTCTCGGGCGGGGCCGGAGTGGTGGTGCCACCCGGTGATCCGCAAGCCGTCGCGGAGGCTCTGCGGCCGCTGCTGCGCGACAAGTCCACCCGGGATTCCCTTGGCGCCGAGGGCCAACGGAAGATCCAGCGGGAGTACGACCCGCACACGGTGATGAAGGCCTACGACGAACTGCTCCGCACGACGCTGGAAGGCAAGCGGTGAAACAGCTTCTGACAAGGATCCCGCGTACCGTCGCCCTCAGCGCCGCGGTGGGTCTGCTGATCGGCTCGCTGGTTTTGACGGTGGGCTTGTCGCGCGGCGAGCAGTACCAGGGACGCGTGAGCCTGCTGGCCGAGCCGTCGGCCGAGGCGGAGGGCTCGGCCGCGCAGTACGGCGAAGTCGTCTCACTGACCTTGCCCGCACTGGTCGAACTCGCCCGTAGTCCCTCGGTGCTTCAGGCGGTGGCGCCGCTCTCCGGTTACTCGCCGGAGGAACTCGGCCGACGTGTCTCGGTCGAGCTGGTGCCCGCGTCCGGTCTGGCGCGCTTGTCGGTGCGGGCGGCGTCATCGGAACAGGCCGGTGCCACGGTTACGGCGCTGGGCAAGGCGCTGGCCGAAGCGCGTCTGCTCGCTCCGGCGGGCAGGCTGCGGCCTCTGGACGCCAAGGCCGACGTGGCCGCGGTCTCGCCCGACGGTTCGCTGGTGACCGGGCTCGCCCTGGTCGCCGCCGTGGCGGCCGGACTCGCGGTGGCCGCGCTCCGGCGGCTTCCGTCGCCGCGGTTCGGTGGCGGACGGGGATCCGTCCGCCGCGCGCTGCTCGCCGCGGGGATCCACCGGCCGGTGGCGGTGCTACGCGGCGACGACCCGGCGGCCGCCGACCGGCTCGCCGTTCTCGGTCTCGCGACGGGACGGCCGCTCCGCGTGGTCCCGGTCGCCCCCGAGTTCAGTGAGGCGGCCGCCAAGCTGGCGGCCACGCTTTCGGCGGACCGCGACGGCACCTCGGTGGTGGCCGTCGCCGGGCGACGACGGCACGACGAACTGACCTCGGTGGCCGGTGTGCTGCCCGCCGACGCCGTGCTCGTCGCGGTGGTGCTGGCGTGACCGCGAGAGAGCGATCGGTCCTCATCGTCGCCGCCATCGCCGGGTCGCTGTGCGCCTGGCACGCGCTCGCGCCGTCGTGGCAGGTACCGCTACCGGGGCAAGCGGATCCCGCCGAGCAGCGAACGCAGGACTTCCGCGACGCGCTGTACTACCCGATCCGGGAGTTCCTGGCGGGCGGCGTTCCCTACGACCCCGCCGCGATGTTCGCGCATTGGCCGGTGCGGCAGGACTTCAACCTCTACCAGCCCTATCACCTCGTGGCGCACCTGCCGTTCGCGCTGCCCGGTTACCGGGTGGGCGCGGTGGCCTTCTCGGTGTTCTCCCTGCTGTTGCTGGTGGCGCTGGCCGCGCTGACCGCATACGCCGTCCGGCGGCTCGTCACCGTCCCGTTCGTGGTCACGACGGTGGTGGTCGCGGCCCTGCTGGTGGCCAGTCAGGTCGGGAAGGCACAGCTCTACGTCGGCCAGGTGAATCCGCTGATCGCCGTCGGTGTGGCGGGGGCCCTGCTCTTCTGCCGGGATCGTCCGGGCTGGGCGGCGGTGGCACTCGCGCTCGCCTGGCTCAAACCGCAGTTCGGGTTTCCGCTGGCCATCCTGCTGTTCGCCCGTGGCTCACGGCGGGTGGCGCTGGCCGGCACCGCGATCGCGGCGGTCGCGAGCCTGCCGGTCGTGGTGGCGCTGGTGGCCAGGGCCGGCGGGATCGGCGCGTTCGCCGACGTCGTCGTCGCGAACCTCACCCATGCCAGGGGTACCGACTACGGCGCGGTGGATTCCCCGACCGCGCAACGGATCGACGTAGCGGCGGTGCTGTTCCGGGTCACCGGCTGGGCTCCCGCCGGCATCGAACTGGCTGTCCTGGTACTGGTGCTCGTCACGAGCGTGCTGCTCGTACGGCGACTCGACCGGGCGTCACCGGTCGCGGATCTTCTGACGTGTCTGGCCGTGGTGGTCTGCGTGGTGCACCAGCCAGGGGACGTGCTGATCGCCGTACCCGCGACGGCGGCGGTGGCCGTGCTGTGGTGGCGTCATCGAGCCGAGCCTGGGTGGGGCGCGGTCGGGCTCGCGGTGCTCGCGGTGGCGGTTCCGTTCGCGCATCTGTACACAGTGGACTCCGCGCTGGTCGCGTTGCTCGGACCGCGAGTGGCGGTCACGGTCGACGGTCTCGCCTTGGTGTTCGCCTGGTGCGCGTCGAGTCACGCGGCGGTGCGGCTGTCCGGATCGCGCCTCGCCCCGCCGATCGCGGCCGGGGGCGGCCGATGACCGACGGGCTCGGTACGAAGGCCGCCCGCGGCTCCCTGTGGCTCGGCGCGGTCAACCTGGTCAGCAAGGGCAGCCAGATGCTGGTCACCCTGGCGCTGGCGGCGCTGCTGACCGAGGGGGAACTCGGTGTCGTGGCGCTGGCGGTGTCGCTGGTCAACCTCGGGCAGGTGGTGCAGTCGATCGGCGTGTACGACGTGATCAGCCGTACCGAACGGGATTCCCACCGGATGGCGGGGACCGTGCTGACGCTGAGCGTGGGCGCCGGTCTGCTACTGGGGGTCGTCCTCGCCGCCGCCGCGGGTCCTGTCACGGAGGCGCTCGGCGTCCCGGACGCGGCAGGCCCGGTCCGCCTGGCCGCACTCGGCCTGCCGTTCGCGGCGGCGGGCGGGGTCCAGCTGGCTCTGCTGCACCGGGAACTGGACTTCCGGCGGCGGATGGTGCCCGACGGCGGGAGCGCGGTGCTGGGAGCGGCCGTGACGATCGTGTTCGCCCTCGACGGCGCGGGGCCGGTGTCGCTCGTGGCCGGTTTCGTCTGTGCCTCGATCGCCCAGCCCCTGCTCGGCGCGCTGGTGGGTGGCTGGGTCCGGCCGTGCTGGGATCCCCGCGCGGCGGCGGAAGCGCTGCGCTGGGTGGCGGTCGTGGGACCGGCCGCCGTCGTGGCGGCGCTGCTCGTGAACCTCGACTACCTCGCGGTGGGGCGCCTGCTCGGCCCGGAGGCGGTCGGCGTCTACTCCCTGGCCTACCGGTTGGCCTGGGTTCCTTACATCACCGTGGCGATCGTCCTGGGGGCGGTGGCCTTCCCGGTGTTCACGCGGTTGTGCCGTCAAGAGGGGCCGCTGCGGGAGATGGTCTCCCGGTTCACCCGCGCCGTCCTCGTGCTCACCGGCGGCCTGTATCTCGCCCTCGCCGTGCTCGCCGACCGTGTCGTGCTGCTGGGCGCGCGATGGGCGGACGCGGCGGGGCCGCTGGTCCTGCTCTGCGGCTACGGCCTGGGCATCTGCCTGCTGCAGATCTGGTACCAGGCGGTCAAGGCGACCGGCCACGCCCGGCGATACCTGGCCCTGGAGAGCTTGCACCTGGGGCTGCTGGTCGCCGGGCTGGCCCTGCTGACCCCTTTCGGGATCGAGGTGGTGGCCGCGGTCCAGTTCGCCGCGGCCTGGCTCATGCTCCCCATCGCCTGGCAAGTCCTGGCGCGGCTCGAAGCCGCGCCGCCGGTACACGAACTCACCGGGATCGTGTCGCGTGTCCTGGTCGCGTGCGTGCTCGGCGCGCTGCCTGCCGTTCTCCTGGGCCAGGCGGGATCGTTCGGACCCGCGGACTCGGTGCCGGGCGCGTTCGGCGAAGGCCTGGTGCTCATGGCCGGGTATACCGCGGCGACGCTGGCTCTCCACCGTCGTGATCTTCTCGCGCTGCGCCGGGGAGGGCTGCGGTGAGGATCGTGCACGTTTCCCAGCCGGTCACCGCGGGAGTGGCGGCGGTGGTCCTCGAACTCTCGGTGGCCCAACGGGATCGCGGCTGGTCGGTGACCGTGGTCTGCCCGCCGTCGGGCTGGCTCGCCGAACACGCGCAGTCACACCGGATCGCGGTGCGCGCCTGGGAGGCGACCCGTTCTCCCGGCCCGCGAGTGATCGGCGAAACGGCGAGCTTGCGCCGCGTTCTCACCGAACTGCGGCCGGATGTCGTGCACCTGCACAGCTCGAAGGCCGGGCTGGCGGGAAGGCTGGCCCTGCGCGGGCGCCGCCCCACGGTGTTCCAACCCCACCTGTGGTCCTTCGAGACCGTCCGCGGGCCCCTGAGGACGGCATCCACCGCGTGGGAACGGCTCGCCGCCCGCTGGACCGACCTCGTCGTGTGCGTCAGCGACGACGAACTCGCCGCCGGCCGGCAAGCGGGTATCACCGCCGACGCTGAAGTCGTCTGCAATGGCGTCGACACGGTGAAGTTCGCGCCACGCGATCGGGTCGCCGCGAGAGAACGGCTCGGTCTGCCCTGCCGGGCACCGATCGCGGTCTGCCTCGGCCGGTTGGCCGAACTCAAGGGACAGGACCAGTTGCTGTCGGCTTGGCCGGAAGTGTTGCGCCGCGTGCCCGACGCGTTGCTCGTACTCGCCGGGGACGGGCCGATGGGTGCCGTGTGGCGCGACCGTCACCCCATCGCGTCCCATCCATCGGTGCGGTGGGCGGGCCATACCGACGACCCCGCGGCGTTCTACGCGGCCGCGAACGTCGTCGTGCTCCCCTCCCGTGCCGAAGGGATGGCACTCGTTTCCCTGGAGGCCATGGCCTGCGCGCGGCCGGTGGTGGCCTTCGACGTCGGCGGAATGCGCCAAAGCGTCGCCGGCGCCGGAGTCGTGCTGCCTCCGGGCGACCTGAGCCTGCTCGCCGACGCGGTGGCCGTCCGGCTCACCGAACCCGGGCCCGCCCGGCTCGAAGGCGAGCGCGGGAGACGGCGGGCGGAACTGGCCTTCGACCGCGGCCGGATGACCGACCAGATCTCCGTCCTCGTCGAAAAACTCGCCTCGAAGGAGCGAATCCGGTGAAACGCGTCGCTTATCTGCTGACCCAGGATCGGGGCGGCCCGGTCGACGTCACCGTGCGGCTCGCCGCGACGATGTCCCGCCAGGATGTCCAGGTGCGGGTCTTCGGCCCTGTTCCCGCCAGGGACGCCGGCCTGCTGGAAGGCGACCACGAACGGCTCCTCGTCGCGGACAAGCGGGATCTCGCGGCCGCCGGTCGCGCGCGAGCGGCGATCCGCGCCTGGCGGCCGGACGTGGTGCACGCCCAGGATCGCCGCTCGGGGCTCATCCTCGCGGGGATGCGTTTCTCCCGCGGGACACGGCCACTTCTCGTGCAGACCTACCACGGCGTTCCGGACGACGTGACCGAGCCGTGGTTCCGCGGCGAGCGCGGAGCGGCCGGGCCGTCCGCCTACACGCGGGCGGTTCTGGCGGGCGACGCGACCGTGGCCCGCGTGCTCGACCACACCGTCGTGCCCGCCGAGGCGATGGGGCGGTTCCTCCGTGACCGGCTGCGGATTCCCGAGAGCCGCCTGGCGCGGATCGACAACTGTGTCGAACCTGTCGAAGCGAAACCCCCGCGGGGGCCGGTCCGGCAGCTGATCTTCGTGGGTCTTTTGGTGGAGCGAAAGGGAATCCTGAACCTGCTCGCCGCGTTGTCCGAGCCGGGCACCTTCCCGCCCGGCGCCCGGCTGACGGTGGTCGGTGACGGCCCGCAACGAGCGGACGCCGAGCGCGCGGCCCAAGCGCCTTCCTTGCGGGGCCGGGTCACGTTCCTCGGCTTCCGCCCGGATGTCCCCGCGCTGCTGGCGAAGGCGGACGCGTTGGTGCTGCCCTCGGCCATGGAACAGCAGCCGCTGGTCGTGGCCGAGGCCATGACGGCCGGAAAGCCCGTCGTCGCCACCGACACCGGCGGGGTGGCCGACATGCTCGGCTCGGCACCGCTGGCGCCACCGGGCGACATCCCCGCACTCGCCGAACGGCTGCGTGCGTTGTTCGCCGATCCGGATCCGGCCCGGACCGGCGTCCTTCTCGCCGCTCGGGCCCGGCGGCGGTACACGCCGGAGGTCTGCGCGCGACGGCACCTCGACCTGTACGCGTCGCTTCTGCACCGGCCCGCCTCACCCGTCACCGGGTTCGACCATCACCACGGCGTCGGCGGCGGCCAGTGAGATCGAAGCAGGCGGCGCCGGGGACGAAGGGGGCGCGGTCGACGAAGCCGTGGTCGGAAAAGTCGGCGCGGCCCGCGGCCCCACTACCACGAGACCTTCGGGAGGCGTCACGGTCTGTGTCGCCGCCGTCGGGTTCACCGCCACCCAGCCGTTGGTGAACCTCCGGGTCCACACCCCGTTGGGTTGCCGCCCCGCGGCGTCGACGGCTTCGCCCAGGCCGCTGCCCTGGAGGGCGGACCACTCTGGGTCGCGGTAGTCGTCCGTGGTGGCCGGAGTCCAGCATGTCCGGGGCCCCGCCAGCAGAGCGGCACTCGCGTAGCCTGCCCGGGCCTGCTGGGCGGATCTCGTCCGGGTGACCAGTAGCAGCAACGACTCCCCGAGCGCGGCTTGGGCACGCAACTCCTGGAACTCGTTACCGCGGAAGGTGAGCAGGCCGCCGCTCCCCCCGTCTTCGCGGAAGCCGAAGTTCTCCTCCATCGCGCCACCGAACCGGGAATGCGCCGTCCACCTCCCCGGCACGAGATGAGTCTCCGACACGTTCGGCACGAACAACTTCCCCGCCTTCTGAACGGCGTCCCCGATCAGCGCCAGGAAGGCGTCGAGCCCGTCACGCAGCTTCCGGTCGGTTTCCGCCGCGGTCGTGGTGCCGGCGAGGAGCGCCTGCGAGTAGTGGCTCAAGGAGTTGAAATCGTTGTCCGCCAGGATCCCGTCCCAGCCCTCCCTGGTCACCTCGGCCACCACGGCGGAGACCCAGGCCTTCTGGTAGGCCGGATCCCAGACCGTCATCTGCCAGTGCTTCGGGTAGCCCTGCCACTCGATCCGCCGTCCGCGCGTGTCGGTGGCGAACCATTCGGGATGGGTCCGTTGGGCGGCGACGTACCCGATCCCGCTCGGCAGGAACTCGGCGTCCTCACCGCCGGTCACCGCGCCCGCGTAGTTGCGCGTGCTGGACAAGTCCTTGTACACCAGCACCTTGACCCGCGGGTTGAGCTCGCGCAACTTCCGCATCGCCGCGCCTTGGTCCGCGTTGAGCACCACGACGTCGTAGCGCCGGGCGGCCAGTTCCAGTTCGCCCGCGGTCGGCGGTTGCCCGATCCCGTACCACCAGGCGCACGGTGCCAGTGGTTTCGGCGGTGGGGCAACCGCTTCCCTGGCCGAGCTGGTCACGCATCCCGCGGTCAGGACCAGCGCGGCGCAGCCGACGACGAGCCGGACGGCGACCGGATGTGCGCGCGTCAGCGCTGCCTTCGGCAAAACAGTTCTCCCACCGTGAGAATGACGATCTTGACGTCGAGCCAGAGTGACCAGTTGGCGATGTAGTAGTTGTCGTAGCGGGCCCTGTCCGCGATCGAGGTGTCCCCGCGCAGGCCGTGGACCTGGGCGAGACCGGTCAACCCGGTCGGCACCCGGTGGCGGGCCCAGTAAAGATCGTGGACGGCGGAAAACTCTTCGACGAACACCGGCCGCTCCGGACGCGGCCCGACCAAGGACATGTCGCCGCGCACCACGTTCCACAGCTGGGGAAGTTCGTCCAAAGAGGACTTCCGCAGGAAGCGGCCGACCGGACCGACCCGGCGATCCCCCGCCACCGACCAGCGCGTGGCCGAATCGTCGACCGACTCCTGCCGGACACTGCGGAGTTTGTAGAGCAGGAACGTACGGCCGTCCACGCCGACGCGCACCTGACGGAAGATGACCGGGAACCCGCTCTCCAGCACGACCGCGAACGCGCACAGCGCGATGAGCGGTGCCAGTGCCACGAGCGCGAAGGCGGCCAGGACCGTCTCGACCACGCGCTTGACCAGCCAGCTCGGCCGGCGCGTCGGTGAACCCGCCAGCCGCATCAACGGATAGCTGCGAAGCCGGTCCACGCCGAGCCTGTCCGGGCAGAGCGCGAACAACCGGGGAAGCACGAGGGTGACGCAGCCGAGCCGATGTGCGGTGACGGCCGCGTCGACGGTGGAGCTGTCTCCCTCCCCGCCGTGCGCGAGCACGACCGTGCCCGCGCCGTGGCGGACGATGGCTTCGGCCAGTCCGTCGCGGACCAGCTCCACCGGAAAGGGAAACGGTTCCGTGACCGGGCCCGAGGGCACGAATCCCACCGGCACGAGACCGAACTCCGGATGCCGTGACATGGTGCGGACCAGTTCGCCGCCGCTGTCGCAGTCACCGACCACGATGGCGCGGTCGCAGCGGCGGAACCGCCTGCGCCCCCACCGCCCGAAGGCGAACACCCACGGCCGGGCGCATTCGCTCAGCACCGCGAATCCCACCACCAGCCAAGGCATGCCCGAGAGCGCCGGCAGGGTCGCGGGCGCGAGACACGAGATCACCAGGAACGCGATCCCCGAAGTACCCACCGATCGCGGCAGATCCTGCAGCCAGGACAACCACAACCGGCGCCGGTGCACCCGCCCGGCGACCCGTGCGCCCGCGAGAATCCCGCCGGCCAGCAATGCTTCCGGCACGGTCACGCTCGCCACCCGCGCGGCCACCAGCCACGCGACGACGTCGACGGCGATGAGCAGCACCACGACCGCGTTGACCCGCGCCAGCAGTGGCCGTCTCCGGCGCGTGGCGGTGAGTCGCCGGTACGACCGGGCACGGGCCGGCCGGGCGAGCGACGGAGTTCTCAGCTCGGTCACCGCGCCGACTCTCCCCGGCGAACGCCACTGGACGATTTCGTCATCACGATATTTTCCACCTTCATCACAAACCAGCCAATCGAACCAAGTCCGCTTCGGTCCGCTGTCTTCTTCCCTGCTTTCCGCGCGGCCGACCCGATCGGACGAACGCCACGAATCCACCTTTCAGGGGATACCGGTGAGCGCATTGTGTTTTCAGGACCACTCCTCCTTTCGGGGGACTTGGGACGCCACTAAAGAAAGGGTTCAACATAGCCGAAAAAGAGCAGGCGGCCGAACCGAGGTTTACGGACCGCGACCATTTCAAGGAGTCGAAGGGGAAACGTGGCAGTGAATGAAACCGTCCTGGCCACGAGGGCGGACCCTGACCGCGGAGAGGTACGGACGGGCGGCCGGGCGCATGTGGTCCTGCCCGCGTTCAACGAAGAGAAGGCCTTGCCGGTACTTCTGGAACGCCTAGCCGAGACCGCGCTCACCGAGCAGCTCACCGTCTGGGTGGTCGACGACGGTTCGTCCGACCGCTCCGCGGCGGTGGCCGAATCCGGCTACGGCGGGCTCGACGTACGCGTCGTCCGGCACGACGTCAATCTGGGCCTGGGGCGCGCCGTGCAGTCCGGTCTCCGCGCCGCCCTGGAGGAATCCGGCACCGACGACATCGTCGTCGTGATGGACGCCGACGACACGCACGATCCCGGCCTGATCCGCCGGTTGCGTGAAGAGATCGCGGCCGGAGCGGATGTCGCGATCTGCTCTCGTTTCGTGCCGGGCGGCGACGACCGGACCGCGCCGCCGGTCAGGCGGCTGCTTTCCCGCGGCGCCGCCCGGCTGTTCCAGCGCGCGCTGGCCGTCGAGGGGGTCCGCGACTTCACCAGCGGCTATCGCGCGTATCGCGTCTCGCTGCTGGCGAGGGCTTCGGCGCACTGGGGCGACCGGCTCATCGAAGAGCAGGGTTTCGCTTGCATGGTGGAACTTCTGCTGAAACTCCGCCACTGCGGCCCGGTGATCAAGGAGATCCCGCTCGTGCTGTGCTACGACCGCAAGCAGGGGCCGAGCAAGCTGAAACTCCGGCGCACCCTCGTGCAGTACCTGAAACTGCTCGTCCGCGACCGGCTCAGCCCGGCCCCGTACCGGAAGCTGTGATCCGCCGGTGACAACCACGTATTCCCCGCACACCGTGGTGATCGGGGGCGGGATCTGCGGTCTGGCCACGGCGCACCGGCTCGCCCGTGACGGGGTCCGCGTCACCCTGCTGGAAGCCAGTGATCAGCTCGGCGGCCTTGGGACCTTCTTCACCTGCGGAGAACAGGCGGTGGAACGGTTCTACCACTGTGTCATGCCGACCGACGACGATCTCCTCGCCTTGTTGGACGACGTCGGCCTGGGTGACGCCGTGCGCTGGCGGAAGACGACGATGGGCATGATCGTCGGCTCCCGCCGTCACCGGTTCAACTCCCCTCTCGACCTGATGCGGTTCACGCCGTTACGCGTTCACGAGCGAGTCCGCTTCGGTGCCGTGTCCTTGCTCTTGCGGCACTTGGGCGCAGGACGGGACCTCGACGCGCTCCGCACCGAGGACTGGCTTCGAAGGCTCTACGGCAGCCACATCTGGGAAGAGTTCTTCGCTCCGATGTTCGGCTCGAAGTTCGGGCCGTCCTTCGGCGATGTCCCGGCCCTGTATCTGTGGCAGCGGCTCGGGCGTGAACGCAATGTCGCGACGCGCGGCTACCCGGAAGGCGGCTACAAGACGATCATCGACGCGCTGCGGGTGTCGCTCGAGGACGCGGGGGCGACGATCCGTACGTCGGCGCCGGTCCATCGGTTACGCGGCACCGCCGAGGGATGCTCTGTCACCTTGGCGGACGGTACCGTGCTCGAAGCGGACGACGTGGTATCGACCGTGCCGCTGCCGCAGTTGCGCCGGCTCGCCGACGACGACCTCGCGCAGAGCCTGCCGTCGACCGACCTCCGCTACCAGGGTGTGGTCACCGGCGTGTACTTCTTGCGCCGTCGGCTGAGCGGGCACTATTGGACGCCGATCCTGCGCTCGGGTACGGAATTCGACGGCGTGGTGGAGATGTCCTCGCTCACGGGTACCGAAGTACACGGCGGCGCGCATCTCGTCTACGTCATGCGCTATACCGACCGTTCGTCGCGCCTCTACCGCGACGAGCCGGACCGGATCGCCACCCGGTGGACGGTTCAGCTCAGGGAGCTCTTCCCCGAACTCCGCGCGGAGGAGATCGAGTCCGTGCGGGTGTTCAAGGCACCGTTCGTCGAACCGGTGTACCCCCTCGGATACCTGTCCGCCCGGCCGCCGGTCTCGGTACCCGGCACGCGCCTGCTCCTGGCGACCACAGCCCATGTGTATCCGGACGTCACGAGCTGGAATTCGAGTGTCAAACTCGCGAACCTCGTGGCCGACGGGCTTCTCGACGAGCTCAGCCGCCGGAGGGCCGGTGAACCGGTGCCGTGAGGCCGCGTTCCACCGGGAACATCACCTCGATCGCCTCCACGATCCGACGGGAAGCCGAACCGTCCCCGTACGGCGACGGAAGGCTTCGCAGCCGTTCGCGGTGTCCCGCCACGTCGTCGAGCCACCGGTCGGTCTCCGTGCCGATCCGCGGTCCGGGCGGTACGAGCGCGCCGAAGACCCCCGAGATCTCCGGCCGCTCGGTGCTCCGGCGGACCACGACCACCGGCCGCTTCAGCACACTCGCTTCTTCCTGGATGCCGCCGGAATCGGAGATCAGGAGCGCCGACTCCGCGGCCAGCGCGAGAAAGGAGGGGTAAGCCTGAGGTTCGAGTACCAGAAGGGGAACCAGGAGCCGGGACAGACCGAACCGCTGCACGCTCCGGCTCGTACGGGGATGCAGAGGGAGCACGACCGGGAGCGGAAGCCTGCCGAGTTCGCGCAGGATCTCCGCCAGCCTGTCGGGATCGTCGACGTTCTCCGGCCGGTGGAAGGTCGCGAGGATGTACTCGTCCCGTCGCAGACCGCGAGCGTTCAGGAGCTCGGCGCGTGCCGTGGCGGGTGGAAGGCCCGCGGACAACGCCTCGACGATGGTGTTGCCGGTGACCGTGATCCGCGAAGGCGACACGTTTTCCGCGAGGAGGTTCCGGCGATTGAGCCGGGTCGGTGCACAGCAGAGATCGGCCAGGTGGTCGATGAGGACCCGGTTGTGCTCTTCGGGCATCGCGCGGTCATGGCTGCGCAACCCGGCCTCGATGTGCACGAGAGGGATTTCGCGCGCGTTCGCCGCCAACGCCCCGGCGAGCGCGGAAGTCGTGTCCCCCTGGACCAAAACCACCGGACGCGGGAGGTCGGCCAGGGCTTCGTCGACGGCACCGATCGCCTTGCCGAGTTGCGCGCCCCGGCCGTCGGCGGTGACGCCGAGGTTCCGGAATCGTTCGCACGTAGGCAGATCGGCGCGGATACGCGCGTACAGGGAGTCGTCGTAGTGCTGTCCTGTGTAGACGATCGAACAGTCGTCCCCGAGATACCGGATCAACGGCGCCAGTTTGATGAGCTCCGGCCGGGTGCCGCAGACGAGTACCACGCTGCCGGCCGACCCCGGCCTCGACGATCGGCGGGAGACGTCCGTCCGATCTTCCGGGGGCGTGCCCAAACCGATGGCGATCGACATACGGGGGTCCTTTCAGCTCGGCCTGCACGCACGCTACCCACCGGCGCCATCGGCGTCACCGCGATCAATCCATTGTGTGACCCCGTCGCACCGTCCACCGGAAATGGCCCACTCGAACAGGTTGAGCAGCCCCCAGGCTCACCCGGAATGAGGTTCTCTTGTTCAAGAAGTACTTCGCTCTCGCGGCGGTGGCGCTCGCGGCCGCGACGACCATGCCCGTCCCCCGCTCCGACGCGTCGACGAACCTCCTGTTGCCCGATCTGCGTCAAGCGCCGCCGGGATGTGCGGGCGGGTTCGCCGGCGCCTTTCACGACTGCAGAGCCTGGGACGTGTGCCCGGTGATCGATCCCGCGGCGCCGAACGGACGCTGTGTCGCTCCTGCCGCGGCGAAAGCCGTCAGGATCCGATTCACCAGCTCGGAGGAGAACATCGGCGACGGCCCGTTGCTGCTCTACGGGCGCCGGAACGATTCGAAGGAGCCTCGCATGTCCGTCCGGCAGGCCTTGCGCGATGCCCAGGACGGCTCCATCCCGGCCGACTACACCTCCGCGCAGCGACCGACCCGGACCTTCACCTACTACGAACCGGCGATGGCTCATCAGCATTGGCATCTGATGAACTTCGAACACTTCTCGCTGATCTCGAAACAAGGCGACGTCGTCGTCACCGACCGCAAGAACGGCTTCTGTCTCGGCGATCGGTTCCCCATCGCCGACACGGTCAAACCGGCGCGGGTCCCGGGGGCCACCGGCCCGGACGCGGATCTGGCCCGGCGGCTGCGCGCGAACAACTGCCGCCACCATGAACCGGACGCGCTCGACGTCGTCGAAGGGATCTCCGTCGGATACGGCGACGACTACAAATACGACGTCGATTTCCAGTGGCTGGACATCACCCAGGTGCCGTCCGGCCGCTACACCTTGGTGAACACGGTGAACGGGGATCGCACGCTGGCGGAGAAGAACTACGCCAACAATTCCTCGTCGGTGGCGTTGTCGATCGAATGGCCGGACGGCTCATTCGGCCTGACGGGAGTTCTCGCTCGCGTTCCCGTCGTCAAGTTCCTCCGGAGTTGCCCCGGACAGGCACACTGCGACTGACCGGGACGTCGCCGACTGGCGGCGATCGCGATCTCTGACAAGATCGATCCCAGTCGCCGATCGGGGCGGCGAGACGATGGGGCCGGGCTACCCGGACCGTGCCGGGCGCCCGGCCTCATCCCACGCCACAGCGAACCAAGGCACGACGAAAGCCGCCGCGCGGAGAGGTCTCCACGCGGCGGCCGTGACTACGGGGTCGGTCAGTTTCCTTGAACGGTCCCGCCGTCTTCGATGATGCCGCCGGCGCAGTTGTCGGGGGTGGCACCCTCGGCCTCGGTCTCGCCCGGCGAAAGCACGGGGATGGCGATGCCCTCGGCGACGTCACGGACGGGGACCTGGACGCCGAGCACGTTGACGTTGTTGTCGCAGACGCC
This sequence comes from Amycolatopsis sp. cmx-4-54, assembly GCF_046548895.1. Taxonomy (NCBI): domain Bacteria; kingdom Bacillati; phylum Actinomycetota; class Actinomycetes; order Pseudonocardiales; family Pseudonocardiaceae; genus Amycolatopsis; species Amycolatopsis sp. cmx-4-54. The sequence goes on from NZ_JAEBEJ010000010.1 coordinate 45,332, forward strand.
GCCGACCAGGTTGAGGTTGTGGACCGCGTCCACGTTCTGGATGTTGCCGAGCCCGAGCTGGCCGTTGTGGTCGACCGGGTGGTCGACGACGGCGGCAGAGGCGGATCCGCCGGCGATCGCCATGCCGGCGGCGAGAGCGGTGGCGACGAATCCGAGTTGCTTGATCACTGAAAAGACTCCTAGGAATACCTCACCGGACGGGCCGGTGGGTGAAAGTTGCGTGGTGTCGGTCGTGCTGACGACGGGAAGTTCAGTTGCCCTGAACGGTGCCACCGTCGGTGATGGCACCCGAGGCACAGTTGTACGGCGACGAGCCTTCGGCTTCGTGCGCGCCCGGCGAAAGGATCGGCACGCCGATTCCGTTGAGCGAGTCGCGGATCGGCACCTGGACACCCAGCACGTTCACGTCGTTGCCGCACACGCCGAGCGTGCCGTTGACGTTGTGCAGCGCGTCGATGTTGTTCAGGTTGACCAAACCGACCTGTCCGCTGTGGTCGTAGCCGTAACCGTGGTCGTAGTCGTCCGGGGTGTCGGCGGAGGCGACACCGCCACCGATGAAGGCTCCCGCGGCGACCGTGGCCGCGACGAAGCCGAGCTTCTTCAACATTTGTGAACTCCTTGATTCGACGTTCTCGTCGGACAGCAGGGCGGTACCGGTGGGTTTACCCTGCGCCGAGGGAAAAGTACTGACAGCGAAGGTTCTTTTCCACCTCACACCACCATCGTGTAGGTACCTCGTCGCCCTGAGCACGCCGCGAGTGGCCCGATCGAGTTACGCGCTTTTCCCTGCACTCCAGGCAAGTCCTTCCTGGGGTGCCCCTCCTGGGCCAGCCGGACGATGGTGAACCGGGCGGCCTTCGAGAACACTCCCGCCCGGAGACCGTGGAATTACCCCGAACGAGTCCGTCCGCGACGCACGAACCTGCGGTTCCGTCACCCGGTCGGATCAATGACGTCTTCTTCTCACGACGGAACCCCGAACCACACCGATCGCGGCCCACCCCGTTGACCAGGCAGAACCGGTTCGTTGCCACCAGACCTTTCGTGCCGCCCGATTTCCGCGTGTGTACTCTGCGAACGAACGCCGCGCCTCCAACGGTCGAGGTTGCCGCGAACCCCTTGCGAATCGGCACTTCGACCCCATGGAGGGCATGGCGATGAATGCCCTTGTCTTGGACGGCAGACGCGAACCCCGGGAGCGCATGGTTCGGTTCCTGGCCAACGCACCGGGGATACGACGCGTGGATTCCGCCGCCACCAGCGCGGAATTGATCACCAAGTTCCGCATCATGCCGGCGGGCACGGTCTTCTTGAGCGCCCGCGTCCGGCCGGACGCGCTGGCGGAGACGATCGACACGCTGGTGACGCTTCAGGCGGGGACAGCGGTCGTGGTGTTCGGCGCGCCGGAGCTGGCCACCGTCGCGACCGAGGCGATCCGCATGGGAGCCGTCGCCTTCCTCGCCTGCGAAGCGAGCGGTACCGGCTCCTTCTCTTTGCCTCAGCCCCGCGAGACAACGGAGCAAGTACCGGCGTTGTCCAAAAGGGAGATCGAGGTCCTGCGCGGGATCAGCCTCGGAAAGACGAACAATGAGATCGGCAGTGACCTCCACCTCGCGGAGGACACCGTGAAAACCCACGCGCAGCGACTGTTCAGAAAACTCGCCGCCACCGATCGCGCGCATGCCGTCGGACAGGCGATGCGAAAGAATTTGATCTCCTAGTTTCAGTGTTTTCGACCACCGGTATAGTGGAATCTTCCGTTCTCTCACCGGTCCTTCTCACGCGCGTACGGTCTCATCTCAGCATCCTTGCCTCTTCGCGCTCGCACTCGATAGTGGTACGGCGGGGCCTCTGGTGACGGTGCGTGTCGCCACGGCCCTCGACATTCGGCCGCAATACACCCATAAGGCGGACGCTCGCAGAACCGCTCCCCTTTTCCCCAAAAGGGGTTCCGCGACCTCCCGAACCTGCCCTAGAATCCCAGCCGGTTCAAACAAGGAGCCAGGGAAGCGAGCGAGACACGTCCGCCCTTCCGCCTACGCACAGTTCTGTGCCCAGCACACGATGAAGAAGCTCGCTTTGCCGAGCCGGGGGAAAAGTGAACAACCAACTTGTGGCCGCACCCTTGGGTGCGGCGTACACGTCGCGACTGGTCTGCACGGCCGGTGACCGTCTCATCCATCCGGCGGACAGCCGTAACGACCTTGCCCGGATCGTCGTGCGCTGGGCTCGAAGATGGGTTCCCGAAACCTGGCCCGCACGTGAGTACTTCGACGCCTTGGGCATCGGTGACGCCGAATCCCCTTACTACGACGACGATGCCGTCACAGGCTGGCTACTCGTGGAGCCACGGCCCGATTCCTTGGCATGGCAGGTCCGCACCGGCCAAATCGACATCGCCACCGCACTCACGGCGGAAGCCGAAGCCTGGCCCGATCCGCAGAAGACACTCCGGGCCGCGCGGTCGAAGCCACCCACTGTTTCCTCTTCGCACGAACAACATGCGAACGGCGTATCACCGCGTCTTCCCTGGGAGAGCACACCCGGTTGAGTAGTTCTACTCGTGGCAGGTGCGCGGAATCCGGGGCAGTATCGGTACGGACCCGCTCCGCAGAGCGGCTGATCTTGGGGGTTTCGTGAAGATCCGTCGTCCTATCACCACGTTCACCGTCGCCGCCGGCCTGGCCATCGCCTTCGCGCCGGCCGCGGCCGCCGAGCCGATCGCGAGTCTCAACTTCACCGCCGAACAGGGCGCCCACCCGGTCAACGGCAGAAGCGGTCACTGGACCGCCTCGCCGGAGAACGAGGTGCGGTTCTGGGAAAACGGCGCTGCCCTGCGAGTAGACGCCGAGACCGACCACGGGTTCGACCACATCGCACTCGACTTCAGCGCGCCGTCCGGAGACCTGCAGGTCGGCACATACGGCCATGTCGAGGGAGCGCATATCCTGGCCACGTCCAACGGTTTGGCCTGTGTCGACGACTATTCGACGTTCACGATCGACTACATCCAACGCGGCACGGAGGGGCTCGTCGCCCTCGACGCGACGTTCGAGCAGCGCTGCGGTAGTCCCACGTCACCTGCTCTGCGTGGCGTACTCCACTACCGGCGCTGAGCCGGACGTGGCAACCACCCGACAGAGCTAGGCGGTGTCCGGTAAGTCTGTTCGATGGGCGTCGTGATCCAGGTGGTTCCTGGCGGTGTCGGGCCGTGTTCAGCCGCGTCCGCCCGTGCCGTCAGGGACCGCCTGGGGGCGAAGACCGCGAACAAGACTTGCCGGACAGCGCCTAACCACTGTTCGAGATCCGTGTCATTGCCTCGATCCGGCTCTGGCTCCTCCTGTGATTTCTCCCGGAGCTAGTTGCCGGTTGTGCCGTCGAGCATTTCGCGCAGGATGTCCAGATGGCCGTTGTGGCGGGCCGTCTCCTCGGTGAGGTGGAGGAGGATCCAGCGCAGGTCGACGTGGAGGCCGTTGCGGATGGCTCGCTCGGCCTTCTTGTCCAAGCTGTTCTCGGCGACCAGTGCGCGGTAGCGGGCGCTCTGTTCGGCGTATTCGTCGAGCAACTGCGTGAGCGGGAAATCGACGGCGATACGCATCTCGCGGTCGGGATCCTCTTCGGTCCAAGGGCCCAAGTCCTCCTCGCCGAGGAAGACCGCGTGGAACCAGTAGTACTCGACCCAGCGGAGATGATTGATCACTCCGCTCATGGTCATCAGCGGTGAGCCCGGCAGGAGCGCCTTGCGTGCGTTCTCCGCCGAGACGCCATCGCATTTGGCGCGGGCGGTGTCACGGGTGTAGTCGAGAAACGTGGTGAGCTGGGTGCGTTCGTCCCAGGCGGGCGGCGTGTCATCGATTCTGGTCATCGCGCGAGCGTGTCCCATCTCCGCACCCCTGTCGAGGTGTTTACCGATGGACCCGACCACGGGCCGCACTTCACGCGGGCGAGATCGACAGCACGTGGCAGGTCGCGGAGAACGTCGTGTGGAGCCCGTGACCGTTTGGTGGCCACGGGCTCCACAGGGTCGGTTCAGCTCATTGGACGGTGAGGCTGTATTCGGTGGTGCCGGTTTTGCCGGTGCTGTCGGTGGCGGTGATGGTGATCTTGTAGGTGCCGGGCTGGAACGGGGCGGCTATGGACATGCGTGACGTACCGCCCGGAGCGACAGTGGACGGCTGGAACATCGGGTTCAGCGTCAGGCCGGTCGCGGTGAGTGTGCTGTTTCCCGTTCCTCCGGCGACGGTGACCGTCGCGTTGACGAACGAGCCGGATTTCGCCGTTCCCGCACCGGGGGACACGGTCGGCTTGGGTCCTTCCGTGGTGCCACCGTCTCCGACGGTCAGGGTGTAGTCGGCGGACTTGGTTCCGGACGCGCCTTTCGCGGTGACGGTGATCCGGTGCGTGCCTCGCGGAGTGCCCGCCGCGGTCTCCACGGTGAGTTTGGCGACGTCGCCGGAGTTCAGGGACGAGCCGGGCTGGAACGTGGCCGTCGCGCCGGCGGGCAGGCCGGTGGCGGCCAGGTCGAGCTTTTCGGCTCCCGTGTCGCCGGCCTTGGTCACGACGGAGGTCGAGATGTACTTGCCGGGCTCGGTCTTGCCCGCGGCCGGACTGAGGGAGACGCCGAATTTCCCGTCACCGGGCTGAGTGCCGCCGATCTCGCCGCGGGCCCAGTCGCCCATCTCGTTGGTGAGCCGGGCCATGATGCTGTAGCGGTCGCATCCGCTCGAGCCCCACGAGACGACGCCGACGATCACGCCGTTCACGATGAAGGGCCCGCCGCTGTCTCCGGAGCACGTCGCGGTGCGTCCGTCGTCGTACCCGACGCACACCATGAGATCGGGGTTCACCCGCACGTTGAACACTTGGCAGTTGTTCGCGTCGTTGACCGGCATCGTGGTCTTGTACAGCGCGCCGGATCCACCATTGGCCGAGGTGCGTCCGTAACCGACGGCGGTGCCCGACTTCCCCGGTGTGGTCAGCTCGGCATCACCCGATCCGGCCACCTTGGCCCACTGGTTCTCCGGGACGGGCAGGTCGGTCTCGGTCGTGATCACCGCGACGTCGTAGCCGGTCTGCCAGGAGTTCGGACCGGTGTAGCGGGGGTGCACTTTGTAGGAGGCGACAGGTGTGCGGAAGGTTTCGTCGCCTGGGGTGTTCAGGTCGTCGTCGCCGTAGAGGTAGCTCTTCGCCCCGCCCACGTCGATCATGCAGTGCGCCGCGGTGATGATCTTGCGTTTGCCGACGACGGAAGCGGTGCAGGACTGACCCTGTGGACCGCCCCCACCCGCTCGCAGGCCTGCGATGAGGTAAGGGTTTTCCCGCACGGTCGTGCGTTGTCCGTTGACCACCCGGGTTCCCATGTCCGGTGGCCGCAGTTGGTCGGTGGGTGTCGCGGCGGTGGCGGGGGGTTCGGCGTTCGCCGTCCCGATCGTGGGCGAAGTGATCACGGCCAGTGCCATGGCGACGGCTGTGACCAGACGTGCTGTTCTCATCGTGCTCCTCGGTTCGCAGGGTTGTCCGATGGGACGTTCCGGATCAGAACGTGATCGACCAGCCGGTCAAGGTCCCGGTGTCGAAGCGGTGGATGTCGCGCACCTGCAGCTGCCAAGTGCCGTTGGCGTTCTCGCCGGAGGCGTCCACGGTGAAGGTCTGGTGCACACCACCGGCGTCACCGATTCCACCCGCTCGTTCGAGGGGCCACGTGGCCCCGCTCGGTCCGACCAGGTCGATCGCCAGGTCCGCGGAGTAGGTGTGGTCGATATCCACCCGTACGGCCAATTCCGCGGAAGCGTTGCCGTCGCAGCCGCTCTGGGTCACGGCGCTGCCCACGGTGGTCCCGGCGTCGGGGATGGACACATCCTCGTCATTGGACTTGACACCGCACTTGGGCGGCGTGCCACCGCCGATGAACCCGGTGTAGAGCAACGCGTCCGGCGAGCCCGCTCCGGGATCGGTCACCAGCCCCGGTGAGGCGTTGCGGACGAGCGCGTCGCGTACTTGCTGCGGTGTCGCGCCGGGATTCGCGGCGAGGTACAGCGCCGCCGCACCCGCGCCGTGTGGCGACGCCATCGAGGTACCGCTGCCGGTACGGTAGCCGCCGGTGTGGTCAGTGGAATAGATGTTGCCGCCCGGGGCGAACAGGTCGACACATTTCCCGTAGTTCCCGCTACGGGAACCGCCCTGGTTGATCCAACCGACGGTCAACGCTTCGGGGGTACGGCCGGGGCTGGCCGTGCAGGCGTCCTGTCCGTTGTTGCCCGCGGCTACCGCGACCACAAAACCCTTGTCCACCAACGCTTTTACTTGAGCGTCACCGACGCCGACGGTGTCCATGACCAGGCTCAGGTTGACCACGGCCGGTTTGCTGCCGTTGGCGGCCACCCATTCCAGTCCGCTGACGGTCGCCGAGTCCGGTCCGGAACCACCGCAGCCCAGCGAGCGAACCGCGACCACCTTGGCCTTCTTGGCGACGCCGACGGTTTTGCCCGCGATGGTGCCCGCCACGTGGGAGCCGTGCCAGAAGCAGTCGCTCGCGTCGTTGTCGTTGTCGATGAAATCGCGGCCGTGCGCGGCCCTGCCCTCGAATTCGGTGTGCCGGATGCCCACGCCGGAGTCGACGACATAGGCGGTGACACCCTCACCGGCGTTGGGATAGACGTACTTCTTGTCCAAGGTCTTCGTGCGCTGGTCGATCTGGTCCAGCCCCCACGAGGGTGGGTTCGGTTGCTCTCCGGCGGCACGTGCGACGCCGTCCTGGTGCACCGTCCGCACCGCCGGGTCGGCGGCCAGGCGCCGGGCCTGCCGCTCGCTCAGGTCTCGGACCGAGAAGCCGTTCAGAGTCAGCGCGTAGGTGTCGACCACCGCACCGCCGTAACGCTGGGTCAACGAGGCGGCCCCACCCTGCGCGGCTGCCTGCGCCCCGTCCCGGAGGACCACTATGTAGCGACCGGCGATGGGCTGCCGGGCTTCCACGATGTCGCTTTCGGGCGTCGCCGCCGACGCGGCGGGGCTCACCGCCACCAGCGCGGCCGCGATGCCGAACAGACCTAACGTCATTCGGGTCTTGTGCATCTCTCCTCCATCTCCCGTGTGCGCCTGGCGCACCGCTTCACCATTCGGCGCGGGCGGAGCGGAAACAATCGTGGTGAGACCCCGGAGGGGTACGGCATTACCGTGATCAGGGTTACGCGGTGGCGACGGTCAGACGTATCGTTGCGGCCTCCCGGCACCGGTGTGACCAGCGCGGAGGTGGCAGTGGATGGCGAGATGGCACGGCCGCGGAAGTTCGGCACGGGTCCCCTGCCGTCGCCCGGACGATCCACCCCATTTGTCGGCCGGACCGCGGAATCGGCCACCCTGTTCGACGTCGTCATCCGCCCGCCCGCGGTGGCGTTCGTCGAAGGTGAGGCGGGGGCCGGTAAGACCACCTTGATCGGCGCCCTCGCGACGGCGGTGCGCGGCCGGAACCTGTGGATGGCCGTCGGTACCTGCCAGCCACTGGACGAACCCTTCCCCTATGGCCCGTTGTTCGACTGTCTCGGGCGAGCCGGGGACAGGGTGGGCGTTCCCGATCCGGTTACCGGCGCGCTTCGTGGACATCTGCCGGAACTCGCCGATCTCCTGCCACCGGCACCGCCGCCACTGGACCGTCCGGAGGCCGAGCGTCATCGGATGTTCCGTGCGGTCTGCGCGCTGGTACGCGCGCTCGGCCAGGCCGTGCTCGTGATCGAAGACGTGCACTGGGCGGACGAAGACACCCGTCAGGTGCTGAGATTTCTGCTCGCGGATCCGCCCCCAGGACTGTCGCTGGTCATCACCTATCGGCGTGAGGAACTCTCCGGTGACACCCCGCTGGGGCCGGTCGTGCACCCGCCGTCGGAGGTCGCCACCGCGCGTGTGGGACTACGACCATTCGAGGAGCCGGAGGTACGGGCGCTGATCGAAGCCCTCACAGGCGGCGTCGTTTCGGAGTCGTTCGCGAGCGCGGTTCTGCAGGAGACCGGCGGAATTCCTTTCGTGGTCGCGGAAGCGGCCCGTGCGCTGCGTGACCGGCTCGTGGACACACGGGTCGAGGGGGTGGTGGCCAGCCGGGTCCTGGCCAGCGTCGATGTGCCTGTCCTGGTGAAGGAGTCGGTGCTCGAACGACTGCACCGGCTGAGCGAACCGGAGCGCGCGGTCGCCGAGGCGGCGGCCGTGCTGGGCGACGCGGTGCCGGCGGAGATCCTCACCGCGGTCGCGGGGACTCCCGACGTGCACCCGGTGGTGGACTTGGTGCGCTCCGGTGTGCTGACGGAAGGCCCGCTGAACCGGTACGGCCTCCGGCACGACATGGCGCGGCGAGCGGTGTACGCGGCCATGCCGGGACCGCGTCGGCAGGAGCTGCACGGCGCCGCGGTACGCGTGCTGGCCGAGGTGGCCGGGTGGCCGGTCGCACGGCTCGCCAGGCACTGCGCCGGGGCCGACCTGCCGGACGAGTGGTTGCGATACAGCGAAAGCGCCGCGGACGCCGCGGCCGAGGCGAACGACATGTCCGGTGCGGTGGACGTGCTCTCCCCCGTCGTCTCCGACCGCGACGTGCCCGCCGAGGACTTGAACCGGCTGGCCCCGAAACTCTGTGGATACGCGCTGGCCGGGCTCCCTGACGCCGACGTGATCATGCGTATCGAGGCGCTGCGGTCAGACCCCAGATTGGTCGCCGACGTGCGGGGCGAGGTGCGGCTGTGCCTCGGCATCCTGCTGGTGCGCGAGTCGCGGTTGGACCGCGGATGCGCCGAAATCGCCCACGCGATAGAACTGCTCGGCGACCAGCCCGAGCGCATCGCGTCCGGGATGGCGCTGCTTTCCGTGCCCTACCTCGACATCGCCACCATAGCCGACCATCGGGCCTGGCTTCCACGAGTGGAGGACCTGCTCGCCCGGCTCCCGCGGCGCCCGGTGCGCACCGCGGTGCTGGCCACTGTGCTCGGTGGGCAGCTCATCGTCGGTGACCCGGCAGGCTGGGACCGGATCACCCTGCTGCCCGCGCCCGATGACATCGAAGACCCCGCCGAGATCAGGCATCTCGCCCGTGCCCACACCAACCTGGCCGACGCGTGCTCGTGGACCGGCCGGGACCGGCAGGGACGGACGTTCCTGCACACCGGCCTGACACTGGCCTCGCGTGCGGGCGCCCCCTATGTGGTGGCGACAGCCGAAGCCACCGCGGCCCGGCTGGATTGGCTGGCGGGCGAGTGGTCCGGTCTGGCCGAGCGGGTGCAGACGCTGATCCATGCCTATTCCCATCTGCCCCATATCGCGAACGAACTGAACCTGGTCGTCGGCTGGCTGGCCGCCGCACGCGGCGACTGGCTGACCGCCGAACGCGGATTCCACGCCGCCCTGGACACGCACCCGACGGCGGTGATTCCGGTGGCGGTGGCCGCGGCGGGCGGGATGGCCGCCATGCTGCTCAGCCGGGACGATGCCACGGCTCGCGGTCACGCGGAGCGCGGACTTGCCCTGCTCCGCGCGAAGGGCTCCTGGGCATGGACCGCCGAGATAGTCCCCCAGGCTGTCGCGTGCTACCTCGCCGACGACGAGACCGTTGCCGCCCGGCAGCTCGTCGCGGAGGCCGAGGAGAAGCTCAACGGCATCGACGCGCCCTCGGCACGGACGGCGCTCACGGTGTGCAGAGCACAGATCGCCGCCGCGGGGGGAGAGCACGACAACGCGGAGAACCACTACCGCGACGCACAGCTGCGATACCACGAACTCGGGCAGCGATACCGCGCCGCGCAGTGCGCCGACAACGCCGCCCGCATCACGGGCGCCGATCCCGCGGTGTTCCGTGAGCTGGCCATCGTCTTCGACGCCCTGGGCGCCACCGTCGACGCCGCCCGCTGCCGTCACCACATCCGCAGCACCGGCACCGTCATACCTTCCGTCCGTGGCCGCCGCAGCTACGGCACCCAGCTGTCGCCGCGCGAACACGATGTCGCACGCCTGCTGGCAAACGGCCACACCAACCGGGAGATCGCCCAGGCCCTGTTCATCTCACGGCGCACCGTCGAGGACCACGTCGCCAACGTACTCCGCAAACTCGACGCGCCCTCGCGGCACGACGTCCGACTCTGACAGGATTGGCACTATTCGCTCAGGGCGAATACCCGCATCCATCACGCTGAGTAGCCAGAGGAAGCGGGCTGGTCTGTCGGAACACCCGTGCCGCACCTGGAAACGTGATGCTCTCGGCGGGCGCGACGGGGCCAGATGAGCAGCCTCTGCCGCCGCAAAGCATGGGGCACACCTCGACGGTTACTCCACCAGAACGGCGGTTATGCCCCTTAAGAACCCGACGACCACCACATCATGAACACGCCGGTTCCCACCGGCGTGCGCATGGGCCAAGCTCGGTCCATGCCGAAGCTGCCCCTGAGCAGATCGCCCGTTACGCCCACGACGCAGGCCTTCGCGGTGACGGGCTGACCACGGCGGTGGCGGTCGCGCTCGCCGAATTCGGCGGGAATACTTGCGCCCACAACGCCACTCCGCCCGACAACTCCTACGGGCTTGGCAGATCAACATGCTGGGCGGCATCGGGCCGGAGCGGCGGCAGACGGTTCGGCCTGGATGTGAATACACATGCGCGAACGGCTACCCCAGAGTCAGTACACGTCCGGCACCGCTGCGGTTCCAGCCCACCGCCAGGAATCCCCACCGGCCCGCTGCTGTCTACCGCCTGCGTGATTGGACCAACCCGACGGCGAGGTAGCTGAGCGAAACGACGAACGCGACGACACAGACAAGCCCTCCTATCGCCAGAAGAGCGATCGTGCTGTCGTCATATTTCGGAACGACCCGATACGACCCTGGGCCGTCCGGAACGGTGGTTCGGTCGTCGTTGAGCATCCTGAACACGATCACGATGCACCACGCGCACCCGGCCGCGACGAACGGCGCTACCCAGCGCAACAGTCTCCAGCCACGAAGCGTGTCCGGTGCCACCACGGCATCCGGACGCTGGGCGTACAGCACGTCCACGATCGCGGGGGCATCCGCGGTAAGGCCGTTGAACCCGATCGTCGCACCGTCGGTGAACCTGACCGCGCAGCTGAAGTCCCAACCATAGCGAGGAAGCCGTCCCGGCGTTCTCGTACACTGAAGCTGGGTGATCTGCTGCCAAGTCCAGGCCCGCTGCCCGTCCTTTGTGGTGTGCGCGATGCCGAGATCGTAGACCTCGAACCGCTCTAGGGGCCCACCCCGCCACGCCTTACAGGCATTGACCACCGCGGCGGCGAACCCGGGCACGATCCCGATCAGGAGCAGGCCTACCAACTTGCCCGCACTCCAGACCGGAGCCGCCACCAAGAGCGCCAGAAGCACGAGAGCGGCGACCGCCACCGCCGCTGCCTGTGCGGCGATGACCCACCGGCGCCGGTTGTCCACCGGATGCGTGCCTACGAGAGCGCCGAGCTCATTCATAAGCCCCTAAGAGTAATGCGCATCGTTCATTCTCTAGCTAACACTCAGGTGACACGGGGAGCCTCCCGCCGTTCGCGTCGTCTTCTCCCAGTTCAACGTCGGCGAGTCTCGAGCCGGAATGAGAGATGAGGCCTGATAGCTGGGTGGTGGCACGGCGCCGCCACGACGGAAGCGCTCGCCGACCACGCCAGCCGCAATCCCGATCGTCACCGCTTTCGCGCAAGGTGCAGTCCTATACTGCCACCGCAGCCGCCCGCAGGGTGCAAGCATGCGCACAGATGGCGTACGCCGGCACGGTTCAAGACTGGGTGACCGCGTCGCACTCCACTGGGCGAGGAACTCCGCCAGCACTGCGGGATTTCCTGGGCGATTTCCCGAAAGGTCCGCCAGGAACCGACCCACGATGCCTCGTCGTCGGAGCGAGGGTGAACAGCGAGCCGCCCGGAGCCCTGATCGCACGGCAGCCGCCGAACAGAAGCAAGGCTGGGATCGCCGCGACGTACGCGGGCTACTTGACCTGCCTTGCGGCCGAAGTTTCCGCCAACGTCATCATGGCAAAGACCGGCCACAAATCCCTGCGCAGCGTCGCCCCCTACGTCAACCCGGCCTCGCCGCCATCCACCAGGCTACCGAACACTCTCTCCAGCCCACGACGCTGCGGGCTCTGACCAGCCGCTCAGGACGGAATCGTAATCTCCGGTGCTCTGGCATGCCCATCAGCGGAGTGCGCTGAGACAAGGTTAGGTCGAGGTGTTCCCAGGTGGCCTCCAGCCGGCCCATTGGGTCGCGTCGACAGCTTGGATGAACAACTCCGTGCATTCTGGCAAGGCAAGCGGAGCGCCGGGTTTCATATCGCCGAGGAAATGCACGATTCCGACATCGTCGAGGGCTCGCTCCGCGTAGTGGTTCCAGCCTGAGGGCAATACCGTCCAGCGATGCTGGAGTACGACATTGAAACCGTACTGATCGTGCTGATTCCACCGGTTCTGGATGAGCAGCCGGTGCCGGTTCTCCTGACATTGCCGGAGAACCCGCTCACCGATGTTCTCTGTCCGCCAGCGCGCCAGGTCGATCACCATCACACCGGCATTGAAATATGGGGCGTCGGGATCGAGTCCGATCTCCTGCCAGTGACTGATGGCATCGCTTATCACCGACACCAGATCACCCACGGCAGCGATCGGGTTCCCGTTGAGTGGCCAGCTCCACAGCGATCTGAGGTCCTTCAGGATCACGGTATCGGAGTCGATGTAGACGGCTCGCTCAACCGTTTCAGGATAGATCCTCGCGAGCAGACAGCGAAAATAGTGCGGGTCAAGAATCAGCGGTTCCGGCTCGACTCCCCAACGCCGGTAATTATCCGAATGCATCGAGACCCACCGTACGGTGATTCCGTCGGTGACGGCTTCGACGCGGGCCCGGTCTGCGGCTGATACCCCCACATGCATGATGGTGAGCTCGAGTTTGGTTCCCGGGTCCCGTCGCGCGGCAAGCGACCAAGCCATGGCCGCCACATATGGCAGGTACGCCTCATCCGTCGCGGTCGCGATGTGGACGACGGAATCTGCGAGGTGATCGCCGCCGTCTCGGCGAGCTTCCTGTCGAGCTTGCGCCACTATCGGCCTTTCTGAACTGCCGAGGTCGGACCAGGACGATCTTCCACACTTCTCGGCAATGGCGCAACAGTCGATCTCCAAGGGGCCTTCGCAACGGACATGGTCGATTCCCTCCAGAACACTGTGACGTGAGGCCGGCAGGTCCCGCTTGAGGTTCCGGGATCCGCGCGCTGCCGCGAGGCGGCAGCAAGGTGCCGTCTTCCGCCCAGGCTCGACTGACGCGGCCGACCGGCTCCGGCTGACTGTGTCCCCGCCATCGCGCCGCCGTCACCGAGCACCTTGTACTCCCTGTCGGCCGGCTCGCTTCGCCGGATTCAAAGCCAGCCCGGATGAGTGCAGGGTCGAGCTGCGCCGCACCCGGCCGGCTTGGCATCGCAAGCAGGCAGGTCGCAGAGCCCTCCGGCGAGCGGGCCTTGCCCCGCCGTCACCGTGCTCGGCCACCAACTCGCGGCCATACCCGATCCTGCGCCTTCAGCCCGAAAACCGTCAGCACCGGACCCGGTGAGCCTGGCAAAACACTCGCCACGACCAGGACCCCCTCCCATCAAGCCGACAAGGCCCGATCGCTGATGGTCAGGCCCTACTCGAGCATCTCGGCCGGCTCATCTCAACGATCTACGCATCCGCCGTTATCACGCTGGAAAACTGGCGACACTCGAATACCCGACTCAACAGTCGGCAACCCTGATTCAGGTGTGCGTGAACCTCACGACGGCCTTCGATCCCTCGAGCGCGACCACCTCGAACGATAGTTTGTTGAAGGTGGACGCCCCACCCTGGTTCGGGGTCTGCCCCGTGGCTGACATGACCATCCCGGATGGCGAACTGGACTGAAAATCGACGCCGGCGGGCGAGACTGCGGTGATGTCCAGCGAACTCATCCCGAGGCCCTTGGTGAGGCGGATCGTCACCGGCCCGGTCACCAGGATTTCGCAGTCGCCGTCGGCGCAGGCGCGCAGGTTGGTCCCGTCCGCCGCCGCTGGGAAAGGCTTGAGCGCCGTACTGGTTTTGGGGACGGCGCTACTCGATGCCGCGCTCGCGCTGGTGCTTGCCGGGACCGAAGACGACGGCGGCGTAGCCGACGGTGCGGTCGTCGAGCCACCACACGCGGCCGTGGCCCCGGCCACGGCCAGTACCGTGAGGGCCGTCCTGCCCATCATGTGCCGCATACGGGGATGCTAACCCGATCGGCAAGGGACCGGTCCCGGAAAGACCGTGAACCCATCACCGAAGCATTGACTTCGTTCCTGTGCTACGCCGCCAAGCCGGGCAACGACACCACACCCGCACACCAGGAAAAACCTTGGACGGCAACGGCTACAGCTCCCTGCACAACGCCCCCGACGACCATTCCCGCCTGGCCTACAGCGAAATCCTGTCCGACGAGAAAGAGACCGCCGTCGAGTTCTGGCAACGAGCGCAGACCTTCTTCGCCAGCAACGGAATCACCGTCCAGCGAGTGCTCACCGCACCCTGCTCGACGAATGGGCCTACGCCCAGCCCTACACCAGCGAGACAGAACGCCGCAACGCCTACCCACGATGGCTAGCCAACTACAACCACCACCGCGGCCACACCGCACGCAACGGCCAACCACCCGCCAGCCGCGTTTATAGCACCGCACAGCTTCCCCGGGTGGCCGGCCGCCACCTTGGGTCTCCAACATCCGGCGAGCGGCGCGGGCCTTCAGGTCAGCGTGTGAGTGGGACAGCGATCCGGCCGGGGAACCGCGGGTTCTCCGCTTCGTCAAGCATCGCGGCGGCAACGGTGTCCCGGCTCACCATGATGCGGAAGATGCTCTTGGGAGAGGTATCGAGCCCCACGGTGCGCCGGTCCGGGCTGATCGGTTTGTTCGTCAAGGGTCCGGCGTGGAAAACCGTTCCGCCGGCTTCGGTGACCACGGCGTCCGACTCGACCTTGTCGGCGACCTCCGCTCCGAGTCCTTTGAGGACCAGCCGGTTGAGCGCGCTTGCCACCGCGGCCGAGGGACCTGTGCCGTAAGCGCCCAGCCAAATGACGCGGGCGCCCGACGCCACCGCCGACCGAGCGCCCGCGGTCAGCACGCCCGGCTTCGTCCCCTTGGGCACACCCAGTCCGGACAGCACCAGTTCACTGCCTTCGAGCGCCGAGTCGATTTCGTCAGTGTGGAACACGTCCGCGACGATCTTGGTCAGCCCCGGGGTGTTCGGAACGGTGATCCGGTCGGGATTGCGGGCGATGGCCCTGACGATGTGGCCCCGTTCGAGTGCCTGCCGGGTGAGGGAGAGTCCGGTCGGGCCGGACGCGGCGAGAACAGTGAGGTGCATGACAATCTACTCCTGAGGTCGAGGGGTGAGTCCTTGCACGTGCGGAGTCCCACCGCGGCAACTCCCAGTCGTCCAGCGGAGCATCGGGCGTAATCTGCCGAGCCGGATTTCAGTCGAGGATGTTCAGCTGTGCCGATGTATCCGGGGCATCGACCGGATCGAGGTAGAAGCGGACCGCTCCGGCTCGGCCGTCCTCGACCCGGATGATGACTGTGCCGCGGATGGTCTCGACGACCCCGTCGGCCCGCGTGCCGATCATCTCCCACTCCGTCCACACCCGGTCACCGTCCACCACGGAGTCGATGACCCTGGCGTCCAGGCCGTTGGAATACCGGGCGAAGATCGTCGTGTAGTTCGCGCGAACCTGGTCGGCACCGCGGAAGGAACGATCGGGGTGCAGCGGCATCACGCAGTCGAAGTCGTCGGTGTAATTGGCCACCAGCTTTTCGACGTCACGATCGGACATCGCCGCGGCCATTCGAAACGGAACGGCGCGCACGTCGTCAGTCGATGCACTCACTTCTCGCCCGCCTTTGCCTGCGGACCCCGCAGCGATCGCGTAAAGCTCGGGGTTGCCCGCGAAAGGGGCCTTCCGTACCACCCGGATGCGCCTCAGCCGCCATTCATCATCGACCCGATGCAGGTCGACGTGCCAGAAAGCGCGCACGACGAGCCAGTCGAGCTCGTCGGTGGGAACGTGGTGGTAGGCCAACACGAAACTACGGTAGGTAGCGCGGTCGCCCTCAAGCTCGACGATGACGTTGGAGGTCGAATGGTGAGTACTCTGAAACCCTCCCAGTACCGCCCGGACGGCGGCCACGAAATCATCGGCACTCATTTCTTGCGGCGGCGCGCCCAAGTGTTCGGAAACGTCCATTGTGACGGTGTCGGCGAGGATCGCACGCAGTCCGTCCCAGTCCTTGAGATCCTGCGACCAAGCGAAACGGGCCACGGTCTCGGCGACCGCGACCCGGTCGGCGAGGTGATTCATATCAGTCATGAAAATTCCTTCATCGAGAACACGATCGGTAAGAAATCGAAAGAGGAGCGCGTGTCAACACAGCTTCGCGCGCGCTGTCTCCGCCTTCCTGGTACTCATTCTTCCGGTTCTCGGCCGCCGTAGCAGGGGCCAGGATGTCCCCTCCTGGCGGATGCCGCTGATATTCTTCGGTCATGCCGGACGCGAGCACTTTGGGAACCGTGTTGCGGGAGCGACGTGAACGCACCCGACCCGAACAAGTGGGTGTCGTCGGTCACGGCCGCAGGCGCACGGGCGGCCTGCGACGGGAAGAGCTCGCCGAATTGGCCGGCGTGTCGACGGATCACCTGAAACGCATGGAGCAGGGTCGTCGGCACCCCTCGCCCAGCGTGTTGAACGCCTTGGCCCGAGCACTCCGGGTGAGCAGGGCGGAGTACGAGCACTTGTGCACGCTGGCCGGTTACGCGCCAGTAGAAGGACAGGTGCCACGGCGGCTCAGTGATGGCGCGCGCCGGCTCGTGGACCGGGTAGAGAGCACGCCGGTGTGCGTGCTCGACGCCACGTGGACGGTCGTCGGCTGGAACCGGGCTTGGGAAGCGCTGGCCTGCGGGGTGCCCTCGCTCCACCCGCGCGAGGGCAACATCCCCTGGCGGGTGTTCGTTGGCCAGGGCGGCCGGGTGAGGCGGTCGCCGGGTGACCACGCGCGCTTCCAGCGCCTGCTGGTGGCCGAGCTGCATGCGGCCTCGACCCGCTACCCCGCGGACGAAGACCTGGCGTCGTTGACCGCCGACCTCCAGCGCGCCAGCGCCGCCTTCGCCGAGCTCTGGGCGAGCACGCCCACCGCCGGGCAGCACGACAGCCAGATGCTGCTGCAGCACGAGGACCTGGGACAGATCGCACTGGACTGCGACACCGTCCACATTCCCGACGGCGATCTGAGGGCGGTGGTGTTCACGGCAGACCCTGGCTCGGCCGGCGCGGACGCCGTTGCCGATCACGAACACTTCGGCCGGTGATCACTTCCCAGCGCTGCTTCGCCCCCGTGGCGGGTCTATCCCGTGATCGGTGTTTCCGGCGTTGTTGATCAGTAGGTTTCGGCTCCCGGCCAGCGATCACCGAATGTGATGGCGAAGGCGTTCAGTACGGGCTTCCAGCGCATCGTCCATCGGGCGCGGCCTGCCCCGGTCGGGTCCAGGCTGCGGGTCACAAGGTACAGACACTTCATTGCGGCCTGCTCAGTCGGGAAGTGCCCTCGTGCGCGGATCGCCCGCCGGTAGCGAGCATTCAATGATTCGATCGCGTTGGTGGAGCAGATCATGCGCCTGATCTCGATGTCGCAGTCGAGGAATGGCACGAACTCGTCCCAGGCGTTACGCCACAGTCGAATTATCCCTCGATATTTCGCACCCCATTTCCCTTCGAGTTCATCCAGCGCGGCCATCGCGACGTCAGGATTGGGGGCTGTGTAGATGGATTTGATGTCTCGTTTCACCGCGTCCCAATCCCGACGAGAAGCGAGCCGGAAGGTATTGCGGATCAAATGCACGATGCACGTTTGGACGATGGTTTGCGGCCACACGTTTGTCACGACTTCCGGCAGCCCCTTGAGGCCGTCGCAGACGAGGAAAACACATCCCGGACGCCGCGGTTCTTCAGATCGATCAGCACGCTCATCCAGAACTTCGCGCCTTCACCGCCGACGCCCATCCACAGTCCGAGCACGTCCTTCCGCCCGTCCACGGTGACACCGATAGCGGCGTAGACAGGCCTGTTGGCGACCTGCCCGTCGCGGACCTTGACGTGGATCGCGTCGATGAACACGGCCACGTATACCGCGTCGAGCGGCCGTCCGGCCCAGTCCTGCATCTCGGCGACGACCTTATCGGTGATTCGCGAGATCGTTGTCCCCGGCCGTCATTCCCTTCGCATATAACGACAACACGATCTCATCCACCTCGGTAAGCCGTCGTTGCCGTTTCTTCACGATCTGCGGCTCGAACGTGCTTTCTCGATCCCGAGGCACGTTAATGCCAACCTCGCCCGCGGCATCCGAAACCACCGTTTTAGGCCGAGTTCCGTTCCCGATATTCGTCGAACGCGGTCCGGCTCGACCTGGTTCTTCTCGTGCCCGAGGTGCTCGGTCATCTCCTCGTTCAGTGCGCTTTCCAGCACATTTTTGGTGAACAGCTTCAGCAGACCGTCCGGGCCGGTCAATGCCAACCCTCGTGCCTTCGCCTCGGCCACCGTCGCCGCCGCGGCGGCCTGCTCCGGCGACAGCTCCCGCGCCGGCTTGGACTCACGCTTGCGTGGACTCACAAGGTCCGATGTCATCACTCACAGTGCCCATCTCGCCGGACCTCAGCCCGGCGTGTCGGGCCGGGAAACACCGATCTTGGAACAGTCCCGTGCGTTTGGCGCGTCCGTCTATCGGTGTTCGTATCGACGTGACCGGCGTTCGCTCGTATGCATGAGTCATGCATGATTTGCGGACTGGGAATCTGTTGGGGTGCCGCGACACTGGCGGTCGCTGACTGTCGATGTTCGAAGTCGACTGCACGAATGTCCGAAGTCCTGTGCACTGTCTGCCGAGTACGCCTGGTCTTAAAACTGCTGGTCAGTGGACTCTGTCCGACCTATGCGGCATGAGCGTGGTAACGCCTGAGCACCGTGTTCGAGGCACGGGCGGGAGTCAGCGCCCTCGACGTCGCCGTTCCGGCTTCGATCCAGCTCCATCCCGGCCCGTTGCGCCGGACCTGGTTGGTGGTTTGAGGTCGTCTAGGCCGACCGCGATCGCTGTGGGAAGCGCATTTGTATCGGTGCCGGCTTCGAAGGCCCGCAGGAGGTAGGCGGTAAGCCGCTCGCAGGCCGCACGGGGATCCGGGACTGCCGCAGCCACACCGTCGTTGGCGAGAATGGTGAGAATGATGTCACCGGGCTCGAAATCCGCGCGCAGTCGTCCGGCCACCTGGGTTCGCCGGACGAGTTCCTCTAGAAGCGTCTCGACCGCCCTCCGCCCGGAGCGGACCGACGACTCGTCGGTGACCCGGGTAGTCAGGACCACGGCGAACGAGCGGTCCGAGGAAAGGGCCATCGCCATCTTCCGTACGACCGTGCAGAACCCACGCCATGGATCGGGATCCCTGAGACCGGCGGAGACCATGTTCACGCAGTGCTCCACGTGATCGGCGAAGACCTCGTCGATCAGCGCCTCCTTGGTCGGAAACCGCCGGTACAGGGTTCCCTGGCCGACCCCGGCCCGCCTGGCGATCTCGTTCATCGGTACGTCCAGCCCGTCGGAGGCAAAGGCCGCCCGTGCCGCGGCGACGATGCGCACGCGGTTCTGGATCGCGTCCGCTCGCAGGTGTGGCCCCCCGTCCGTGTTCATGTGGAGGAGTGTAGCGGAAGTGGACAGCCATGTCCGGTTCGAGTAGCCTTCGTAAGTGGACAGCGAAGTCCGCTTACGAAAGGGGACCGCAATGACGCACGCACACGACACCGTCGACCACCCACTGCCAGAGCGCGCCGAGGGCCAGATCCTCGCGAATGAACACTTCGTCGACCGGCTCAGCGAGGGCAGTTACCAGGCCGTCCCGGGTTTCGACGGCCTGGAACAGCGCACGTTCGGCATCTGGAAGGGCACCGAGGGCCGGTACGGGATGTACAGCATGCGTGTGGTCGAGGGATTCACCGGCACTGGTGAAGTGCCCTGGCATACGCACTCGTCGGACCAGATGGAGTACATCGTCGAGGGGTGGATCGTGGCCGAGTACGAGGGCATCGGCACGGTCCGCCTGGAGAAGGGCGACGCGATCTTCGAGCACTCCGGCAACCGCCATCGCCAGCTCGAGGTGTCGCAGGACTTCGTCAGCCTTCAGGTGCTCATCCCGGCCGAGATGTCGACCACGTTCTACCGGTGGGATCAGGCCGGGGGATGCTTCCAGCACGCGACTGTGCCGCACCCTGAGCTCACACCGGGTAAGGACACTGCGGAATGAGCTCAGCCAGTCCGCAGCTCGGCTGCGTGCGCTACCGGGTCGCCGGGCCCGACGGGAACATCCCCACCGGACCCGGCTCCGGTGTCACAGTCGATGAGCCACCGGCCCGCGAGCCCCCGACGGCCAGCCCGACCAGCAGCAGAGCCACGTTCAGAAGCAGCGCACCGGTGTAACTGCCGGCCGCCGCACGGATGGCGCCGGTCAAATAGGACCCGACGAACCCGCTCACGTTCCCGACGGAGATCACCAGCGCCAGACCCGATGCGGTCGCCGCACCGCTCAACCCGACGGTGACGATCTGCCAAAACTGAGGCATCGCCGTGTAGACGCCGGCGACGCTGATGCAGACGGCCGCGCCGACCAGCGGTCCGCTGGCCGTGAAGGTGGCGGCCAGCAGAGCCAGCGCGCCGACCGTCATCGGTACGGCGGTCGCGAATACGGGGCTGCGCCTACGGATGCAGCGTGGCCCACGCGATCATCGCCACGACGGCGGGGATCGCGGAGAGCAGCGCCTGCTCTACGACAACCTGTTCACCCTCGACCCGAACGAGACGGTCGCGGACGAACCGACCGGCGGTGAGCTGCTCGTCAAATTGATGCACGTTGCGCATGCCGGCGGCTGGCCGAACTTGCCCGCGCAGATCGACGCGACCGACTCCCGCCTGACGACGACGATGGGCTGGCTCGACGCGCTGAGCTGCGATGAAGAGCTCACTCCGCAGGCGGCGGCCCTGCTCAGCATGTCCAGCCAGGGATGAAATCGGCCGGGATGCCGAGACTGACCATGTAGGCGCGTTCCTCTTCGAACCGGGTGAGGCTGCGATGGCTGAAGGTCAGCAAAGTCAGAAGCTGCCGGGCGGTGGCGCGGTCGCGCCGCGCCTCGGCAAGGACCTCGTCCATGCCGCACCGCACCGTCGGTCGAGCAGACTTCGAGCATGCCCCTCCCTGGAGCCTCAACTTCCGCCTGATCCCGTTACTGCACCTTCGGCCGCGCGCTCCCCCGGTGAAGTCTTCACATCCCGGCGCGGTCGAAGATGGCCACCCGGACCTGTGGGGCGCGTGGAGACCCGCTGCGGCCTGTCAGCCCCACAAGTTCCCCGATGTTGAGCTGGCTCGATCCGGAATCGGCACGCCGGTGAAAACGGAGACGAAACGGAGCCCAATGACGCCGCAGAAAATATGAATCCGACTCGGATAATGCGAAATATCACCAGGTCAGCGCTTGTGTTGATCTTGAGCCGCCAAGGGGGCTCGAACCCCTGACCTTCTGTTTACAAGTCGCCTCCTCCGCCATGTCAGCGAGTGTCGCGCGATGCCGGATTCTGACTATTCGTGCAGGTCAACGCGCACCTCCTGGCCTGTCCGAGTGTCAGGCTGTGCCGGGCCGTATCAGGCTCTACTTCGGCAACGGAGCCCAATCGGAGACGGCACTGGCCATATTCAAGCGCCGGGCCAGGCGGTAATCACGGCGGAGCGCTTCGCGATGCATCGGCCGCTCGGCGTCGAAGCGCCAGGTGTGGGTCTTCGGCTTCCGGGTCTGCTGCGCGATGAGCCACCGCAGCACGAGCAGGCCCAGCAGGACTCGTGTTCTACTCGCTGTCACCCGGCGAACGGGTGCCGTTTGACTCAGGGGCCGCGGGCCCGGTGAGGAGCGCGGCGAGAGCCGTGGTGAACCGGTCGGGGTCGACGTCCGCCGGGGGGCCGCCGAAGTACTCGGCGGTGAGGAAGTAGCCGATCATCGCCGACTGCATGACGGTGGCGGTGGCGGCCGGATCGGCGTTGAGGTGTGGTGGTGCGGTCCGCGCAAGGTCTGCGATGCCAAGGGTGATACCTGCCTCGGCCATGGTCTCGCGTACGCGGTGGGCGACGTCGGGGGCGCGGTCACGTTCCCAGATCAAGAGCGCGATCAGTGGTTGAAGGAGGCGAAGAAAGTCCAGATCGCCGCGCAGTTGCGCGGCAAGCGCCGTGCTGGGGGGCGTGCCGTGCGGGGCTGCCGCGAGCTGCGCGGACGGGTCTTTCCGTGCGCGCTCCAGCTCCCGGTCGACCACTGCCTCGAGCAGCTGATCTTTCCCCGCGAAGTGGCGATAGAAGCTGCCGCTGCCAGGGGACAGTCCGGCCTCGGCCTCGATCGCCGTGACCGTCGTCGCGGCCACACCTTGCCGCGTGAACAGCCGCAACGCCACGTCCATGATCCGTTCCCGCGTCGCGCCGTGCCCCATGGCACAAGCCTACCGTTGCAAGAGCAGGAGTCCATCGAGCGCCGGTCACCGCAACGCCGCCGCGAGCCGTTCGCCGAGGTTACGCTGACCGAGCGCGTTCGGGTGCACTGGCGTGGTCGGCGCGGCGGGTAGTACCGGCTCGACCCAGCGTGTTCCGGGTGCCGTGCAGGTGTCGTGGCCGGTCAGTGGCATCGTGTCGAAGCCGATCACGGTGCCGCCGGCGTTATCGGTGAGGGCGTCGATCAGTTTCTGCTGCACGACGTTGAGGTAGGGCACGTCGCCGGCGGCGATCGGCATGGCGGGCCAGCAACCATGCCGCTCGGGCAGCGCGCGCAGGTACCCGACGAGAAGGATCGTCGCGCGCGGTGCGCGCTTGGTGACCCCGCGGACCACGGCGGCGACTTTCGGCGCCACCTCCTGCTCGATCTTCCGGAGGAACTTGTCGCTGCCGTCCGGGTTCCGGTTCGCCCGCTGGCACGGGTTCCCTTGTGGGTCGGTCGCGCTGAGCAGGCCGCATTGGCCGAGGATGGATTCGAAGCCGAAGTCGTTGCCACCGATGGTGAGGGTGACCAGGTCGACGTCCGAGGTCAGCGCGTCGAACTGCGGCGGGTTGACACCGAACGTCGGGGTCTGTTGCGCGGTGGTCATGTGATCGGTCTTGGCGCTGCTACAACTCACGTCGGTGAATTTCTCGACGGCGAGTGTCGCGGCCAGTACGTGCGGGTAGTTTTCCTTCGACCTGAAACAACCCACAGTGTCCTCAATGGACAGCAGCGAGCCGATCGCGGCGTAGGAGTCACCGAGCGCGACGTAGTTGCGGTATCTCGGCTCCGCCGAAGCGGATCCGGCCGTGAGCTGTGCTCCGACGACCGCGGAGAAGGCGACCGCCACGGAGAGAACCTTCCTTGTACGCCGCATGTGGATGACCTCGATTTCTTCTGGTCCGAAGGGAATGGCTAGGCGGGTGCGTCGCCGACGGCGGTGATGACCGGCGCGAACAGCAGGTACAGCGGTGGCCCCGGTGAGCGCCAGGTGTGCTGCGCCATGACCCGTAGCTTGTCGTGAATCGCGGCGGCGAGCTGGGCTTCGGTCTGCCGGCTCTCGTCACACCACAGCTTCAGTTTCGAACCGAGGTTCGACCGGTTTTCGGCTTCGGAGAGCCGGTAGCCGTCGACGAAGACGCTGGGATCCCAGGTGTCGTACATGAGTGGTGCGGGCACGTTGAACGGCGCGGCCCAGCCGCCCGCGGTGTGATGCGTCGGGGTGAACGAGCCGTTTTGGACGGTGTAGCCCATGGCGATTAGCTGCTTGCCGGTATAGGCGGGGCCGAACCACGGCGGCGGACCGCTTTGCGACCAATGCTCGATGACGATGTCCTTGTCGACCGCGATCGTGGCGTCACCTGGTTTGAGTCCGTCGTTGTAGGCCCGTGCGGTTTTGCCCGCGCCCCGCACGATCGCGTTGGCCCAGTTGAAGTAGTGGTGGTAGACGTCCTTGCCGGTGGCGTTCGGTCCGAAGCGGGCTTTCGCGTAGGCCTCGAGTTGCGGGTAGTCCGCGTAGTCGGTGACGTACTCGTCGGCGCCGATATGCCAGTACTCGCTGGGGAACAGCGGAAGGAATTCGACGATCAGGTCCTTCATGAGCGTCCAGGCCGCCGGCTTGGACAGGTCGATATTGCTCTTGTGCGCGGCTCCGGTCTTGCTGACCAGGCGCAGATCGGGGTGTGCCGCCAGGATCGGGTCCATATGGCCGGGAAAGTCCAGTTCCGGGATGACGTCCACGTGGTACTTCGCCGCATAGGCGATCAGGTCGCGGATCTCCTGGTCGGTGTAGTGCTGCGCGGAGACGACCTCGGGATGCGTTCGGCTGGCCAGGCGAAATCCGGTGAAGTCGTTGAAGTGCAGGTGTAACTGGTTCATCTTCAGGTACGACATGTCCCGGATGTGCTCGCGCAGCCAGTCCAGCGAGAAATACTGCCTGCCGACGTCCACCATGAACCCGCGTTCGCGGTACAGCGGCCAGTCCTCGGCGACGCCGCCGGGAACCACCCAGCTTTGCTTGAGCAGCTGCAGCACAGTCCGTGTCCCCAGGAAGACGCCGCGGTCCGTGTTGCCCTGCAACAGGATCGTCGACCCGACGGTGAGCCGATAGCCTTCCTCGCCCCCACGCGCCGACCCGGTGCGCAACTCGAGATCGCCAGGGCGGGCGTCGCCGCCCGAGGTGCCGACCGGAACACCGGTGAGCGAACGCAGATCAGCCGCGAACGTGCCCGCGGTGCCGGCCAGCTCCGGCGGCGCCACCACCCTGGCACCGGCACCGAAAGCGAAGCCTGCTCCAGACACCGCCCAATGCCGCAGTGCCGGGATAGTCGTCGGCGCCGCTGCCGCCCCCACGCCGGCAGCGGTGCCCGCAGCCCTCCCCGCAGTCGCCGAGGACGCCGCCACGACCAGTGCGACGAGGAAAACGATGACCCTTCGCATGGACGGCCCCCACTCGCGGTGATCAGTCTTGTCCGAAACGCGTACCTAGCATGCAAGATCCATCACCATAATGCAAGAACCTTCTTGCACGTGATTTCGCTGGTGGTGCCGACCGTCCGCTCGGCCAGCTTCCGGCCGATCCCGTCGATGGCCACCAAAGTGTGACCGCGCTTGTGCGCATCCACCCGACCACGACCACGCTCGACCCGAATTCCCTTTCCTCGCCTCACCAATGGACACCACCGGGCGAGGCGGGCACGCATCAATCGAGCACGTGGCGCACTCCTATCGAGCCACATCCCCATCCAGCAGGTGCCCGGCGGGCCGCACATCAGGACAAGCGACCGCCCGGCAGCACCTGGCTCAGCCGCGCTTTCGCCGGACGTAGGCGGTCCGGTCACGGATCCTGCGCGATCGGGTCCTGCTCATCCACAGGGGTGCCGCTTAGGGTCAGCCGATACCACAAAGACGTGTGGAGGGCCCACGGATGATGGCACGCTCGAACACCGCGCCCTTTCCCGGTGCCGCCGTGTTCGAGCAGTTCGGCCGGATCTCCGCGTTATTCCTCGACGTCGTCAAGGGCACGTTCCGGCGGCCGTTCCAGTTACGCGAATTTCTTCACCAGTCCTGGTTCTTCGCCAGCGTCACCATTCTGCCCACCGCTTTGGTATCCATGCCTTTCGGCGCCGTCGTCGCCCTGCAGCTCGGCTCGCTGACGACCCAGATCGGGGCGCAGTCGTTCACCGGCGCCGCGGGCGGGCTCGCGATCGTGCAGCAGGCGAGCCCGCTGGTGACAGCACTGCTGGTCGCCGGGGCGGGCGGCAGCGCGGTGTGCGCGGACCTCGGCTCCCGCACGATCCGCGAGGAGATCGACGCGATGGAAGTGCTGGGCGTCAACCCGATCCACCGGCTCATCGTGCCAAGGGTACTGGCCGCGATGCTCGTGGGAGTGTTGCTCAACGCGCTCGTCAGCGTCGTCGGCGTGGTGGGTGGTTACACCTTCAACGTGGTCGTGCAGGACGGCACGCCCGGCGCGTATCTCGCCAGTTTCGGGGCACTCACCCAGGTTTCCGATCTGTGGATCTCTTCCATCAAGGCTCTCTTGTACGGCCTCGTCGCCGCGGACCGTGGCCTGCATCCCAAAGGCGGGCCGAAAGGCGTGGGTGACGCGGTGAACCAGTCGGTGGTCATCACGTTTCTCGCGCTGTTCCTGATCACGTCGTGCTGACGGGGATCTACCTCCAGATCGTCCCGCCGAAACTGGGTTGAGCCGATGGCCACCAAGCACTCCGTACCCGTTCCGCCGCTCGTCGGGCGCGCCAGGCGGCTCACCGAGGGTGTGGTCGCCAAGCCGGGTGACGCCTTGGCCGATATGGGCAGGCAGTTCGCCTTTTACGGCAAGGTGCTCGCCTGGGCGCCGCGGACCCTGCGTCGCTATTTGCGTGAGACCTTGCGGTTGCTGGCCGAGGTGTGTTTCGGCAGCGGCGCGCTCGCGATCATCGGCGGCACGCTCGGGGTGATGATCGGGATGACGATGTTCACCGGCACGATCGTCGGGCTGCAGGGCTATTCCGCGCTCAACCAGCTCGGCACCAGCGCGCTCACCGGGTTCTTCACCGCCTACTTCAACACCCGCGAAGTCGCGCCGCTCGCCGCCGGACTCGCCCTGTCGGCCACCGTCGGCTGCGGATTCACCGCGCAGCTGGGGGTGATGCGGATCTCCGAGGAGATTGACGCGCTGGAGACGATGGCCATCCCGAGCCTGCCCTACCTCGTCACGACCCGGGTGCTCGCCGGTCTCGCCGCGGTGATCCCGCTCTACGTCGTGGGCCTGTTCACCTCGTACTTCGCGTCACTGACCGCGGGTTATGCGGTGCTCACGGTGGCTCTGCACAACCTTGGCTCACTGCAACGGTTTCCGGATTTTCTCGCGTTCTATCTCGTGTTGGTGGTGATCTGGCTGGCTGGCACCGGCATGCGTCGATGGCGCACGGAAGAGGCCGAACGGAGACGGCTGACGGCCGAAGTGGCCGCGGCCACCGAGCGGGCACGCATCGCCCGGGACCTGCACGACGTCGTCACCCATCACGTGACCGCGATGGTGGTGCAGGCCGACGCGGCGCAGTTCCTGCTCGACTCCGCGCCGGAACGAACCGGGGCAGGCCTGCGCGCCATCAGCGACACCGGACGCCGGGCGTTGACAGAGCTGCGGACCCTGCTCGGCATTCTCGAGGCGACCGGCGAGTCCAGAACCGCGGACCGGACACCGGCCATGGGAAAGGTCGCTGATCTGGTCGAGCAGGCCCGGCTGTCGGGTCAGCCCGTCGAGTGGACCGAGCAGGGCCAGCGACTACTGCGGTCCGTCGACGTGGAGCTGGCCACCTACCGCGTGGTACAGGAAGCGCTCACCAACGCGCTCAAACACGCGACCGGAAACCCGACCAAGGTCCTGGTCCGGCACGGCGACTACCACCTCGAGGTCGAGGTGATCACCTTCGGTCCCGCGGTCGGCAGCGCGGCCACCCCATCCGGTGGCCGAGGCTTGACCGGACTGCGGGAACGTGTGCGCATGCTCGGCGGGGACCTGGTGTCCGGCGGCCTGCCCGACGACGGGGGCTTCCGTGTCTGGGCCATGATCCCAGGGGGCCCGCATGACCGAGTCGATCCGGGTGCTGATCTGCGAGGACCAGGAACTGGTGCGCGCCGGGTATGTCACGATCTTCTCCGCGCAGCCCGATATCGCGGTCGACGGCGAGGCGGCCGACGGCCACGTGGCGGTGGAGGCCGCGCGGCGGTTGCGCCCCGACGTGATCGTGATGGACATCCGCATGCCCGTCCTGGACGGCATCGAGGGCGACCCGCCAATTGACAGGCCCGGCGTCGAGGCACCGGTGAAGGTATTGGTCGTCACCACGTTCAACGTCGACGAGTACGTGTACGAGGCACTACGCGCCGGCGCCAGCGGGTTCTCCTCAAGGACACACCGCCCTCGCAACTGGTCGACGGCGTCCGGACGATCGCCCGCGGCGAGTCCCTGCTGGCCCCCGCGGTCACCCGAAGCCTGATCGGCCACTACGCCGAACGCCTCCGCCACACTGACACCTCCCACCCGGCACGAGACACCGTCGTGCGGACACTGACACCCGGCGAGCTGGAAGTGCTCGAACACCTCGCCGCACAGTCGGCGCGGTGGAAATTGCGGACCGCAAGCAGCCGGGTGTAGCACGATTTCCGTGACCAGCAGCTCGGCTTTCGGCTCGGTGGCGGCGGTCTTGACCCGTCCCGGTCTCGCCGTTGATCGCAGCGCCGACCAGGCAGGATCGTGGCCTGCCCGTTCGATTGGCCTCTGGTCGTTGCCGTCCCTGAATGCGGTCGAGCCTCCCGGGCGTTCACTTCGATCGTCTCTTCGGTCGTGCGGCGACCGGACGTAGAAATTGCTTCAGCTCGCTACGGCGCGGTCGAGATCAGCAAAACGACATCGAGGACCGCGATCATGATGGTCAGCCGGAACGCGACAGGGCTTTGTGGCGCGCGGACCGCGACCACGGCGGTCGCGGCGGCCAACGCGATCCCGGCTGTCGACGCGGTCAGCGCGAGCACTGCCGACGTGGTCGCGGGAGCGGCGCCGAGGACTACCGACGCGGCGGCCAACGCGACCGCCATGACGATCACGCCGGCTCTGGCGCCAAGCCGGTGCGGAAGGCCGCGTATGCCGGTTTCCTCGTCCGCCCGCAGGTCGGGTAGAACGTTCGCGAAATGCGCGCCGAGCCCGAGGAGTGCTCCGGCGACGGGCACCCACCACGGGGGCCATGGTTGTGCGGGCAGGGCGACGTACGGTGCGACGGGCAGGGCTCCGAAGGCCAGCAAGTAGGTCGCGCCGGACCAGATCGTGGATTTGAGGCCGAGGTTGTAGGCCCATCCGGCCGCGACGCCGATGAGCAGGGCCGCCGCGGCAAGCGATCCGAGCAGCACGGACAACACGACCGTCGCCACCAGGGCGGTCGATGCCGCGACGGCGATCAAGGTCATCGGGACGGTCCCTGCGGCGACCGGTTTGTCGGTACGGCCGACGGCGCGGTCGCGAGCGGCGTCGATCCAGTCGTTGGACCAGCCGATCGACAACTGGCCGGTCAGCACCGCGGCACCGACCAGCACCACCCGGCCCGGGGTGAGACCGACACCGGCGGCGAGGACCATCGCCACCACCGTCACCGCCAGCCCGGGAACGGGGTGGCATGCCCTGACCAGACCCCGGAGCAGCCCTCGCCGTCGCGGTGTCGTCGCCGTCCGGCGTGACGCACCGTCCGGTGTGGTCGGGAGGCCGGTCATCTGCCAAGTGTAGGCGGAGGTCGTACCGTGAAAGAGGTGACGACAATTTCCGCGGTCCACGGTGTGCTTCCCCCGCACCGGTACCCGCAGGCGCAACTGACCGAATTGTTCGGACGGTTGTGCCTGCCGGACAAGGCCGCGCGAGCCGTGGCGAACCGGTTTCACACCAGTGCGCGGGTCGCGACCCGTCACCTGGCTTTACCCATCGAACACTACGACGCGATCGACGGTTTCACGGCGGCGAACGACGCGTTCCTGACGTCCGCGGTGGATCTCGGCTGCGAAGCCGCGTTGGCCGCGCTCACCGACGCCGGACTCGCACCGTCCGATGTGGACCTCGTGATGTCGACAACGGTGACCGGCATCGCGGTTCCCTCACTGGACGCGCGCATCGCCTCGCGGATCGGGATGCGACCGGACGTCAAACGACTGCCGATCGTCGGCCTGGGCTGCCTCGCGGGCGCCGCAGGCATCGCGCGGCTGCACGATTTCCTGCGTGGCTGGCCGACGGCGGTGGCGATGCTGGTGTCGATCGAGCTGTGCTCACTGACCGTCCAGCGCAAGGATGCCAGCGCCGCCAACATGATCGCGTCCGGACTGTTCGGCGACGGTGCCGCGGCGGTGATCGCGGTCGGCGAAGATCACCCGATCGCCGCGACAGGTCCCCGCGTCGTGGATTCGGTCAGCCACCTGTACGAGAACACCGAACGCGCGATGGGCTGGGACATCGGCAGCACGGGCCTGAAAGTCGTGCTGGGCCCGGAAGTTCCGGACCTCGTGCACAAGTATCTCGCGGACGACGTCGGGCGACTGCTCTCCCCGCACGGCCTCGATACCGGTGACATCGCACGCTGGATCTGCCATCCCGGCGGGCCGAAGGTGATCGAGGCTATCCAGACGGAGCTAGGTCTGGACGAGCACGACCTCGCGATGACCTGGCGTTCCCTGGACCGGATCGGGAACTTGTCGTCGGCCTCGGTACTGCACGTGTTCGCCGACACGCTCACCGACCGGCCCGCGTCCACCGGTGATTGGGGTGTCGTGATGGCGATGGGCCCGGGTTTCTGCGCCGAGCTGGTGTTGCTGCGATGGTGAGTCAAATCTGGTACTCGGTCCTGATCGGACTGGTCTCGGCGGAACGGCTCGCCGAATTGGTCATCGCGAAACGCAATCTCGCCTGGAGCCTGGCGCGGGGAGGACACGAAACGGGCTTCGGGCACTACCCCTTCATGGTGGTGCTGCACACCGGGCTTCTCGCCGGGTGCCTGGTCGAAGTGTGGTTCGCCGATCGTCCGTTCGTCGGCGCGCTGGGCTGGCCGATGCTCTTCCTGGTGATCGCGTCGCAGGCCTTGCGATGGTGGTGTATCCGTGTCCTGGGCCGCCAATGGAACACCCGCATCGTGGTCGTTCCCGGGCTCTCCCGCGTCACCGACGGTCCCTATCGTCTTTTGCCGCACCCGAATTACGTCGCCGTCGTCGTCGAGGGCTTCGCCCTGCCGCTCGTCCACGGCGCGTGGCTGACCGCCGCGGTGTTCACCGTGCTCAACGCCGGACTGCTGACAGTCCGGATCCGTGCGGAGAACCGGGCCTTGAAGTCGGCACATGCCTGACCGTCTGCACGACGTGGTGATCGTCGGTGGCGGCCCCGCCGGGCTCGCCGTCGCACTCGGCTGCACGCAGGCGGGCTTGGACGTGGTGGTGTGCGAGAAACGCGCCGGTGTGATCGACAAAGCGTGCGGGGAGGGACTGATGCCGGGCGCGGTGCGCGCGATGACCGCCCTTGGAGTCGACCCACCGGGGCACCCGATCCGCGGCATCACCTACCGGCAGGGCTCCACCTCCGTGCACGCCGCGTTCCGGGCCGGGCAAGGCAAAGGCGTGCGCCGCACCGCGCTGCACGACGCCTTGCGCACAGAGGCGCACCGGCGAGACGTGCCGATCGTGGCGACCGCGGTCACGGACGTGACCCAACACGACGACCACGTACGCGCCGGTGAACTGCGGGCGCGATATCTGGTCGCGGCCGACGGCTTGCACTCCCCGCTCCGCGCGCTCGCGGGTCTTGCCCGGCCCAGCGCCGCGAGTCCGGCAGGTACGCCTCGCTGGGGACTGCGCCGTCACTACGCACTCGCCCCGTACACCGACGCGGTCGAGGTGACGTGGGCGGCACGGTCCGAGGCCTACGTGACGCCGGTCGGGCCGGACACGATCGGCGTCGCGATACTGTCCTCAGTCCGGGGCGGTTTCGCCGAACAGCTCAGGGCCTTTCCCGAACTCGCGGCACGTCTGCGCGGGGCGGAACCGGTGTCGTCGGTCCGGGGCGCCGGCCCGCTCCGCCAACGCACATCGGGCCGGGTCGCCGGGCGCGTTCTGCTCGTGGGCGACGCGGCTGGTTACGTCGACGCCCTCACCGGCGAAGGCCTCGCGGTGTCGCTGTCCACCGCGGCCGAGCTCGTCCGCTGCCTGCGCGCGGATCGTCCCGCCGACTATGAGCGTGCCTGGCGGCGGACATCGCGACGGTCCCGATGGTTGACGGAGACCTTGCTGTGGGCGCGCGGACGACCGGCGCTCTCGCCGCGGATCGTGCCCGCTGCCGCCAGGATGCCGCGATTGTTCACCGCCGTCGTCGACCAGCTCGCGAAATAATGCGCGGCGAAACCGAGTGGGACCTCGTGATCGTCGGTGCTGGGCCCGCCGGATCGGTGGCGGCGACCGCGGCGTTGCGAGCCGCGCCCGCGGCACGCGTGCTCATGCTGGACACCGCCGACTTTCCCCGGGACAAGGTTTGCGGCGACGGTGTCGCGCCGCACGCCATGGACGTGCTCGCCGGACTCGGTCTGGCCGTGTCCGAGCTCGCGGCGGGCACCGAGCCGGTCGCCGCATTGCACCTCACGTCACCTCACGGTGTTCAAGCCCACCGGAACTTCGCGCGGCCGGCCGCCGTCATTCCCCGCGCCCTCTTCGACGCGAGGCTCGTGCACGCCGCCAGGGACGCCGGCGCGGTCCTGCGGCGACACCGCGTCCGCACACTCGTCCAGCACGACGACATGGTCTTCATCGACGACACGATCCGCGCTCGGACCGTCATCGGCGCGGACGGTGCGGAATCCGTCGTGCGACGCCACTGCGGCGCCGGGCGCATACGGGTTGGCAGCCTCGCGATCGCGCTGCGCGGTTACATCAATGCCGATCCTTGGCCTGCCGGTGAGCAGCGGCTCGTCATGGCCTCCGCGCACTGGCCCGCCTATGCCTGGGTGTTCCCGATCGGCGACGGCAGGGCGAACGTCGGGTATGGAGAACTCATCCGTGCCACACCACCGTCCCGCGCCGAGCTCACCGCGCGGCTGCACGGCCTGCTGCCCGACCTCCCTCCGCTGGCGTTGCGAGGGCACCGCCTGCCTCTGTCTCCGGGCAGGCCCACCGTCGCGCACGACCGTGTCCTGCTGGCGGGCGATGCCGCATCACTGATCAACCCGCTGACCGGCGAGGGTATCTACTACGCGGTCCTCTCCGGCTCCCTGGCGGGTGACGCCGCTATGAGACCTGACCCTGCCCGGGCCTACCGCCACGCGCTGCGACAGCGTCTCGGCAGGCACCTCCGGCACACCGACCTGCTCGCCCACCTCACCCGGCAGCCGCGGCTGGTCGACATCGCCACAGCGGCCGCTCGCGACCACCCACGTGCTTTCGACAGCCTCGTCGAAATCGGCCTCGGAGCGGGCACCCTCGACATCTCACTGGCCACGGCGATGATCACGCAGACGGCACGCCGGCTGCGATCCATGCGAAAGACGACGCCCGTCGACGGCACCGATCACCACGATCGGTGATACCCGGCGGACGACCGTTTCAGCGCCGGGGTATCCCACGTCCGTCACAGGCGAAGAAATCGACGCATAACCGTTTCAACATCGTGAGCCGGGTAGCCGGTAGAGCCTTGTCCCGGCTACAGCTAGGTATGGCCTTCGATGACCACGACGACCGAACAGTCCCTCCGGCTCCGGCTTCGCGGACCGCGATGGGCCGGTCGGTCTCCAGTTTGAGTTTAACCTTGACCTGGTCGTAGACGTTCTGGAATCCCGGGCTGTGCGCTTTGCAGCCCACCGCTTCGATGCACACGTCCGGGCCTCGACCGCCGCTCACTTCACCCAGCGCGGCGCCGATATCGATGTTCTCGTAGTTCAAGGTTCGACCCCGAAGACACATTCCGCCTGCTGGAGCCGGTAACCGAACCGGTCGATGACGATGACCCGTTCCACACCGAGCAGCTGAGCCGCGCGAGCCGCCATCCGCCCGACCGCGCCACAACCCCACACCGCGACCACGTCGCCCGCCCCCAAGTCGCGGTGAACTGCACCGTCCGGCACATGAATGGGCCGCGGCACGGTGATGACGACGGAACGGCACCGGATCACGGTTCTTTCGAGGACATCGGCTACAAGATCCTGGACCAGTCGACCATCGACGCCCACGACCTTCTCGCGATCGACGCTATCGGCGGCTGATCGCGCCGGGGCGCGAAGCGGCCGGCTGCCCGGATCCGGGCAGCCGGCCGACGCGCGTACTCAGCGTGAGCCGTTCGACTCCCGGTCATAGTCCCGCCGCTGGCCGATCTTTCCGTCACGGTTCCGGACAATGTGTTCGACTTTCCGTTTCCGCGCCATTTCGCGACCCTTGGCGACCGCGTCGGTCTTGGTGTCGTGGGCGTTGGCGGCCCGTGAACTGCCCGCGATCCTGTTCTTCCACTGACCGTTCTCGAAAGAGGTCTCGATCGCACCCTCGACAGCGGGCTCGTCCTCCTCGGCCGCGACGGCTTCCACCCGAGGGGACGTCGTCGTCACGGTTCCCGCGGTGTCTTGGAGGGGTGCGTAGGTGCCGTAGAGGGCGGGGTCGGGTTTGGGTACCGTGCCCGGTCCGCCGAGGGGTTCGGGATCTTGGAGGTACTCGATCCCGTTCTCACCGAAGCTCCAGCCGCCCTTCGCGCCGTCCGGACCGTCGGAAAGCCGCCAGATGGTGTTGTTGTGCTCCTGGTTCTCCTCCTCGAACAACGCCGTCGGCGCGATATCGCTCTCCAAGCCGTCGGCCTTGAGTTCCTCGATCGCGGCCAGCCACTGCTTCTGATGGACCGTGTCCCGTGCGAGGTTGAACTGCAGCATCGCCTTCACACCCGGATCATCGGTCATGTTGTACAGGCGCGCCGTCTGCAACCGGCCCTGCGCCTCCGCCGCCACGTTCGCCCGGAAATCAGCAAGCAGATTACCCGAGGCCACGATGTACCGGCCGTTCCACGGCACACCATTGGAATCCGCGGGCAAGGCCCCACCACCGGCGACGATCGCCTGCTGGACGTCCATGCCGCCCAGCACCGCCGCCATCGCCGGATCCTTCACCGCTTCCGCCGTGACAGTGGCCGGAGCACCATCCAGCAGACGGGCGACCATGGTCGCGAGCATCTCCACGTGCCCGATCTCCTCGGTCGCCGTATCCATGATCAAATCCTTGTACTTGCCCTCCACCCGGCAATTCCAGCCCTGGAACAAATACTGCATCGTCACCGACATCTCACCGAACGCACCCCCGATCAACTCCTGAAGTTTGCGGGCGTACGCCGCATCAGGCTTCTCAGGCTTTGCCTCGAACTGAAGCAACTTGGTATGACGGAACATCGGCCCAGCCTTTCCTCGCACGACGGCCGGTCCCCTTACCCGGCGCTGATGTTCGGGGATGCCCTTCGAAGCGCAAAGTAATCATCCCGGCGGGGTTCGCCCGGCTGGCTCGTTTACCTCTCCCCTATCCGGGTACGTCCCGGGTATGCCGGACGTCATCACCACACTGAGCCACCCGACCGCGCGTGCCATCTGGCGAACGAGCCGTGTCGACGATTTTCGGTACCGGGCCGAATACTGCCGCCGGGGCCACGCACCAGGTGCGTTCGACGTCCTGTTCGGTTCCCGGCTACGCGAACGAGTGAATCCACCCGCACACGCCACGGATGCCGACATGGCATTGTGCGCCGTGGGATTAATCCTCGACAGCGTACCTCCGAAGGCTGTTGTCTTTCCTTCGGAAATCGACCTGGAGGTCTTGGCCTCCACGGATGCGTCGTTCGTCTCAGAACTACGGCGTCGCCTGCGGTGTCCGGCGGGATGAGCCAGGTGAGCCGGGCGGCGATACTGCTGGGCCTCGGCCTCGGGGGATTCGTCGACGGCATCGTCGCCCACCAGATCTTGAACTGGCACCACATGCTGTCGAGCTGGTACCCACCGGATACCGCGGAGAATCTGCATCTCAACATGGTCGGCGACGGGCTGTTCCATCTACTGTGTCTCTTCTTCGTGCTCGTCGGCATCGCATCGCTCAACCGCGGCCCTCGATTGACTTCGCGAACCCTCTGGGGCGGCACGGCGGTCGGCTGGGGTGCGTTCAACCTCGTCGAAGGCACTGTCGACCACTTACTCCTCGGCGTGCACCACGTCCGCTCCGGTCCCCATCAACTGGGGTACGACCTTGGTTTCCTCGCACTCGGTGTCGTACTCGTGATGGTCGGCCTGCTGATGTCCCGGCGTGTAGCCGACGCGGACACGGGTAGCCCTCACGTATGAAACCCCGTGAGATCCTCCGTGCAGTTGAATCCCTCCAGGCGGCGGACGTTCCTTCAGCAGCCGTGGCGTCGGCGGTTCACCGCGCGCTGCGCGCGACCCGAACCGGCAGGCTCCTGCGCGGAGCGTGGCTCGGCCACCCCCTGCACCCGTTGATCGTCACCGTCCCCTTGGGAGCGTGGATCTCCTCGGCCGTCTTCGATTTGGGCTCCCGCAACGAAGACGCGGCTCGGAAACTGGTCGCGATCGGGCTGGCCTTCACTCCCCCGGCGATTCTGGTCGGCCTGGCCGACTATGCCGAGCTCGACGAGCGCCAACGCCGGGTCGGCGCCGTCCACGCCGTAGCGAATACTCTCGCCGCGGCCGTCTTCACCGCTTCCTACCGCGCACGGTGGAAGGGCAGCCACCGAAAGGGAGCGCTACTGGGCGTGGCCGGGCTCGCCATGGTCGGCGCGGGCGGAGCGCTCGGCGGGCACCTGTCCTACGCACAGGGAGCAGGGGTGCGGCGCTGGCCCGAAGCCACCGACACCGGCCCGAAAATGGTCGGGGAAGGTCGCTGACCCGCTCCCCCGCGAAGCCCTTTCAACTGGGGCCGCGACGGCGTGCCAGATCGACCATCTTCTCGGCCCCTTCGGTCCACGGAGGGCCGTGCCCGACGAGGACGGTGCCCACGCCGGTTTCGGCGATGAGCCCCAAGGTCTCGAGTGCCCGCTCCTCGTCCGCCGTCGCGGCGCCGGAAACGATCTGCGGACCGACGGTCCCGCGGTACGGGTCGAGGGTGACAACAGCGTCCCCGGCGATGACCACGTCCCGATCCGGGAAGTACAGGGCGCAGTGTCCGAGCGTGTGTCCGGGGGTGAACAGCACACGGGGCCTGCCCGGAACGGGCAGCACCTCGTCCCGGATCCGCTCGACGTGACCGACCGGTTTCGGCCACCACGCCCTGCGGACGAGCAGGCCCGCCACGATCGGTATCGCCCTGAACTGGGTCAGGAGATATCTGCTCAACGGGCGAGCACGCGCGTACTGACGGGGGTGCCGGGTCAGGGGCACGTCGTTCTCGTGGACGTAGATCGGCACCTCCAGTTCCGTGCGCACCCGCTCCGCGATACCCAGGTGGTCGAAATGACCGTGGGTGAGTACGAGCGCCTGGATGTCGCGCGGGTGCCTGCCCAGCGCGGCGAGCGCGGCGACGAGGAGACGCCATGATGTGGGCAGTCCCGCGTCCACGAGCAGCAGCCCGTCACCGTCTTCGACGACGTAGAAATTGACGTGTGACTCGGTCACACAATGAATACCGGGTGCGACGTTCGTGGTCAGCATGGGTGACGAGTACCCCCGCTTCCCCTGGTCATGCCCGCACGGAAATTCGCCTCGCCTGGAAACGACGCTACCGCGGCCCGTTAAGGCCGATGGCGTCGAGCAGTTTCGAGATCGTCGAAGGCGCCGGCATCCGCCGCGCGTCGTTCTCACGGAGCTGTTCGGTGACTTCGTCGATCCGGGCCCGGTCCCGCCTTGCCTGCGCCTGCGACCACCGGGAGTGGCGGTAGGCGACGACGGCGACGCGCAGGGACACGCCGGCGATCACGACGGCGAGCACACTGATGATCAACGCCGCCGTGATCATGTGCGACCGAAAGAGCCGGCGATGAATTTGTCCGAAGGTGAAGTCACTCTCCATCCATAGCCCGCCAGACGGTTCCGCAAACCGAAGTCCCGTATGGCGTTCGGCTCAGCGCCCGTCGGTGATTTCGGCGAGTACGGTATAGCGGCTGAGGTTTCTCGATCGCGCCGATGTGGCGACGCGCCACGATTTCGCGGTACTACTCCACCGGGTCTGCGAAGGTCACCTTCGCCGAGGCCCGGCGTTGCTAGCCGATTTTCGCCCGTGATTCCGCCGCAGCGATCGCGCTCGTCGGCGCCCAGGCCGAAGCCGGACTGCATGTCGCGCTTGAGAACCGCGACGTCACCGGCATGGCCAAAGGCCTGCTGATGGGCCATCACAGCGTCGACCCATCCAGTCTTTCCAGATGCTGGTGGAAGCCTCCCAAGCCACCAACATGAACTGCCAGGTCGCCGCCTGGCTCGCCGGTGTAGTACTGCCGTCGCTGCTGGTCCTCGGCGATCCGGCGCATGAGCCGGTAGGCCTCGGTCGGCTCGAAGTAGCTGAACTAGCCGTGGCTTCCGAGTCCCTGGTAGGACTCGTCGATCCGCTTGCTCCAGACCTCTTCACCGGCCTTGCTCTTCTCCTTGGCGTAACCGGTCATGCCGTCCAGGGCGCCTTGTTTGATGTACCTGGATTGATCTTGAAGGGCAGCAGGTTCCAGTCGCGTGGGATGTCCCGGTTGGGCAGCATTCGGTAGGCGATGACGGCTCCGGTGTGCACGACCCGCAGCGCGAACACGTCGGCTGTCTCGGACTGCACCAGGGCGTAGTCGGTGTTGGACGGGACGAATCGCCGTCCACCGTTCTCGATCATCACCTGTTTGCCGTTTTCTGACCTCGGTTCGGCCTCACAGCCGCCGCTGAGCCCGACAAAGGTGGACCGGCTGGTCTCAGCAATTTGGGAGACATTGATCTGGTTGCCCCAGCTGGTGGACCATTCCAGTTCGGCGCCGAGCCCGAGTTCCGCCTCGCATTCCACCAGCGGCATCGATATGCCGATACCCAGTGGTGCGTTGATGAACTGGTGCCTGCCCTTGACCTTGGCGCCGCATTTCAGCGCCAGCGAGTAGTCCCGGCTTCCCTCATCGCCGGAGGACAGGGTCTGCTCGATTTGGTCGGCCTGCGTGAACTCCCCCATGGTCGCGTTGATCTAGCTCTGCGAGCCGACCCGTCGGGTGGCGACCAGGTTCTCCCTCGGGATGGGTGGTGCGCCCTCGATGTGGCCGATCAGCTGCGGGTCGAATGGCCGGTGACAGCACGGATCCCCGGTACCCGCGGCGCCGCAGCAGAACCGGGGTGCGCGCAGAACAGGACCACTGGTGGGTGGGTGGGTGGGTGGGTGGGTGGGTGGGCGGCCTCCGGGTCACCTGATTGAAACCCGGAGGCCTTGATCGCTGCCGGTGCGCGCCACGACCGCGACACGTTACCCACCCGCATACCACCACCCGGCCATCGGTAAACCTGGTCACGCTCACTGATGGTCGCCGTGACCGGCCAATGCCGAGACGAGATCGGTGCGCATGGTGAATGACGTGAGCAGTCCCCTGATGTCCACGGTGCGCCGAACGTTGCGGATGCCGGGAACGAGCAGCAGAGGGATTCCGCAGGCGATGGGCGCGGGCCCGCCGTCGTGTGCTCGAACAATCCAGCGGTGTGTGCGTCGATTTCCCCGTCAGACGCAGGAGATCAGGTCGCCACGGGGCGGGCCGGCGTCTGTCACCCGGCATCGTCACAGGCCTGTGCGGTAGCAACGCGATGTTCATTTACTCGACGATGCGCAGAAGGCGACGTCGATAAATGGGTGACGCCACGGACCTGGTTGCTGGTCCGGTTCCGCTATCGGCATGAGAGGGGGCATCGACGCCGGCGAAGGTGGCGGCGTCGATGTGCTGGCGGATCCGGCGGGCGAGCTGGTAAGGCCGCTCGGGAGTGATCGTGATCTCCCGTGGGGTCGCGGCATTCCAGCCAGGGATGCCGGGGGCCGGGCCGGACACGACGATCCGGACCCGGCGTCCTTGCCCGGTCACCATGGTGAGCCGCCGTGGCGACCACCACAGACGGGGGTGGCGGCGGGTGCCGTCGCGGACCTGGACCGCGGTCAGCGACGCCACCGGGATCCGTGCTGTCCACCGCGAGAACCGCAACCACAGGTATTCATCGTCGACCACCACCCACGCCGACTCCGGCCGGACACCGACACGCCGCAGCAACCGCTTCGATCGGCCCTGGAACGCCAGGGCATGCCGACGGACATCGGGGCGGCCGCTCGGTGACGGCGCGCACGCGGACGACGGCCCGCAGACGCGGCGGTTCATCGCCGCGCACCGGATACGGTTCCGGGGTCACCAGGGACAGGAGTATCAGCGAACATGGCGGGCATCTCCTCGGCTCACCGGCTTTCGGGGTGGTCAAGTCGTACCCGGTGCGACGATGATGAAACGGATTGCGCGGCCGTGCTGGCGCGCCGGACAGTCATGCGCGACGGTCATGACTTGATCGATCAGAGGAGATGGCCGGTGTCGGCTTCTGACAATCCCGCAGGCGAGGGCATGGGTACCGTGCTCGGCGCGATCGCACGCACGCTGCAGTCCGAACCCGACGTCGAGACCACCCTCACCGCGATCGTCACCGCCGCCCTGAACCAGGTGAACGGCGCCGAGCACGCCGGGATCTCCCTGCTCGAACGCGGCCGCCGGATCCGCACCGTCGCGCCGACAGGTGAGGTGGTGATCAGGATCGACGAGGTGCAGTACCGCACGGGGCAGGGCCCGTGCGTGGACGCGATCGCCGAGCACGAGGTCTTCCGCACCGGCGACCTCACCACCGAATCCCGGTGGCCGGCGTTCACCCCGGAGGCGGCCGCGACCGGGATGCGGTCGATGCTGGCCTACCGGCTGTTCGTCAGCGACACCACCCTCGGCTCGCTCAACCTCTACTCCACCCAGACCGGCGCGTTCGGCGACGAGACCCAGCGCGACGGCAGTGTGTTCGCCTCCCACGCTGCGATCGCCCTGGCCAGTGCCCAGACCGAGGCCGGCCTCCAGGTTGCGTTGGGGAACCGCGACGTCATCGGCATGGCCAAGGGGATCCTGATGCAACGCCACGACCTCGACGCCATCGCCGCGTTCCGGATGCTGGTCGAGTCCTCCCAGTCCACCAACATGAAACTGCATCAGGTCGCCGCCTGGCTCGTCGAGCACCGCCGCGACCTGTGACCACACCCCGCCCGCGTCGCCGTGTCGCTCTCATCCGATGGGCGGGGGCGTGGGTCGCTACTGTGGAGGACGGAACCGGAAGTCGACTGCATGGTTGAGGCGGAAGCCCAATGCATCACGTCCTGACTTCCACCAGCGAGAGCTCGCTGTTCGCGGTCACCGCGGCTCCCTACCTAGTGTTGGACACCGAGCTGCGCATCGCGGCGGCCAATCCCGCCTACCTGCGGGCCACCGGACGAGCAGCGGGTGAGCTGGCCGGGGAGTTGATGTTCGACGCCTTCCCGGACAACCCTGCCGACCCCCGCCGCGACCGGCGTAGCGAACCTGACCGCGTCTTTCACCCACGTGCTGCGCCACGCCACGGCCCATGAAATGGGTGTGCAACGCTACGACATCCCCACCGACCACGCGCCGAGCGGGTTCGCCTCCCGGACCTGGGTTCCGATCAACTCACCGCTGACCGACCCGGGCGGCCGCGTGGTCGGGGTGCTGCACCACGTCGAAGACGTCACCGCCGTGCACGACACCCTCACCGGCT
The DNA here is from genome assembly GCF_046548895.1 of Amycolatopsis sp. cmx-4-54. NCBI lineage: Bacteria > Bacillati > Actinomycetota > Actinomycetes > Pseudonocardiales > Pseudonocardiaceae > Amycolatopsis > Amycolatopsis sp. cmx-4-54. Next base: position 86,733 of record NZ_JAEBEJ010000010.1, read on the forward strand.
CCCTGCCTGCGGACACCACCGCCCCCGTACTGTCCACGCTGCGCGACGTGCTGCTGCAGGCAGCCCGCTACCGCGGCGCGCAATCCACCCAGCCGGGCACGGCGGACCCTGGTGGACCAGAGATCATGCGGCGGGACCGGCTCTGGCATCGCGTCACCCACACCGCCCGCGACGCCCGCCCCGGGGGCTGCGCCACCGCACTCTGCGCCGCCGCGGCGGACGAACTACCCGGCGCCGAGATCGTCCTCACCGTCTACGGTCCTGATGCCGCGCCTCACCAGCTCGCCGCCAGCAGCGCCTGGGCCCAGCATCTCGAGGAACTGCAACAGATCACCGGAGAAGGCCCCTCACTGCAGGCTTACGCCACCGCCGTCCCCGTCCACGCACCCGACCTGGCCGGCCACACCGGTCGCTGGCCCGGTTTCGCCGACGCCGCCCTCGGTCACTCAGCCGCCGCGGTCCACGCCTTCCCCCTGCGCACGGCCTCCGTCACTCTCGGCACACTCACTCTCTACCGGCGTGAATCCGGCCCCCCGCCCGCCGCGCTGCTCGACGACGCCCGCGCGTTCGCCGACATGGCCACCGTCGTGCTGCTCGCCGACACCGACACCGACATCGCCGAGGCCATCGCCACCAGCTCCGACGATCTGCACATCGCCGTCGGAGTCCTCGCCTCCGCCTTGAACATCAGCACCGATGACGCCTACGTCCGCCTGCGCGTCACCGCCTACACCACCGGCCACACCCTGATCGACAGCGCCCGCGCCACCCTCGCCCGCTACTTGCGCCCACCCGACCAGCCTTAACACCGACACCGTGCAGGGTCGCGACCTCCGGGCGGGTGACCGGCGCGCCGAGCGACCCTGTGGGCACACGACGCATCGATGGTGAATCGGTTTGCCGCCCGGAATGGGTGGGTAACCACGAGCGATCGCACACCTGTGGTGCGCCCCCGGGGTGAAGGAGCTGACTTTCTCGCGATGAGCACGATCACCAAGACCGTCGACGTGCACGCCCACGTCGCCACCGTCTACAACCAGTGGACCCAGTTCACCGAGTTCCCCCAGTTCATGGAAGGGGTAGACCGTATCGATCAGCTCGATGACACTCACACCCACTGGGTCATCAGCCTTGGCGGGGTGACCCGCGAGTTCGACGCCACCATCACCGAACAGCACCCAGACGAACGCGTCGCCTGGAAATCCGATTCTGGGCCGGACCACGCCGGGGTGGTGACGGTGCACCGCATCGACGACGACACCACCCGCGTCACGGTGCAGATGGACATCGACCCCGAAGGTTTCGCCGAGAACGTCGCCGACAAACTCGGCCTCCTCGACCGCCGCGTGCAGGCCGACCTCGACCGCTTCAAGAAATTCCTGGAGAACCGCGACCGCGGCGAGACCGGCGCGTGGCGCGGGGACGTCGACGCCGCACCCCAGCACGACAGCTGACACCTCGAGACCTGACCGCGTGGTGTGGGGCACCCCGCGCGGCCCGGAAGAGGGAAGCGGCGGCCGGGGACGACTTCTCCCCTTCACCGGCCGCCGCACTCCTGCCCCCACCGCGTCTGCTCTCGGCGGGTGTACTGATCGCCCAGGTCAGCAGATGCGAGGGGGCCGCGCTACAAGCCGGTGGTTCCCAGCCGTCCAACAAGCCGCCTTTCCCGGCTACTCCTCTGGGGATATCGCGGTCAACGAGGGCATTGTGAACCCTGCGTAGCCGGGCGCGCGCCGCTGTGGGTGATTCTCGGAGGGCATCGATGTCCGCTTGAAAAGGCGCGAACCAGCGTGACGCCAAGCCATCAAAGCTGCCGGGATGAGCTTGAACGGACCATGCCTTCGGCTCACTCCACTCGGGCCAACCTCTGCTCAGTCAGCTACGCCGATGTGGATCACGCCCCCGCCCATCATCGACGGCGCGGATTTCCCCCGAATGACTACAACGATGCCTATCGGGAGGCTATTCACGAGATAGCCGCACACCCGAACCCACGCCGGCGACGACGTCGCTATCCCAGAGTTGTCAAACGACGGCAAGTAGGCACAAGCTAACCAAACGAGCCTGCCACACCCAGACACGACACAACGCCGACCCGCAGCTCACACTGAGGTTCCCCCTGCGGACCGGACACTCTCATCCTTGGCTTCGGCCTGGGGAAGGATGTTCCTGTGTCTCATTCATCGAAGTATCCCGAGCAGTTTCGTCAGGACGCGGTCGCTTTGGTGCGTTCCTCTGCTCGTCCGTTGGCTCAGGTGGCTCGCGAGCTGACGCCTGACGCCTGTCCCGCCGACCTCCCGCTCTCACACCGGAGCCCGAATGATGACCGCTCGGCGAACCGCCACCGCGACGTCGTACCCACCGACCTTCTCGCCCACCTGCGCTCCGCCCGGGCGGCCTGATACGACGCGCTGGCGCCACGCTCGACGAAAACCGGCTGCGGGCCCTAGACGGGGGCCGCAAAACGACGTCTTCGCCTGGACCACAGGACCACGCCGATCTGCATCAAGCTCTACAAGACAACCGACCGACAGCGCGTCGAGCGCGAATGGCACGGACTCACCCACGCAGCCAGGACACGCCGCCGCCCCACTGTCGCGGTCCGCCGTGGCTCAGTCCATGCCCGCGCACACTGTTCTCGGCCTGTCGCAGGTGTCCTTCATCGGCGTGGCGCGTCTGCGCGTTTCTATGTTTTCCCTACGCAGGTGGCTTGACCCGTTGCCGGGTCGACCGTCATGTTCGATTCCGGCCGATGCGGCGCATGATGGGTTTCCACGCTGACGTATGCATACCGGTCCACCTCGCCCGGTCCCGTCCCGCGAGTGGGGCGGCTTTCGAGTACGGGCGATCGACAGAACCGTGAAGCCGGCGATAAAAATCAGAATGCTTTCTTCATGCTGGATCTCATTCCGCCACCCCGGGTCGCCTGGGAGCAAATGACCGCATCGTTCCCTATGATTTCCGGGAAGCGGTGGAGTAGGACAGGTCACTGCCCGATTGCGGGCTTATCACGGTGTCCCGCCACGGAAGATGGTCCAGTAGCCGACCTCGTGCCGCGCCGCCCACAGGGGTATATCGGTCGTATGAGGCTGGCTTGGTCGTCCTCATCGTGGATGAGGAGCGGACGAGAGCGGTTGGTCACAGTGATTCACGGCGGCGCAGAAACACTCAGACGAAGTCGGCTCCCACCTCGACCGTGCTCCGTTACCGCGCCCTCGCGGTGATTCTTGGACCGATGGTGGCGCCGCGTGGGTGAGGCACGGGATGTCCTCACCCACGCGGCTTGGCAGGCCGCGATCGCTGCTGTGGCTCAGGCGTTGCGCGGCGCGGTGCGGGGGCGGGCCGCGGCGACGGCGCCCGCTCCTAGGGCGATCATGCCGACGCCGAGGCCGAGGTGCAGCCAGTTGTCGGCAGTGTTGACCGGTACGAAGTTCGCGGTGGACTCATGGTCGATCACCAAGCCGTAGAGCCACAGCACCAGGTAGATCACTCCACCGCCGATGAGGTAACCGACCGCGCCGCGCGGAGTACGGGCGAGGATCAGTCCGGCGACACCGAAGAGAAGGTGCACGATGTTGTGCAATATGGACACCATGAAAATTCCCAGCAACAAAGCCGTCGAATGGTGCCCGGCGAAAGAGAGCTGTTCGTAATTGGTCGTCACGCCGGGAATGAATCCGCCGATCCCGACGACAAGAAACACCACTCCGACCGCCGCGGCGATCGTTTGCGCGGAGGTGCGGGCGGCCCGGGTGGGCCCGGTGCTACGGGTCATGATCAGTCCTCCTGCAACGTTCGTCTTGCCTGTATCGGTCGAGACGATGAATCAAGATCACGAAAACCGTGCTTGATGCCAAGTGATACCCGGCAAAAGGACACCCAAACAGAACAGTCGTCACAATGAGGTCACGCTCGGTCTACAGAAAAGCGACACCGCTCGTCATCCCTCTTCGGGAGGTGCCCGCGGAGATCTGCGGTCCAGCAAGGATCGGCACTCGGAGGAAAGAGTTCTGCTGATGTAAGGCACAGCGAACCGCCGCACCGGCTCGCCGCGAGCGCAGAACTTCCCAGGCCGTCGGACCGAACGGCGACCTTGCCGTGAACGCGCTGCTCGACGGAGAGAGCCAGGAGCGCATCAACACTATTTGGCATCGGTCCGATAACCCAGACGAGACGAGGGCAATCGGAGCACCGGCGAAGCGGGCAGGCGCGCCACTCTTTCGATGTACTCGAAGCGGCGAGGAAACAGCAGACGGCCATCGAGGGTGTGGCCGAGGCGTGAAAAATCGATCCCCTATCGATCCGCGCCTGGTCATAGTTTCGCAAAACCCTTGTGGAGAAGCATCGAACGGCGTTACGGTGATCGTGCGTGGGGTTCAAGCCGCAGCTTCGCGTCACCAACGCCGATTTCCGCCTGCCACACCCTCGACTGTTTCGGGTGTGGCCTGGCGATGCGTCCCGCGAAGTGCCTTGTGCAGGCCCGTTGCAGGTCCCGTGTCGTCCCGCTTCCCCGGGAGACCAAAGATGCCTCCGTTTCCGTTGCCCTACCGCAACAATGATCACGCCGCTCACGTCCTGAGCGCCGTCAGGGGAGGGCTGCGTTCCTACCAGCGGCCTCTTTCCCCGGCGTCGACTCGCGTCTGGGAGAACTCGCTCGGCACCGATCTGCTCATTCTCACCGTGTCCGGCGAGCTGGACAAAGCGACCTCGCCCTTACTGGAGCAGAATTTGGACCGGCCGTTACCCGCCGTCACGGTGCTCGATTTGTCGCGAGTGACGTTCCTGGGCGTGGCCGGGCTTCGCGCCCTCGAGATCGCCGCCGCCCGTGCGGTCTCCGAACGCCGTCGGATAGGTGTGGTCACCGCCGCCGCACCTGTGCTGCGGATCTTTCGGCTGTTCGCGCTCGACGTGCGCGTCCCGGTGTATCCGCTGCTGGCCGATGCCATCCGGGAATTGACACCGAAGCGCCCTGCGGACAGCCCCGGCCGCTGACCCGCCGCCGGACCGGCACACGACGTCCCCGCCTCGGCGCCGCAAGATCCTTCTGGTCGATACATGACGACCGGACAATGTGGACGATCGCGCGAACCCTTCCGCGCCCGAGCGGCGCGCGGTGTGTGTCAATCGACCCGATGTCCGGATCGGCGGGGACCCGAAACCATGCCGACCGCCAGCGAAACTCCTGCGAGTGCCGGGGTTGCGGGACCGGTTGGCGGGTAAACGCTTCGCGACGCCGCTGAATGGAGACCGATGGACGCCCGTGAAGTACCTGCCCCCACCCGTGGAGCCGGCCGGGGACGGCGCGCCCTCGGCAGTGCGGGCGAGTGGGCGGACGACCGTCTGCACGCCGCGGGCGGGTTGCGCCGCCAACTCAACAAAGTGTTTCCGACGCACTGGTCGTTCCTCCTCGGAGAAGTAGCGCTCTACAGCTTCATCCTCCTGCTGCTGTCGGGCGTGTACCTCACCCTGTTCTTCGACCCCTCCATGCAAGAAGTCGTCTACAACGGTAGCTACACCGGTCTGCGGGGCGTCGAGATGTCACGGGCGTTCGCGACCACGCTCGACATCTCCTTCGAGGTTCGCGGCGGCCTGTTCGTCCGGCAGCTGCACCACTGGGCCGCTCTGGTTTTCGTGGCCGCGATGACAGTGCACATGCTCCGCGTTTTTTTCACCGGTGCGTTCCGGCGCCCGCGTGAGGCGAACTGGGTCGTCGGTGTACTGTTGCTGGTCCTCGGAATGTTTGAAGGGTTCTTCGGCTACTCATTGCCCGACGACCTGTTGTCCGGAACCGGACTTCGCGCCACGTTGTCCGGTATCGTCCTTTCCATACCGGTCATCGGAACGTGGCTGCACTGGGCACTTTTCGGCGGTGAGTTCCCCGGAGACATCATCATCCCGCGGCTCTACACGATTCATATCCTGGTGCTGCCAGGCATCATGCTGGCGTTGGTCGCGATACACCTGGCGCTGGTCTGGTACCAGAAACATACTCAATTCCCTGGCGTGAAGCGCAAGGAAACCAACGTCGTCGGCGTCCGCATCATGCCCGTTTTCGCAGTGAAGGGCGGAGCGTTCTTCGCCGTGGTCACCGGGATCCTGGCCATAATGTCCGGGCTTTTCCAGATCAACCCGATCTGGCAACTCGGTCCTTATCATCCGGCGAAGGTGTCCGCCGGCTCGCAACCCGACTGGTATATGGGCTGGGCCGACGGCCTGCTACGGCTGTATCCGCCGTGGGAGCTCTACCTCGGTGATTACACCGTGCCCCCGGTCTTCTTCGCTGGAGTCATCGGCATCACCCTGCTCATCGGAGCGCTGATCTCTTATCCATGGCTGGAACGGCGACTCTCCGGCGACACCGCGCACCACAATCTCGTGCAGCGTCCACGTGACATCCCCGTCCGTACCGGCATCGGCATGATGGCACTCGCCTTCTACAGCGTCCTGACACTTTCGGCGGTCAACGACATCGTCGCCCTGCAATTCGACATCTCGCTCAACGCCACGACCTGGGCCGGCAGAATCGGGCTCTTGATCGCCCCGCCGGCGGCATACCTCATCACTTACGCCGTATGTCTCGGGTTGCAACGCTCCGATCGCGAAGTCCTGGAACACGGTATCGAGACCGGCATCATCACCCGTACCCCGGCGGGCACATTCCTGGAGATCCACCAGCCACTCGCTCCGGATGACGGCAGCGGCCATCACCGCGAGCTGGACTATCAAGGCACAGCCGTGCCGAAGAAACCGAACAAGCTCGGCGCTGCCGGGCATGCCGTTCCCGGCAGTTTCCTGCGGCCCGACCCGCCCGAGGAGATCGCCGCGCTGGAAGCCGCTGCCCGCCACGGCCACGTGCACCGCGGTCTCGGCGGGGACCCCGGGGGCGCCGCCGACCGCGGCGAAGACCCCTCGCGGTGAGCCGCGACCGACATCGCTGCCCGAGGAGAAACGATGCGCCAGTCACTCCCCTCTCGCTGGCAACTGGAAGTCATCGTCTACGGCGAATGCGACCCCTACCCGATACTGCTTTTGCAGCCATCGAATCACCATGATCACCGGGCGCTGTCCGCGCTGCTGGCGGCGGCGGGTATGAAGACGCCGTCACCGTGGGAATGGGAGTACGGACTGTGGCCACTGGCCGCGGGATGCTCGGTCGAGCTGACGGAATCGCCCCCGTCAGTGAGCATGGTGGTCGGCGGTGACAGATTGTCCGTCGGAACCGGAACCTTCGACGCTCCCGCGGCGTGGGTCCGCGCGGCCCGACGTCAGCGGCGAGTGTTGTTCGCCCTCGTGCCGGCACGCTGGTCCGCGAGTGACGCCCAAGTCGTAGACCACGACGTCACCGTCCTCGGGACCCGAATCGGCCGGCACGCCTGCCTCGTCGGGATCATGCCACTCAACCCCTGACTCAAGGCCCAGCTCGGTGGTGCCTCCACCTTCGGCCCGGCTGCGGGGCGCGATCCCTAGGCTCCGCGGCCGGCGTGACTTGTCAGGGGTCCCGAGGTGGGTGGAGGTGCCGAGCGAGAATGTCGCGGGCGATGTCGGTGAGGGTACGGCCGGTGGAGTAGGCGTTGGCGCGCAAGCAAGCGTGGGCCTCATCGGTGCTGATGTTCAGCGCGGCGGCGAGGGACGCCGACGGCGATGTGGAGGTCGTCGGTGCTGGTGGCGATATGGTCGGTGATATCGGTGCCGGCATCGGCTAGCAGCACGACGGTGGCCATGTCGGCGGACGCGCGGGCGTCGGCGAGATGCGCGGCGGGCAGGGGGCCTGGTCCTCGCCGGTAGAGGGTGAGGGTGCCGAGGGTGACGGTGGCGGTGCGCAGGGGAAAGGCGTCGACAGCGCCGACCTGACCGCAGGCGGCGTCGGTGAAGCCGGGCCAGCTACCACTGTGGCAGGCGAGGTCGTCCACGTGGACCGGGCTGGCGGAGGTATAGGCGTCCAGTGAGGGGCCTTTACCTCTCAGCGTGCGCCACCAGCTCTGGCCCGCTCTGGTTCTGGCCGACTTCCGGCGGGGACCACAGTGTCCGCCCCTGCCCGGGGGTCGGTGCGGCCGTCGCCATCGTGCGCCCTGGGCTGGGCGATCGAGCAATGCTGGATCGGTGAATCGATAAGGCAGTTCGGCGGCAGCTACCTCGGCCTCACCCAGTGGGCGATCGTTGACCTGCCACCGCAGGTTGAGGCGACGTTCAGCTGGGGATCATTCTCGCCGGTCAGGAACGCCGGTGGGCGGTACCGCACCAGTTCGCCGGAAGCGGCCCTGTCACACTGTCGCTCGAAGACGCCCCTTTACCGGCGCCTTCGGGAAGGCGCTCGGCTGTTCAAGGGGTGACGGCGGAGGGACGCGTCCAGCGAGCTAGCAGGACGGTGGCGTCGTCCTGCAGCGCGCCGTTCTGGTGACGGAGGACGGCTTTCGTGAGCCGGCGGGCGGTTTCGGGTGGTGGATTGCCCGCGGCGGCCTCCCTGCGCAGGAAGTCCCGGAGGCGCGGTTCGCCGAAAAATTCGCCGGTGTGGTCGCGGGCTTCGGTGATGCCGTCGGTATAGAGGATCAGCCAGTCGTCCGGTTCCAGGATCTCCTCGCCGACTTCGAGGTCGCCCAAGCCGAGGCCGAGCGGACGGCAGCGGCCCGCAGTCAAAGGCTTCACGATCTTCCCGGCGCGCATGACCAAGGGATGGGGATGTCCGGCGCTGATGTAGCGCAGGCGTCCCGTGGCGAGGTCGAGTTCGACGAGCACGGCGGTGGCGAACGCGGCGTCGCCGAAGTGGCTGCTGATGGTTTCGTCGATCGTCCGGGCTTGTTCGAAAAGGCCATGGCCTGCGTGGCGTGCACTGCGGTAGGCGGATAGTGCGGCGGCGGCGATGAGGCCGCTGCGCAGGTCGTGCCCGACCGCGTCCAGCACGATCAGGCTCGCCGTGGTCTCGGACAGAGCGTAGTCGAAGGCGTCACCGCTGACACTGTCTCGAGGTTCGACCACACCAGTCACGACGAAACTGTCTACTCCGGCGGTCAATGGCGGCAACAACGACCACACCAGTTCCGCGTTGACCGTCCGGCGGGTCCGCAGCCGGACCCGGTCCAGTTCGTCCCCGTACTGCGACAGCAGGGTGACCATGTGCCCGAGCAGCATGGACAGCCACCGGCATTGCACGCGCAGTCCGGGGTCATAGAGGTCCTCGACCTCGTCCACCTCGACCTCGAGGACGCCGAGACGTTCCGCCCCGTCCAACAGCGGCACCCACAGGCAAGGTCGCCCACGTGCCTCCGACGGCAGAATCTGGATCTGCCGGAACGCACGACCGGCGAGCGTGGCATCGATATCGAGCGTTTCCCGCCCCGATGACGGTGTACCGAGCGGCGCCGGGCGATCCGAAGTCTCGCCCTGCCCTTCAGGTGAGGCGCGGCGAAAGTGCTCCGCGGAGGCTCCGTCCTTCGGGGCGTCCAGGGGATGGAGGCGCAGTTGGTCGTAATCGACGAGGTAGATGCCGACCCGCACGCCGAGCGCGGTGGCGGCGGTTTCCGCCACGGCGGCGAGCCGGTCGGGCGGAGCGAGTTCAGTGCCTTCTAGCAGTCGCACCAAGGCCTCGAACGGAGCGCTTCTCGGGAGGCTGTCCCGGATCCGACGGCTGAAGCTGGCCCGGTGCGCCCAGGTCAGCTCGTCCAGGCGTTCGTTCAACGCGAGGGCCAGCGTGTCGCGTTCGAGCGGTGGCAGGTCGGACAGCCCGTGCACATAGCCGTCAATGTCGATAAGCCCGGCCTCACCGCCGGCTCCGAAGTACCGCAGCCATAGGTCCTCGAGTGATAAGTCGGCATGCTTGAACGCCAAAGCCGCGCTGCGCTGTTGCTCGGCTGCACGGTCACCGGAATGATTCTTTTTCACCGCAGTTCACCGTGCAACTCAGCCCGCGTTGTCGAACAGGGTTGGCTGCTCATCGCAGCCGCCGCACCGTGGATTGGGCCAGCCGCTCGGCGGTCTCGCGGAGCGTGGTGCGCTGTTGCTCAGCCATCTGAGCCAGCGTGAGAAACGCTGCACGTTCGTCGACGCCGTCACGAGCCATGACGATGCCCTTGGCCAACTTGACCACCTCGCGACCGTGCAAAATCTTCGCCGCTTGGGCGCTGATCCGCTCGGCGTCCCGCGCGGTCCGCAGATTGCTGATGAGCATGGCCGCCTGAGAAGCGAACATGGTGAGGAGGTGTTCCTCTCGCTCCGCATAGGCATGTGGCTGAGTGGCATAGACCTTCAGCGCGCCCAGCGGCTCGGAGCCGGCCACCATCGGCGCGCTCAACGCCGACCGCAGTCCCAGCGCGGCCGCCGGACGCGACCAGGACGGCCACCGCTCGTCCTGCGCGAGGTCGTCGACTCTCACGATCTTGCGATCCGCCCACGCGGTCAGGCACGGGCCGCGGCCGAGCTGGTACTGCAACGCGTCCGCCCGCTCGACCACCTCGTCCGTCGCTGCCGCGGTCTCCCGCTGACCCCGTCGATCCAGCACGCTGATTCCCGCTCCGGTCGTCCCCGGCACCATCTCGACCGCCAGCGCGGTGATCAGCTTCAGAGCCGTGTCCACCTTCTCGGACGACAGCAGCAAACCGGACATGCGCGCGAAGACAGTCGCCAGATGATCCGCGGTCAACTCGTCGATCACCGGCCCGTCACCCGACGGCTCACCCGTGCGCGGGAAATCAGAGGACATCTCCGGCACACCTCCCTTGGCACTTGGTCCGATGACCGGGTCAACTTTGGCATACCCGATCTGCTGACGTTCAACCCGACGACCGCCCGAGAACACCATAGGGAGCCTCGCCGACTCGCGCTCCACCGCCCATCCACTTCTTTGGGCCGAGGCCGCGGCGCCGGTTCATCGCCTGGCAACCTTCAGCTCGATCGTTGTCGAGAGCTCCGGCCGGTGGAACGGATCGGCGCCCATCTACAGAGGACACTGCTCCTGCGAATCGTCCTCCTCCGTGGCTCGGCCGTTCTTCCGATGACCACGAGTCCGGCCGTCGCTCATGGGTGGCACTCTCGGTTGCTTCTGGCAGGGGCGCGACCGCACCCGGAACTTTTCGTAGAGCGTGGATAGACCTGGATGGGACGGGTACTCGGCCTCGCCGAGCCGATCGCATCGAGTGCTCTTTGGAGCAAAATGATCACGCGCGCCGAGAAACGTGCTTTACGGGCCATCGAACGCACAATGCGCAACGCTGACGCCGCATGGGTCCGTGAAACTTTCGGTGAAGTGGCCCTTCCGCTACGGGATGGCTGGTTGATCGCCAGCCTTGGCGCTGACCTGCTGGCCCTAGTTCTCGTCGTGATCGGACTGATCGTCCAGCTGACAGTGATACTTCCGGGGTTTCTCGTGGCCGGGATCGCCTTGTGCATGCACCTCGAGCGCGCAAACCGACGCGGCGTCGTCAGTAGACAAGACAGGCTCTAGCCCGGTAGTACGCTTCTCGGTCGTCGAAGTGACGACGATAGGGACAGTGTTCTGATCAAGCAGCTCCTCGCCCGGCACGGCGGCCAGGGAGTGCGACAGGAACGGTTCGCCCGCGGAGGTCCCTGCTTCGAGAAGATGGATTCGCCGATGCCTTACGACTCGTGCGCGGCTCACCGCGAACGGTGGGACACCGTGCGGGGACGGCGAATACGCAGCTTCGAACCCGGGTTCGACCGCGCCGAAGGTCAGATGGTGGTGCTGGTACCGGGTTGGGCACGCCTGGATATCTGGGAGACGCTTCAACCCGGATGTGCGGCTTGGGACCGGGCTTTCTTGGTCGAGGTCCTTGGCTTTGGGCGCGTCGGCACAGACGCCCGTGAATCCGAGTTGCCGCTGTTGCCGAGACGGTCGTCGCGTGGCTGATCTTGTCCCGGGCCCCTCCGTCCTGCTGCCGAACATTCGACCGGTGCACAAGGCCCAGCACGGATCTTCGGGTCTCGGTCAGCACCGCCCGCACCGCTTTCGCGGTCGGGCGGGGACGGCTCGACGCGTCCCCGGGTTCCAGCCCTGGGGGACGTTCACACTGGCCCTCCCGCAGCGTCACGCCAGAAACTAGAGTCACCCCTTTCGATTCCTCCCCGGTTCCGGCGGCTCGTCGGCGGCAGGTACGGATACGGCGGAAAGCGGCATCCGCAGCACGCCCGACCGATCACTCCTGGCGGCCTGGAAATAAGGATTGCGCACGTCCGTTCGTTCAGCTTGTGACGGGGACGGGCGGATATGACGCGGTGCACGGCGACAGCGATTTCGCAGGTTTGGTTCATCGACTGATTCCGGTATCGGACTGTACTGCTGTCGTGGTTCGGGAGCCGGGACTTTCGACGTGCTGGTGATCCCGTGGCTACGCGAGGGGTGGACTCGCCTGCATCCGGTCAGCGGCCGCGGGCGTCGGTGCTGGGTCCTTGGTCGTCGGGCTGGGTGGCCGCGGCGGCGAGTTCTGCCGGATCGGCCATGCCGTCGGGGTGGCCGGGACCGCGGTGGGCTTCGTCGCGCATGCGTTCGATCATGTGGGGGTAGTGCAGTTCGAAGGCGGGGCGTTCGGAGCGGATGCGGGGCAGTTCGTAGAAGTTGTGCCGGGGTGGCGGGCTGGTGGTGGCCCATTCCAGTGAGTTGCCGAAACCCCACGGATCGTCGACGTCCACCGGTTCACCGTAGCGGTAGCTTCTGAACACGTTCCAGATGAACGGCAGCACTGAGAGGCCGAGCAGGAACGAGCCGATCGTCGAGGCCATGTGCATCCCGGTGAACTGGTCGCTGTGCAGGTAGTCGGCGTAGCGGCGGGGCATGCCGGCGTTGCCGAGCCAGTGCTGGACGAGGAACGTCGCGTGGAAGCCGATGAACGTGGTCCAGAAATGCCATTTCGCGAGTGGTTCGTTCAGCATCCGTCCGGTGATCTTGGGGAACCAGAAGTAGATTCCGGCGAAGGTGGCGAACACGATGGTGCCGAACAGCACGTAGTGGAAGTGCGCGACCACGAAATAGCTGTCGTGTACGTGGAAGTCCAGCGGCGGCGACGCGAGGATGATGCCGGTCAGCCCGCCGAGCAGGAACGTCACCAGGAAACCGATCGACCACAGCATCGGTGACTCGAAGGTGAGCTGCCCCTTCCACATCGTGCCGATCCAATTGAAGAACTTGATCCCGGTCGGCACCGCGATGAGGAAGGTCATGATGGAGAAGAACGGCAACAGCACCGCGCCGGTGGCGAACATGTGGTGCGCCCACACCGCGGCTGACAAGGCGGTGATGCCGACGGTGGCCCAGACCATGAGCTTGTAGCCGAACAGCGGTTTTCGGCTGAACACCGGGATGATCTCGCTGACGATGCCGAAATAGGGCAAGGCGATGATGTACACCTCGGGGTGGCCGAAGAACCAGAACAGGTGCTGCCACAGGATGGCGCCGCCGTTGGTCGGATTGAACACGTGCGCCCCGAGGTGCCGGTCGGCCATCAGCCCGAACAGGGCCGCGGTGAGGATCGGGAACGCCATCAGGATGAGGATGCTGGTGAAGAAAATGTTCCAGGTGAAGATCGGCATCCGCCACATCAGCATCCCCGGGCAGCGCAGGCACACGATCGTGGTGATCATGTTTACCGCCCCGAGGATCGTGCCCAGGCCCGTCACGATCAGCCCCGCGATCCACAGATCACCGCCGACCCCCGCTGAGTGCACCGCGGTGGACAACGGCGTGTAGGCGGTCCAGCCGAAGTCCGGCGGCCCACCGGGCGTCAGGTAACCGCCGAGGACGATCATCGCGCCGAACAGGTACAGCCAGTAGGAGAAGGCGTTCAACCGGGGGAACGCCACGTCCGGCGAGCCGATCTGCAACGGCACCAGGAAGTTCGCGAACGCGAACACATTCGGCGTTGCGTAGAGCAACAGCATGATCGTGCCGTGCATGGTGAACAGCTGGTTGTACTGCTCCGGCGAGAGGAACTGCAGACCAGGACGCGCGAGTTCTCCGCGCATCAGCAACGCGGTCAGGCCGCCGATCAGGAAGAACCCGAACGACGTGACCATGTACATCACGCCGATCGTCTTCGGATCGGTCGTCCTCATCAACTTCAGCAGGGCGTTTCCCCGCCTGGTTGTCCGACGGGGTGCGTGCTGGATCGGTAGTGGCCGTGCCGGCGTCTGGGTCATCGCGCTACCTGTTCTTCTCCCCGGGGGTGACGCAGGCGTGTACCCGGCTTCTTGGTTCCCACACCTTCCGCGGTGAGGTGTGAAGCACGGCGATGCGGGAACCCAGTGGTAACCGAATACCGTCGCCGGACAAGAGGGAAGAATCCGTGGCCGACAATCACAACGAAGACGTCATCGCCCTGCTGCACCGCCAGCACGACGAAATCCGGCTGTTGTTCACCGAATTGGAGATCGCCGAGGGCGAACGGCGCCGGGACTTGTTCCGCGATCTGGTGCGATTGCTGGCGGTGCACGAGACCGCCGAAGAAGAGGTGGTCCATCCCGAAGTGCGTGACCTTCAGGGCGGTGAACACGTCGTGGACGCCCGTATCGGCGAGGAACACCGCGCCAAGCGACTGCTGGTCACCTTGACCGAGATGGGCCCGGAGGCCGAGGGCTTCGACACGTTGCTGGTCCAGCTGCGCGAGGACGTTCTCGCGCACGCCGAACACGAAGAGCAAGAGGAGTTCCCGCTGCTCCGGGCGGCGCACGGGCCGGAGAGGCTGCGTGCGATGGCCGCGACCGTCCGCGTGGCGGAGGCGATCGCGCCGACCCGACCCCATCCCGGGGTCGAGAGCGCGACGGCGAACCTCCTGCTCGGCCCGCCTGTCGCGATCATGGACCGGGCCCGCGACGCCATCCGCGACGCCCTCGGCCGCTGACCCCTCACGTCGCGAAAGGAGAACCATGTCCGAGAACGACCAGTCCTACGCCGCTCCACAGGACACCGGCGCCCCCGACCAGGTCGAAACCGATCCGGCGGCGCTGAGCAGCGCCGAGGATCTCGACGAAGACCGCCTGCGCGTCGATCCGCTGGAAGAAGGCATGGACCCGCCGGAGCACTGGACCGGGGTGACGAAGTACGGCATGACCCCGTGGGAGCAAGCCCATCCCGCTCCGCTCGGTGAGCGGTTGGCTGAGGAGCGGCCAGACGCCGATGAGCTGGCGGAGAGCGCCGACCGTGAGCGGGAGGAGCGGTCCGGCGATGCACGTCCGGACAGCATCGACTACGCCGAAGGGCTGGGCATCTCGGCCGATTTCGCCGGCGGTTCCGTGCCCGACGAGATCCGCACCCCACCGCCGCCGGACTGATCGGGTCCGCCGGCGACACCACTGCTCCAGGAAAGCAGACGAATGAGCAAAGCACGAGCAGCCACCGCGGCCGTCGTCGGAAGCGTCGGGGTGGTCGCCTTCAGCGTCATCCGCAGACTGCGCCAGGTGTCGCGCGGCCGGGCAGCGGACCACGATGAGCATTGGCTCGCCGTGACGGTCAACCGCTCGCCCGAAGACGTGGGCCCGGTCGCCTCACTGCCGGCCCCGCTGGCCGGATTGGGCGACGGGGTCGAAATCCGCATCGTGCCCGCCGCCGGGGACAAGGGCACCGAATTACGTGCCCGCCCGACCGGGGACAAGGTTTCCCGCGCGGATCTGCGTTCCGCCCTGCGCAAGGCGAAGTCCCTTCTCGAAACCGGAATCGTGCTGGAGGCGGATCCCCCGTCCACTCATCCCGGCCCGGCGGGCAAGGTCCTGCAACTAGTGACGCGCAACGCGCAGAAAGGTGGCCGGCTGTGAAGGCACTCTGCTGGGAAGGCGTCAATGACGTCCGGGTTCAGAACGTCCCGGATCCGCGTATCCAGAACGACAAGGACCTCATCCTGAAGGTCGGGCTCAGCACCTCCTGCGGCTCCGATCTGCATCTGCTGACCGGGCACATCCCCTTCATGCAGGCCGGAGACGTGATCGGGCACGAATTCATGGGCGAGGTCGTGGAGACCGGGCCGGGAGTGACCCGGCACAAGGCGGGCGACCGGGTGGTGGTGTGCTCGTTCATCGGCTGCGGTGAATGCTGGTACTGTCGCCGGGACCTGTGGTCGTTGTGCGACAACACCAACACCAACCCGGGCATCACCCAGGGCCTGTGGGGCGCCGACCCCGGCGGCATCTTCGGCTATTCCCACGCGATGGGCGGGTTCAAGGGCAGCCACGCCGAATACGTCCGGGTACCGTTCGCCGACCACACCGCCATCCCCATCCCCGAAGGCGTCAGCGATCTGAGCGCGTTGTTCGCCTCGGATTCGGTACCGACGGGCTGGATGGGAGCCGATCTCGGCGGCGTCCGGCCCGGCGACGTGGTCGCCGTATGGGGCTGCGGCGCGGTCGGCCAGATGGCCGCCCGCGCGGCCCAACTCCTCGGCGCGGAGCGGGTCTTCGTTATCGACCGGTTCGGCTACCGGCTCGCGCAGGCCGAGCGGGTCTTCGGGGTGGAGACCCTGGACTACGAGAACACCGACGTCGGCGCCGCGTTGCGCGAAGCGACCGGTGGCCGCGGCCCGGACGTGTGCATCGAAGCGGTCGGCTGCGAAGCGCATAGTTTCGGCCCGCAGCACGTCTATGACCAGGTCAAGAGCAAACTGAAGCTGGAGACCGACCGGCCCATCGCCGTCCGCGAAGCCATCCACAACTGCCGCAAGGGCGGCACGGTCTTCGTCCTCGGGGTGTTCGCCGGTTTCGTCGACAAATTCCCTCTCGGCGCCGTCATGAACAAGGGACTCACCCTTCGCGGCGCGCAGCAGCACGGCCAGCGCTACATCCCCATGTTGCTAGACCGCCTCGCGAAGGGCGAACTCTCGACCGGCCACCTCGCCACGCACGTGCTGCCGCTGGATGACGCGCCCCATGGATACGACTTGTTCAAAAACAAAAAGGACGGCTGCGTACGCGCCGTTTTCCGGCCTTGACGCCCGCCCGCGGCCGATACCCCGCATGAAGGCCACCTCGAGAGCTTGCCTTTCTCAAGGTGGCCTTCATGCGCTCAACGAGCTACTTGGCGAGTTTGTCCTGCGCCGTGTCGTAGGTGCCGTAAAGGGCGGGATCCGGCGGAGGCGCGGTGCCGGGTCCGCCAAGGGCCTCGGGATCCTTCAAGTACTCAATCCCCTCAGGACCGGCACTCCAGCCGCCCTTGGCTCCGTCCGGGCCGTCGGAGAGGTGCCAGATGGTGTTGTTGTGGTCCTGGTTCTCCTCGTCGAGCAACGCCGACGGGGCGATGTCGCCTTCGATGCCGTCGGCCTGCAGTTCCTCGATCGCGGCGAGCCACTGCTTCTGGTGCACGGTGTCTCGGGCCAGGTTGAATTGCAGCATCGCCTTCACACCCGGATCGTCGGTCATGTTGTACAACCGTGCGGTCTGCAACCGGCCTTGGGCTTCGGCGGCCACGTTGGCGCGGAAGTCGGCGAGCAGGTTCCCTGACGCGACGATGTACCGCCCGTTCCACGGGTAACCGTTCGAATCCGCCGGCAGAGCCCCACCGCCCCCGACGATCGCCTGCTGGACATCCATCCCGCCGAGCGTCGCGGCCATCACCGGGTCTTTCACCGCTTCCGCGGTGACCGTGGCCGGAGCACCATCCAGCAATCGGGCGACCATGGTCGCGAGCATCTCCACGTGCCCGATCTCCTCGGTCGCCGTATCCATGATCAGATCCTTGTACTTGCCCTCGATCCGGCAATTCCACCCCTGGAACAAGTACTGCATCGTCACCGACATCTCACCGAACGCGCCCCCGATCAACTCCTGAAGCTTCCGCGCGTACACCGCGTCCGGCTTCTCCGGCTTCGCCTCGAACTGCAACAACTTCGTGTGCCGAAACATCACTGAACCTCTCCGTCGGGACACCGGCCGGTCACGACCGGCGGAACCCCTTGGTTGCCCGCTGCACCCAGGACTAACCATCCACGGCCGCTCCGAACTCGCCGGTATCCACAGGGGCTGACGAACGGGCACGAGGCCAGTGCGGCACCCGGTCGGCAGACAGAGGGAGGTTCGCGGATCGCACCTGACAGGTACGCGTGCGCAGCACCGTCCGGTTCCCAGCGACGACCCCGATGCCGCGCCGTTCGAGCCTCGCACGGGACTTGCGGATTCGAGGTCACTGATTCCGGCTCTGCCGCGAAAGGAACCTGGACAAATCCAGCACGGTAAGTACGGCGACGTGTCCCAGAGAGCACGTTCAAGCCGTCGGCCGAGCCGATGTCCCCGGACACGGCGAGCCCCGAGGAGGTTGGCACCGTGCAGTGTCCATTTCACGTGCGCAGTCGCGGCGACGACAGGGGAACGGGTCCGGTCGGAAAGGGAAAATCGTTCCGGTCATGCCCGCATCGAGGCGTTGTGGCGAGGCTGTCGTAATACGAGTGCTCAAGACGCGAAGGCCGACACAGGCTCAGCCTTCGGGGAGAGGAAATTCGTCCCGCCGGACGCAGGGCTGCACCGGCGGGACCAGAGCGCCGCTCTCCTCTGAACAACACCCGCGTCAAGAATATCCACTCCCGGACCGGGCTAAACAGATGCGCGTCCTTCAGGCTCGTCGTCGAGCGCTCATCCGGGGACGTTGCGAGGGTCATGACCGTAAGTGTTGCGCTCGCCGACCTGGCCGTTCTGGTTGCGGATGAAGTGTTCGACCTTGCGTTCCCGCGCCATGACGCGGCCCTTGTCGATGGCGTCGGCCTTGGTGTAATGCGTACTGGCCGCGCGAGTGCTGCCCTCGACCTTGTTCTTCCACTGGCTGTGGCTGGCTTTCCAACCGCGACCGCCCCTGGAAACCTGCTGCCAGGCCGACGTCGACGCCTGGCACGCCGGACGCAGTGAGCAAGAACGGGGCCGGCTTCGCGGGTTCCTGCTCTGGGCCATCGCCAGCAAGCTCGCCAAACCGCTGCGGCTGCCTGCTCAAACGGTCACCCGCAAAGCCCCGCTGCCCGAACCTGAGCGGATCGCGCTGCTGAGCCGCCTGCTCACCGGACACGACCTGCCACTGCGGTCCCGGGTCGCCGCTGTGATCGTGCTGCTCTACGCACAACCGCTCAGCCGAATCGTCCGGCTCACCGTCGACGACCTCACCCGCGACGGCGACCAAGTCCTGCTCCGCCTCGACGAACCGCCCTCACCGGTCCCGGCGCCGGTCGTGAAACTGCTCCTGGCCTGGATCGGCCAACGGGACAACATGAACACCGCCACCAACCCGAACTCTCACTGGCTGTCTCCCGGCCGACGCGCCGGTCAACCGAGGCACCCCAGATCGCTCGGCGCGCTGGTGACCAAGCTCAGCGTCCTCACCACAACCGGGCGCACCGCAGCCATCCAGCAGCACGTGCTCACCATGCCCGCCCCAGTCGTCGCCGACGCCCTCGGCTACCACCCAGTCACCTCACCAAGATCGCCACCAGAGCCGGAACCACCTGGAACCGCAACGCACCGGGCGACCACATACCGTTATCTCCCCGACGGGGGGACTGTAGCGCGAACGGTCCTTCCGGCCGTGGTTGTCAGTAGGTCTCAGCGCCCGGCCAGCGGTCACTGAAGGTGATCGAGAAAGCGTTCAGCGCGGGTTTCCATCGCTTCGTCCACCGGGCTTGCCCGGTGCCGGTCGGGTCCAGGCTCCGGGTGACCAGATACAAACACTTTAACGCAGCCTGCTCCGCCGGGAAATGACCACGTGCCCGCACCCACGACGGTACCGCGAATTCAACGACTCAATCGCGTTCGTGGAACACAACACGCGACGAATCTCAGCCACCCCTATCCCGACTGGGTCAGTCCTGATGAGACAACTCCCGTAAGGTGGTCGACCGTCCGAGTGCACCGAAGACGACAGCTTGAGAAGCCGGTGCCGCCAGCCGGCTGACCGAGCTGCCTAAATCGTTGCGCATACGATGCACTTTGGGTTACGGTGGCGGTTGCGCGAGGTTCAGTCCCAGCCCGCGTGAGCGATCGCGCAGCCCGTACGCCACCTCAGATCCTGTGCCGCCTGGCAACACGTTGACGCATTCCGTCCGTTCATGTGCTGGGTGGATTCTTTCTCCGGACAAGCGGCGTCCAAGCCTTCCCCAGGAGTTCCCATGCCCAGCGCGTCCGCACGTCCAGAACGGACTGTGCACACACTCCCGCACCCGGCACCGAGCGCCGAGGATGCCCCTCGGGTCTCGCCCCGCCCGTGTGCCGCTTCCTTACGGATCGCCGAGCATCGTCATTCTGCCGGTCTCCTTGTCGTCACCATCGTCGGCGAGTTCGACCACCTCAGTGTTCCCGCCGCACAGCACGTATTGGCCGGGGCCCTGCCACCGATGATCATTCTGGATCTCGCCGACGTGTCGTTTCTGGGCACCTCAGGGCTACGGGTGCTGATGGCGGCGGCGGGCAGGGCTGACGCCGAAGGGCGCTGGCTGGGAATAGTCGCCGACACCGTTCCAGTTCTGCGCCCGCTGCGGCTGTTGGCGGTCGACCTCGCCGTACCGGTCTATCCGCGACTGGACCAAGCCATCCAGGAACGTCCCCAGCGGCCGTTGCCGACTTCGCGTTCCATCGTGGCGTGACCGAATCACGACGTTTCGGTCACGCGGCCGCCGCTGCACGGCAATCTCCGTAGCGGGATTCCTGCCCGTGACAGCATGGAAGCCTAGGACTCAACGACCCCGCGAGGCGGTGGACCGAGATGGTGGATACCGTTGAGCATTCAACGCTCGCCGGTAGACAACGCCGCCAGCACCCCGCGGGGCCGGCAGGATCGCGGGAACCTTGCACACATCGTCTGAGCGGCGGACGACGGCGGGACGAGTCCTACTCTGCAGGCGAAGGCGCACAGCGCAGCCGCTCAGAGCTCGTTCGTGCATTCCGATGCGGCGGCCAGCACCGCGTCGTTGGCGGCCCGGTAGCCGTCCGGTTCGGCCAGGGGAACACCGCCGCTCATTCGTCCACCAGGGACATCGCGTCCCGGAGTTGCCCGACCGTCGCGGAAAAACCCACTGGGTCGTTGGTTCCCACGTAAATGTGAATGTCGAGTAATGAATCAGACCACCGCCCTATCGTCGCCAAAGCCTGATGTCCGGCCAGAAGACGGGCAACCCACCTCTTGGCTGACGCCGCCGTCAAGCGATTTTCCGAAGACCGGCTCCGCGTCGCCGCCGACAGGGTTTCCTTCCGTGATCGGTGGTTCCGGTCATCACGCTGGCCTCCTCGCCTTAAGTGTGCCCGGCTTCTTCTTTCCCCTGGGCCAACCAGATCGGCCAGAACCCCTGTGGACCTTCGGCCCGGCCGGGATGCTCGACGTCATCCGAGGGACCACCGCGCTCGCCGTTTCCTCACGCCTTCGCTCGACTCGTCGGTCGTTGTGTCAGATGGTGACAGAAGTCGAGCCGGCCAGGACTTGAGCCAGTGCGCCACGAGAATGGACGGGTGATTCTTCGAGTAGTACCGCGGCGGTGAAGTCGGCGGCCAATCCGTCGAAGACACGGTGGCGGCGCAACATCGCGTGCCCACCGTGTTGTACCCGGATCGTTCCGACCCGAGCAGTGCGGGACAGGCGATCGGCCGCAGCCAACGCTCGTTGCGGGCTCGCGACGCGGTCAGCCGAGCCGTGCACGAGCAGCATCCGGCGGCCGGACGCGTCGACGTCGCCATCGCGCGGATGAATCCACGGCGCCAGCGCGACAACACTACGCACGTTGTCCTCGCGGGAACTCAAGATCGCCGCCCGTCCTCCGAGCGAGTGTCCGATCAGACCGATCGGAGCCCCCGGTGACAACTGACCGCGAACCTGTTCCAGTGCCCAGCGGACGTCGTCGAGCGGCGTGCGCGCCCCGCCCCATCCGCGCGCCGAGTTGAGCAGCCGCCACACCGCCAACCGTCCGCGCCCGAGCCGGGCGACCCGATACGCGATGGGGATCAGGCGCAGCACCGAAAGCTGTGTGGGGCTCACCGGAATCGAGGCGCCGCCTCGACTGCCTCCACCATGCAGCACAACGACTCCCGCCACCGCGGACGACGGGACGCGAACGGGAACCAGGCGTGCCTTGGGATTCACATCGACCTCCACGATGAGAGCGGCATTCCAGTCATCGGATCAGCCGTCGGCGTTTGACGGACGGGGCCTCTTGACACGAGAACGAGTGGGAGTTTCCGCTTAAGGACGGTCAGCGCCCGGTCCAGCCACCCTGCTCCTCGGCTGCTTCGACATCGGAATCCGCGGCGGCGGTGTGCGCCAGAGCTGCAACGGTCTCCTCCAGGCCACGTCGAACTTCCTCGTCCGCAGCCTCCCGGACGCTGCTCAAGGTGACGGTCAAGCGGCATTCGTTAGGACCGAGGTCCTCGATCGACAGCGTGCCCCGGTAATCGTGCGACCCTTGGGCCCCCCAGCTCAACGAGCGATTTTCCTCATCGACCTTGAACCACGCATCACCTTCCACATGCTCCCCGTGCACATCCGCTTCGACGTGCACGGTGTCACCGCTCTGCGGCTCGACCTGACTCATCTGCGGGAAGTAGCGCGGCAAATTGCGCGGCTCACGCAAATAGGCGAACAAATCACTGGCCGGCATGTCAATCTCGGCAGCGTGGCGGTAATCACTCATAGCCTTGACTACCCTGTACGCAGGCCTGGGAAACTCGGCCCGCTTGCCACTCTGCCGATTTAGTGATCGGCCGACGGTTTTGCTCTGACAGACGCACGTCGCTGACGGCATCCGATTTCCCAGGGTGAAATGGCCCGAAGCCCGATCCCACCCTGGCGCCTGCAACGAACATGATCGCCGACGCCGCCCAATGAGTCGCGTTGGTCGAGAGGAGAAGGTCTCATGCAGCGACAGACGGTTGTGCCGCCGGGCACGGGCGACAAGGTGGCATCGACAGGAGCCGATGTCATGATCGAGCGCAGATTCCCCGCTCCGTCCACGGTCAGCGAGCAGGCGCGGACATGGCTCGCCGTCGACGGCGGCGAGCTGTCCTATCCGGCCGCCGAGGACACCGAGGCGTGGCTCGCGATGGCCGAGCGGGCGAATCGATCCACGGCCCAGCGGTTCCCGATCTCCGGACTGCCGGTCACCGTCGAGGACCTCGACGTGGACGGCGCCACCGTGTACGCCGCGAGGCCCCACGGGGTCGAGGAGAAGGCGGACGAGCCGGTGTTCCTCTGGATGCACCCCGGAGGTCTCCTGGTCGGCGGCGGGGACGCGTGCCGCGCGACGACAGCCAGAACCGCATTGTCCATGGGCATGCTCGTGTGGGGCCTGGACTACCGGCTACCGCCACTGCATCCCTACCCTGCCGCGCTTGACGACGCGATCGCCGTGTACCGGCGCGTCGTCCGGGACCGCGATCCATCGCGGGTGTTCGTCGGAGGCGACTCCGCAGGAGGGAACATCGCGGCGGCCCTCCTGATGCACGCCAAAGACGCCGGGCTGCCGATGCCCGCGGCCCTGGTGCTCAACACCCCGCAGGTCGACCTCACCGAGGCCGGCGACACCTTCCAGACCCTGGCAGGCGTGGACAACGTTCTCCGCAGCCTGCGAGCGACCAACGCCCTCTACGCGGCAGGGGCTGACCTGCGGGATCCGTCTCTCTCCCCGCTTCTGGGTGAGCTGTCCGGCTTCCCACCCACGTTCCTCCGTAGCGGGACCCGCGATCTGTTCCTCTCCAACACCGTCCGGATGCATCGCAAGTTGCGCGGCGCCGGCGTGGAGGCCGAACTGCACGTGTTCGAGGCGATGCCGCATGGCGGGTTCGGAGGCGACAGCCCGGAGGACCGGGAAGCCGCTGCCGAACAGCGTCTCTTCCTCGACGAACACGGCGCCTGACAGCACCGCGCTCGGGCAGCGACCGTTTGCGAGAAGAGGGACTCATGGAGGCGGTCGAGTTCAGTCCTACAGGGCCGCGCTCACCGGGCGCGATGACACGAACCGGCAGGCCGACTGCCAGGCACAGAGCCGCCACCATGGAGGAGCAGCACGGGGCGCTCGGCGGCGGTCGCGGTTGCTTAACGCACGAACGGCATGCCGTCGTCGACGCCAACGCAGGCCAGTACGGCGGCACCAGCTGTTGCCGGCAAAGGCAGGTCACCGGCGGCAGCCACCGATGTCTTGTAGATCAACAAGCTTCGTTCCCTTTCAACTGCTGGTCGGTCGCCTCCGAGCGTCCGACTGCGAAAGTCGGGAAGTCACCTCATAACGAAGAATCGGCGCATAACCATTTCAAGTGAGAACAGCCGGGCAGCCGCCGGACCGAAGCAATCCGCGCGATGACGAGTAACGAATACCCGGCGACGGAAGTCAGCAGTCGACTCATGCCCACGAAGCGTCACCACGAAGCCGCTCAGGTCGAACGACAGGACGGAGCACGCGGATGTCCACAGCCACCAACTGGTTTGACGACTCCCTCACCTCCACGATCCGGGCGCACGGCCGACGACCCGTGCTCACCGTGCGAGCCGCTGGCGAGCTCAGCGACATCGCGACGATGGCCAAAGCACTTCACCCGGCGATGCCCGCCCCGCCCGGCGCCGTCGTGGTCGTGGACCTGTCCGCCGTTACGCACCTGTCCTTCGAAGCCGTCCCGCCGCTGATGGCGCTGCTGCGCCACACCACCACCCGCTACGTGCGACTGTGTGTCATCACCTCCGGGCCCGTGCGGCGCAAACTGATCCTGCTGGGCCTCGACACCGTGATCCCGCTTGAATTCCCAGCTGACGCCGCACGCGGCGACGATCAGTGTGCATCCGCCGAGGGCACCGGTTCTCGCCCTTCATGATGCGCACCGCCGTTTGACATCCGATCGGGCGATACGGCGATGGGCAAGGAAGTGCCTACGCGGACCAATGCCCTGTCCGGAGGTGCACGCGTGCGGCTGACGCCGAGGGACGTCTCCGACGATTTGAGTCAGCCCTGATTGATGCTTCAGGTCCCGATCGGCGGCCCGGGCGGTCCCGGCGGGCGGTTCTCCTCCTTCTCGGGGATCGGCGGTGCCTTTTCCTCGCCGGCGCGTTCGTTGATGGCCGGGAGCTGGATGTTCTCGCCCAGCGACAGCAGGTCCCGAAGCGACTTGCCGCCGTGGCCGGTCCAGGCCGGGAGATCCTTGGCCAGCAACGCGGTCAGTTTGGTCAGCTCGGTGTTCCGCTCGACCTCGGTGATCAGTTCGCCGAGGTGCCGGTTCAGCGCGGCGATGCTGTCGTCATAGGCGGTGGCGATCTTCTCGAAAGCCCGGTCGAAGGACTGCAGGACACCGATGATCTCGTGGCCGGTGATCTCCTGGGTGTCCGCCCGTTCGAGCTTGAACTCAGGCAGGCCCGAGGTCTCCCTCATCAGTTCCGCGACTTCGATGACCAGTTCGGCCTTCGGGATCTGCTTGACCGCGATCAGGGCCAGTTTCAGGCCGAAGATCGCCGCGGGCCGGTAGTCGACACTCACGTCGTCCATCCGGTCGATCGCCGCGTCGAGGGCGAGCGCGATCTCCCGTAGGTCGTTCTTCTGCGCGAGCTGGACGGCATAGATCGTGTCGAGTACGGAGGACACCTGCTGGAGGTATCCGTGGCGTTCACCGATTTTGACGCCTTCGCCGATGAAATCGGTGAGGTAGGCATTCACCATGCCCAGATAGCTGTGGAATTGCGTGGCGGCATCCCCGGACCAGTCCCTGACCTCCATGTCCCGGATCGTCCGGATGATCTCCTGCGCCCGGCGGAACCTCTCACGCCGCGCGAAGACAGCGCCGAGCAACGATTCGGAAGCCACGGAAGGCTCGAACAAGGCGATGTCGCCCTCGATGGCGTACTCCTTCCACCTGTTGAAACCCAGCAGGATTCCGGACTCGTGGTTGGGCACCGTGTCGATGTCGTGCGGCCATTCATCCCGGATCTTCTTGGCCAGCCGCAGATAGAGCAACGTCAATTCGTACTGACTGGGTGCGGAGGACATGATCCGCCTACTTTCCGGTGATTTCGCGCTCGATGCGCTCGTAGGCGTCGGCGATCACGTCGAGCCGCCTGGCGGCCTCGTCGAGTGATTCGGACACCGCCAAACCGCCGCTGATCAACGTCGCGAGAAGGTGATTGCGCTTCTTCCCGAGCTCCACCCCCGCGGCATTGCCGCCGAATGCCCCCTGCGGCTGGACGTATAGATCCCGCAGCTCTTTCGAAGCGCTGCCGATCTCACCCGACGCGTCGGGCAGGCTCGCGCTCCTGCTGCCGTCGCCATTGCCGGAAGCGATGCGCCGAAGCGCCCTCACCTCGACACTGAAACCACCACTCTGTGCCATTCCGCCCCTCCATGTCACACGTCGACCGGGTCAACGTACCGGAATTCCGGGGACGGGAAGGGGTGTTCCGCGCAGCCGGCCGGACCTAGGAAAGCCGCCGCGGCCAAGACGGATGGCCCGGTGGTTCGGCGAGGTCTTCGAGATAGGTGATTTCGCTGAAATCCTGGTCAGCGACGGGTGGCCGGCGCGGACGTGGTGGCGGCGGGGGAGGCTCGTGCTCCTGTTCGTCGGCGAGTTCGGCTTCGACGACGGCCAAGGCGGGCCAGAGTTTCTCCTTCGCTTTCGGGGCGAACAACGCGAGCGCGAGCGGATGTTCGCAGGTGCCGGCGGCGACGTCCTCCCAGGTGAACTTGCCCTCGCGGACGGCGTCGGCGGCCCGGGCGAGCCGAGGCGAAATGTCCGTCCGCGCGGCGGACCGGCGGAACACCTCAGCGGAGAACGCGGGTTCGAGTGCCACAGGACCTCCGGACCGATCAGCCGGCCGGCCAACCCGGTCGGCCGACGGCTACGGACATGCCGCCCCACTTTACCTTCGCCGCGTCCCTGACCACCCGTACACGGGACAGCCTCGGCTGGGCGCCGACTAACACCAGCGCTCCCGCGGACAGCGTCACAGGCGACCTAATCGATGCGTAACCGTTTCAAATTGGGCGAACCGGGTAGCCGTCAGTGCTGCCCTCTCCCCTACAGCAAGGGTATGGCCTTCGATGACCACGACAACCGAACAGTCTCTTTGGCTCCGTGACGACGCCTATCCGACCAACTCCGTTCCCCTGTCCGGCAGGCATATCGCCGACGTCGTCGTCATCGGCGGCGGCATCACCGGACTCACCACCGCGCTGTCACTGCTGCGCCGCGGCTTCGACGTGACCCTGCTCGAAGCCGACACCATCGGTCGCGGTGTCAGCGGTAACAACACGGCGAAGGTGACCGCGCTGCAGTCGACGAAGTACACGACGCTCACTCGCACCCACGGCGCGGAGACAGCCACCGCCTACGCCGCCGCCGCGACCGCCGGTGTCGAATTGCTGTCCACTCTCGCCGAACCGATCGACTGTGACCTCCAGCGAGCTCCCGCGGCGACGTTCGCCTACACCGAGAACGAACGCGAGACGGTACGCCAGGAAGCCGACGCCGCGGCAGCAGCCGGCCTCCCGGTTCACTGGACAGAGACACTCGACGTTCCCTTCAGCACCTTCGGCGCCGTGC
Organism: Amycolatopsis sp. cmx-4-54; assembly: GCF_046548895.1. NCBI lineage: Bacteria > Bacillati > Actinomycetota > Actinomycetes > Pseudonocardiales > Pseudonocardiaceae > Amycolatopsis > Amycolatopsis sp. cmx-4-54. The sequence goes on from NZ_JAEBEJ010000010.1 coordinate 114,189, forward strand.
GCCTGCCCGGTCAGGTCCTGCTCCACCCCGCGAAATACGTGCGCGGCCTCGCAGCGCTGTTCCTCGCCGACGGCGGGCGCATGTTCGAGCGCAGCCGGGTCACGTCCGTGTCGACCACTTCCCCCTTCGACGTGATCACCACCGAGGGTTCGGTGAAGGCGGAGCAGGTAGTGGTGGCCACTCATTACCCGATATTGGATCGCGGCCTGTTCTTCGCCCGCCTCGACGCCGAGCGGTCCTACTGTGTCGCCGCCCGGCTACGCTCGGGCGAGTTGCCCGAAGACCTGGCGATCAGCGCCGGAAGTCCGGCGTGGTCCCTCAGCCGCCATGGTGATCATCTCATCGTCGGCGGGCAAAGCCACTCCGCTGGAGATTCCGGTGTCGACTTCAGCCGCTTCACCGCTCTCAGCGACTTCGCACACCAGCATTTCGACGTCGCCGAAGTGACCCACCGCTGGTCGGCACAGGACCCGAAGGCCTACGACGGACTCCCCATGGTCGGCTCCTATTTCCCTGGCACGTCCGGTCTGTGGGTGGGCACCGGCTTCGCCAAATGAGGTCTCGCCATGGGCACCATCGCCGGAGCGATCCTCGCCGACCGCATTGCCGGCCGAGACAACCCGCACGCCGAAGTGTTTTCACCGCACCGGCTCAGCCTGCGCGGCGTGCCGACCCTGCTACTGCAGAACGCGCAAGTCGCCAAAGATCTCGTCGGCGACCGGCTGACCCCACCCGACGCGCAAGACACCGAGGACGTCCCGGTGGACAGCGCCCGCATTCTTCCCGACGCCACGGGCAAGAAAGGTGTCTACCGCGACCGGAGCGGCACCCTGCACGCCGTTTCCCTGCGCTGCACCCACCTCGGTTGCCTACTGCGATTCAATGGCGCCGAACGCAGCTGGGACTGCCCCTGCCACGGTTCCCGTTTCGACGTCGACGGCGCCGTCCTTGAGGGCCCTGCGGTCCGTCCTCTTTCACCACGGCAACCCTGACACAGCGACGAAGGGACGACCATGTCGCACCCCGGTCACGACGAACTTCGCGACCTTGAAGCCAGGCTCACCGCCGACGACCCCAAGCTGGCCGCGAAACTGACCATGGCCAATCAGACACGGCGATGGCGGTTCGTTCTCCTCCTCGCCGACCTCACTGCCATCGCCATGGTCGCCGTCGGGGTTTTCGCCGGTGATGCCTCAGCAGTCTTCTTTGGCATGATTCTCGCCGCCGCTTTGCTCTGGGTACACCGTGCGGCTCGTACGCGTCCAAGAGGAGAGACATTTCCACGGACTTGAGAGAACCGGTCTATTGGCGGTGCCGGCGGACAGGGTTCCGTAACGGGTCTTACTCGGCCGGGTCCGCCCACGGTGTCCGAGACCACTCGGGAGCGAATGCCGCACGGATCGTGGCCCCAGTTCGTGACCGACCTCTTTGGACTCCTGAGTGCCAAGCCACTTTCGAGTTCGGTGGAAGTCATGTTCACGACGTCACCGTCGCTCATATCTTTCTCCAGCGCGTCGGGATTGTGCACCGCTTCGCCACCGCTCTTGTCGCTGCGCACCAGGTACTGCGGCTCCTCCCGGGAGGCGTGCACTGTACGACCGTGATCGGCGTCAGCCAAACCGACCGCCTGGTGCAGGCACGTCGCCAAGGTCGCGGCGTACAGCTTGTCGGGATTCCGGCCCGCCGCATTGAGGTCGCCGCCCAGCTCAGCGGAGGCCCGGATAGGCGATATCTCCGGATCGGTCCCACCGGCTCAGTCGTTGGACGTGCTCGCACGCGAGACCGCGGACGTCCGGTACAGCGACGTTCTCTCCGTCATCCACAATACCTTCCCGCTACGCGATCTACGTCGTCCGCCGGCGCGCTGGACGCGTCCCGACGGAAGTGTTCGGGGATTTCGACCGACTGGGCCATGGTTCGTATCCCTTGATCGGGGTTCATACCCCGCTCCAGCAGAGCGCAAACCGATCCAAAATCGATTCAGTTGACCGAATGTCCTGGTCTCCGGCGCTGCGGGAAGGATCTCGTCGACGTACGGTGAAGGTGCGTGGGGTTCAAAACGCAGCTTCGCGTGAACGGCGACATTGTCCGCCCGCACCGTCCGGATCGATCGCGGTGCGCCTGGCGACGCGCTCCGCGAACCCCTCGCGCATATCGCGGGGATTTCCTCTGTGAACGCATTCGTCCCGCTTCTTCCGAGGAGACCTCCGCCATGCCTTCTCCCCATCGACACGCCGCGCATGTCGACCCCCAGCACACCGCCCAGGCTTTCCTCACCACCTCATCCACCGATCGCCTCGGCTGTTATTCCAGGCCTTTCACGGCCGGACCGGCACGCGTGCTGAGGCATGAACACACCGCCGATCTGCTGATCCTCAGCATGTCCGGTGAACTGGATACGATCGCGGCTCCGCTGCTGCAACGAGAACTGACCGAGGATCTGCCTGACTGCACTGTGCTAGATCTGTCCAAGGTGACGTTCCTCGGCGTGGCGGGGCTGCGAGCACTCGAGGCGGCGGCCGCTCGTGCGCGACGCGAGAGGAGGCGCTTCGCCCTGGTCACCTCCTCGCCGACAGACTTGAGAATTCTGCGGATCTTCGCTCTCGACGTGCACGTCCCGGTTTACCCTCGACTGGCGGACGCGGTGCGCGAAATCTGCTCACAGCGCCCTCCTCGTGATTCGAAGCGGTTCTCGTAAACGCGCCCGCACCCGCATCGCCGGGCGCGGGACCAAGGATCTGGAAGCCGCTGCGAGCCGGGCACCCGCTGACAACGTCAATCGCGTCTACAGCCGCGGCGACGTTTCCCGGAGGTCACACATCTGGTTCGCAGCGGCCGCACAACGAGAGTCCTTCGTCCACATAGGTGCGGCTGTTGCCGTGTTCGCCCGCAAGCCCCAGTACTGCGTAACCCCGATCAAGCCGAGGGTCGCGACCGGACTCACGATCGTGGTGAGTACGACCGCCGCGGTCAGCGGAATGGTGTACGCGGCAAGAATGCCAGTTCCGGCTTCGACCACGAGAATTATGGCCCAGAGCGCCGTCAGCCTCCGATGCATGATGCGAAACGCCTTGCCGTAGGACCAGGTGCGGTCGAACACGTCAGGGTTCTCCGAGATGTCGCGGCGGATCCGCGCGATGATCGGGCGTCGCCAACCTAGCGAAATCGCCAACATCACGCCGATCACGCCGGTGATCACCAGATCCTTGACCAATTCCAGCCGGGGATCGCCGGTCACCACGGCGACGGCGATCCCCAGCGCGAAGCGGACCAGCACGAGAGAACCGAGGAACGTCAACTCCCTAGTACGCAGGAAAGTCACCACCAGGACGATCAGGGACACAGACGCCGACCGACCAGCGACCAGACCGGCGGGACACCACAAGACAGAAGTCCAAAGTAGACTTCAGGTATTGCCGGTGCTGGGGATCGTCGCCCCGGCAGCCGAGGCCGCGCCGCGTGCGGCGGCGTTGGGGAAAGCGTTCCAGCTCACCAACTTCCTGCGCGACGTCGCCGAGGACATCCAGCGAGGCCGCGTGTACCTGCCCGCGGATGAGCTGGCCGCGTTCGACGTGGACCGCGAACTGCTGGCCTGGTGTGCCGAGCATCGGAGGCTGGACGCTCGGGTGAGGCGAGCGCTGGCGGATCAAGTCGCGATCACGCGGCGGATCTACCGGACAGCGAAACCGGGAATTGACATGCTTCATCATCCGGTCTCACGACCGTGCGTCGCCACGGCATTGGGTCTGTACTCCGGGATCCTCGATCGCATCGAGGACGCCGACCTCAACGTCTTCATCCAGCGCGCGCGAGTGCCTCGTCGCCACAAGCTCGCCGTCGCCATCCCCGCGCTCTACCGTGCCGTCGCGCCCGCCGCCAACAGCGGGCGACGATGATGTCCCGTGCCGAGGCGGCCGCTCGGCCGTGATTCAGGCTTCCAGGTGCTCGGCGGCGAGGTTCAGCGCGCCGGCCAGATCGTTGACCCACGGAGCGCCATGAACGTTGAGTCCTTCCCAGCCTGGTCCTGCGACGACGACCTCGAAGCCGCGACGCTGCAGCCGTTGGCACACCAGGTCGTCGACGGTGTTCGCGGACATCGACCACAGCACGATCAGCACCGGGTCCAACTTGGAGGCCATGCCGAGGATGGTCTCCGCGGGCACCATCTGGCCGAGGTAGACCGCGGGGATACCGACCTCGACCATCACCGCGCGCAGTACCTCGACCGGCAGGCTGTGCCGCTCGTCGGGGCAACAGGAAATGAGCACTCCGCGTTCCGAGGGCGCTTTGGCGAATCGGGCGACATAGCGCTGGAGCGCCAGAGAGACCTCGCTGGTGAGCGCCCATTCCGATTCGAAGCACACATCACCCCGAAGCCAGCGCCCGCCGAGGTTGCGCAAGATCGGCAGGAGGACGTCGGTCCACATGGCCGCCGCGCCGAGCGCGTCCAAGGTCTCGTCCAGCAGCGCCGCGATCGACGCGAACTCGAGATCCTCCGCGGCCTGTTCCAGTTCGTCCACCCGCCGGTCGGCCGAGACTTCGGGGGCCACGTCGTCGGCGCCGGAGAACGCGGCCGCGGCGGCCTCGCGGGCACGGATACCGCGGCCGATGAGCCGCTGCATGTGCTGCAATCTGCGGACGTCCGCGTCGGAGTAGCGGCGATGCCGCCCGTCAGCGCGCAAGGTTGGGCCGACGCCGTACCGAGTGGCCCAGGTCCGAAGCGTCACCGGCGAGATGCCCAGCATGTCGGCCACCTTGCCCGGCGTCCACGAACCCGCGGCTCGGGAGCCGCCATGGCCGCTCATCTCGTCGACTTCCATTCAGCACCACGTTCCCATACCCGGGCGCCCCTCGTCAGCGTGCCGCCCTCTCGCGAACTCCCGCCACGATGGACACCTGACTACCGGTCATGTCCGCTCTTACGGATACGGCATCCGGCTAGTCTTGAACACCCACGCAGCTAAACCGATCTGCGTCTTCGAGCGTCTTATGATCCAAAGCACACGAATTCGTGTCAGGTGCTCGCCCGTGGAGGGTCGTTCCGGTAGTTTACGTGCTCACGCGTCGTGTGTGCAGGAATACCGTCCGCATGGCATCTTCGAGGGTGTTGACGATCGGGCCGATCCGCGGTCGGAACGAGTACCAACCCGGTCCCGCCGGACAAGCCGGGATCTTCAGCCTGCCGACTTCGTTGAGCAAAGGCAGGTCAGCGGTGTAGGAGGTCATCGACCACAAGAGAACGACCGCCGGCTCCAGGGAGGTCATCCGGCGCAGCCGCTGCCATTCCCGGGGTCCGTACAACCGCTGACCGCCGGAGGCGCGCCGGGCGGGGCCGAGACCGTATCGGCTGTCCCAGGTACGCAAAACGACGGGCGAGAGTCCGAGCGACGAGACGAGCTGCCCCGTCGTCCACCAGGAATCCCGGTCGGCCACCCCGGGCCTTGGATGTGTCGTCACTCTCCCCCACCACTGATCGCCTGGCCGCGATTCATCCCCCACCGCATCAAGCCGGAAAGAACCGGACATGCGGTACGCGCCCGATGATGGCCGAGTCGGATCGCTCGTGCAACGCTTCACTGGTGCTCCCTGGACACCACCTGGACAAACCCACCCTGAACTGGGAAAACGATCGAACTCATTGCGCGTTTCTGCATCGATTTCCGGGCAGGTTTTCGGTGCTCGGAACCGATCCCGCGTGTGTTGCTTCAACACTCAGCGTGAGCCTGAAACCGAGCAGGAGCAGAACGTGCAGCAGATAGAGCCAGAGGACCAAGGCAGACACCACGCCGACCACGGCCAGACCGCCGAACGGAACGCTCCAGTCCAGCGGGATGGCCAGGAAGAGAAGAAAACCGTGGAAGAATCCCGCGAGTATCGACGCCACGGCCAGCGAGCCGAGCACGAGCGGCCCGCGCCTGGTTCCGCGGGGCGCGCTGCCGACGAACACGACGCCGGTCACCAGAGCGATGATCAGCCAGTCGATGTGGAACGACACGGTGATGCCCCAGAAAGTCGACCAACCACCGCCGACGTAGAGATCGGCCACGGTGTCGGCGGTGGCGAGCGGCACGATCGCCAGGGTCGGGCTGAGCAGCAGGATGGGGACGAACATCAACCGGCCTCGCCAGCCGACGAAAGCACCCGGCGCGTGCCCGGAAACCTGCACGAGTCCTCGGTACAGGCCTTCTCCGTAGAAAGTGGCGGGCAACAGGGTCACCAGGAAGGTCGTCCACGGGGAATTCAGCGCCGCGGCGGTGAGAGCCCGCAGCGCGGCGCCCGGTTTCTGGTCGGGCGGGAGCGCGTCGGCCCATCGGGCGACGCCGTGGGCGACGAATTCGGGCGATCCGAGGATCGCGGCCCCGCGCAAGGCGACCAGGGCCAGCGGCACGACGGCCAGCACGGCGAAGAAGGTCACACCGGCCGCCCACAGCGACAGATCACGACCCCGCAGAGATCGGGCGGTGTGACGGAGCACGACGCCGGTGCGGCGGCGCACAGTTCCGCCGCTCATGACGCGACTCGGCCGGAGGACGGTGTGGCCGGCTGGTCCCGGCTGCACGAGCATGACGTCTCCGGCAGTCCGCTCGCGGTCGGTTGGCTGCGCGGAGTCCAGGGGCTCGCTCGGCCCGTGCTCGGCGTGCCTCCGGACGTGCTGACGGGCTTCGGGGTCGTATGTGCGGTGGCCGCGGTCGTGCTGGCGGCGGCGGGCGGTTCATGGTTGTGGCCGTCGATGGTGTTGCTGGTGGCCACCGGGCTGTTCGACGGTCTTGACGGTGCCGTCGCGCTATTGACCGGTAAGGCCCGTCCTGCTGGGGCCGTTCTGGACGCGTTCGCGGACCGGATCACCGAACTGTGCTTCACCGCTGTGCTCGTCGTTCTCGGTGCTCCGCTCGGCTGGTGCGCCGGGCTCGCCGTTCTTCTCCTGCTGCACGAATACCTTCGGGTGCGCGCCCAGGTCGCCGGGATGCGCGGCGCCGGCGCGATCACGGTGGCGGAACGTCCGACGAGACTGATCGTCGCCGTGGTCGCGGTCGCCGGTTCGGCTCTGGCACCGGCCGGAACGCCGTGGACGGGTTGGTCGTGGGCGTCGACCTGCGCGGCGGTGTGGGCCGGGTTGTCACTCATCGGGCTGGTGCACCTCTCGATCGGCGTGACGCGAAAGCTTCCCGCTCGCTGGACCGATCGAGTCGGCGACGATCGCGGCTGACATCGCCACCAGCGGGAGCCCACCGCCTGGATGCGCCGAACCACTCGCGAGGTAGAGACCGGGCACGGGGCTGACGTTGGCGGGGCGGAGCAAGGCGGCGCGTGGGCCGTTCGACGACGAACCGTAGATGGAGCCGCCCGGCGCACCGGCCTCGCGCTCGAGGTCCGCCGGGGTGCGGATGTGCTTCCACAGCAGCCGATTTCGGACATCGTGACCACGCTCGGCCAGGATGTCGAGCACTCGTTCCGCATATGCGTCGGCCAATCCGGGCGCCGTCCAGTCCACTCCGGACACCGGATCGTGACAAGGCGCGTTCACGAGCACGAACCAGGATTCGCAGCCTGGTGGGTGCAGCTCAGGATCGTCCGGTGAACAGATGTAGACGGTGGGGTCCGGCACCGGCCGTGGTGATCGACCGAAGATCGCGTCGAATTCGGCGTCGTAGTCGGCGGGGAACAAGACACGGTGATGGCTGGGCTCAGGTGTCTTGCCGCGCAAGGCGAGCAGGAGCACGAAGCCGGCCAGAGAGGGTTCGGCGTGCCGGAGCGCGCGACGGGGCCTACGAGCACGCGGGTCGTTCAGCAGGTCACCGTAGAGCCGGGTTGCGTCCGCGTTGCACACCACGATCGGCGCGGTCAGTCGTTCGCCACCGGCCAGACGCACCCCGCGCACGCCGTCCGAACCGGTTTCGACGGCGGTGACCTCGCTGCGGGTCCGGACTTCGACCCCGAGCACCGAAAGGCGTCCCAGTAGGGCATCGCCGAGGCGGTGCAATCCGCCACGGATGTGCCAGCTGCCGAACTCCTGCTCCACAAAGGGGACGACACTCATGACGGCAGGCAGTCTGCGCGGGTCCGAGCCGGTGTAGGTGGCGTAGCGGTCCAGCAGCATCCGCGCTCGCGGGTCGCTGAGGCGACCGCGCCCGATGCCGCGCAGGGTGCGCCAGGGGGCGATGGCGAGCAGGTCTTTGACCCCGCTGGCGTGCCGAAGCAGGTCACGGGCTCCGCCCAACGGCCGCCGGAGAATCTCTTCGCCGACAAGTGACCAGAGATGCCCGGCCTCCTGCATGAGGTGAGCCCACTCGGTACCCGCACCGTTGCCCAGCGCCTCCTCGAGAGCACACGGCACGGCCTCGCGATCGTGCGGGACGGCGAGCTCGGTGCCGTCCGCGAAACGGTAGTGACAGGCGGGATCGACCGGCTCGATATCGATCAGATCGTCGAGATCGGCGCCCGTGACCGCGAACAGGTCACGATAGACCGACGGCAAAGTCAGCAACGACGGCCCGGTGTCGAAGGTGAACCCCTCCCGGCTGAAAGTACCCAGCTTGCCGCCGCAGTGAGAGGACCGCTCGAGCACGGTCACCGAATGTCCGCCGGCCGCGAGCCTGGCGGCTGCCGCCAGCCCGCCCATACCAGCCCCGACTACCACGACGTCGCTCACGACATTTCCCATCGCAGGTTACGGTTCTTCCACACCAGCCGTCCGGTGCGGCGTGCCCACCAGGATCTGCCGATGAGGCCCACCAGGGTCAGCACCGACAGCGGATGCGCGAGGCTGTCCGGCCAGACGCGACCCTGGGTACGGCGAGCCGCCACCGCGCGGCCGGCGACGCCGGCCAGGTATCCGAGCAATCCGGCCCTGGACCCGGTCAAGGCAGCTGCCGCGGGCAGCACCCAGACGGTGAGCAACGCGGTGGAGATCGCGATCGCTCCAGGCAGCGAGCCAGTCGCCGACCAGAGCGATTTGGCGTATCCGTCTCGTAGATCCGGCCAGCTCGCGTACATCGTGCACTCGGCGACCCGGCTTCCGTCCGCGACCGCACCACGGCCGCCGGCTCTTTTGACCGCGCGCATGACCGCGATGTCGTCCAGCACCTCATGCCCGACCGAGAGGAATCCACCGCATTCGCGCAACATCGACGCGTCGATGATCAAGAATTGGCCGTTCGCCGCGGAAAGCGACGGCCTTGATGACCGTTCCGCGACGCGCAACGGAAGCAGGGTCAGCCACGACCACTGCAACAACGGCTGCACCAGCCGCGCGCCCACGCTGTCGGCATGTTGCCTGGGGAAGGGTGACACGGCATCGAGTGAGGCGTCACGTAGCAAGGAAACAGCTGCCGCCACGGCGTCCGGTGCGAGAACGACATCCGCGTCGATACACACCACAACGCTTCCCCGAGCCCGCTCGGCGAGCTGATGACAAGCGTGGGGCTTGCCGACCATGCCATCGGGAGGCTCGACGCCGGTGAACAGCTTGACCCGCGGATCACCCTGCGCGACCTGCCGGACCACCTCGGCCGTTCCATCCGACGAGCAGTCGTCGAGCACGAGAATCTCGACGTCGTCGAGACCGCGTTGCGCCAGAAGCGATCGCAACGTCGGCGTGACTCGCGAGGCCTCGTCGCGCAGCGGCAGCAGTATCGACACCGGCTCCTGGCAGCGAGCCGGGTTCCGCGGAGGTTCCCTGACGATGCGCGCGTTGTACACGGCATGACCGGCTCCCACCGCGGCGGCCACCGCGGCCGCGCGCACCACTACGCGGACACGCGAGCCCACAGCCGCCCCCGTCCCAGGTGGATCGCGAACGGCACCGCGATCGCACCCATCAACAGTCCACCCACCACAGCGACCCACGGTCTGCCGAAGAACGCGAAATGCGCCCATACCGACGAAAACCACGTCCAGAGGTACAGCGTGGGAGCGGGCCCCGCACGGAAACCAGGAACGCGTTCTTCCGCCAGGGGAACCAGGCGGTACAGCGCTGCTTGGACGATGATCGCGACAAGTAGCCAGCCCGCGAAGTTGGTCAGAGGGATCCCGTCGACTCCCGGCAAGGACGGCCTTGGCGAGGCCCACGTCCAGTAACCCTCGTCCACCATTTGCGGATCGAGGAAGACGTCCCAGACCGCCAGTGCGGCCGCCGCCAGCGCGACGACGAAGACAGGCTTCCTGGCCAGCGTCCGTCCCACCAGGAAGGCGGGCCACGCCATCATCAGCCACGCCAGGGGAATGAGCACCGGGACACCGGCTATCCGCCAGCCGAGCAACTCGGTGTACTGGTACTGCCCGAACGGCAACCCGGTGTGCAGACCCACGACTTCCGCGAGCAGACCACCACCGCCGGCGACCATGACGAGTGTCGCGGCGGCCCGCGCACCCGCCCGCGTCCAGGCGTCGGCGAACGAGGCAGCCGAGAAGAACAGCACGGTCAACACTGTCAGCGAAGTGCGCGCTCCAGCATCGGTGACCGAGTAAAGAATCTGACAGAGCACAGTTCCAGCAGCACAAATCCACGCTGCCAGAGCACCGGGCTGCCTCAGAAGACGTGAGAAAGCGGCGGTCCGCGTAACCATCACAAGAACACGATAGACCGACATGCCCAAGTGAAGGGAACTAGTTCGGCAATCCCGGTGCAAGCCGAAGAAATAGCATCACAAAAGGGCATGACGAAATATCCCGCGGCACGTGGAGACCGCAATGGAACGGCCTCCGCCCGGCCACCGGACAGCATCCGGAACACGACCGCAGGCGCGAGCGCCGGGCCCCAAGAGATACGGCTCGAGCTCAGCCACCTCTTCCACCAAGCAACCATGGTCGATTCGCGAACGATCCAGGTTTAGCTCGGCGGCACCGGGGGCAACCCGTGGACTCTTGTCCAACAACCAGGTTGCAAGGATGCCACCAGATCCAGTAGACAACCTACACCACGTGTGAAACGGTTGCGAATCGAATGAGCGAGAAGGGGTTGTTGGATGGCGTCGACACGGGCGGTGGCAGGGATGCCGCCACACCCCTGGCTGGACGCCTCGGGCGAGTGTCGACTTGCCGGTGCCCAAGGTTCCTTTGCAGCACGAGCCATCAGCATCTACTCGAACTCTGCGAAAGAGAACCACGGTGCACCACTCACGACGCACAAAGGAGGTAAATGCCCTCCGCTCGATGTTCACCCAGGCGGTTTGGCTGTGCGGCGGTCCGAAAACGGACGCCGCTCTACTGCACGCGCCGAGGTGACGATTGCTCGATTACTTGACGCTGGTTCAGAACGGCCCCTTCGACAGTGGCACCTGCGCGAGCTACTTCACACCGGTGGCCTAGCCGGCTCGTTCACCCAGCGCCTCACCGACGCCGGCATCGGTGAAGTCCAAGCCGCGACCGTCCCCAGCCGGCAAGGGTGGATCCTGGACGGCCTCGCCCTGCAGGAGAGCCAGTGACCAGACCTCTCGGAACCGATCCGCGCCTCGTCACGAATCCGGCGTCACCGGGCCTTGCCGACGCCGGTCAGCTCGGCCGACGTCCAACCGCGGCGATCGTGGGCGGCGGCATCGCCGGTTTGACAGCGGCGACCGGACTGGCCGAACGCGGCGTTGACGTCACCATCTTCGAACGCGACGATTACCTCGGCGGGCGAGTCGGCGGCTGGCAAGAAGAGCTCTCCGACCGCAGCACGGTGACGATGAGCCGAGGTTTCCACGCCTTCTTCCGTCAGTACTACAACCTGCGCACGCTGCTGATGCGCACCGATCCGCACCTCGATCGGCTCACTCCGCTCGCCGACTACCCTCTGCTCGATGCGCACGGCCGCACCGACACCTTCGCCGGGCTGCCACACACCCCGCCCTGGAACGCGCTCGCCTTCGCCTGGCGAAGTCCCACTTTCACTCCCAGGGATCTACTGCGGATCAGCGGGCGCGACGCCCTTCCGCTGGCGACGGTCAGCGTGCCCGAGACCTATCACCGGCTCGACCACACCGACGCGTCCTCGTTCCTCGAAGCGATCAACTTCCCGACCGCGGCGCAACACCTCGCGTTCGAAGTGTTCTCCCGCAGTTTTTTCGCCGACCCGCACGACCTGTCGGCCGCGGAGCTGGCGACCATGTTCCACCTGTACTTCCTCGGCTCCAGCGAAGGCCTCGTCTTCGACGTACCGACCGAACCGTTCCCACAAGCTCTCTGGGACCCGCTGGCGAGCTATCTCATCAGTCGTCGCGTCGAAATTCGTACCGCTACGGCTGTCACGGCCATAGAGCCCACCACCGACGGCTTCGTGATTCAGAGCAGTGATCGGACGAGGAAGTTCGACGGAATCATTCTCGCCTGCGACATCGCCGGTCTCCGCGACATCGTGACGGCCTCTCCCGACTTGGGGACCGAGGCTTGGCGGGCCACGATCGGTCAATTGCGTACTGCCCCACCCTTTCTCGTCCGACGGCTTTGGCTCGACCGGCCGGTCGACGCCAAGCGATCACCGTTTCTCGGCACGGGCAGCGTCCCGCCGTTGGACAACATCAGTCTTCTCCACCGATACGAGGGGGAAGCACTGCGCTGGGCCAAGCGCACCGGCGGGTCGGTGGTCGAACTGCATGCCTACGCGGCGACCACAAAGGACTCGAGCGGCTTGGAGAAGGCCCTGGAGAGACGCCTCCACGAGATCTACCCGGAGATCCGAGAGGCGCGTGTCGTCGGCGAGATCACGCTGTGGCGCGAGGACTGCCCGTTGTTCGGGGTCGGCGATTTCGCCCGCCGACCGACAGTGACGACGCCTGACCCGACGCTGGCCCTCGCGGGCGACGGCATTCGCATCGACCTTCCGGTCGCTCTGATGGAACGTGCGGCCGCCACTGGCTGGGCCGCGGCGAACGCACTTCTCGGGCACTGGGGCCTCGCCGGACACCCCATCCACTCGGTTCCCAACCATGGCCGAATCGGCCTGTTGAACCGGCTAGCGAAATCGAAATATGTCAGCGGGGCACGGGCATGACAGTCGAATACCTCGTCCATGTCAGGCGCCGGAAAGCTGTGAATGTACGGCCTTTGTCAGACTGCCGACCGTGGTGGGTATGCCAGGCTGGGACAGCATGACGGCACCCGGACCAGAACCTGACGACGTTCCGGGCTTGGAGCCGGGTGGTTCCGTATCACCCTGGGACGTGCCACCCGACGCGGGCCAGACGTCCGGGCTGTCACATCCTCAGCCGATCCCGTCGCGTGTACCAGGTTCGTCACGCACATCGTGCTCGGCGTCGTGGTGTTGGGCGTCGCCGCGTTCTTCCTTCTACGGGCAATAGATCTTCTCTGAACCAAGTCCGGCGACAGCGCGGCCGCGCTGTCGCGGCCGGCCTCGTCACACGCGGCGTCGGTCGTTCTCCTGGGCCACCACCTCGCCCAGGTCGGACAGTCTGTTCAACCCGTTGAGCGGCTGCCGCATCCGCGGGTTTCCTCGCAAAAGTTCGGCATTGCGGTCGAGAAAGGCCCAGTACCCGGCGGTGAACGGACATGCCTTCTCACCGATGCGCTTTCTCGGGTCGAACACGCATCCGCCGCAGTGGTCGCTCATCCGGTTGATGTATGCGCCGCCTGCCGCATAGGGCTTCGTTGCGACGATACCGCCGTCGGCGTACTGGCTCATCCCAATGACGTTCGCCGGCATCACCCAGGGAAAGCCGTCGACGAAGGCGGTGGCGAACCAGTCGGTCAGCTCGGCCGGGTCATAACCACGCTGTAGAGCGTGGTTGCCCAGCACCATCAACCGTTCGATGTGGTGGGCATAGCCGCGATCGCGGACACCGGCCAGCGCGGTACGCAGGCACGCCGCCTCCACCATGTCGGCGTCCAGCTCTCGCCACCACGCCGGAAGCTTGTTCCGTGCCCGAAGCCGGTTGTGCTTCAGGTAGTCCGGCCCGAGGTGCCAGTAGAGGTGCCATACCCACTCCCGCCAGCCGAGGATCTGACGGACGAACCCTTCGACGCTCGCCAGTGGCGCTGTCCCGTCCCGGTAGCGTTCTTCGGCTTTCCGGATGACGTCGAGGGGATCGAGCAGGCCATGATTGAGCGGCACCGAGAGCAGGGCGTGCGACATCGCCCAGTCCGCGTGGAGCATGGCGTCCTGATGAGGACCGAAAGTGGCCAGCCGGTGGTCCAGAAAGCGGCGCAAGGCACGATGGGCCTCAGCGTGGCCGACAGCGAACTGGCGTGGGCCGTCGACGCCGACCGGATGAATCGTTCCTTCGCTTTCCGCGCGGTCCAGATCGACTCGTACCTGCTTGTCGATCTCATTTTCCTTCGGATGCCATGGGGCCGGCACCGGCAGTGTCGAGCGGGCAGGCGGTGGGCGGCGGTTGTCGTGGTCGTAGTTCCACTTCCCGCCCGAGGGCTCTCCGTCCGGCTCGAGCAGTATTCCGAAGCGGCGACGCTGATCTCGGTAGAAGTCCTCCATCACGTAGCGGTGCCGGCCCGCGACCCATGCCGAAAAGTCTTGTTTGGACAGGATGAAACCGGGTGTCGGCAGAATATCCGCCACGAGTCCCCGCTCGTGGAGCCGTCTTACCAGAGCCTCGGCGGCGTGCGAGCCCGGCTCGTGCACGACGACCGGCTTGCCGAAGCGGCGAAGGCCGTCGGTGTAGGTCGCGGCGTCGATGATCCGGGCTCGGCTACCCAGATCGGCGGCCAGCCGCCGCATTCCCGCTTCGATCAGGTGCAGTTTCTGGCGATGGAACCGGCGGCGTCCGAAGGCGGCGGTGGAGCGAATCAGCAGAACTTCACGGTCACGATGCTCCGGCGTGCTGTGGAAGTGCGGTCCGAGCTGGTCGCCGAACAGCCACAGGGCAGGCGGGGTGGTCACTCGGCACCGAGCTGTTGCAGGCGCGCGGCGAGGACGGGTACGACCTCGTCGCCCAGACGCTCGAACTCGCGCTTGAGAAACGGTGACGCCAGCTTCGCGAGCCCGTGAAAGACAATCGTGGCTTGATAACGCACGGTGGTCGCCGCGGGTCCGGGGTGCAAGGTGAAATCGTCGGTGGACGTCGCGGTGCGGTTGTTCCCCACCAACGTGATCCGGCCGGGGTCTCGTCTGGTCAGCCGATACGTCAGCTCGGTGCGCTTGCCGCGGAACTCCGAGACGTTGCGCCATCGTGTGCCGACTCTGATCTCGCCGTCGTCGATGCGCTCGCAGGACAGGGTGCCAGGGTCCCAGTCGACGGCGTGACCGAAATCGGCGAGATAGGCGGCGATCAGCGGGGCGGGCGTGGCGACGGTCAGACTGCGTTCGACGCGGAGCATGAAGTCCTCCAGGTCAGTTCCACACGAGGATCGCGGCGTTGAGCGCCGTCGCGAACAACACCCAGGCCGGATAGGGCAGCTGCAGCGCGGCAGCGAGCGGGGATTTCTTATGGAACACCACCACGGTGCCGACTATCACGAGGCCCAAGGCGATGATGTCGGCCAGCGCCGCGGTGTAGGCACCGGCGGCGAAGAACAACGGTGTCCAGGCGGCATTGAGCAGCAACCCGACCGAGTACCAAACCAGACTCCGACATTCCCTGTGCCCGCCGGAACAACCAGCCGGACACCGCGATCATGACGTACAACGCCGTCCACACCGGACCGAACAGCCACGATGGTGGCGCCCGCGCAGGCAACGTGAGTCCGCTGTATACGGTCTTCGCCTGCATCGAAGCGAGCCCCCGATGATGGCGACCGCGGAGGAAACCCAAGAGGGCCACCGGGGCTGCGACCACACTCGAGAATTTCAGCCCCCACGCGCCGCCTCCAGCCTGTGTTTCACAATCGATTCAAGCGTATCTTCATTGAAGAAGTGTCGCACCTTGGCCTCCGCATGCCGGTCATCACCGAGCAACGAGCTGAACGGTGCCCTCTTCTGTCAGCCCGTTGTCCTGCCATACGAGCTCCGGGATATCCACCAGTACATGCGAGGATCCTCTGATGTCGCCTCGCCCGCGTACCGTCGATCCTGTCCGCCTTGCCCGGTGGTGCAGGCAGCATCTGGGCAGCCCACCAGCGGAGGAGATGTTCAGGTCCGGGTACCTGTCTGCCGTCCTCGGGCTGCGACTGGCTGACGGCCGCGAGGTCGTGGTCAAGGTTCGTCCGGACTCGAAGCGAATAGCGGCCTGCGTCGAAGTCCAGCGCCGCCTGTTCCAGGCCGGTTATCCCTGCCCCCGGCCGCTCACTGGCGCCGCACCGTTCGGCGGCGACGTCGCCACCGCGGAGGCCTATGTCCCCGGCGGTGCGCTGCTCCCGAGCGCGGACCACGCCGCCGAAGCCTTCGCTGAGGCGTTCGCGCGGCTGATCCGGCTGGCCCCCCGTCCGGGCGAGGTGTCCACGCTCGATCCGGCACCGTCGTGGGCGGCCTGGAACCACACCGGGGACGGGCTGTGGCCGCGCCCGGAGGAAGACCCTGATGTCAACCTCAATGAAGTGGCCGGGCAGGCGTGGATCGACGATGCCGGGCGCCGTGCCCGTGACCGGCTGCGAGACAGCGAATCCGAAGCCGTGATCGGCCACTGCGACTGGCTTGCCGGCAACCTGCGCTGGAGCGCGAACGCGCTGCTGGTGGTGCATGACTGGGACAGCATGACTGCTGAGAGCGAAGCCGTCCTAGTCGGCTTCGCCGCCGCGCTGTACTCGACCTACTCGACCGTCAGCGTGGACGAACTAGCCACCGTCGAGGACACGGAGCGGTTCCTGGACGTGTATTGCCAGGCGCGCGGCCGGGACTTCAGCGCCAGCGAACTCCAACGGTCGTGGGCGGCTGGCGTCTGGACGAGGGCCTACGACGCCAAGTATCAGCACGCGATCGGGAAGGCCATCACCTCACTGACGGAGAATGAGGCCCGCGAGCGCCTCCGTCGTACTGGCGCCGACACGCGAAGACCATAACCGACCCGCTGCGGTGCTCGAGTGCGTATTCCATGCCGCGCAGGCCCCTGCCGATGCGGCGGCGCGAGCACGTCGTCGGAGTCTTGACCCTCCTGGACGCGGAACCCGGCGGGATGCAGCGTGACGACATCGACCTCGGGCAGGCACTGGCCGAGGTCACCACGATCGAGATCTTGCTGTCCGCAGTCGCCAGTTTCCAGAACTCGTACCACTGAACAGTGATGAGGAAGCGTGTGGCGGCCGACAAGCTGTTTTCTCAACCGACCGACCGCCTTGGTGCTGGTACCCGTGGTCGGGTGCTGCCACACCACCGCTCGTGACCAGTCTCAACCGGTGCTGCCGCGGGGTGAGAGTTCGCGCCGGTTCTCGACCAGCCAGGCGGCGACCTGGTACAGCTTCATGTTGGTGGTCTGGGAGGACTCGACGAGCATCTGGAACGCGCTCACCGGGTCGATGTCGTGGCGTTCCATCAGGATGCCTTTGGCCATGCCGATGGCGTCGCGATGCCCGAGCGCGACCTGCAGCCGCGCTTCGGTCTGGGCGCCGGTCAGGGCGATCGCGGCGTGGGAGGCGAACAGCTGTCCGTCGCGTTCGGTCTGGTCGCTGAACGCGTCGAGGGAGCGGGAGTAGAGGTTGAGTGAGCCGAGGGTCGTGTCGCTGACGAACAGCCGGTAGGCCAGCATCGACCGCATCCCGGTCGCGGCCGCCGCGGGGGTGAACGCCGGCCAGCGGGTCTCGGCGGTGAGGTCACCGGTGCGGTAGATCTCGTGGGTGACGATCGCGTCCACGCACGGGCCCTGCTTGGTGCGGTACTGGATCTCGTCGATCGCGGTCACCACCTCGTCGGTGGGGGCGACGGTGCGGATCTTGCCGCGTTCGATCAGGGAGATTCCGGCGTAGTCGGTGCCGGTCACCTGGTTCAGGGCGGCCGTGACGATCGCGGTGAGAGTCGTGTCGAGGTCGGGTTCGGCCTGCAGAGTGCGCGCGACCGCACCCAGCACCGCACCGAGGTCTTCGGCCACGGTCGCTTCAGGACTGCACATCGCCACCCCTTTCGTCACGAACCGGATGCGGTGCGACAACACCATCTGATACCTCGCAGCGCTTCGATTTCAAGCTCGTCCCCCTGTCAACTTCGAGCCTGCACCGGTCCAGGTCCCGGCAGGTTCGCGGATACGCCCTGTCCCGCCGGGCTCCGCCCGAAGGGGGGAGGCTTCCCGCGGGACGGACCAGCCGGGCCCCGTCCCGTGGGAGGCCCTTCTGCGGGGACGGGACCGGCTGATCTGCGCGGTGGCCAACGCCGGGAGGACAGCGGTGATCACCAAGAGCCCTGTCCGGGGCTGTCGGAGGGTTGTGCACACGTCGGCAAGGACAGCCCGGACAGGAGAACGCCGGGCGTCGGCGCCACGCACCAGCTGTTCCACGATCGTGTTACCCCCCGCCGATCCGCCGCAAACCGATTCACGACCGTTGCAGCCCGCCGGGCCGGGTGGTGGCCTGATCAGCGGGTGTCGGCCTGGCCAGGGGCAGGATGGGTGTGCCCCGGGTATCTTAGGCCGCCCAGGGATGGTGGGTGGTTCCCGGCGCCAGGTGGATGACGCACCGGCTGCGGCTCCGCCGGTGCCGGGAACCGTACCCCACCGTCGGGATCGAGACTTGTCACGCCATTTGATGCGGCCTGAGGCTGGCGCCAGCCGGCTCGACGCCGATCCGGCAGCGGGGATAGCGTCCGGGGTGGTGCTCCTCCGCCGAAAGTCGATGAACCTCGCGTTGGCGCCGGCACCGTACCTGCAAGCGTTGTTCGAAGCCGTCCAGCTCGCCATCATTGTCCACGACGACGGCGAACATGCGACAATCACGATCAAGCTCCCGGCAGACCAGCTGCCGGAGATCACTCACGTAGCGGAAACGAACACCGACGTGACGCCCTCCCACGAACTCCCGCGCGAAGCCGCGCCTGAGCTTGTGGGGATGTTGTCTGTGCCCCCGGTGAGATTCGAACTCACACTGGACGGGTTTTGAATCCGTTGCCTCTGCCAGTTGGGCTACGGGGGCGGTGCCCGGTGAACTTTACGGGATCACGGGAGCGCACCGTTCGCCGGGCCTGGGGTGTGACGGCCGTCTGACGTGGTGAACGCCATCTAGCCGTCTGGATCGTTCCCGGTAGGCTTCAGGTTCGCGGACAGACCGCGAGCCGAACTGCCCGACGACCTTCAGGAGGACCCCGGTGACCGAGCAGGCTGCCGAGGCCGATGGTGCCGTCGCCGCACCCCAGCGGCGGGTGCTCGTGGCCGAAGATGAGGCCCTCATCCGTCTGGATCTCGTCGAGATGCTCCGTGAAGAGGGTTATGAGGTGGTCGGTGAGGCCGGAGATGGCGAGCAGGCCATCAACCTGGCCACCGAGCTGAAGCCCGACCTGGTGATTCTCGACGTCAAGATGCCCAAGCTCGACGGGATCGAGGCCGCCTCCAAGATCACCGGCGAGCGGATCGCGCCGGTCGTCATCCTGACCGCGTTCAGTCAGCGCGACCTCGTCGAGCGGGCCAGGGACGCGGGCACGATGGCGTACCTGGTCAAGCCGTTCGCCAAGCGTGACCTGGTGCCGGCCATCGAGCTGGCCGTGAGCCGGTTCGCGGAGCTCCAGGCGCTCGAGTCCGAGGTCGCGGGCCTCACGGACCGGCTCGAGACGCGCAAGGTCATCGACCGCGCCAAGGGGTTGCTGATGAGCCGTCAGGGGCTCACCGAGCCGGACGCGTTCCGCTGGATACAGCGCACCGCGATGGACCGCCGGACCACGATGAAGGCGGTCGCCGAGGCGGTCGTCGAAAGCATCGGCTGACCCAACGCCCCGTGAAGGCCACCTCCGTCGCCGGAGGTGGCCTTTTCCGGTTCAGAGGCCGCTTGCCGACCGCATCACCCAGTGGACGTCGGTGTTCTCGACCGTGCCACCCAAACGGGTGGAGCCCGGGCCTTCGGCGGTGACCGGGGTGTCGGAGCCGGTGTGGTCGTGGGTCGTCCAGTCCACAGTGAACCGGAGCTTCGAACCCGGGATGTCGAACGGGCCGTCCTGGTCGGGGTCGGTGTCGGAGGCGTCGTAGTTCTCGATGGCCAGCCCACCGGTCTCGTGATCGCCGCCGATGATCACCAGGGTGTCGGGATGCGCGCGGACGAATCGCATCACCTCGGCGACGGTGGCGTCGAGCGCGCGGCCCGCGTCGATCACGCCGTGCGCGTTGTTCTCGTGCGACATCCCGTCGGTTCCTTCTTCCTCCAGGAAGAGAAAGAAGCCGCGCGGGTTCTTGGAGAGGGTGTCCAGGGCCTTGCGCGCCATCTGCTGGAGCGGCACCCGTGGCGCGTACTTCCCGACGCCGTCCGGGCCGTAGTCGACCATGTCCTCGTTCGCGAACAGGCCGAGGATCCGGTTCGCCCGGGTGTTCCGCAGTTCGTCGCCGTCACGCACGTAGGTGTAGCCCGTTCGCTGGGCGCGTTCGACCAGGTTGCCATACGGACTGCGGCTCTCCTCCCCCGGTTTGTCCGGCCAGAGCCCGGGATTCCCCTTCGGATACCACCAGTCCTCGCCACCGCCGAGCAGGACGTCGGGGCGGCTGTTCTCGATGTACTGCTTCGCGATGTCGCTCTGCGAGTCCCGGCTGGGGACGTGCGCCGCGAAGGCCGCGGGCGACGCGCCGGTCACCTGCGCGGTCGTCACCAGACCGGTCGATTTCCCCGCGCGCTTCGCTCGTTCGAGGATCGTCTCCAGCGGGCGCCCGCGGGAATCCACGCCGACCGCGCCATTTCGCGTCTTGTGTCCGGTCGCGAGGGCGGTGGCCGCGGCGGCGGAGTCGGTGACGATCTCGTCGGGGTCGTCCGAGGACGTCCGCACGAGACCGGTGACCGCGAGCCCGTCCATCGCCAGCCTGCCGTTCTTGCCCTTGAGCGCCAAGCGAAGCAGGTCACGCTGGCCAAGGCCGAGACCGTCGCCCTGGAGGTAGATGATGTTGCGTGCCGAGCGCGCGGTCGTGGTGTCCGCGACGGCGGCCGAACCACCGCACAGGACCACCAGAACCGTCGCCGCCGCCAGACCACGTCCGCGCATGTCGCCTCCCGTTAGTTAGGAACCTTTCCTAACAGAGAACTCACGCGAAGGCCAGAGGTCCGCTCAGCCGCGCAGAAAGCCCGCGTCGTGGCCAGGACGCGGCCTGCGCCTCCGGTACATCCGGTGACCGGCGCGACCGACAACACCACGCACTTCCAGCTCACTCGTAACTCCTGCCTTCGGGACACCGGACGATCCAACCCCGGCGCCCACTCCGCGCACGACCGTCGACAGGCTGAAAGGACGGCACCGTAGTCGGCCGAGGGGACCAGACCGAAAGACATACCCACGATCGGTGAGATCCAGACCACACGATCGGGTCGTGACAATCTTCGCGCGGCTGGGTCCATGGAGTGTGGAAGTGAAGCACTTCCACCGCAGGCAACGGAATCCGAACCGAGGAGATCGCGATGACGAACACCGCCACCACCGCCAAGCCGAACTCGAGCTCCGCCGCCCCGGCCGAGAACAGCGCGCTCGTCTCCACGCAGGGCGTGACCACGATCGCCGACACCGTCGTGCAGAAGGTCGCGGGCCTCGCGACCCGCGAGATCAGCGGTGTCCACGCGCTGGGCGGCGGCGCCGTGCGGGCGTTCAACGCCCTGCGCGAGCGCATCCCCGGCGCCACCGCGTCCGCCGGGCAGGGCGTCTCCGTCGAGGTCGGCGAGCGCCAGGCCGCGGTCGACCTGCAGATCGTCGTCGAATACGGCGTCGCGATCGCGGATCTCGCCAAATCGGTGCGCCGCAACGTGATCGGCGCGGTCGAGCAGATGACCGGGCTCGAGGTCGTCGAGGTCAACATCAACGTGTCCGACGTGCACATCCCGGGTGACGACGACACCGACGAAAGCACCGAATCCACCCGCGTCCAGTGACCACCGGCGCCGGTTCGCGCCCGACTGCAAGGAGAACGTTCATGAACGCCACCCATCTCGGCCTGCTGACCGGTCTCGTGCTCGGCGTGGCCGGCGCGTTCGGCGGCTTCGGCGCCTTCCTGGTCGTCCTCGTGCTCGCCGTCCTCGGCCTGCTGGTGGGCCGGTTCCTCGACGGCAAGCTCGACCTGTCGGCCCTGGCGGGCCGCGACAGGGGCTGATCGCCATGACGACCATGACCGCCGCCGCGCCCGGAACGGACGGGCGCGGCGCCTTGACCGTGGCCGACGGCGCCGTCGAGCGGATCGCCGCCCGGGCGATCACCGAACTCGACGGCGTCGGCGGCGCGGCCTCCCGCGTGCTCGGGATCGCGGTCGGCGGTGAAGACCTCGACCAGGGCGCCAAGGTAAGCGCGCACGTCACCGGCTCGACGGCCACGCTGGACGTCCGGCTGTCGGTGAAGTACCCGCTTTCCGTGCGTGCCACCACCGAAAGCGTGCGAGAGCATCTGATCCGCCGCGTCGGCGAACTCTCGGGCCTGGCCGTCACGCGGGTCGACATCACCGTCACGGCCCTGCATTCCACGGAGACCGAAACGAGGAGGGTCCGATGAAACGGCGCCCCCGCCGCAGTGTCCCGGCCGTGCTGGTCGCCCTCGTGGTGCTCGCCGGATGCGTACTGGCCGCCATCGTCGCGGTCCAGACGATCCTCGGCGAGAAACCGTGGATCAGTTACGACGCCGTCGCGTCCGCCCTGCACGGCACCCGGTGGAGTGATCCGCTTCCGGCGATCGCGGGCGGCGTGGTCGCGCTGCTCGGTCTGCTGCTCCTCGTCGCCGCGATCGTCCCGGGACGGCCCACCGTGCTGCCGCTCGAAGGAGGCATCGACTCCGGCGCCTCCCGGCGCAGTTATCGGTCGACGCTGCGCGCCGCGGCGTCCACTGTGGATGGTGTCTCGGCGGCGAAGCTGAAGGTCAAGCGGAGCAAGATCGTCTCGGTGGTCACCACCGGGCGGACGAACACCGCGGGACTCGCCGACGCCGTCCGCGCGGCCATCGAGCACCGCCTCTCCCAGATCGGCCCCGCCACCGTCCCGGCCGTGCGGGTCCGCGTCAAGGCCACCAGGAGCGCGTCATGACCGACCTCAACCGCCCCGCCCGGCTGAACCGCACCCTGCTGGTACTGACCGGGATCGTGCTGCTCGCCGCCGGCGGGTTCGCCGTCGGCACCCATTTCGGCCGGATCCCGCCGCTCGATCCCGGCGCCACGCTCGTCCCCGGCACCGCCGCGCCGCCCGGATGGGTCTGGTACGCCGTCGCCGCGGTCGCGCTGGTGGCCGGACTGCTGGCGCTGCGCTGGCTCGTCGCGCAGCCCGTCCGCAAACCGAAGTCCCACACCTGGCGTTTCGACCAGGAGACCGGAGAGACCACGCTGGCCGCAAGCACCGCGGTGGAACCGTTCGCCGCCGAGGTCGCGACCTATCCCGGCGTCCACGCCGCGCACGCCACGCTCGGCGGCTCCCAGGACGCGCCGGTGCTGGCCGTGGTGCTGAGCGCCGAACAGGACGGTGACCTGGCCACCATCCGCGAGCGGATCACCACGGAGGGCCTGCCGAGGCTGCGCCAGGCGTTGGATCTCGGCGAGCTTCCGACGACCATCGAGTTCCGCTTCTCCACGAAGGCCGGGTCCCGCGTCCAGTGACAGGTTTCCGTGCCGAGTGGACCGGGAACACGGTGTGGGCCGAGCAGCCACCTTCCGACCGCTGAGGAGCACCCGGATGTCCGTCGTCACCCGAGCCGCCGACACCGTGCTCGACCGGACCTTGCTCGGGTACGGCAACGTCGGGTATTTCCTGCGCCGGCACTGGTGGCCCGAGGATCCCGCGCCGGACGCGCTCGCGGGCAAGGTCGCCGTGGTGACCGGTGCGAAAGCGGGTTTGGGGAAGGCGACGGCCATCGGGCTGGCGAAACTGGGCGCGACCGTCCGGATCGCGGTCCGTGGTGACGGCGACGCCGCCCGCGCCGAGATCGAACGTGCCGCGCCCGGCTCGCGGATCGTCGTCGACCAGTGCGACGTCAGCCTGATCTCGTCCGTGCGCGACTACGCCGAGGACCTCGATGGTGAGATCGACGTCCTCGTGCACAACGCCGGAGTGATGCCCTCGGAACGCACGGAAACGGCCGAGGGCAACGAAGTCATGCTGGCCACGCACGTGCTCGGACCGCATCTGCTCACCGCGTCGCTCCGGCCGAAACTCGCCGACGGCGCACGGGTGATCTGGGTCGCTTCCGGTGGCATGTACGGCCAGCCGCTGCGCACCGACGACCTCCAGTACCGCCTGGATGAGTACAGGCCGGCGGCCGGATACGCGCGCACCAAACGGATGCAGGTGGTACTCGCCGAACTCTGGGCGGACCGGCTGGACGGCTCCGGCGTCACCGTGCACAGCGCTCACCCCGGTTGGGCCGACACTCCCGGGGTCGCGACCTCTCTTCCGACGTTCCAGAAGCTGACGCGACCGATCCTGCGGAATCCCGAGCAGGGCGCCGACACCTTCGTCTGGCTCGCGGCGGCCCGGGAACCGGCCCGGTACAACGGGATGTTCTGGCACGACCGCGTCCAGCGGCCGACGCATTATTTCGGCAAGACCCGGGAAACCGCCGCGCAGCGCCAGGAACTCTGGCAGGCCTGCGAGCGGCTCACCGGGGCTTAGCCAGATCCACCATGACCACCGCCGGAACGGTCGGGGCAGGCGAGCCTCCGGCGGGTTCCGCGGTGATGCCGACCCGGTCGATCCCGCCCGGCAGGTCCGCGAGGACCGGACGTGTCCGATGTGGACCGTCCGGCGCCAGCAGGCCCGCAGAATGCACGCCGCTCGCCCCGATGAGCCAGACCTGATACGCCTTGCCGGGCGCCGGCGACGGGAGTTCCCCGGCCAGTACGACGATCTTGCCCTGGCTCCGCGAGGTCACGACCGTGGTGGTCTCCCGCTCGGCACCCTTGACCGTCGAGGCGTCGGGCGCGGTGAGCACGGCGTTCACCGAAGCCAGTTGTTGCTGAGCGGGGTCCGCTCCCGGATCGGCGGTCGTGGTGACCAAGCTGAACACCAGCGCTCCGACGGCGGCCACCGCAGCACCCCAGAGGGCGATCCGTGTCTTCGCCGGCCCGCCTCGACGCGCGACAGCGACCAGCGGAGGCCACTGACGGGTGTGGGCGATCTCCGTGAGCGTCGCCTCCCGGAGCCTCGGCGGTGGTGGCGTGGCGAGAGCCGCCCCCAGACGCGCGGCGGCCTCCCGGAGCTCCCGGACCTCCTGGCCGCACGAGGGGCAACCCCGCAGGTGCCGTTTGAAGGCCGCGGCCTCCTCTTCCGGGACCGCGTCCACGGCGTAGGCCCCGGTCAGCGTGTGCAGTTCCGCCGTCATTGCCCGACCCCCAAGCAGTCGCGCAACCGGATCAGGCCATCACGGATGCGGGTCTTCACCGTGCCGGGCGCGGTTTTGAGCACTTCCGCGACTTCCGGGTACGTATAGCCGTTGTAATAGGCCAGCACGACCGATTCCCGTTGCAGGTCGGTCAGCGCGGACAGGCACTGGCGCACCCGTTGCTGTTCCAGGTTGCTGATCGTCGACTCGGCGACCTCGTCGAACGGCCGGCGGAAGTCGAGCCTTCCCGCCCGATCGTCCCGGTCGAGCGCGGCCTGATGCGAACGCACCCGGTCCACCGCCCGCCGGTGCGCGATCGTGAGCACCCAGGCCAGCGTGCTCCCCTTGCCCGGTTTGAACCGGGCCGCCGTCCGCCAGACCTCCACCAGGACCTCTTGGGTGACCTCCTCGGCGAACGTGCCGTTGCGGACGACCCGGTTCACCACTCCCCACACCGGTCCGGCCACGACGTCGTACAGGTCGGCGAACGCCTGTTCGTCACCCGCCGCGACCCGTTGCATCAAACTCGGCTCGGCAGGCTCCGCTCCGGTGCCGCCGCTTCCGCGCGGACTCGTCCGCACACCCTCGACCATCAAGCCGCCTCCACCTCACCCGACGCCCGGCTACGCGGTTCCGTGGCGTCCGGGAGGTATTCGGTGCCGAATGCGGATCGGACTGGTCCGGAGCTAACCCTGTTCTTCGAGCACGCTGTCCATTGTGGACTTCAGATGCCGCAGGAAGGCCTCGAACCGTTCGATCTCTTCCGCCGGGTACTCCGCCACCAGCGCCGCGAGCCCGGCGCTGAACGGGCCGAAGAACTCACGCGCGGGCCCCTGGATGTCCGGGCCACTGCGCAGGGTCACCCTTCGCCGGTCGCTGTTCTCCCTGGTCCGCACCACATAACCGAGGTTCTCCAGCCGGTTCAGCAGGTTCGTGGTCGCACCGGAGGTCAGCGCGATACGTTCGCCGAGCCGGGCCGGGGACAACGGCGAACCGGTGTCTTCGGCGTAGAGGATCTCCACCAGCGCGGCGGCGTCGGTGGCGTGCAGGCCGAGCCAGTCCGCGAAACGCCGGGTGAACTCGGTGTAGTTCGCCCCGAAGCTCCGGAGGCCGTCCAGCAGCGACGTGCTCCGCGCCACGACGTCGTCCTCCATCAGCCCTCCTCGGATCCGTGCGCTTTGACAACCTACCGGCCCCAAATATACCTTCATGGTGAAGCTACTTTCACATGAAGGAGTTTTTGTGCTCCCCGATCCCTTCGCCGCGACGACCCGCGGCATCACCGAACCCGACCCTGTCCGCCCCGCACTGCGTGCCGCCGGCCCCCTCGTCGAAGTGGCCGCGCCCGAGGGCGGAAGCGCATGGATCGTGACCGAGGAGAAGCTGGCCCGCGAGGTTTTGGCGGACCCGCGCTTCGCGAAGGATCCCGCGCTCGCCCCCGAAGGCTGGACCGGGCTCGAACAGACCGCCGCCGAACAGCCCTCGCTCACCACAGTGGACGGCTCTGACCACACGCTCCTGCGTCGGGCGCACGCCCCTTTGCTGAGCGCCAAACGGATCCAGGCACAGTCCGACCGGATCCACCGGATCGCACGGACACTGCTGGCGGACCTCGGCGGCAGCACGGTCGACCTCATGGACGGGTTCTCCACCCGTTTCCCGCTCACCGTGCTGCTGGACCTGCTCGGCATCCCGCTCCACCTGCTCGACGCCGCCGTCGATGCCTGCCGCCGCATGTCCGACCCCGCACCGGGCGCCCAGGGCAAGGCCATCGCCGCGATCGCGGACCTCGCCGCCGCGGGGTTGACCCCGAACCGAAACGGGCTCGCGACGGAACTGCGCGACACCCTCCCGTCCGAGACGTCCGAAGAGGACCTGCGGTATCACCTGTTCGCGTTGATCTTCGCCGGGCAGCTGACCACCGACGCCTCGATCGGCTTCCTCGTCTCGCGGCTCTTGAACGGGGACACCGCCGCCGAAAGCCATCTGGTCCGGGAAACCCTCCGGGTGCACCCGCCCGCACCGTTCACACTCTGGCGGTTCACGACCTCGGAGGTCGGCCTCGCCGGGATCCGGCTCCCCGCGAAGGCCCCGGTGCTCGTGGACATCCAGGGCATCAACACCGATCCGGCCAGGAAACCGGGCCCGGACCTGACCTTCGGCGCGGGCCCGCATTTCTGCGTCGGCGCCCAGCTCGCGCAGCTCGAACTGCGGGCGGTGGCGACGGTTCTGCGCACGGACTTCCCCGAAGCCCGGCTCGCCGTGCCCTACGGCGAACTCCGGCAGACGTTCCTCGGCGGCATCCAGGGAACGCGGCTCACGAGCCTGCCGGTCGTTCTGCACGGCTGAAAGCGGGCCGGGGCGCGGAAATCCGCCGCCCCGGCCCGGAAAACACTACTTCTTGAAGGTGTCGCGGAGCTTGTCCGCGGCGTCACCGACGGCGTCCTTCACGTTTTCGACCGCGCCCTTGAGACCGGCCTTCGCCTGGTCCGCCTGGCCTTCCGCCCGCAATTCGTCGTTGCCGGTGGCGTCGCCGGCGGTCTCCTTGGCCTTGCCGCCGAACTCCTCGGCCTTGTTGCTGATCTTGTCGCCCAACGACATCGGGTCCTCCTCCGTCCGTGGCGCCCGGATCGTGCGCCGTACGTCCGAAGGACAAACGAAGATCAGGATTCGTCACGCGCACTGACGAGTGATCGTCCTCACCCGAGCAGGGACGCCACAGCGGCCGCGAACGCTTCGGGAGCCTCCTGGGGAACGTTGTGGCCCACTCCCGGCAGAACCCGATGCTCGTACGGCCCGGTGAAGTACTCGCGGTCGCCCTCCGCGCTCGGGCCGCCGATGCCGTCGTCCCCGCCTTCCAGCACCACCGTCGGCACCGTGATCGCCGGCTCCTCCGCGATCAGGTCTTCGAGCGCCTGATACCGCGGATCTCCTTCCACCAGGCCGAAGCGGTGCCGGTAGGAGTGGATGACGACGTCGACGAAGTCCGGGTTGTGGAGGCTGGGAGCGCTGGCCGGGAACGCCGCGTCGGCGCCGGTCCAGGTCGGCGACCAGGTGCGCCACAACAAGGCGCACAGCTCGTCGCGGTTCTCCGCCAGCCCGCGCCTGCCGCGCTCGGAGTGGAAGTAGAACTGGTACCAGTAAGTGCGTTCCCACTCCGGCGGCGCGGGTTCGCCCGCGTAGGCGAGGTTCTGGACGTTGTAGCCGTCCACCGAGACCAGCCCGCGCACACGCTCGGGCCGGAGCGCCGCCGCGATGCACGCCGCGCGGCCACCCCAGTCGTACCCCGCGACAACGGCCTTCTCCAGCCCCAGCGCGTCCATGAACTCGAGCAGGTCCTGCGCGAGGGCGGCCTGCTGCCCGGAGCGTGGTGTCGCCTTGTCGAGAAAATGGGTTCCGCCGAACCCCCGGAGATACGGGACGTACACGGAGGCTCCGCCCGCCGCGAGGAGCGCGGCGACCCCGTCGTAGGCCCGCACGTCGTACGGAAAGCCGTGGAGCAGGACCACCGGCGGCCCGCCCGCTTCACCGGAATGTTCGTACTCGATCTCGAGCACCGGCGTGGTGACCCGCTTCGCCGCCATCAGCCGGACCATCCGCTCAACCGGGTCAAAAGCCGTTCCAGGACTTCGGGATCGGCGCCGACGGGCTCGCCGGAGACGGGTTCGTCCACCAGGGTGCGGCGGTCGCCCCGCCTCGGCAGCTGGACCTGCCCCGCCGACAGGCCACCGGGCAGCGGCAGCTCGCACCAGAAGGTCACGCCGCGGGTCTCGCTCGGCGCCACCCCGGTCCGCTCACCCGGTGCGGGCGTCGGCACGGGAAGCCCGTCCACCTCGTGGTCGACCTCGATGACCAGCACGTCCGACCGCAGGCGCAAGCGCAGTGTCAGGAAGGGCGGCTCCTTCGGATCGGCCGCGTCGACCAGCGTGCCCACCAATCTGGCGGCGGCGGTCTTCGCCTGATCGAGCAACGGCCGCAAGGACCAATCCGACAAGATGAGACGGACGAAGAGCTCGGAGCACAACACGGCATTCGGTTGTGCCACCAGCCGGAGGTCGTCCACCTGGGAAGTGCGCGCGCTCAAACCAAGGCCTTCCTCGTCGACGTGCGAGCGTGCATCATGCCACTCCTTCCGGTGAACCCCTCACGCCGGGCTTTGGTCCTGTGCAGACACTCGACTTTGGCTCTGTCCATCGGACCAAAAAGCGCGCACAGTGACCTCGTGAGCATCGCCTTCCTGATCACCACGCTGGTCGTGGTCGCCACGCCCGGTACCGGCGTGGTCTACACCCTTTCCGCCGGACTGGCCCGGGGCAGACGCGCGAGCGTCATCGCCGCGCTGGCGTGCACCCTCGGCATCGTCCCGCACATGATCGCCGCGATCACCGGCCTCGCGGCGCTGCTGCACGCGAGCGCGTTGGCGTTCGAGATCATCAAGTACCTCGGCGTCGCCTACCTGCTCTACATGGCGTGGGCGACGCTGAAGGACCGGGAAGCGATCGTCGTGGACGGCGATCCCGAACCCGCGTCGACCCTGCGGACGATCACCTCGGGCGTGCTGATCAACGTCCTGAACCCGAAGCTGACACTGTTCTTCTTCGCGTTCCTGCCGCAGTTCGTCCCGGCGGGCGAGCCCGGTTCGATCCCTCGGATGCTGCTGCTGAGCGGGGTGTTCATGCTGGCGACCTTCGTGGTGTTCAGCGTGTACGGCGTCCTCGCCGCCGGCGTGCGGCACCACGTTCTCTCCCGGCCGCGCGTGCTCGCCTGGCTCCGG
Organism: Amycolatopsis sp. cmx-4-54; assembly: GCF_046548895.1. Taxonomy (NCBI): domain Bacteria; kingdom Bacillati; phylum Actinomycetota; class Actinomycetes; order Pseudonocardiales; family Pseudonocardiaceae; genus Amycolatopsis; species Amycolatopsis sp. cmx-4-54. The sequence goes on from NZ_JAEBEJ010000010.1 coordinate 144,236, forward strand.
CGGATCTTCGCCGGTTCCTTCGCCGCGCTCGGTGTCAAACTCGCGTTCACCACCCAGTAGACAGGTTCAGCATGCGACTCCAGCACCACCCGGAAATCCGCGCCGCTCACCCCGGCCTCGCCGTCGGCACGCTGCGGGCCACCGGTGTCACCCCGGAACTGCCGGTCGACGTCGAGAAGTTCCTCGCGCGGGCGACGCGGCGGCTCGCGGACGGGCCCGAATCGGAATTCCCCGAGATCCAGGCTTGGCGGCGGGCGTTCGCCAAGATGGGCCTGAAGCCGACGCAGTACCGCTGCGCGTCGGAATCGCTGCTGCGCAGGCTCCGTAAAGAAGGCACGCTGCCCCGGATCCACCCGGTGATCGACCTCTGCAACGCGGTCTCGGTCGCCTACGCCATCCCGGTCGCGGTGCTCGACGTCGCGAAGATCAGTGGCTCTCTGGAAGTCCGCCACGCGCGGGGCGACGAGAAATACGTGACCTTCGCCGGTACGGTCGAGCAGCCGAACCCCGGCGAGGTGATCTTCGCCGACGAGGACGGTCAAGCCCACGCGCGCCGGTGGACGAACCGGCAGAGCGGGCACTCCGCGGTCTCCGCCACGACGTCCGAAGTGGTGATCGTTTCCGAAGGGCTGCACGGGACGGCGGCCGAGGACGTCCGGCTGCTGATCGAGGCCATCGCGAGCGAACTGGCGACGGCGGGTGTCGTCACGAGGCCTTGAGCGCCTTTTCCAGGCCGGCGCGGGTCATCTTCGAGCGCCCCTTGATGTTCCGCTCCCGTGCCAGCTTGTCCAGATCGGCCTTTGACAGCGAGGACAAATCCTTTGCCGCGGCCTTCTTCGCGGCCGGCTTCTTCGCCCCGGACTTCTTCTTGGCCTTCCCGCTCTCCACGCTCTTCGCCAGGGCCTCGAACAGGTCGACGACCTTCGTCGGCTCACCGGGTTCGGTCGCGGGCGTGATGGTGTCGCCCTTCTTCTTGGCCTTGATCAGGTCCCGCACGCGGTCGGTGTAGGTGTCGCGGTAGTCCTCGGGCCGCCAGTCGTCGCTCATCGCGTCGATCAGGTTCACGGCCATGTCGAGTTCCTTGCCGCGCGCCTTCGCCTTCCCCGGCAGGTCCGGCAGCTGCTCGGCGGGATCCCGCAGGTCGGCGGCGAAGTGCAGGGTGTTGAGCACCATCACGCCGTCCCCGGCGCGGACGAGCGCCAGGTACTCGCGACCGCGCATGACGAACTTGGCGATCCCGGCCTTGCCCGAGGAGTCCATCGCCTCGAGCAATAACGCGTACGGGCGCTCGAACTCGTCCTTCGCGGGCGCGAGCCAATACGTCTTGTCGAAGAACATCGGGTCGATGGCGTCCAGCTCGACGAAACTCTCGATGTCGAGCGACTTGGACCGGCCGGGGGCGATCTCGTCGAGTTCCTCGGGTTCGACGACCACGTACTCGCCGTTGTCGAGCTCGTAACCCTTGACGATGTCCTCGTAGCCGACTTCCTTGCCGGTGCGCTCGTTCACCCGCCGGTACCGGATGCGGTCCTCGGTTCCGCGCTGGAACTGGCGGAAGTGCACCGTATGGTCCTCGACCGCGCTGTACAGCCGTACCGGCACCGTCACCAGACCGAGCGAAAGCGAACCGCTCCAGACCGGACGCATGGGCACTCCTCTCCTCCAGCGGGCTGGTACCCGGAATCGCGGCCGATCACACCTGGTCAGAGGCTGAACGCGAGGGACTGCAGGAGAACGACCCCGAGGAACACGAGGGTGAAGGCGAGATCGAACGCGACTCCGCCGGTCCGCACCGGGCGCACCACACGGCGGACCGGCGCCAGCACGGGCTCGGTCAGCCGATGGGCGATCCCGCGGGCGCGGAAGGCCCAGCCGGGCGGACGGGTGGCGAGGGTGACGACCCAGTCGAGCACCATCCGGACGATGAGCACGATCAGGAACAGGGTGAGCAGGTAGCCCAGCAGATCACCTAGAGCACTCATGACGGCACACTCCTCTTTGGTCCAGTGTGCCGCGCCTTGCTGGGAGCAACCTGTGACAGGAAGAAAGGGCTACCAGGGCGGTTGGCCACCCCCAGTTCGAAGGCCAACCGCCGCGGAGCCCCTACACGCGGTTCGGCGCGCTGCCCCGTCGCGCCGATCCGCCAGCTGTGCCTTCAGCTTTCCAAGGGCCTGCATCGGAATTACATCGGCTCTCCACCACAGGGCATTCGCGCAGTTCAGGAGTGGCCGGGCGTAGAATCGAACCGGTTCCAGGGCAGCCCGATGACCGCCCGTTAGGCCGAATGCCGTAAGGCGTCCCCCGCGCCGATGTGGCTGGAGGCCGAAGCGGTGGGCTAGGGTGCCGGTCAGCCGCCGAACGGACTGGAGGTAGTGCGTGAGCACGCTCACGGTCTCGGACGACATAGTCGCATATGACCGCTGATCGTTTACCCGATTCGGCGGGATCGCCCACCGGCGGCCCATCCCAGCTCGGCTTCTCCGTTCTCGGCCCGCTCGAAGCCGAGGTCGACGGCGTCCCCGTCCGGCTGGGCGGACGCCGTGAACAGCGCCTCCTCGCCGCCCTGCTGATCAACGCGGGCAGGCTGGTCCCGGTGTCGTACCTGATCGGCACGATGTGGCCGGAGAATCCGCCGAAGACCGCGGTCCGCCAGGTCAGCAACGCGATCGCGCGGCTGCGGCACGACCTCGGCGTCGCCCGGTCCGCCGTGGTCACCACCGGCTCGGCGTACCGCGTCGTCATCAGCAGCGCCTCGCTCGACTCGGTCCGCTTCGAAGCGGGTTACAACCAGGGCGCCGAACTCCTGTCGGCCGGACTGATCTCCCAGGCGGCGGCCAAACTGGCGGAGGCGCTCTCGCTCTGGCGCGGCCCGGCGTTCGACGGTCTCGAAGGCGACGCCATCGAGCAGACCGCCCGGCGCCTCGACGAAGAACGCCTGGCCGCCTGCGAACTCCTGATCGGCGCGAGGCTCCGGCTCGGGGAAACCGAAGCGGCGGCTCGTGAGGCCTTCGACCTCGCCGCCTGGCATCCCATGCGCGAGACCCTGCAGTGCCTCACCATGCTGGCGCTCTACCGGGCGGGCCGCGGCGCCGACGCGCTCCGAACGTTCGATCGGACCAGGGTCGCGCTAGCCGAGGAGCTCGGTGTCGACCCGAGTGCCGAACTGAGCGCGCTCCACCAGCAGATCCTGCGCGCCGACGCCGAACTGATGACGGACGGCGCCCTCGTCCGGTACGGCGTCGGCGGGCTCCGGGCCGGAATGGACACCGGCGGACGACGCGAGGACGCGGACGCGCAGAAGGCGCTGTTCCCCCGCCCCGCGCAGCTTCCCGCGGACCTGCCCGCGTTCGGCGGCCGTGCCGCGGAACTGCGGACCGTCCTCGAGATCGGCCAGGCCGGCTCCTCGGCGGGGCCGAGGCTGATCGCGATCGACGGGATGCCCGGTGTCGGCAAGACCGCGCTGGCCGTCCACGCCGCACACCGGCTCGCGCCGCTGTTCCCCGACGGGCAGCTCTTCGTGAACCTCGAAGGGTTCTCGCCCGCGGGCGATCCGGTCGATCCGGGCGCCGCGCTCGAGGCGTTGCTGCGGTCGCTCGGCATCCAGGGTTCGGACATTCCCGCCGCGACCGACCAGCGCGCGGCGCTCTTCCGGAGCTGCCTCGCCGGCAAAAGCGTGCTTTTGGTGCTGGACAACGCCATCGGGGCGGCGCAGGTGAACCCGCTCCTGCCCGGCTCGGCGAGTTGTTGCGTACTGATCACCAGCCGCACCCGGCTCGTGGACCTCGACGGCGCCGAACTGCTCTCGCTGGAACCGTTCAGCCGGGCCGACGCCGTGGAACTGCTCGGCCGGATCGTCGGGCCCTCGCGGTTGCGGCGGGAATCCCCGGACGCGGCCGACCAGGTCGCGAGCCTGTGCGGTGATCTCCCGCTCGCGCTGGCCGTCACGGCGAGCAGGCTGCGCGCGCGGGCGTCGTGGACGCTCGACTTCGTCGCCAGGCAGCTGCGCGACGAACGGAACCGGTTCGGCGAGCTCACCGCCGGCGAACGCGACGTCGCGGGCGCGTTCCGAGTGTCCTATCTGAACTTGACCGACACCGAACGCCGGGTGTTCCGCCGGCTGAGCCATCATCCCGGCGCCGCTTTCGATCTCCACTCGACGGCGGCCTTGGCGGAAGTGAACCTCGGCGAAGCCCGCCGCCTCGCCGAACGCCTCGTCGACGTGAACCTCCTGCGCCAGCCGTCGATGGACCGGTACGAGATGCACGACCTGCTCCGCAGCTACGGTCGTGAGCTCCTGCTCGCCGAGGAGCCCGAGCACCAGCGCGAAGCGATGATGCGGCGGCTGTTCGACTACTACCGCAGCACCGTCGCGGCCGCGATGGAGTTCATCGATCCGGACTCCGAAGACGAGCCGGGCGGCCTCGAGGTCCCGAAGAGCGAGTTCGGACAGTCCTTCGCCGACTACGACCAGGCGGCGCACTGGATGGACGCGCAATGGCAGAACGTGCTGCCGGTGGCCGTCGCGATGAACAACCATCAGCAGTACTCCGACCTCGTGCCCTTCTGTTCGGCGGTGTGGCGCTACTTCGACAACCGCGGCTACTACCGGCAGGCCAGGGAGCTGGAGACCCTCGCCCTGTCCGCGGCGCGGGTCACCGGGAACGTGGTCCTCGAGTACCAGGCCCTGCACATGTACGCGCTGACCCTGTGGCGGCTCAACGAGTTCACCGAAGCGAACCGGCTGTTCAACGAGGTGTTCGAACTGGCATCGACCACCGGCGACATCCGGATGCAGTGCCGGGCCAGGGGGAACTCGGGGGTCACCCACTGGCTCAAGGGCGAGTCGGACGAGGCGATCGAACACCTCGGCTGGGTCCGCGAGACCGCCCATGCCCACGGCAGCGTGCTCATCGAAGCCCGCGCCAGGCACCGGATCGGGCTGATCCACACCGAGAACAGGCGCTATCCCGAAGCCGCCGAGGAACTCGACCAGGCACTGCGCCTGGCCAAGGAGAACGAATCACCCGATCTCGAGGCGGAATGTTTTCTCGCCCTCGGCATCAATTCACGCGGACTCGGTGACGGCGCGCTCGCGATCAGGCAGTTGACGACCGCGGTCGAAGTGCTCGAATCGACCGGGAATCGCAGCATGCTGCCCATCGCCCACAAGGAGATGGCGTTCGCGTTCGACATTCTCGGTGATCGATTGAATGCGGACCGTCATCGCCGCTTCGCATTACGCCTGTACACCGATCTCGGCATTTCCGAGGCCCCCGAGGTTCGCGAACTCGAACAGCGCCTGAACGATTACTCGGCGTAATTGTCGGTTCTGCTCCGGTACTCTGTTGGCGTAGGTATATTCGCTTGACCGGAGTAACCCCTCACGGAGAGGATCGACGGCATGCACGATGAGGACGACGACGAGTTCTTGTACGAGCTCGAAGCGGAGTACAAGGCGCAGAGCACCTGGGGTGGGTTCGAGCCGCCGCCGCACGGCGGGCCTCCTTTCCGCTCGCGACGCTGAATGACCTGACGTATTCGGAAAGTATTACTGGGGACTGGGGCACAAGACATTCGATGCTGGTCAGGGTTTCCTCGTGCGGAACGCTCTATTGGTCCGATGGTGATGTCGTCTGGGACGATCACCTCGGCCATCGCCAGCTGAAACTCGCCGAAGGAACCGAACGCGTCCTGCGTTGGTTCAGTTCTTGGCGAGAACCGGAATCGGTCCGTTCCGCGGACGAGAATCCCGAGATCGGGGAAAGGCTCGTCCGTATCGCGCGAGCGATGATCCGGTATGAAGTACTGGTGGTCAAAGGTTCTTCCCGGCAACAACGGGAAGAGGAGATCCTTCGAGATTGGGGCCCTTGGGGAACGTCCGCACGGGCGTTTCACTTCGGCACCCGTTCCTTACGGGAGACCGAGTTCACGACCAGCGAAATGACGGCGCAAACCTTGCTGGAGAAGGCGAAGGCCAGCCCTCCGCCCTCTCCGGTGAGGCCTTCCGGCGAGCATGACGCGATAGCGCTGCCCGAACCGTCACCGGAACCCTTGAACGCGATCGCCTTGGGCGACGCGCTGACCCAACGCAGAAGCGTCCGCGAGTTCGGCGAAGAACCTTTGCGGCTGCGCAATTTGAGCGCACTCCTTACCGCGGCCCGGCCGACGAGGCCCGAAACGCATTCCGACATCGCCACCACCGGGAACATCTTCAAGACGAGCCCGTCGGGCGGAGCCCGGCATCCGACAGAGGTGTACGTCTACGCGAGGAACGTCGAGGGCCTGCTTCAGGGTGCCTACCACTACGACGGTTTCCGGCATCGCCTCACGCCGCTGGACAGCAAGATCGACGACGACGAACTGATCGCGCTCGCCGGCGACCAGCAGTGGACCCGGAACGCCGGCGCGCTGCTGATCTACACCAGCGTCATCGAACGCAACCAATGGAAGTACCCGGTGAGCCGCACCTATCGGGTACTGCTGATGGACGTCGGCCACCTGAGCCAGACCGTGTACCTGATGGCGACCGCGCTGGGACTGAACGTCACGTTCACCGCGGCGCTTCGCGACGAACTGGTCGAGGATCTGCTCGGCTGCGATCCGGCCAACGAACTGGTGCTGGGCATGTCGGTGGTGGGCACACGTTTGTGAGTGGGCTTTGCCGTTTTTCGGCGACGGTGTTTCGGAGGGCACCGGCGGGGCAGTCGCCGCTGCGGACGTCGCTGCGTTGCGCTCAGATCGCGCTGGTTGCATGTGCCGCCGGGCTGTGGCCGAATTTCGGCGATGGACCTTTGATTCGTGGCCCTGTAGTGGATGGTGCAGCCGCGTCCGCACCGCGATCCCGGGCCTGCATACCCGACTGAGCCATAGCCGGTTTTCGGCAACGACACCTCGCAGCGTGGCCCGGCACGGACGTTGCGACCACAGCCGCACCGAGAACCCCAGGCCTACACATACGACAGCACCACAGCCGACGCTCGGCAACGGACCCTCGCTCCGTGACCCTTGCAGTGGATGGTGCAGCCGCAGCCGCAGCGAAAACCTGGGACCTGCACACACGACCGAGCCATAGCCGGTTTTCGGCAACCGACCTTCGCAGCGCGGCCCAGCACGGACGTTGCGACCACAGCCGCACCGAGAACCCCGGGCCACACGCACGACCGCGCCATAGCCGAATCTCGGCAACGGACCTTCGCACCGTTGCCCTGTAGTGGATGGTGCGACCACAGCCGCACCGAGATCTCGGGTCTCAGCCAGGGCCGAATTTCGGCGACCTCATCTCACAGCACAGCCGCGCGGCGAGCCACGCCGAAACGTCGGAACCCAGCCATAGCCGTATTCCGGTAACGAAGCTGAGAACGAATGCGCCGATCACACCACCGCGGCCGCGGCACCGTGGCCATTTTTCGGCGACGGAGTCAGAACGGTGGTGGTTCCTCGGTGCGGGGTTCGTGCAGCGGCGGCGGCGAGCTGTCGTAACTCTGCCCCGTGGGTGTGGTGATGGTGAGGGTGCCGTCCGGCCCGAGCCGGTACACCCACCCGGGTTCGTCTTTCAAGCGGTGGTCGCGGCGGCACAAGTCGACCAGGTCGGTGTCGGCGGTGTGCCCGCCGTGCTGCCACGGCACCGAATGATCGAGATCGCAGGCTTGGGCGGGACGGTGGCAACCGGGTCTTCGGCATTCCCGGTCCCGGACCCGCACGAACTCACCCAACCCCGCCGTCGGCCGATACCGGTCCCGGCCCAAATCCAGGACCTGCCCGGAGAGCGGATCGGTGATGATCCGCCGCAGCACCGTGTCGGGGCCGGACGCGATGTGCCGGGCCAGCGACGCCGGAATATGCCCATGCCCGGCCACCTCCGCCGGGTCCTCGTTCAGCCCGAGGTAGGTGTTGAGGTCCATGTAAAGGAACACCTCGGACCGTTCACTCTTCCCGCCTTGGCCGCCCAGCAACAGGTCGAGGGCAATGTCGGCGCGGAGCTGATCCAGGGTGCGGGTCTCCCCGCCGGTCCTGAGCGCCCGTGCCTCACGATCGATCCGCGTGTAGGCGGCGGCGACCTTCTCCACCGGTCCGTCTTCGACCTCGATCGAGGCGACCCCGGTCTCCCCGTGCCGGATCGACAACCGGCGCCCGGCGCGGTGCCGCTCCACACGACGCGCGGCACCGTCACGGTCGGCCATCATCGCCGCGTGATTCGCCGCCTTCCGGATCTGCTCCGAATTCCTGTCCGGCAGACGGTCCTCCAGGACGGCGTCTACCGCACGGGCGTCGTCGTCGGACAGCCACGCGGTGGCTGTGGCGACCTTCATCGCCCCGTAACCACCCACCTGCCCGCGATCCAGCAACCCCAGCGTGCGCGGCAGCCGGGAGGTCAGCGCCGCGGCTGTGGAGACGAGGCCCGCTGCGTGACCGTCCACAACGGACAGTGCGAACGCGACCTCCTGCGCCACACTGGCGGCACCTTCGCGGTGACGGTCCAGCTGCGCGAGCGCGCGGAACCGGACCGCCTCCAACCGCGCGATCCCCTCCGACGCCGCCACCGCCACATCGACAGCATCACCATCCCCCAACGACCCCAACCCAGCATTGACCTCCCTCAACACAGCAGACGAAGTAACTTCCCTGAGTAGCGCCACAGTGGCGTTGCGTGTGTCCACACCCGCAAGCTACAACCCACCACCGACAGTTTCCGGATCCACGAGAATTCCCTTACACAGCAACGTTAAGCGCCAGCTGACGCAAGATTCCCACAAAGAAAGCCACCAGCAGTTTCCGGCATCACCCCGGAAGCCAAGAACTGTGCCACAAGAAAGAACTCGAGCAACGTATCGCGGTGGCGCGGGCCGGCTGAGCCCGCGCCACCGTCCCGGCTCAGCCGAGCAGGGCCCGCATCTCGGCGATCTCGGCCTGCTGACCGTCGATCACCTTCTGCGCCAACGCCTTCACCTCGGCGTTGCTGCTCTGTTGCAAGGCGGTCTTCGCCATCTCGAGCGCGCCTTCGTGATGTTCGACCATCATCTCGAGCCACTGCTTGTCGAACGCGGCGTCCTTGGCTTTGCCGAGTTTCTCCAGATCACCCTCGGTCATCATGCCGGACGCCGAGCCGTGTCCGGAGTGTTCGCCCGACGGCGCCACTCCCCAGCCTTTCAGCAATCCGTTCAACTGCTGGATCTCCGGATCCTGCGCCTTCCGGATCCTCGCGGCCAGGTCGACGACCTTCGCGTTGCGAGTGCGGCCGTCGACGAGTTTCGCCATCTCGAGCGCCTGTTCGTGGTGCGGGATCATCCCTTGCGCGAACGTGACGTCGGCCTGGTTGTGGCCTGCCTGCCGGGGATCCGGCGCCTTCACCGTGGACACGGGGTGCCCGGTGGATGCGGTGTCGGAGCTGGCGCAGCCGGTGAGCACGGCGAAGGAGGCCAGGGCGGCGAGCGCGGCCCCGACCAGTTTCCTGCTGGTCATGGTTCTTCCTCGAATCGGTTTCGGGCAGGGCGGGACGAACCCGCCTGTCACACCCGCAACACGCGAAGAAGCGACAATCTCTCGGGCACCGGTCTCCAGCGCGGCGGATTACGGCCCGACGCCGGACCACCACCCCGCCTCGACTTCCAGGTGGCCATCGTCCGTCCATTCCGGACGAGCAGCCAGGAGACGATCAGCAGCACGACCGCGGCGAGTACCGCGAGACACAGGTGCAGTCCACTGTGTCCATCATGTCCAACACCGTCGTGCGAAGGCGTGTCCGCGCAACACGGATCCGCCATCGCGACGGCGGAGTGCCCCGCGTCGTGCCCGGATTCGGCGACGACGTGGTGCATTCCGACCAGACCCAGCGCCACCGCGCACAACAACAGCCACCGCAGGGCGGCCGGGTACGAGGACTGGGTCACGGCTCCACCGTAGCCGGATTCAGCGCGTCGCCGGGCGGTGGGGTTTCCCCGCCGAATGCAGCGCGGGGATGTCGCGATCGATGTGGTCCGCGTGGAACAAGGCCTGCGCGAGCAGGCTGCGGACGTGGTCGTTGGCCGCCGAGTAGTAGACGAACGTCCCCTCGCGACGCCCCTTGACCAAACCGGCGAGCCGCAGTTTCGCGAGGTGCTGGCTGACCGCCGTCGGCGCCGCGCCCGCCAGGTCCGCGAGACAGGCGACCGAAGACTCCCCTTGGAGCAGCGCCCAGAGGACCTTGACCCGCGTCGGATCCGCGAGCAGCCGGAACGTCTCCGCGGCCAGGTGGACCTGCTCCTCGGTGGGCATCTCGAAATCCGGGACCGACTCGTGCATGCCGGGAGGATACCCGCTACCCTTCCACCTGCGTATCTGCATGACTGCGCAGATAGCAGTACAGTGAGGTGAGGACAATGACCGGGCACGGGCACAGTCATTGCCACCGGACGGCAAAGAGCCGTCTCCGGCACCTCCTGACTCCGCACAGCCATGACAGCGCCGACCGCGTCGACTCCGCGCTGGAGACCAGCAAACGCGGCGTCCGGACGCTGATCTGGTCGTTCGCCGCCCTGTTCGTCACCGCCGTCGCCCAGCTCGCGCTCGTGCTGATCACCGGATCGGTGGCCCTGCTCGGCGACACGATCCACAACTTCGCCGACGCGCTGACCGCGGTCCCGCTCGGCATCGCCTTCCTGCTCGGCCGCCGCGCCGCCACCCGCCGCTACACCTACGGGCTCGGCCGCGCCGAAGACCTGGCCGGGGTACTCGTCGTCCTGCTCATCGCCGCCTCGGCCTTCCTCGCCGGGTACGAGTCCGTCACCCGGCTGCTCGATCCGCGCCCGGTCCAGCATCTGTGGGTGGTCGCGGCGGCCGGGGTCATCGGCTTCGCGGGCAACGAGCTCGTGGCCAGGTACCGGATCACCGTCGGCCGCGAAATCGGGTCGGCCGCGCTGGTCGCCGACGGGCTGCACGCCCGCACGGACGGCTTCACGTCGCTCGCGGTCGTGCTCGGCGCCGCCGGGGTCGCGTTCGGCTTCCCGATGGCCGACCCGATCATCGGCCTCGCCATCACCGTCGCCATCCTGTTCGTCCTGCACGACGCGGCCAAGGAGGTCTTCCGCCGCCTGATGGACGCCGTCGACCCCGCCGACGTCGATCGCGCCGAACGCGCGGCCGCCGAGGTTCCCGGCGTGCTCGGCACGCGGGACCTGCGGATGCGCTGGATCGGGCACAGCCTGCGTGCCGAACTGGCGGTGTCGGTCGAGGCCGGGCTGAGCGTCACCGAAGCGCATCACCTGGCCCATCGCGTCGAGGCGCGGCTGCGTGAAGTCCTCCCCCGGCTCGCGGAAGCGGTCGTGCACACCGAACCGGCGCACGCTCATGAGATCGTCAGTGGGTGACGCCGTCCGACAACGACATCCGTGCCGTCCGCGCCCACGCGCAACTGCTGACCGCGCCGGCCGCGGACGTGCTCGCCGTGGTCGGCTCCGTCGCCGCGGTCCAAGCACAGTCGACACCTGCCGCCCGGCTCGCGATCCGGGCCCGTAGCCAGGGGCTGACCGCTCCGGACGTCGACGCGTCCCACGCCGTGACGCGCACTTGGCTGATGCGCAAGACGCTGCATCTCGTGCCGACGGCTGATCTCCGCTGGCTGAACCGGCTGTTCGGCCCGCGCAACGCCCAGGCGGGGCAGGGACGGCGCAGGCAACTGGACCTCACCGACGAACTCTGCGAACGGGCGCTCGGCAAACTCCAGGATCTCTTGCCGGGCAAGGCACTCACCCGCCGGGAGATCCTGGACGGCTTGGCCGCCGACGGCATCGCGCTCGACGCGAAATCTCAGGCACCCGCCCATATTCTGGCGTACGCGGCCAACCGCGGGCTGTTGTGCCGAGGCCAGGACGACGGGACAGAGCCGACGTACGTGCTCCTCGACGAATGGGTCACCGAGAGCCGCACGCCGGACGAGCCGCATACGGAACTCGCCCACCGGTACCTGACCGCCTACGGCGTCGCGACCGCCGAGGACTTCAGCGCCTGGGCCGGGCTCCCACTCGGCCTCTGCCGCAAGGCTTTCACGGCACTGGACGCCGTTCCCGTCGGCAACGCCTTCGCCCTCTCGGAGACCGAGCTGTCCGCTCCCCCGTGCCCCCCGCGCCTGCTCGGCGCCTTCGACACGTACCTGCTGGGCTACCGTGACCGAGAGCTGCTCCTCGACCCGGCCGAGGCGAACCGCGTCAACTCCGGCGGCGGGATGATCGCGCCGACCGTGCTGATCGACGGCCGGATCGCCGGAACGTGGCACACCAAGCGGACCGCGAAGCTGACGAAGGTCGTCGTGGAGCCCTTCGGCTCGCTTCCGCGGTCCGCCCTCGCCGGACTGGAGTCCGAAGTCGACGATTACGGCCGCTTCCTCGGGGAAACGGCCGCCCTCGTCAGTTGAGGGAGCGGAAGAACTCCCGCACGTCCGCGACCAGGATGTCGGGCTCTTCCAACGCCGCGAAGTGCCCGCCGCGATCGACGTCGGTCCACCGCACGATCGTGTGGGCGTCCTCCGAGTACCGCCGGATCCCGACGTCGTGCGCGAAGATCAGCGCCGCCGTCGGCACTCCGGAGTTCTTCTCGACGGCTCCCCAGGTTTCCGCCTGCGCGTAACCGACGTACGCGGACGAAGCAGCCGTGCCGGTGAGCCAGGTGAACATCACGTTGGTCAGCAAGCGGTCCTTGTCGATGATCTCTTCCGGCAAGGTCGGGCGCGGATGCGTCCACTCACGGAACTTGTCCATGATCCAAGCCAGCTGCGCGACCGGCGAGTCCACGAGCCCGTAGCCGAGGGTCTGCGGCCGCGTCGACTGGATCGCGATGTAACCGAACTCCTCCTGCGTGAACGCTTCGATCCGCTTCAAGCGATCGCGTTCGACGTCGGTGAGCGAAGCGAGCTCCTCCTCCGACAACGACATCGGCGGCATCGGGGACAGCCCGCCGTTGACGTGCACGCCGATCACCTTGTCCGGCGCGGACCTGGCCACCTCCGGCGACACGGAAGCGCCGAGGTCGCCGCCCTGCGCACCGTAGCGCTCGTACCCGAGCCGTCGCATCAGCTCCGCCCACGCCCGGCCGATCCGCGGCATGGTCCAGCCTGAATCCGGGACAGGGCCCGAAAAACCGAAGCCGGGCAGGGACGGGATCACGAGGTGGAACGCGTCCGCCGGGTCACCGCCGTACGCCTTCGGATCCGTGAGCGGGCCGATGACGTCGAGGAATTCCACCACCGAACCCGGCCAGCCGTGCGTGAGGATCAGCGGCGTCGCACCGGCTTCGGGCGAGCGGACGTGCAGGAAATGGATCCGCTGGCCGTCGATGACCGTGGTGAACTGCGGGTGGCGGTTGATCTCCCGTTCGGCGGCACGCCAGTCGTAGCCGTCGCGCCAGTATTCGGCGAGTCCGCGCAGCCAGGCCACCGGCACTCCGGTGTCCCAGCCGTCGCCGGGGAGCGGAGCGGGCCAGCGCGCGCTGTCGAGCTTCGCGTGCAACTCGTCCAGCTGCTCCTGCGGGATGTCGATGCGGAAGGGGCGGATGTCGGTGTTTTCCATGAAGCCCACGTTACGAGGCATTGCGGACAGCTTCGGTCCTCAATCGAGCGGGCACTTCAGGTGCGGGAAGATGCGCTCGTGACGGACAAGTACTTGGCCTACGGCAGGCTCATCCGCGGTGGGAAGATCCTGTTCATCCGGCGGCGGCCCGGATCCTTCCTGGGCGGCCACTGGGAACTGCCGGGCGGCACCGTAGAACAGGGCGAGCGGCCCGAGGAGACCGTGGTCCGCGAGTTCGCCGAGGAGACCGGCCTGACCGTCCGCGTGACCGGCGAACGCGGCACCCACAGCTGGGACGACGTCGCGGGCAGGCCGATGCGGATTCACGCGACGGTGTACACGCTCTCCGAAGAGACCGCGGGCGAAGTCGTGCTCGATCCCGGGGAACACGACGCTTTCACCTGGCACACCAAGGAAGAAGCCACCGGCCTCGATCTTGCCGAGCACTTCCGGCACGCGCTGGAGGACTGACTTCGAAACGGGCCCACGACTTCCGCTCCGTCCTGCGCGGTTTGGTGATCGGCCACCCGGATGTCATGACCGGTCCGTTCGGACACTTTTCGCCTTGAACCACCCTTTCGTGACTTCCGGCCGCCGCGGGACGCCGGAACTTGTCGTACCCCGGTGGTCTCCTCTTCACAGGCGACAGCGGGCCCGGCCGGGTCCGCGCGCCGGCCCGAGGAGGAAAGTCCCATGGCCGGAGAAACGGTGCTCACGGTGATCGGCAACCTGACGACCGACCCGGAGCTGAAGTTCACCCCGTCCGGAGCGGCGGTCGCGAACTTCACGGTCGCGTCGACACCACGCGTCCTGGACCGCGCGAGCGGGGAATGGCGCGACGGAGACCCGCTGTTCCTGCGCTGCGCACTGTGGAAGCAGGCCGCGGAGAACCTGGCCGAATCCCTCACCAGAGGGACGAGGGTCATCGTGCAGGGCAGGCTGAAACAGCGATCGTTCGAAACCAAGGAAGGCGAGAAACGCACGGTGGTGGAGCTCGACGTCGACGAGATCGGGCCGTCGCTGCGGTATGCCACGGCGAAGGTGAACAAAGCGGGCCGGAGTTCGGGCGGCACACCGTCGGACGGGGCCTGGGAGCGAACACCGGTGCCCGCCGGAAACCCGGAGCCGCCCTTCTGACCCGGCGGTTTCCCTCTCGGGAGGGAGCGATCTCCCTCCCGGGCACCATGCGGTCACGAACCACCGGCTCGGATGCTGGAGGTCGTGAACACGACCACGATCATCACGGAACTCGGGCTGGACCCTGCCGTCGAGCGGCACGTGGAGTTCGCCGCCGAACTCCGCACCGGGCTCGCCCGGGTCGAAGAGAGACTTCAGGAGGTGTTGCGCAGCCCCGGTCAGCCGGAACTCACCGAAGCCGCCACCCATCTCGTCCGCGCGGGCGGGAAGAGGCTGCGTCCCTTGATGGCGTTGGCCGCGGCGGCCTTCGGCGACGGGCGAGGCGACGCGATTTCGGCGGCCGCACTCGTCGAACTCGTCCATGTCGCGACGCTCTATCACGACGACGTCATGGACGAGGCGCCGATGCGGCACGGGGTCACCAGTGCGAACTCCTTGTGGGGCAACAAGAAGGCCGTCCTGATCGGAGACTACGTGCTCGCCTGCGCGGCACGGGTCGGCGCCGGGCTCGGCGACTACGCGTTGCGGTCGCAGGCGAAGACGTTCGGCAGGCTCGTGCGCGGCCAGTTCCTCGAGACGACCGGACCGTTCGAGGACTGTGGCCGTCACGCGCCGTACGAGCACCACATCCAGGTGATGGCCGACAAATCCGCGTCGTTGATCGCGATGGCGGGCAGGCTCGGCGCGCAGGTGTCGGGCGCGGATGAGCGGACCATCGAAACGTTGGGCCAGTACGGCGAACTGATCGGGGTGGCGTTCCAGATCTCCGACGACGTCCTCGACATCTCCGCGTCCACCACCGACCTCGGCAAGTCCGCGGGCACCGATCTCCGTGAAGGCATCGTCACCTTGCCGATGCTCCACGCGCTCGACGACGAGGGTCACGGCGCCGCTCGCCTACGCGAGATCATCGGCCACGGACCGGTTTCCGATCCAATGGTCCGGCAGGAGGCGCTCGGGCTCCTGCGCGAATCCGCCGGTGTCGTACGCGCGCTCGCCGAAGCGCACGGATACGCCGCCAAGGCGAGAGACCTCGCGTTCAGCCTCCCCGACCGGCCCGCCAGAGCGCTGCTCGTCGGCCTTTCGGCGTTCGTCGTCGATCGCGGCGAGTAGGCCCGGCGCCTAGAGTGGCGGAATGACCACCGAAACCCTGGGAAACGTCGAAGGCCGCGACATCGGCTCCGGAGTCTCGATCATCCACGAGCGGACCGACGTCGACGGTTCCGGACCGAGGCTGCACCAGCATCCGTATCGCGAGACATTCGTCATCGTCCACGGCCGGGCCAGGTTTACCATCGGGGACACCGAACGCGAAGGAGGAGCGGGCGACGTCCTCGTCGTGCCCGCGGAGACCCCACACAAGTTCGCCGTGATCGGGCCGGAAGTCTACGAAGCCGTCCACATCCACGAAAGCGACCATTTCATCACCGAATGGCTCGAGTAATTCTATCGGGCGCAAGAAAACCCTTTCCCGGGCTAGAATCCGACGACGTGCTCGTGGACGGCGGGCACCCGAGGCGACGGGAAGCGAAAACCGTGACCGACGTGGCGGACCGCAGCGGGGACGAGACCCGCACAGTGGACAGATTCGGCCAGCGGCGCGCACAGTTGGCGAGGTCGGCGCTGGTCACGTTGTCCGAGCTGGGCTACGCGCGCACGAGCCTGCGGGAGATAGCGCAGAACTCCGAATTCTCCCACGGGGTACTGCACTACTACTTCCGGGACAAGGCCGAGCTGATCACCTACTGCGTCAAGCAGTACAAGGCCGAATGCGTCACCCGGTACGACCGGATAGTCGAAATCGCGGAAACGGCCGAAGAACTGAGAACCGCCTTCGGTGCCGCGACGGCGGCCACGCTGCGTGAAAACGCGCGGCTGCACCGGCTCTGGTACGACCTGCGCAACCAGAGCCTGTTCGAGAAGCTGTTCCAGGCCGACGTTCTCGCCATCGACGAGACACTCGAACTGATGATCTGGCGGGTCGTGTCCCGATACGCGGAACTACTGGGCAAGCCGGCGGATTTCGCCCCGTCGACGGCGTATGCGCTCTTCGACGGCCTGTTCCAGCAAGGCCTGCTGAAACACCTCGCCGGCCGGGAGGACGCGGCGAGGTGTCTTCAGGAGTCGGTGGAGCAGGTGCTGGCCCGGCTCTTCACCACTTGATCGTCGGGTACCAGATGACGCCCGTCCGGCCCAGCACGCGCAGGTCCCAGTACAGCAGCGTGAACGTGCCGGCGACCAGCAACGCGGCACCGGTCACCACGGCGATCCTGGTGGGCTTCGCGAGCATCCATCGCTGCAGCCGCCCGCCCGTACCGTGGGTGAGCAGAAGGAACAACAGCGCCATCACCAGGATGTTGCCGACCGACTGGAGGGCGAACGCGGCGGCGCCGTAGAACACGTTGTGGCTTTCGGCCGCGCTGCGGAACATCATCCGGAACAGCGGGAACGGCCTGCCGATCAGGAAACCGCCGATGAGGGCGCCCATCAGCACGAGCGGCGCGGGCGGGAACCGGCGGGTGAGCCCGGCGATCGGGTTGCGGACGATGCCGACGGAAGCCAGGCCCAGCACGATGAACACGATCCCGATCACGCCGTAGACGATCATCGACTGGATGTTCCGCGGGCTGAGCCCACCGGAGGACGAGGCCGTCGAGAACTGCGGCATCCGTGTGCCGACGAGCGCGACGATGACGCCGTACACCACGGAAACCGTCAGCATTCCCGCGGCGATCCAGCCCAGTGGCTTCAGCGTTTCCGTGAACTTCGGCCGCCCGGTGGCTCCCCCGCCGACAAGCGGGGCCACGGCACCGAAAGCGGCGATGTTGCACGCGGTGAACGTCCCCGCGAGCCCCGAGACGAACGCGAAGAACGTTCCGGCCAGCACTCCGCCGATCGGGGTCGCTTTGGCGTCGTGTCCCAGGAGGGTGTTGGCGACACTGTCACCGATCACACTGTCCACAAAGGGCGCCGACCAGAGCACGGTCAGCGCGAAGCCTGCCAGGACGGACCAGAGGACCACGCGCCATCGATGTTCCGGATACGGTCCGGAACCGAGGAAACTCGCCTGCGGTGAAACGGGTACACGTTCGGTGACGGACATTCGGTGCCTCCAGCGGCTGATGGCTTCCCCCTGATCACCATCGTTGTTCCGCAATCGGGAGGAAGCGACCTCCAAAGTGCCGATCTTCCCTTGGTCCGACCGGCTCCGGGCAGCCCGGATTCACCGGTCCGGCGGGTGTCGCCGAAGGACCCGATCCGCTAGGTGACCGAAGCACGGCCGGATAACTCCGAAAAGGTGAAAGCTCCGGGGACTCGTGGGATCATCATCTGACGCGTACGGCGGCATGGCCATCCGGTCCGGCCTTGACCGGCCACTGACTCTGCGGAGGGCGATGGACTTCGACGAGGTCGCGGACGAGCTCTACGCCGGCGATCCGGCCGAGTTCGTGTCGGTGCGCAACCAACGGGCGAAAGAGGCCAAGGCCGCGGGAGACCCTGCCTTGGCCGGGCGCATCCGCGCCCTGCGGAAGCCCACGCTCGCGGCCTCGATCCTCAACCGCCGGGCGGGCTCCCCCGAACTGGCGGAGCTGGCCGGGCTCGGTGACGATCTGCGCAAGGCGCATTCGGCGCTGGCCGGCGCGGACCTGCGCAAACTCGCCCGGCGGCGGCAGGAGCTGGTGAACCGGATCCTGCGGGACGAACGTTCGATGAGCGAGTCTGTCGCCCGCGAAGTCGAAGCCACTCTCGAAGCCGTCGTGGCCGATCCCGAGGTCGCGGCGCTCGCGCTGGCCGGGCGGCTGAGCAGTGGGGCGGACAGCACCGGCGACCAGTGGCTGACCAGTGGCTTCACCCCGCAACCGAAGCGGAAACCCGCGCCGGAGCGCGAGAAACCCGCCACCGTGTCGCATTTGGACGATCGGCGGAAGGCGAAGCAGAAAGCCGCCGAGAAGGCCGAGCAGGAGCGGACCGGCAAGGCCCGCGAAGAGGCCGAACGCGAACAGAAGCGGGTGGCGGAGTTCAACCGGCTCCGGCGCGAGGCCGCCGAGCTCGCGAAAGCCGGCAAACAGGCCGAGATCGACGTCGCCCGCGCCGAACGCCGGGCGGAGAAGGCCACGGAGAAGGCGAACGAGCTCCGGCGGCGGCTCGCCGACGCCGAACTCGAGGAGGAGACGGCGAACGATGAGACCTCGGCCGCGCAGACCGTCTTGGACGATCTGCGCGCCGAAGCCCAGCGGATCGACGAAGCCCTCGAACAGTTCTAAGCAGGCTGCCGGTCACGGACCCGGGTGGCGGTCACCCTGCGTCCGTACGGGGTCTTGCCGCCCGGCTTGTACACCGACAGCACGGTCATGGTCACGTACATCGTCGTGGACACGATGATCGGGTAGAACCCGTCCACGCGCCGCCCCGCCGCCACGAATACACCGTCCAAAGTAGACTCGGCCGCCATCGCCAGTTCACGGATGCCCGGCAGCAGCGAGAACAGCGTCAGGCCGGCGGCGATCAGGGTCAGGACCAGTTTGATCGCGACCCACTTGTACCGGATCAGGCCCCATTTCGTGCCGAGGCTGAGCACGATCCCGCTGACCAGCGCGGTCATGCTGACCGGCAGCAGGAGATACCCGCCGATCTGGTCCATCATCAGGATGGCCCCGTGCTGGCGGCGGGGGTCGTCGGTGAACACGGAGGTGAAGGTCAGGACCGCGTTCACCATGGTGATCCCGAGCCAGCCGAGTGACGAAACGACATGGACGACGAGGACGAGTTTCCGCCACCGCGGGGTGAGCGTCATCGGCGGTCGCCGCACTGTGGAAGTACTCATGCGACCAGTGTTTCCGCGGGCGGCCTTCCCGTCGTCCGTCGTGGAGCGGCACTTCGCCTACGTATCGCGGAGTACGAGCCCTCGGACGTACGCCGCCTGCCCGGCGTGCTGGAGATCGTCGGAAAGCACGCTGACCAGGCGAACCCCGAGGGTGACGGGCGGGTCCCAGCCCTCGTCGACGATACGGTCGAGGTCGGCTTCGCCGAGTCCGGCGGCCCACGCCGTCGTCGCTTCGTGCACCGCGTCGTAGTAGCCGGTCAGCAGGTCGGCGGAGCCGACACGGACCGCCTCGACGTCCTCGGGGCGATGTCCGTATCCGATGTCCGACGCCGGGAAGGGCAGCGAGAAGCGGCCCATCCAGTCCTGCGCGGTCCAGATCTGCTCGGTGCCCATCAGGCCGGCGATGTGATCGTCCTGCACCCGGGCCAGATGCCAGATCAACCAGGCGATCGTGTTCGCGCCCGGCGCCGGGCTCGCGGTCAGCTGGTCGGCGCTCAGCCCCTCGACGGCGTCGTGCACGACCTCTTGGACGCGGCCGAACCCGTCGGTCACCACTTCGGCCAGTTTCATCGAATCCCCTTCCTGCGTCTCCCGCCACGATGCCACCGCCAGGTGACCCCTGCCTTACAACCTTGACTTATATAAGCCCAGGCCGTGATAGTTGCCGGATGCACGCGTTCGACGTCCTCGGGGATCCGGTGCGCCGCCGGATCCTGGAACTGCTGGCGGGCGGGGAACAGAGTTCCGGCGACGTGACCGCGGTGGTCCGCGCCGAGTTCGGGATCTCGCAGCCCGCGGTCTCCCAGCATCTGCGCGTCCTGCGCGAAAACGGCTTCACCACCGTCCGTGCCGAGGGCGCGCGACGGCTGTATTCGGTCGATCCGGGCCCGCTCAAGGAGATCGACGGCTGGCTGGACCAGTACCGGCGGTTCTGGACCGGACCGCTCGACGCGCTCGCCACCGAGCTCGCGCGCGGCCGCCGCGAACGCCGGAAGGCCGCCGAACAGGACGACTAGGCTCGCCCCCGGTGCAAGGAGCGGGCGCGCGGGGACTGTCGGACCCCGCCCCTAGAATCGTCCGGGTGGCAGCCCCCGACATCGGAACCTCGGAAGTCGCCGAAGTTTCCGAAGCCCTTGAAACGCTGAACCGCGTCTTCGGCTACGACGACTTCCGCGGCGAACAGCACGCCATCGTCGAACACGTCATCGCGGGCGGTGACGCGCTCGTCCTCATGCCCACCGGCGGCGGCAAGTCGCTGTGTTACCAGATCCCGGCGCTGGTGCGGCCGGGCGTCGGCGTGGTGATCTCCCCGCTGATCGCGCTGATGCAGGACCAGGTCGACGCGCTGCGCAACGTCGGCGTCCGCGCGGGTTTCCTGAACTCGACGCAGGACTACGCCGAGCGGAACAGGGTCGAGGCCGCGTTCGTCGCGGGCGAGCTGGACCTGCTGTACCTGGCCCCCGAGCGGCTCTCGGTCGAATCCACCGTGCGGTTGCTCGACCGCGGCAAGATCTCGCTGTTCGCGATCGACGAGGCGCATTGTGTCTCCCAGTGGGGCCACGACTTCCGGCCCGACTACCTGATGCTGTCCGCGGTGCACGAGCGCTGGCCGGACGTGCCGAGGATCGCGCTCACCGCCACCGCCACCAAGGCGACGCACGCCGAGATCGCGTCCCGGCTCAACCTGCACGACGCGCGGCATTTCGTCGCCAGTTTCGACCGGCCGAACATCCAGTACCGGATCGTCGGCAAGAACTCACCGCAGCGGCAGCTGCTGGAGCTGCTGCGCACCGAGCACAAGGGCGACGCGGGGATCGTCTACTGCCTGTCGCGGAACTCGGTCGAGAAGACCGCGGATTTCCTGGTCGAGAACGGGATTCCGGCGGTGCCGTATCACGCCGGGCTGGACGCGCGGACCCGCGCGAAGCACCAGTCGCGGTTCCTGCGCGAGGACGGGCTGATCGTCGTCGCGACGATCGCGTTCGGCATGGGCATCGACAAGCCCGACGTACGGTTCGTCGCGCATCTGGACCTGCCGAAGTCCGTCGAGGGCTACTACCAGGAGACCGGTCGCGCGGGTCGCGACGGGCTGCCGTCGACGGCGTGGCTGGCGTACGGCCTCCAGGACGTCGTCCAGCAGCGCAAGATGATCGACATGTCGGAGGGGTCCGAGGCGCACAAGCGGCAGCTGAGCGCCCACCTCAACGCGATGCTGGCGCTGTGCGAGACGGTCGAATGCCGTCGTGTGCAGGTGCTGAACTACTTCGGGCAGCGAAGCGAGCCCTGCGGCAACTGCGACACCTGCCTGGCGCCGCCGGAGACCTGGGACGGCACGATCCCGGCGCAGAAGATCCTTTCGACCATCGTCCGGCTGCAGAACGAGCGGCGCCAGAAGTTCGGTGCGGGGCAGATCATCGACATCCTGCTCGGCAAGTCGACGCCGAAGGTGACACAGCACGGGCACGATTCCCTGAAGGTCTTCGGGATCGGCACGGAACTGAAGGAGCCCGAGTGGCGGGCCGTGGTGCGGCAGCTGCTGGCCCAGGGGCTCGCCGCGGTCGAGGGCGACTACGGCTCGCTCGTGCTGACCGAGGGCAGCGCCGAGGTGCTGAACGGGGAACGGAAGGTCCAGCTGCGGCGCGAGCCGGAGCGGGCGGCGAAGGCCGCGGCCAGGTCGAGCGCGAAAAAGGCCGCGGCCGCCGACATGCCCGCCGAGGCGGCGCCGGTGTTCGAGCTGCTGCGCTCGTGGCGGGCCGCGGCGGCGAAGGAACAAGGTGTGCCCGCGTACGTGATCTTCCACGACGCGACCCTGCGCCAGATCGCCACCAAACGACCCGCCACGCTGCAGGAGCTGGGTACCGTCAGCGGCGTCGGCGAGAACAAGCTCGCGAAGTACGGCGAGCAGATCCTCGAGACGCTCGCGGAGGCCTAGTGCTCGTAGGGCCGGCGCGGCGGCCGCCCGGTCATTCCGTCGACCTTGCGCACCGCGCCGTTGATCTGGCTGTGGTACTTGCCCTTGGTCTTGTGGTCGACGAAGGTCGCGGCCTTGTTCACGACCTTGGAGACCTTCTCGGGGTTCTTCCGCACGTAGGCGCGCACGGCCCCGGCGGTGCCGGCCAGGGCGGTCAACTTCCGCAGTAGAGGCACTGTGGTCCCTTTCCTCGGGGTCGTCTGTGTCCTGCTCAACGACCGGTAGTGGTCACTGGGTTCCCCGAAGCGCGCCAAATCACTCATTTCGGATACCCGCGCTGGTCAGCATGGAAAACAAGGCGCGCGAGACCGGTCGAGGCCGCTAGGTTCGATCCCATGCGGGATCTTTCGCTGCTGCCCAAGGCTCATCTGCACGTCCACCTCGAAAGCACCATCCGGCCGGACACGCTCCGTGATCTCGGCGAGGCGAACGGCGTCGCCGTACCCGCGGAACAACCCGTGTTCGACGGCTTCCGCGCGTTCGGTGACTACAACGGGCTGCTGCGGTCCTGCCTGCGGAGGCCGGAGGACTTCGAACGGGTGGCGCGCGAGTTCTGCGAAGACCAGGTCGCGGACGGCGTCCGCTACGCCGAGGTCACCTTCACGGCGGCTGCGCACGGCGAACGGCTGGGCGAGCCGGACATGCCGCTGGCGTCCGTCCTCAAAGGACTCTCGACGGGGGCCGCCGAATACGGGCTCCACTGGCGGGTGCTGCTGGACCACTCACGCCGCCGGTCGGTCGAACGTGCCCGGCTCACCCTCGACCTGGCACGCCGGTACGCCCCGGACGGGGTGTTCGCCATCGGCCTCGCCGGGGAGGAGAAGTACCCGCTCGCGCCGTTCGCCGGGATCTGCGACGAGGCCGAGGAGGCGGGGCTGCACCTGATCCACCACGCCGGGGAGGACGCCGGCCCGGCCAGCATCCGCGAGGCGCTGGAGATCGGGCACAGCGAACGGATCGGCCACGGCATCCGAATCCTGGAGGACGTCGCGCTGGTCGCCGAGGTGCGGGAACGCGGTATCGCACTCGAGGTCTGCCCGTCGTCGAACGTGACGCTCGGGCTCGTGCCCTCGTTCGAGGAGCACCCGCTCCCCCGGCTGATCGAAGCCGGGCTCGTGGTCACGCTCAGCACCGACGTCCCTTCGGTCACCGGGACGACGCTGACCGACGAGTTCCTGCGCACTCGGGAGGCGTTCGCCTACGACGACCTCGCGCTCGCGGGCCTCGCCCGGGCGTCCGTCGACGCGTCCTTCGCGCCCGCCGAACTCAAGCGTTCGATCCACCAAGAGATCGACGCCTGGCTCTCTTGAGGCGATCAGTCCTGTGAATGCGGTACTTGCGCGTGCAACTACCGCATCCAGAGGACGAAATGCGGAAGGTGGGCCGGGTCACCCGGACGGCGGGCCACACAAGTTCTCCACATCCGTCACGTACCGTGGAACCGGTGACCGCTTCGTCCCCTTCGACACTGGACTTCATGGACCAGTGGGAACAGCCGCCGCGGAAACGCGGCCCGCGTGGCTGCGTGATGCTCACGCTCCTGGTCGTGGGCGCCTTGGTCGCCGGTGCCGTCTGGGTCGTGGTGAGCCTCAACGACCGCGAGCCGGTGCCGGTCAAGCCGGCTTTCGAGGTCCCCGCGCTCAAACCCGCCCCCCGTTCGGCGATCCCCGGCGACGCCGGACCGCTGCCGGCGGAGCCCGCGAAGGATGCCTGGATCGCGAAGGTGGTGGAGAACACAGACATCCCCTCGCGCGCGTTGCGGGCCTACGTGAACGCCGCCGAGAAGACCGCGAAGACCACTCCACGCTGCGAAATCACCTGGGCGACCATCGCCGGGATCGGCCGGACCGAGTCCCAGCACGCCCGGCACGACGGTTCCCGCGCCGGTGAGGACGGCGTCGTGACGCCGCCGATCATCGGCATCCCGCTCGACGGCTCCCCCGGTGTGCTGGCGGTCGTCGACACCGACAAGGGCGCCCTCGACGGCGACGCGAAGTGGGATCGCGCGGTCGGGCCGATGCAGTTCCTGCCCGCCACCTGGAAGCGGTACGGCGTCCGCGCGAGCGGTGACGGCGCCGCGCCGGACCCGCAGAACATCGACGACGCGGCGATGACGACCGCGCGGTATCTGTGCGCGCGGGGCGGTGACCTCGGAGATCCCGCCGGCTGGTGGACCGCGGTACTGACCTACAACAACTCCACCGCGTACGGGCAGGAAGTGTTCAGCAACGCCGACGCCTACGGCAAGGCGGCGCTGAAGCCCTAGGCGGGCAAGAGCCGGGTCACCAGCCGCGTCAGCTGGTGCACGTTCCGGCATTCGTGCATCTCGACGACCTGGGCGTACGCGTGTGCCTCGGAGTCACCGGTGGACCACAACGCGGTCCGCTCGGGATTGAGCCAGTACGTATGCCTCGCCGCGGCGGCGATCCCGCGCACCGCCGCCAGGTTCGGGTCGCCGCCGTTGGTCCTGGCGTCGCCGAGAATCAGCAGGGATGTCTTGGGCCCCACGGCATCCGAGTACCGTTCGGCGAACTCGCCGAGCGCGTGCCCGTAGTCGCTGTGCCCGTCCCAGCGGGTCAGTTCCGCGTCGGCGAGGATACGTGCGCCGAGGTCTTCCGGATCGGCGGCGCCGGTGTCGACGAGGTGGGTGATCTCGTCGCACGCGTCGATGAACGCGAACACCCGCACCTTGCTGAACTGGTCGCGCAGGGCCTGCACCAGCAGCATGGTGAAGTTCGCGAAACCGGCCACCGAGCCCGACATGTCGCACAGCAGCACGATTTCCGGCCTTCCCGGCCGGTGCCGCCGGTACGACGGCCGCATCGGGACGCCACCGGTGGACAACGAGCGCCGCAGCGTCCGGCGCAGGTCGATCTGCCCGCGCGCGTGCCGCCGTCGCCGGGCGGCCAGGCGGGTGGCGAGTTTGCGCGACAACGGCTGCACGACACGGCGAAGTTCGGCGAGCTGCGCGCGGCTGGCGAGCAGGAAGTCGACGCGGTCGGCCGCCGTCGGGACGGCGTGCCGCGAAACCCGTTCCCTGCCACGGATTTCCGCCACCCGTCGCCGCGCTTCGGTGCGGACCAGCCCGCGAAACCCTTCGACCCGGCGGCGGACGTCGTCGCGGTCCAGCCGGTCGGTGAAGTCCTCCTGTGCGCCGGCACGGATCGCTTCGAGGACGCGGACCACGAGTGTCTGCGGCTGAAGCCGTTCCAGCGTCTGATGGGCCGACCAACCACCGGCGCCCGACGTGCCGCCGTACTCACCCAGCAGGTCGACGGCGAGCCCGGCCAGTTGCGTCAGTTCCGTCTGGTCGTTGGCGGCGAGCGCCGTGGCGAGCCGGTCCCGCAACGCGGCCAGGTCTTCGACGGGATCCTGTGACGGCGCGCCGACGCCGAGCGGGAAGTAGATGTCGAACGTCGCGTCGAACACCGCACGCTGGCCGCCGCGCCGGACCAGCGCCGCCGCGAGCCCTTCGCGCGTCTGCTCACGGGAGGCCAGGCCCAGTACTTCGAGTGCCGCGGCGGCGTCGACCGTCTCACTGGGACCCGCCGGAATCCCGTGCTCCCGCAACGCTTCCACGAATTCGACGAGCCTGCCCGGCACGCCGCTCACGAGCCGAGGACCTTGCCGAGTTCCAGCCGCGCGTCCGCCTTCACGACGTCGTCCTGGTGTTTGAGGATGACGCCGAGGCTCGCGCGGACGACGTCCTCGCCGAGAGTGTCCGCGCCGAGCGCCAGCAAGGTGCGGGCCCAGTCGATGGTTTCGGCGACCGAGGGCGCCTTCCGCAGTTCCATCGCCCGGAGCGCGGTGATCACCTTGACCACGGACGCGGCGAGCGCGTCGTCGACGCCCGGCACCTTGAGCCGCACGATGCGCTGTTCCAGTGCCGGATCGGGGAAATCGATGTGCAGGAACAGACACCGTCGGCGCAACGCCTCGGAAAGTTCACGCGTCGCGTTGGAGGTCAGCACCACGAACGGCTTGCGCCCGGCGGTGATCGTGCCGAGTTCCGGGACGGTGATCTGGAAGTCACCGAGCACCTCCAGCAGCAGTCCTTCGATCTCGACGTCGGCCTTGTCGGTCTCGTCGATGAGCAGGACCGTCGGTTCGTCGCCCTTGATCGCCGTCAGCAGCGGCCTGGCCAGCAGGAACTCTTCACCGAAGATGTCGTTGCGGGCGTCGTCCCAGGTCTCGTCCTTGCCTGCCGTGATCCGGAGAAGCTGCTTCGCGTGGTTCCACTCGTACAGCGCACGCGATTCGTCGACGCCTTCGTAGCACTGCAACCGCACGAGCCGTGAGCCGCTGGCCTGCGCGACCGCCTTCGCCAGCTCGGTCTTGCCGACCCCGGCGGGGCCCTCGATCAGCAACGGCTTGGCGAGGGCGTCCGCGAGGAACACCGTGGTGGCGACGGCCGCGGAGGCCAGGTAGCCGGTGTCGGCGAGCTTCGCCGTCACGTCTTCGACGGATGTGAAGTACCCGGTCCCAGCCACGCGGCCTCCCAGCTCGATCGCCTACCCGGCCGACTCTACGTCGCGGATCCGCTTCGGCGGCAGGACCCCGAGCGAGACCCCCGGCGGCGACGCGGTCAAGTTCGTCGAGGCCCGGGTCAAGGCCAGGCCGGCCACGCATACGCTCGTGGTCCGGGTTCTCCCGCGCGTCCGGCGGCTAGCATCGGGCCCGTGAGCATCTATGTCGCGGCCGAGGGCCGATACGAGAGCATCCCGTACCGCCGCACCGGGCGCAGCGGCCTGAAACTGCCCGCGATCTCGCTAGGCCTGTGGCACAACTTCGGCGACGACAAGCCACTGGGCACCCAGCGGGACATCGCGCGGCGCGCGTTCGACCTGGGTATCACCCATTTCGACCTCGCCAACAACTACGGTCCGCCCTACGGTTCGGCCGAGAAGAACTTCGGCAGGCTGCTGGCGTCGGATTTCAAGCCCTACCGTGACGAACTGGTCGTCTCGACCAAGGCGGGTTACGACATGTGGCCCGGCCCGTACGGCGAATGGGGCTCGCGCAAGTACCTTCTGTCCTCTTTGGACCAGTCGCTCGGCCGGATGGGCCTGGACCACGTCGACATCTTCTACTCGCATCGTTTCGACCCCGAGACGCCGCTCGAAGAGACGGTCGGCGCGCTCGACACCGCCGTCCGGTCCGGACGCGCGCTGTACGTCGGCATCTCGTCGTACTCGTCGGAGAAGACCGTCGAGGCCGCGCGGCTCCTGCGCGAGCTGGGCACCCCGCTGCTCATCCACCAGCCGTCGTACTCGATGTTCAACCGCTGGCTCGAAGGCGACGAACTGCTCGACACGCTCGAAGCCGAAGGCGCGGGCTGCATCGCCTTCTCGCCGCTGGCACAGGGACTGCTGACCAGCCGCTACCTCGACGGCGTTCCCGAGAACTCCCGTGCGGCGCAAGGGAAGTCGCTCAACCCGGACACGATCACCGAGAGCACCCTCGGCAAGATCCGGGCGCTGAACGAGATCGCCGAGCGGCGCGGGCAGACACTGGCGCAGCTCGCGCTCGCGTGGGGCCTGCGTGATCCGCGGATGACGTCGGTGCTGATCGGCGCGAGCAGCGTCGCCCAGCTGGAGGACAACGTCGGCGCGCTGAAGAACCTGCACTTCACCCACGAAGAGCTGGCCGAGATCGACCGCTACGCCACCGAGGCCGACATCAACCTCTGGAAGCGCTCGACCGACGGAGCTTGATCGCTCGCGCGACGAGAAAGCCGGCGTAGAGAGCGGAAAGGATGAATCCGACCACGTAGGAGAGTGTCGGGTTCCCGAGGAACCTCCCGAGGACGACCCCGAGGATCAAGGTGCCGACGATCAGGATGAGGACCGTTCCCACCACCCAGCCGAGCACACTCGCCGGTGTCCACACGGGTTTCGGTTCGGTGTCTCGGTTCATCCGCCCAGTGTGGCCGCCACGTTCGGGGACAGGTCCCGAAAACGCGTTGCCCCGGCGGGCGGAGGGACCGAGACTGCGGACATGACGTTCGAAGAACTGCTCGCCGAAGGAGAGGCCGTCCCGGTCGAAGGCTGGGATTTCTCGTGGTTCGAAGGCCGGGCCACCGAGGAACGGCCACCGTGGGGTTACTCGCGGCTCCTCGGCGAGCGGATGGCGACGGCCGCCGCCGGGCTGGACCTGCAGACCGGCGGCGGCGAGGTGCTCGCGGGCATCCCGAAACCGCCGCCGGTCCTCGCCGCCACCGAAGGCTGGCCGCCGAACGTCGAGGTCGCCAGGAAGACCCTCGCGCCGCTGGGCGGCCAAGTGGTCGAGGCGGAATTCGACGCACCGTTGCCCTTCCCCGACGAGTCCTTCGAACTGGTGACCAGCCGTCATCCGATCGAGAACCCGTGGCGGGAGATCGCCCGCGTGCTCCGCCCGGGCGGAACCTTTCTGTCGCAACAGATCGGCGCCGGCACCGGGCGGGAGCTGAAGGAATTCTTCCTCGGCCCGCAGGACTACGGCGGCTGGACGCCCGACGTGCTGCGCGTCGAGGCGGAGGCCGTCGGGCTGCGGGTCGAGCGCCTCGAACCGGCGAAACTGCGGATGGAGTTCTTCGACCTCGCCGCGGTCGTGCACTTCCTCCGGAAGGTGATCTGGATCGTGCCCGGCTTCGAGGTGGAGACGTACCGCGACAAGCTCGCGGAACTGCATCGGATGATCGAGACCGACGGGAAGTTCGTCGCGCACTCGCGGCGGGTGCTCGTGGAGGCCGTCAAGCCTTCGTAAGCCGCTCCAGCTGCTCAGCGGTCAGCTTGACGTCGGCGGCGGCGAAGTTCTCCTCCAGGTGCGCGATGCTCGCTGTCCCGGGGATCGGCAGGATCACCGGTGACCGCGCGAGCAGCCACGCGAGCCCTACCTGCGCCGTGGTCGCCCCGAGCTCCGCGGCGACGGTGGTGAGCTCGGTTCCGGCCTCGGACGCCGCGCCGAGCACCGGACGCCAAGGCAGGAAAGCGATCCCGGCCGCCTCGCACGCGTCCAGCACCGCCTCGTGCTCGCGGTCGAGGAGGCTGTAGCGGTTCTGCACGCTCGCGATGTCCACGATCTCCCGCGCCCGCGCGAGTTCGTCCACGGTGACCTCGGACAGGCCGATCCGGCCGATCTTGCCTTCGTCGCGCAGATCCCGAAGCGCACCGAGCTGGTCGGCCAGCGGGGTTTCCGGATCGAGGCGGTGCAGCTGCAGCAGCTCGATCCGTTCGACACGTAGCCGCCGCAGCCCTTCGTCGACCTGCACTCGCAGTGATTCCGGCCGCCCGTCGTACTTCCAGTCGTCGCCGGTCCGCACGACGCCGACCTTGGTGGTGACCACCAGATCCTCCGGATACGGGTACAGCGCTTCCGCGAGGAGTTCCTCGTTGGCACCGCCGCCGTACAGGTGCGCGGTGTCGATCAGGGTGATGCCGAGCTCCACGGCCCTCCGCGCCAAGGCGATGGACGCCTCACGCGCGGGCCCGGCTTCGGTCGGCAGGCGCATGGCGCCGAAACCGAGGCGGTGCACGGTCAAATCCCCGCCGATGGCGAATTCGTTCATGGGGGAAACCTAGCGCAGCGGATCCCTCGGCGAGGGCAAATGCGAGGTGTCCGGGAACATGTGGAGCGCGCGCAGGGCGGCGCCGAGTTCGGCGATGTCGGCCGGATCGGTCAGCGAACGCCCCAGTTCCTCGGAGATCCGCTTCAGGCGGTGCCGGATCGTGTTGGGGTGACAGAACATCCGCTCGGACGTCAGTTTCGTGGAACCCTGGCATTCGAACCAGGCCCGCAACGTCAGCAGGAGCACGTTCCGGTCGTCGCCGGGCAGCTCCAGGATCGGCCGGAGCACGTGGTGCGCGAGCTGGACCGACGCCTCCGGCGCGCTGGCGACGAGACCGGCCAGCGGGGATTCGTTGAACTGCACCATTCCCGTCGAGCCCGGCATCAGGCTGGAGAGCGCGACGCGCGCGAGGTGCAGCGCGCGGGAGGTGTTCCCGAGGCCGGTGAACACCGGGCTCACCCCGATCCGGCCGGTCTGGTTCTCCCGCAGCAGTTCGATGATCACCTGGGAGGCCACCGGATCCCGCATCGAGACCACGCCGACCTGCAGATCCGGGGTGAGCCGCCAGGCGGACGCGTGATGCCGTTCGCGGAGGCGGTTTTCGATCTGGGGCAACGGTTCGTGCCCGACACGGGGGGTCTCGGCGGCGACGACCACATACGTCCCGTCGAGCGAGAGTTCCAGCACGCGCGCGATGTCCCACAGCGTGCCCTCGGTGGCCGCGCCGCCGGCGAACAGCGCTTCGACCAACGCGGAGCGCCTGCTTTGGTGCGCCAGCATGACTTCGGCGGTGGTGTCACGGTACGTCGTCGTCAGCGCCTCGGCGTAGTCGTCGATCAGCGCCCAGATCGCCGACGTCGCGGCGACGAGGCCGCGGAGGTCCTGGTGCCCGCTCGAAGCGGTCAGGTCGACGAACCGGTTCCACACCTCGGTGAGCCCGATCCGGTAGGCCCGCAGCAGTTCCGGCAGCGGCGCGCCCTGCAGCGCGCGGGCGCGCCCGGTCGCCCTCGCCTGGGCGAGGTCGGGTTCCTCCGTGCCGCGGAGGGTCCGCATGACGAACTCGAGGTTGTTCCGCACCGACGTCCGCAGTTCGGCGAGGCTGACGAACTGCGCGTCGCGGTACACCGGCATCTCGGCACGGATCTGCCCGACAGTGCTGTCGATGAGCGCCGGCAGCTGCTTTTCGACCTCCACGGCCAGTTCGGCGACGATGGCGGCCGAACCTTCGCGGAGCACAGTTCGGTAGTGCATGGACGTCCTCCGAGGCAGGGGCTCCTCGTCGAGTCCCTGGGGACGTCATCTAACACGACTTGCCCGGAGGTGGCCCGCCGAAGCCGAGAGGCGCCGCCGGTGCGGCGGAAAATCGATATTTCCGCCGCACCAGCGGGTTTCACATCTTCGCGGCCGCGCTCTTGATCGCTTCCCGGATCCGGAAGTAGGTGCCGCACCGGCAGACGTTCTGGATCGCGTCGATCTCGGCGTCGGTCGGGTTCTTCGACTTCTTCAGCAGCGCCACCGCCGCCATGATCTGCCCCGGCTGACAGTAGCCGCACTGCGCGACGTCCTGCTCCAGCCAGGCCTCCTGCACCGGGTGCAGGTCGCCACCGTCGGCGAGACCTTCGATCGTGGTGACCTCCTTGCCCGAGCAGTCGGACACCGGCGTCACGCACGGGTTGAACGCCTCGCCGTCGAGGTGGCTGGTGCAGGCCTTGCAGACGTTGATCCCACAGCCGTACTTCGGGCCGCGGACGCCGAGCTTGTCCCGCAGCGCCCACAGCATGGGCAGATCCGCGGGCGCGTCGACGGTGACGGTCTTCCCGTTCACCGTGAAGGTGTAATTGGGCATCGGAACTCCTTGGCGGGGAAGGAAAGTCAGCGGGGGAAGGGTTCGAAGTCGATCGGGAAGACGATCGGGAAGCTGCGCGGTTTGATCCCGGTGGCCCGCGCGTAGGCGTTCCCGATCGCGCCGACCGGCGCGGGTACGCCGAGCTCCCCCGCCCCGCCGATCTCGCCCGTCTCCGGCATCACGTGGATCTTGACGTCCGTCGGCGAGTTCTTCTGCCGCGCGTAGTGGAACTGCGAGTAGCTGCCCTCCAGCGGCAGGCCCTTGTCGATGTGCAGACCCGCGGTCAGCGTCGTGGCGATGCCGTCGGTCAGGCCGCCGAGCATCTGCGCCTCGATCCCGCGCGGGTTGATCGGCTTGCCGACGTCGACGGCGATGGTCGCCTTGGTGACGCGCGGTTTCTTCGGGTCGCGGGCGTCCATTTCGACGAGGCAGGCGGTGTACGACTTGTACTCGCCGTGCACGGCGACACCCTGCGCGAAGCCCTTGGGCATCTTCTTGCCCCACTCGCCGAGTTCGGCGACCTTGTCCAGTACCGCGCGCTGCCGGTCGTTCTTGATGAATTCGCGCCGGAACGCGACCGGGTCCTTGCCGAGTTTCGCGGCGATCTCGTCGACCATGATCTCTTCCGCGCCGCGCGTGCTCGCGGAGTACACCGACCGCCAGGCACCGGTGTGGAAGTCCACCGGCACCTCGTTAAGCAGCTGCGTTGTGACACCGAAGTTGTACGGCGACTTCACCGTCAGGAGGAACACCGTCTGCGCGAAGCTCAGGTTGCCGCCGACCGGCAGTTCCGCGGCGAAGGCGGTCAAGACCTCGCCGAGCCCGTGACCCCAGTCGGTTTCCACGCTGGCGACACGGTGCTCGAAGGAGAGCACCTGGCCGAGCGCGAAGGTGGCGCGGATCTTGTGGTGACTCGCGGCCCGCGCGCGGCCGTGGCGCATGTCGTCGATGCGGCTCCACATCAGCCGCACCGGCCGCTTGAACGCCTTGGACGCACGCGCGGCCTCGATGGCGCCGTCGGAGAACAGCCGCCGGCCGAAGGAACCGCCCGCCTGCTGGACGTGCACGACGACCTTGTTCTCCGGCAGCCCGAGTTCCCGCGCGATGTTCTGCTTCGCGAGGATCGGGACCTTCATGCCGGACCAGATGGTGGCGCCGTCCTCCCGGACGTCGGCGACGGCCGAGTTGGTCTCCAACGGGGCGTGGCTGGCGAAAGCGAAGTCGAACTCGCCGTCGACGTACTGGGTCAGCAGCGGCGGCACGACGAAGGGCAGCGCCGCGGCCTGCAGCTTCTTCTTGATCGTCGCGTTGTTCTCGCCGTCGACGGTGCCGCCGTTCCAGGTGACGTCGAGGGCGTTCTTGCCGTCGAGCGCCTGGCCGAACGTCTCGGCCATCACCGCGACCCCGGTTTTGATCACGGCGAGGTCGATGATGCCGGGCATCGCGCGGACTGCGGCCTCGTTGTTGACCTTCTTGACCGTGCCGTTGATCGTCGGCGGGCGGCGGACCATGACCGGTTTCGCGCCGGGGATGTCCAGGTCCAGCGTGTACTGCAGCTGTCCGGTGACCATCGCGCGGGCGTCCTTGCGCGATTGCGGCGTGCCGACCAGCTTGTGCGCGGACTCCGCCTTCGGGGTGGCGGTGAGCTTGCCGAGGTCGGCGCGGGCGGCGGGCTTGGCCAGCGCGCCGTAGCCCGCCCGCCGGCCGTCGGGCGCGATCACCGCACCGTCCCTTGTGGACAGCCGGGCGGCGTCGGCGCCCCACTGCCGCGCCGCGGCCGCGACCAGGCGGGCGCGGGCGGCGGCGGCCGCGGTCCGCACCGGGGTGTAGAGCGAGCGCATCGTGTTGGACCCGCCGGTCAGCTGGTTGAACAGCAGTTCGGAGCGGGCGTCGGAGAGCACGACGTCGACGCGGTCGAGCGGCAGGTCCATCTCCTCGGCGACCAGCATCGCGTTCGCCGTGGTGATGCCCTGGCCGACTTCGGTCCGCGGCAGCTCCAGCCGCACGCGGCCGTCTTCGCGGACTTCGAGGACGAGAAGACCGGCGGTGGGGGCGTTCGACAAGATCAGCACGTCGCCGAGGTCGAGGATCTCGGCCGGCCCGGGCAGGGTCGGGATAACGGCTTCGGCCTCTTCGGGCGCGACGGTGTCGATACCGATCTTCGTGGCGATCGTGAGGGTGGGCGCGGCGACGAGGAAGCTCAGGAACCGGCGACGGCCGAGGCCGCCGGAGTCCGGCGCCTCGCCTTGGGTTCCAGTGGTGGGACTGGCCATCGGGAAGATCCCTTCGAGAGCGCGCGGAGAAGGCGGGGACCCTCGCGCGGCCTGGGGTCGGATGGCGACACGCTAGGCACCGGCATTCGGCGTAGTCAACGCGGAGTAGTCGGGTTGGCTCATCTGTGTGACAAGGTGACAGCGAACGGCCCCGAATGTGTGGCGCGCCACAGCGCTCCCGGAACAGCGGCGCTAGATGGAGTCGCGCTCCCGGCCCGCTTCGAGCAGGTCCTCGCGGGCACGCGCGACGCGTGAACGCACGGTGCCGACCGGGCAGCCGCAGATCTCGGCGGCCTCGGCGTACGAAAGCCCGAGCACCTGGGTGAGGACGAGGACCTCGCGCCGCTCCGGGTCGAGCCCGTCGAGCAGCATCCGCAGCTCCACCAGCTCCTCGAAACCGGCGACGCCCTCCGCCTGACGGGCACCACGCCGCTCGGCGGTGGCCTCCCAGTCGACATCCGCGAGCTTCGGGCGCGCCGAAGCCGCCCGGATGCGGTCGACGACGACGCGACGCGCGATCGACAGGAGCCAGGTCCGCGAAGAGGACCGGCCGGCGAACCGCCGCAGGCTGCCGAACGCGCGCAGGTACGTCTCCTGGGTGAGATCGTCCGCGGCGCCGACGTCGGCGAGGTGCGCGACGAAGCGCCAGACGTCGGCCTGGGTGGCACGCACCCAGTCCTCCAGCGCCCGCCGGTCACCGCGGGCGGCGGCGAGAGCGAGCTCGGTCACCCGCTCGTCGTCGTGGTTGCGCGGCCCGGCCATACGAGAAACGTAGCAGCGTCCCGGGAACCGGGGCAGGCCCGCGCCCGACAAGTGAGACGTGAAGTGCGAGACCTGCCGCGAGGCCCTGTCGGCCCGGCTCGACGGCGAAACCGAACCCGCCCCGCCCGAGGTGGTCGACCGGCACGTGGCGGGCTGCCCCGCTTGCCGATCGTGGCTCTCGCGCGCCGAGCGGATGCACCGGGCGATGCTGCTGCGGCCCGCTCCCAGAGTCCCGGACCTCACCGCCGTCATCCTCGACCGCACCCCCGCCCCGCCGAGCGAGGGCTGGCCCGCCAGGATCGCGCTCGCGCTGGTCGCGATCGCGCAGCTCGGTCTCGCCTTCGCCCAGCTGCTGGGCGTCGAAGACCACGCCGCGGGACACGGCACGGAATCCCTGATCGGGCACCTTTCGCACGAAAGCAGCGCGTGGAACCTCGCCGTCGGTGTCGGCCTCGGCTGGGCGGCCGTGCGCACGAAGGCGGCGTCCGGGCAGTTGCCCGCGCTGACCGGTTTCGTCGCGCTCCTCCTGGCGTTGTCGGCGGGCGACCTCGTCACCGGACAGGTCACCGCCGGGCGCGTGCTCACCCACGGGTTGGTCGTCGCCGGACTGTTGTTGCTGTACGTGGTGAACCGGCAGCACCGCCTGCGCCACCGCCCCAGCCCGGCGACGACGGCTGGCTACCCGGATTCCCGCGGCGCCGAAACGGGCCACGAGACCGGCGAAGTCCCCGAACGACCCCGTCAGCACAGGGGTTTCCGGCGCCCGGCGAGCCGTCACGTGGCTTGAACCGCTTGGTCTAGACCATTACCGGTCACGGGGAGCACTCGCCCGGATACCGGGTGAATCACGGGTTTTCGCGCGCGGCGTGCGCGATTCGCGGCGCGGGCACGTTTATCGTCGCCTGGAACCACCGAATGTAAACCTTCTTGCCCTTTTCGGGCCGGAGCCGGATAACTTTGGTGGAACACCTTGGTTCGACAGGAGGCTAAGTTCGTGGTTGGCGCAGAAAACCCACCCGTCGGCACCCCCGCCGGGATGCGGAAGATCAATCAGCGCGCCGTGCTGGACCTCCTGCGCCGCAGCGGCCCGGCGACGCGGCCCCAGGTCGCCAAGGACACCGGACTTTCGAAACCCACGGTGAGCCAAGCGTTACTGGCACTCGAAGCGGCCGGCCTCGCCAGGGCGACCGGGCACACCTCGACCGGCACCGGCCGGTCCGCCGTCCTCTACGAAGCGGATCCCACGGCGGGCTACGTCCTCGGTGTCGACATCGGACGCGAGCACCTCCGCGTCGCCGTCTCGGACCTCGGCCACACCGTGGTCGCCCGCCGTGACGAGCGGAACACCTCGCGTTCGGGCACCGCGCTCGTCAGCGCGGTGGGCGCCCTCGCCGCGGCGACCGTGCGCGAAGCGGGGCTGAGCCAGGCCGACATCGTCGTGCGCGTCCTCGGCTCCCCCGGCGTCGCGGACCCGGACAAACGCTGCTTCCGGCACGCGCCGAACCTGCCCGGCTGGGGCAAGGCCGGCCTGCTCGACGAACTCGAAGCCGTCCTCGGCCCGGATCTCATGGTCGAGAACGACGCGAACCTCACCGCCGTCGGCGAATGGGAACGCGGCGCCGCGCGGGGCGCGTCGGTCTTCGGCTGCATCACCATCGGCACCGGTGTCGGCATGGGCGTGATGGTCAATGGCCAGGTCTTCCGCGGCGCGACGGGCGCGGCGGGCGAAATCGGCTACCTGCCGTACGGACAGTCGCACGCGCCGGGCGAGGGCGAGGACGCCCCGCCGGTCCGCGGCCACCTCGAAGAGGCGACGGCGGCACAGTCCGTCGTCCGCGGCGCGCGCGAACTCGGCCTCGGCACGGCGAAATCGGCCCGCGAGGTCTTCCGGCTCGCCCGCGATGGCGACGAACTCGCCCTGCGCGCCGTCGAAGCGGAGGCCGACAGGCTCGCGTACACCGTGGCGTCGGTGGCGGCGGTGATCGATCCCGAACTGATCGTGCTCGGCGGCGGGATCGGCACCGCGGCCGATCTGCTGCTCGACCCGATCGATCGCGCCCTGCGCTCGTTCACTCCCCTGGTCCCGGCGGTCGTCCAGGGCGAACTGGGCGACGACGGGGTGCTGACCGGCGCGATCAGCGTCGGCCTGCGCGCCGCCGAGGGCCTGGTCTTCGAACGCAAGGTCGGCGCGGCCTGAGCCGCGCGGCATTACCTCCGCGGTAATCGACTGCGGCGAACCCGCGCGAAACGATGTCCGCATGACCACAGCCAAGAAGATCGTCCTCGACTGTTTCGAGAACATGTTCGTACACAAGGACTTCGTCGCCGCGGGCAAGAACGTGCACCCGGACTTCGTCACGCACAGCCCGGGATTCCCCTCCGGCCGTGACGCTTTCGTGGAGGCGCTGCGGAATTCACCGATGGCGGGCGCGGACGTCTCGGTGAAACGCGTGATCGCCGACGACGAGCACGTCGTCGTGCACCTGCACGTCGTCCGGCCGGGCGAGGAATCCGGTGCGGCCGTCGTCGACATCGTCCGCGTGGAAGACGGGCTCATCGTGGAGCACTGGGACGTCAAGCAGCCGGTGCCGCCCGGCGCGCAGATGTTCTAGGACTTGATGATCAGGCAGGTGCTCGACGCCGTCGCGAGCACCTTGCCCTGCCCGTCGCGGAGGTCGCCCTCGGCGAACGCGACGCGCGAACCGGCCTTCACGACCCAGCCGTGCGCGCGGATCTCCCCCACCGAGCCGGAAATGGCGCGCAGGTAGTTCACCTTCAGCTCCACCGAGGTGTACCCGACGCCGGCGGGCAGGGTCGAGTGCACCGCGCACGCCACCGCCGAGTCCAGCAGGGTCGCCGCGACCCCGCCGTGCACGGTCCCGATGGGGTTGTACAGCGACTCGTCCGGCGTCGCGGCGATCACGACGTCGCCCTCGGCCACGCTCACCCAGCGCATGCCGAAATGCGCCGAGATCGGCGCCGGCGGGATCCGGCCCTCGGCGATACCGGTCAGGTACTCGAGCCCGGACAGTTCCCGGCCGAGCCGGGCGGTGGGCAGCGGATCCTGCCAGGTCACGGTCTTCTGCCTGGTCTGCCCGGTGACATCGGTGGTCATGGCCCGCCTCCTATGACGATCGTCCCAGACTTTCCTAAGACGGTCGTCCTAGTCAAGGACTATGCTGAGGGACGTGTCCGACACCACCACCCGCGAGCGGATGATCTCGACCGCGATGACGCTCTTCCGCCGCGAGGGCTATCAGGCGACCTCGTGGCGGCGGCTGGTCGAGCAGGCCGGGACGCCGTGGGGGTCGGCGTACCACCACTTCCCCGGCGGCAAGGAACAGCTCGCGGTCGCCGCGATAGAGCTCGGCACCGCCGTCGTGGCGAAGACGGTCCGCCGCGCCTTCGAGCGCAACGAGACCGTCGAGGACGCCGTGGCCTGGTGGTATCGCAAGGCGGGCGAGGCGCTGGCCGCCGACGACTACCGGGGCGGCTGCCCGCTCGCCACGATCACTTTGGAGATGGCGAACGCCTCGCCCGCGATCACCAAGGCGTGTCAGGACGCGTTCGCCGCCTGGCACACGCTGCTCGTCGAACTGCTCGGTGCGATCAAGGATCCCGAAGACGTCGCCACGGCCATCATGAACAACCTCGAAGGAGCCCTGCTGGTCAGCCGGGTCCACCGGTCGTCCGACGCGCTGGACAGGGCCGCGCGGCATGTCGCGCTCGTGATCCACGCCGCCTGACGAAGCCGAGCGAGCACCGCCGAGCGCGGGTAGCGTGGCCAGACATGATCGGTCTGCCCGACACCATCACGGCCTGCCTCTTCGACCTCGACGGCGTACTGACCGGAACCGCGGCCCAGCATCGCGCAGCGTGGAAACGCACATTCGACGAATTCCTGCGCGCCCGCGACGGTGACGCGTTCTCGCCGTTCACCGACAACGACTACGCGGCCTATGTCGACGGACGGCCGAGGGCCGACGGCGTCCGCACGTTCCTCACCTCGCGCGGGATCGAACTGCCCGAAGGCAGTCCGGACGACGGCATCGACGCCGCCACCGTCAACGGGATCGGAAACCGGAAGAACCAGCTGGTACTGAAGATCATCGAAGACGAGGGCGTGACCCCGTACCCGGGTTCCGTCCGATATCTGGAGGCCGCGAAGGCGGCGGGGTTGCGTATCGGCGTCGTCACCTCGTCGGCCAACGGCGCGAAGGTGCTCGACGCCGCCGACCTGACCAAGTTCGTCGAAACGCGGATCGACGGGATCGTGATCACCGAGAGGAACCTGCGCGGCAAACCCGCCCCCGATTCGTTCCTCGCCGGCGCCGAGGCGTTCGGTGTCGCACCGGCGAACGCGGCCGTCTTCGAAGACGCCCTCGCGGGTGTGCAGGCGGGCAAGGACGGCGGTTTCGGTTACGTGGTCGGGGTGAACCGCGCGCATCAGGCGGGCGAACTGCTCGCGCACGGCGCCGACGTCGTGGTGGACGACCTCGCCGAACTCCTGGAGGACCGCAAGTGACCGAATCGCTTCTCCGCGGCTACGAGGTCGCGCCCTGGGAGCTGCGCTGGCACGGAATGGACGTCGACGCGTTGCAGCGCACCGAATCGGCGTTCGCGGTGTCCAACGGGCACATCGGCCTGCGCGGCACGCTGGAGGAGGGCGAACCGCGCGGTCTTCCCGGCACCTACCTCAACGGCTTCTACGAACAGCACGATCTTCCTTACGCGGAAACCGGTTACGGGTACCCCGAAGAGGGCCAGACCGTCGTCAACGTGACCGACGGCAAGATCATCCGGCTGCTGGTCGAGGACGAGCCGCTCGACATGCGGTACGGCCAGGCGACCGAACACGACCGCGTCCTCGACTTCCGGAAGGGCACCCTCGCGCGGGACACCGTCTGGTCTTCGCCGACCGGCCGCCGGGTCCGGGTGAAGACCGAACGCCTGGTCTCCTTCACCCAGCGGGCCGTCGCGGCGATCCGGTACGAGGTCGAACCGCTCGACGACGAACTCCAGCTGGTGGTGCAGTCGGATCTGCTGGCGAACGAACCGATCGAGTCCGACACGCGGGATCCGCGGGTCGCGGCGGCGCTGGAGTCGCCGCTGGTCGCGGAATACCACCACGCGGAGGCGTATCACGCCGTACTGGTGCACCAGACCCGGAAATCCGGGTTGCGGATGGCCGCCGCGATGGACCACAAGATCGACGTCTCCGACGGCGTGCGCACGCATATCGAGGCCGAGGACGATCTGGCGCGGCTCACCATCGCCGTCGACGTGCCCAAGGGCGGGCGGTTGCGGATCACGAAGTTCCTCGCCTACGGCTGGTCCGCGCAGCGTTCGGTGCCCGCCGTGCGCGCGCAGGTCGAAGCCGCGCTGGCCGGGGCCCGGCAGACCGGCTGGAAGGGGTTGCTCGCCGAGCAGAAGGAGTTCCTCGACGATTTCTGGGAGACGTCGGACATCGAGATCGAGGGCGACCCGGAACTGCAGCAGGCCGTGCGGTTCGCGCTCTTCCACCTCCTGCAGGCCGGGGCCCGCGGCGAGACGAGGGCGCTGGCGGGCAAGGGGCTGACCGGGCCCGGCTACGACGGGCACGCGTTCTGGGACACCGAGACCTTCGTCCTTCCCGTACTCACCTACAGCATGCCGGACGCCGCCCGCGACGCACTGCGCTGGCGTCACTCCACTTTGGACAAGGCGCGGGAAAGGGCGGCGCAGCTGGGTTTACGCGGCGCCGCGTTCCCCTGGCGGTCCATCAACGGCGCGGAGTGCTCCGCGTACTGGCCGGCGGGCACGGCGGCGTTCCACGTCAGCGCGGACATCTCCGACGCCGTCGTGCGCTATCTCAACGCCACCGGCGACGACGAGTTCATGCGGACCTGCGGCGCGGAACTGCTCCTCGAAACCGCGCGATTGTGGTTGTCGCTCGGGCATTACGACCGGCGGGGCCGGTTCCGGATCGACGGCGTCACCGGACCGGACGAGTACTCCGCGGTGGCGGACAACAACGTCTACACGAACCTGATGGCCCGCCGGAACCTGTTCTACGCCGCCGAAATCGTCGGTCAGCACGACGACGTGGCCCGGCGGTTCGAGGTCGGCGCGGACGAGGTCGCGTCGTGGCGCAAGGCCGCCGACGCGATGCTCGTGCCCTACGACGAGGACCTCGGCGTACACCCGCAGTCCGAAGGGTTCCTGGAGCACGACGAGTGGGATTTCGAGGCGACGGACCCCGATTTCTACCCGCTGCTGCTGAACTACCCGTATTTCGACCTCTACCGCAAACAGGTGGTCAAGCAGGCGGATCTCGTACTCGCGCTGCATCTGTGCGGGGATTCCTTCTCCTCAGACGAAAAGGCGCGCGACTTCGCCTACTACGAGGCGCGGACCGTACGGGATTCCTCGCTGTCGGCGGGAACGCAGGCGGTGGTGGCGGCCGAGGTCGGGCATCTCGAACTGGCCTACGACTACCTCGCCGAGGCGGCGCTCACCGACCTGCACGACGTGCACAACAACGTCCGCAACGGTCTGCACATGGCCTCGCTGGCGGGCGCGTGGCAGGGCACCGTCGCCGGTTTCGGCGGGCTGCGCGACTACGGCGGGCGGCTGACCTTCGCGCCGAGGCTGCCGCCGCAGCTCCGGCGGATCGCGTTCCGGCTGACCTTCCGCGGCACCCGGTTCCAGGTCGAGATCGACGGCGAGGGCGCGACGTACCACGTCATCACCGGGGCGCCGCTGGAACTGGCGCACCACGGCGAGACATTCACGGTGACCGCCGAGCCGGTGCGGCTGCCGATCCCGGCACTCGACCCGGGTCCGGCGCCGGTGCAGCCCGCGGGCCGCGCTCCGGCACGGAGGCAGCCGAAGGACGGGTGACCGGTCCGTCAGTCCGGCGGTTCGACCGGTACTTCGCCGCTGCCCGGCACGCCGTCGACCTCCTTGGTCCCGTGCGGGCCGACGTCGGGGTTGGGCGCGCTGGGCACGTCGGTCTTCGGCTGGATCTTGCGAAGGTCGTCGAGGTCTTCTTCCTCGTCCTGCCCGATGCTCTTCTTGCTTTCCCTCATGTGTCCGGGGTACCCGCTCGCGGCCGGATGCGCCAGTCTTCAAGCGGCTTTCGCCGGTTCGCCCTCCAGCGTGACCAGCCCGTCGAGCATGCCGAGCAGCAGCCCGTCCCTGGTGGACCACGGGCAGATGGCGACCTGGCCACCGGCCAGCGTCAGCAGCGCCTCGGCGACGATCGCGCCCGCGAGGGCCTGGTGGGAGCGCTGTCTCGAAATGCCCGGCAGTTCGGCGCGGCGTTTGGCAGGCAGCTTCGCCAGCCGCGGGATCCACGCGCGAAGGTCGTCGAGGTGCAGTTCCCGGGAGCGGGACGGCCGGTCGCCGGCGAGCCGGGCGAGCTGCCGCAGCACCTTGGAGCAGCCGACGGCGCGATGGTCGCGGATTTGCGGGAGGACGTCCTGCATCGCGTCGCGGACCTCGTCGAGCACATGTTCCCGCATCGCCCGCACGACCTTGGGCGACGGGCACTCGGTGGCGAACCAGTCCCGGGTGAGTGACCGGGCGCCGAGCGGCAGGGAGTGCGCGAATCCCGCCTCCTCGCCGTCCCCGGCGGCGAGCTCGACGGTCCCGCCGCCGATGTCGAGCACCAGCAGCCCGCCGGCGGAAGCGCCGTACCACCGGCGCGCGCCGACGTAGGCGAGTTCGGCCTCGCGGCGGCCGGTGAGGAACCGCAGCTTGACCCCGCTGGCCTTCTCGACGTCGCGGACGACCTGCTTGACGTTGCTCGCGTCGCGGATCGAGGAGGTCGCGAGCGGGTACACGCGTTCGACGCCGTGTTTGGCGGCCATCGTCATCCCCGCCTCGACCGCGGAAGCGACGGCGTCGATACCGCGCCGGGTCAGGTTGCCGTCATCGTCGAGTTCCCTGTCCAGCCGCAGCCGCGTCTGGTGGCTCAGCGCGGGGTCGAGCGGCGAACCGCCCTTGGCCAGGACCACCAGCCGTGCGCTGAACGACCCGACGTCCAGGACCGCGGCGGATGGCTCGCCGATCTGCTTGCGCACGCGAGGCACCTCACCTTCGTCGCGAACGGATTCCCCCGAGGTCTCGCTTTCACTCCTGATAATGGCGGATTTTCCGGCCGTTCAGGCGTGGTTTACGTGCTCTTTTCACCGGGAGGGCGTTTTTTGACCACGAAGGGGGTACACCGACGCAGGTCAAGCGTACCTTATCGATACAGGTGAGAGGTTCGCCTCCCCGCCGAGCGCCTAGCCGACGAGTTCGCGAAGCTTCGAAACCTGCGCCACACGGGCCTCACGACCGGGCAGTAGCGGGTTGACCACCAGCGTGGTCGCACCAGCCTCACGGAAGGCGGCGAGGCGCTCCTTGACGTAGCCCTCGGGTCCGATCAGCGAGATCGCCCGGATCAGCTCCTTCGGCACCGCCGCGGCGGCCTCGTCCTTCTTGCCGTCCAGGTAAAGGTCCTGGATGAGCTTCGCTTCGGCCTCGTAGCCGTACCGCTGAGCGAGACTGTTGTAGAAGTTCTTCCCGCGCGCGCCCATGCCGCCGATGTAGAGCGCCAGCATGCCGCGAAGGTGGTCCAGCAGGCCTTCGACGTCGTCACCGATCGCCAGCGCGGTGCCGACGAAGGTGTCCAGCTCGCCCAGTGACGGGTCGCGCTTCGCCTTGCCCTCGGCCAGCGACGCGCCCCAGACCTCGGCGGCCTTCTCGGGGTGGAAGAAGATCGGCTCCCAGCCCTCGGCCAGTTCGGCGGTGAGCGCG
Source organism: Amycolatopsis sp. cmx-4-54 (assembly GCF_046548895.1). NCBI lineage: Bacteria > Bacillati > Actinomycetota > Actinomycetes > Pseudonocardiales > Pseudonocardiaceae > Amycolatopsis > Amycolatopsis sp. cmx-4-54. Next base: position 187,915 of record NZ_JAEBEJ010000010.1, read on the forward strand.
ACGTTCTTCGGGCCGATCGAGGCCAGCAGGATCGGGATCCGGGCGCGCACCGGGTGGTTGATCAGCTTCAGCGGTTTGCCGAGGCCGGTGCCCTGCTCGGGTGGCAGCGGGATCGAGTAGTGCGTGCCGGAGTGCACCACCTTCTCCCGCCGCCACACCTGACGGCAGATGTCGATGATCTCGCGGGTCCTGGCGAGCGGCGCGTCGTACTTCACGCCGTGGAAACCCTCGATGACCTGCGGACCCGACGCGCCGATGCCGAGGGTGAACCGGCCGTCGGAGACGAAGTCCAGCCCGGCGGCGGTCATCGCGGTCAGCGTCGGGGTCCGCGTGTAGATCTGGAAGATGCCCGAGGCGATCTGGACCCGTTCGGTCTTCGCCGCGACGTAGCCGAGCTGGCTGACCGCGTCGAACGAATAGGCCTCGGGGACGAAGACGATGTCCAGCCCGGCCTTCTCCAGCTCGACGATGTCCGCCACGCTGTCGGCGAAACCACCGGCGTAGCTGATCGCGGTCCCGATCCTCATCGGCATCTCCTCGTGAAGTTACTGAGCGTTCGCTTAGCTTAGACCGAGGGGTCCTGCGCGGCCACCCACTCCTTCACCACGTCGTCCAGCACGCGCAGCGGAAGGATCCCGTTGCTCAGCACGACCTCGTGGAAGCCCTTGATGTCGAACCGGTCGCCGAGCGCGGCCTCGGCCTCGGCCCGGATCCGCTCGATCTCGAGCCGTCCCACCATGTACGACAGCGCCTGCCCGGGAACGGCGGCGTAGCGGTCGATCTCGGCCTCGATCTCGACCCCGGCCATCGGCGTGTTCTCGGCCAGATAGTCGACGGCCTGCTGACGGCTCCAGCCGAGCGCGTGCATCCCGGTGTCGACGACGAGCCGTCCGGCGCGCATCGAATCCTGGGTGAGCATGCCGAACCTGGTCAGATCGCTGGAGTACAGGCCCATCTCGTCGGCGAGCCGCTCCGAGTAGAGACCCCATCCTTCGACGTAGGCGTTGACGTCGGCGTGCCCGCGCAACATCGGCAGGCCCTTGAGCTTGTGCGCGATGCAGATCTGGAAGTGGTGCCCCGGCACGGCTTCGTGGAAGGCGATCGCCTCGCTCGTGTGCTTCGGGCGCTGCTCGGCCTCATGGGTGTTCGCGTAGTAGGTGCCCGGCCGCGAGCCGTCGAGCGACGCCTCGATGTAGTACGCCAGCGTGCCGCCGGGCGCCTCCGCGGGCGGGACCGGCTCCACCTGGCACCGCTCCTCGGGCACGGTCGAGAACCACCGCGGGGCGACGGCTTCGGCGCGGGTGATGGCGTCACGCGCGGCGTCGAGCAGTTCGTCGCCGTCCCGCCAGCGCAGGGCCGGGTCGGTGCGCAGCCGCTCGAAGATCTCCTCGAGATCCTTGGTACCGAAGATCTTCTCGCCCAGCTCGCGATACTGGTCGGCCAGCTTCGCGATCATGTCGAGGCCGGTGTCGTGCAGCTCCCGCGCGGTGCGCTCGGTGGACGTGTGCGCCCGGATCAGCGCGGCGTACTTCTCCTGCCCGCCCGGGAGCGCGCAGAGACCCGGCTCGGTTTCCGGCTTCGCCACGGGACGCAGCTCGTCGGCGAGGAAGTCGCGATACCGCGTGTAGGCGGGCCGGACGACCTCGGCCAGCAGCCGGTCCCGTTCGGTTTCGTAGCCCTCGACGGAGACGGACGCGGTGAGCGCCAGCGGATCCCCCGCCTCGTCACCGAGATAACGCTCCACGTAAGCGATCCCGCCTTCGACGAGGAAGCCGGGCGGGACCAGCCCGTCGGCCGCCGCCGCGCGCTGACGCACGATCAGGGCGTCCAGGTAGGCGCCCATGCCTTCCAGCCGCTTCAGGTAACCGCGGACCTTTTCCTCGTCGTTCAGCGACAGCACCGCGAGTTCGTTGAGCAGGAACAGCGCGGGCGAGGCCAGCCCGTCGCTGACCGAGAACTCCGCGGCACGGGCGTCGATGACGTCGACCATCGCCTTCGCCTGCTGGATCACGACCTCGCGGGTGACCACCTCGGCCGGAGAAAGCCCTTCGGTGTCAAGAGCTTCGGCGCGCTCGGCGATGGCGACCGCCGTCGCGCGCTGCGCGATCGCGGCCTCCGCGCTCGGATCGGGCAGCGCGCCTTCGTCGCCGGGGAGCCCGAGAAGCGAGCGCCACAGCGGAAGCTCCTCGAACTTGAGCTCCATCAGCTCGTCGGCGAGACCGTTCGGGGTGTCGCCGTGGCCGGCGACCCAGTCGCGGACCACACCGTCCAGCACCGAGAGCGGCAGCCCGCCGCCGCCGAGTACGACGTCGTGGAAGGCCTTGATGTCGAACCGGCCGCCCAGCTTCAGTTCGGCCTCGGCACGGATGCGCTGGATCTCCAGCCGGCCCACCATGTACGACAGCGCCTGGCCGGGGAAGGCGATGTACCGGTCCACTTCGGACTCGATCTCCACCGGCGCCATCGGCGTGTTCTCGGCGAGGAAGTCGATGGCCTGACGGCGGCTCCAGCCCAGCGCGTGCAGCCCGGTGTCGACGACCAGCCGTCCGGCGCGCATCGAATCCATCGTCAGCATGCCGAGCTTCGCGATGTCGTCGGAGTACAGGCCCATCTCGTCGGCGAGACGCTCGGTATACAGGCCCCAGCCCTCGGCGTACGCGGTGAAGTCGCCGATGCGGCGCAGCAGCGGGAGTTCGGTGAGGCCCTGCGCGAGGCTCAGCTGGAAGTGGTGGCCGGGAATGGCCTCGTGGAACGCCGTCGCCTCGGCCGCGTGCCGGAATCGCTCCTCCGCCTTGTGGGTGTTGGCGAAATAGATCCCGGGCCGGGAGCCGTCGACCGCGGGCCACATGTAGTACGCGGCGGGCGCGCCGGGCGCGGATTCGGCGGGAACCGGCTCGACCGTCCACGGCTGCGGCGGGATCCGGCCGAACCACTTCGGCGCCTCGGCCTCGGCCCTGGTGATGGCCGCGCGGGCGGAGTCGAGCAGCTCGTCGGCACCGGACCAGCGCAGGGCCGGATCGGAGCGGAGCTTGGTGAAGATCTCCTGGAGATCGCTGGTGCCGAAGACCCGCGAGCCGTACTCGCGGTACTCGGCGGCGAGGCCCGCGATCACGTCGAGCCCGGTCTGGTGCAGCTCACGCGGGGTGCGGTCGGTCGTCGTGTGCATCTCGGCGAGCAGGGCGTAGATGCGCTCGCCGTCGGGCAGCCAGCAGACGCCGGGCTTGTCCTCGGGACGGCCGTGCGGCGCGATCTCCTTCGCGAGCACCTCACGGTACTCGGCGATCGCGGGCCGGACGACGTCACGCAGCAGTTCGGCGCGGCGGGCCTCGAAGTCCTCGTCGGGGGCGGGCTGGCGCGACAGCGGATCGGCCGACGGCTCGGCGAGGTGCCGGTCGAGGTACGCGACGGCGTTGTCGACGAGGTAGGCGACCGGGACCAGGCCGCGGGCGACGCCGTCACGGTGCCGCTGAGCGGCCTGCCGGAGGTACTCCGGGATCGCGGCGATCCGTCCGAGGTGCGCCTCGGCCTGCGCGCCCGTCCCGACCGACATCATCGGCAGGACGGTGAGCACCTCGGCGGCGGGCGAGATGAACAGGTCACTGACGGTGAACTCGACGAATCGCGAGTCCAGCAGCGCGATCCTCGACCGCGCCATCGCGATCAGGACGTCACGGGTGGTCTTCTCCTCCGCGCTCAGACCGTCGGTGGCGAGTGCCTCGGCCCGCTCGGCGAGCCCGGCCAGCCGCGCGCGGAAGGCGTCCCCGGCGGCCTCGCTGAGATCGCTGAGCCCGGTCGATTCCGGGCGGAAGCCCTGTAAAGCGGGCATGACCGGCTCGGCGTCGAAGAGGGCTTCGACGAACTCGTCGGCGAGGGCGGAGACTTCGCTCATGTTTTCTTTCCCCAGAGGTCGATGGAGGCGGTGACCCGACCCTAATGGAGACCGCGTACTACCGAAGCCGGGTTTTGCCGCGCTCGGGCGGCCTCTCCCCGCGGCGCCGAGGGCGAGACGGTAGCGTTCCCGGACGTGGCCGTGACCGATCCCGTGGACATCCGCCTGCTCGCCGCCCTCGCGGACCTGGGCAAGGCGGCGGTCCACGAACTCGCGGCCAAGGTCGGGATGGACCCGCGCGAGGTCGCGTACCGCCTGGTCGCCCTCTCCGGCAGCGGGTTGCCGCTGCTCGTGGGCGTGGAAAGCGACCCGAACGGTCTACGGGCCGCCATCGCGAGCGCGCCGCCCTCATGGGCTCAGCAGCCCCAGCAACCTCCGCAGCTCCAGCGTCCGCCGGGGCATTCGGGACCGCACAACGTCCAGGGCACCCCCTCCGGGCCGTACAACGTCCAAGGCACGCCGTCGGGCGCGTACAACGTGCACGGCACGCCGTCGGGCCGCTATCCCGGTCCGCCGTCGGCCCCGGTGCGCCAGCAGATGGCACCGCCTCCGCGGCCGCCCGCTCCGCAGCAGTTCGCGCCGCCCCCGATGGCGCCCGCCGACCCCGTGATGAGCACCTGGGGCGTCCCGCAGACCGCGTCCTGGGCACGCGGCGACGAACAGCAGGTCACCCCGCAGGCCGCCCCGGAAGGCAAGAAGGGCCGCACCGGTGACGTGATGGAGACCCAGGGTCTGGAGGGCGAGCAGCTCACCGTGCAGTTGCTCGAGGTCCAGGACCCGGCGGACTACCTGTTCAGCGCCGCGGGCTACTCGCTGGAAGCCGGGGAACGGTCGGTCGTGGTGCACACCGAGATCACCAACCGCGGCAACATCCCGTTCGTGTCGCTCCCGGACAACTACCTCGAACTGCTCACCGCGGACGGCAAGCCGATCACGAAGGCGCCGGTCTCGCTGACGTCGCGGCCGCCGCACAAGATCGGCGTCCGGCCCGGGGAGACCCTGGGCGGGCACACCGTCTACGTGCTGCCGGACGCGACCCGCGTGGTCGCCGTGCGCTGGTCACCGCGGCCCGAGCCGGACGAGCGCACGCTGACCTGGTCGATCGAGGACTGACGCGCCCGTTCCGCATTCAGAGGACTGAATGCGGGCAGTGCCTAGTTCTCGTCCTGCAGGGTCCGCAGCGCGTTGGCCAGGTCGTCCGGGTACTCCGACTCGAACTCGACCCAGCGCCCGTCGGACGGGTGGGCGAAGCCGAGTGTCTTCGCGTGCAGCCACTGCCGGGAGAGCCCGAGCTTGCGCGCCAGCACCGGGTCGGCGCCGTAGGTCAGGTCGCCGACGCAGGGGTGCTTGAGCGCCGAGAAGTGCACGCGGATCTGGTGCGTGCGCCCGGTCTCGAGTTTGATCTGGGCCAGCGACGCGGCGCGGAAGGCCTCGACGACCTCATAGTGCGTGACGCTGGGCCGCCCGCCCTGGACGACGGCGAACTTGTAGTCGTGCCGGGGGTGCCGGTCGATCGGCGCGTCGATGGTGCCGCGCGTCGGGTCCGGGTGGCCCTGCACGATGGCGTGGTAGCCCTTGTCGACGGTCCGCTCCTTGAACGCCCGCTTCAGCACGGTGTACGCGTGCTCGCTCTTCGCCACGACCATCACGCCGGTGGTGCCCGCGTCCAGCCGGTGCACGACGCCCTGGCGTTCCGCGGCACCTGAAGTCGCGATGCGCAGCCCTGCCGCGGCGAGCCCGCCGACGACCGTCGGCCCGGTCCAGCCGGGGCTCGGGTGCACGGCGACGCCGACCGGCTTCGCGATCACCACGATGTCGTCGTCGTCGTGCAGGATCTTCATGCCTTCGACGGGTTCCGCGACGACCTCGATGGCCGACGCGGGATCGGGCAGCGTCACTTCGAGCAGTCCGCCGGCGGTCAGCCGGTCCGATTTCCCGGCGGGCCTGCCGTCGAGGAGGACCTCGCCGGATTCGGCCAGCTCCGCCACGACAGTGCGGGAAAGCCCCAGCAGTTTCGCCAGCCCCGCGTCGACGCGCATGCCGTCGAGCCCGTCGGGAACGGGCAACATCCGCGCGCTCATTCGCTCGCCGCCTTCTTCTTGTCCTTTGTAGACGTTCCATCGTAGTCCTTGCCCAGCAAGGAAAGGATCACGATGAGCACGCCGCCGACGCAGATCGCGGAGTCGGCGACGTTGAAGATCGCCCAGCCCTGCCCGTTCGGCGCGAACGCGGAGATCATGTCGACCACGTGCCCCTGCAGCGGGCCGGGCGCGCGGAAGATCCGGTCGGTCAGGTTGCCGAGCGCGCCCGCCAGCACCAGGCCGAGGCCGATCGCCCAGCCGACCGAGCGCAGCCGCCGGGACAGCCAGACGATGGCGATCACGACGGCGATCGCGACCAGCGCGAGCACCCAGGTCAGCCCGGTCGCCATCGAGAAGGCGGCACCGGGGTTGCGCACCAGCTGGAAGTACACGAGCCCGCCGAGGAACTCGACCGGCTGCCTGCCCTCCAGCGTGGACACGGCGATCTGCTTGGTGAGGAGGTCGATCCCCCACAGCACCGCGGCGACGGCGAACACCACGGCGACGCGCTTCTTGGGCAGCGGTGGCGACGGTGGCGCCGTTTCGGGCTCAGTACTCACCGCCCCATTGTCCACTGAGTGTGTTCAGGACTCCCCGGCGGCCGTCTTCGGCCTGCTCAGCAGCGCCGCGAACGCCCCGGCGAGCACGACCAGCGACGACAGCACCAGCGCGAGCTGCCCTTGAGCGAGCACGACCGCGCAGAGCACGAACGCGGCGGCCACGACCAGCACCAGCACGCTGCGCTCCAGCCAGGCGAGCCCGGCCAGGCCCAGCGTCAGCAGGATCGCGCTCCGGGTGTCGCCGTCGAGATCGAATTCCCAGTAGCCGACCAGATCCGCCAGCACGATGGCGACCAGACCGCCGAGCGCGATCGCGGCGACCTTCCACCAGCGCATGGCCTTCGTCCGGATGGCGTAGAACAGCACCGTGCCGAGGTAGACCGCGAGAACGGCGAACAGCCAGCCGTCCGTCCGTCCGGCGGCGACGTCGAACGACATGTCCAGCGCGGCCGCGGTCTCACGGCTCATCTCGACGCCGTACAAGCCCACGTACCGGCCATCACCGACCCCATACAGATTCTGGGTCAGGAACTGCTGCCCACCGGCCGGCGCGTAGGCGAACCAGCCCCCGGACCACATCCCGCCGAAAGCCACCACAAGCAGCTGGGCGAATCCCAGCGACGCCAGCGGAAACCAGTAACGCGGTCGCTCGTTCCCCATGCGGGGTGAGGGTAGTGGATCAGGCGCAGAACGGGGGAAGCTCCCGCGGATCGTTCTCCGGCACCCAGCGGCCTTCCGGCTTCTCGTACTGCCAGCGCGCGCCGCGGGCGACGATCTGGCGCAGCGCCAGGACGATCCGGTCCACGTGCTCGGTGGTGCTCCCGAGGCCGAGGCTGACCCGCACGGCCTGCTGCCCCGTCGAGCCGGCCACGGCGATCAGCCGCTTCGTCGCCACGTGCGCGCAGAACGCGCCGTCTCGCACGCCGATGCCGTATTCCGCGGACAGCACCGCGGCGAGCCAGCCAGGGTCGAAGCCGTCGACGACGAAACTGAGCGTGCCGACCCGGTCGACCGGCGCGTCGAACAGCCGCAGTTCGGCGAAGCCGGGGATGGCGGCGAGGCCGCGGCGCAGGCGCGCCAGCAGTTCCTCCTCGTGGGCGACGATCCCATCCCAATTCGCGGCCAGGGTCTCGCAGGCGACCCCGAGCGCGTAGACGCCGACGGTGTTGGGGGAACCGGCTTCGTGCCGCTCGGGACCGGAATTCCAGACCACGCCGAGGTTTTCGGAGTCACGGTTGACGAGTTTCGTCGCGCCGCCACCGGCGAGGTACGGCTGAGCCGCGCGCAGCCAGTCGGCGCGGCCGATCAGCGCGCCGGCACCGAAAGGCGCGTACAGCTTGTGCCCCGACAGCGCGACGTAATCGACGCCCAGTTCGCGTATCGAGATCTTCCGGTGCGGCGCGAGCTGCGCCGCGTCGAGCGCGATCCGGGCGCCGTGCCGCCGCGCGACGGCCACGATCTCCTTGACCGGCAACAGTTCCCCGGTCACGTTGGACGCGCCGGTGAGCACCACGAGACGCGGGCCCTGCGGGCAGTCCGCGAGCGCTTCGTCCACAGCGGACACCGCGGCGAGGCGGGTCCGAGGGGTTTCGATCCGGCGGACGTTCGGCCCCTTCCACGGCAGCAGCGCGGCATGGTGCTCGGTGTCGAACACGACGACCGAGGTGTGCTTCGGCAGGCTGCGCGCGAGAAGGTTGAAGGAATCGGTGGTGTTGCGGGTGAACACGACGGTGTCGGTCGACCGAGCGTCGACGAACTCGCGCAGGATTCCGCGCGTGCGCTCGTAAAGCTTGGTCGAGACCTGCGAGGCGAACCCGGCGCCGCGGTGCACGCTGGCGTACCAGGGCAGGAATTCGTCGACCGCGGAACGCACCTTGTCCAGACAGGGGGCGCTCGCCGCGTGATCGAGGTTGGCGTAGCCGATGTCGCCGCCGGTGACCAGCGGAACCCGCAGATCGGCGCAAGCGACCGCCGGGATTTCGCGGGTGGCAACGGTTTCAGCGGGAACACTGGTGCGTTCGAGAGCGAGAGTCATCGTCGTCCTCCGGGTCAGGGGACCCGACGAGGATCCCGCGCTTGCCCGTCGCACCACGCGACGAGCCAGGTCCTCACCCGGGGCACCCCACCGCGGTAGGAGGGTTGCCGGTCAGCTAGCCGGGGCTTGACGCTGACACTCGTGACCTACGGACGAAGTTAGCGGATGGGCGGGCGATCGAGCCAGCCCTCGTCCGCATCTTGAGACGCCGCTCACGTGCTCCGCAAGCGGGAAGAACCGCTGCCCGGCGCCGCGCCGCGCCGGGCAACGGCAGGTCAGACCCGGAATCGGCCGGGCAGCGGGACGGTCGCGCGGGAGGAGACCTCGGTCGCGGTGCCGGAGTACTGATCGGTGCCCGCGGTGAACTGCCAGCCGCCGAAGGTCTTGCCGTCGACGGCCTCGCCATAGGCCTCGGCGACCTTGGTCGACACCTCGTCGTAGGACATACCGTTCCAATTGCCCGCGCCGACCCCGAAATCGCGCGAGTCGCCGCCCTGCGCGGCGGCCGTGGGCAGGGTCCACAGGGTGAAGTGCACGTGGGCGCCGGTGCTGCTGCCACCACAGGGCAGCGCGTTGCCGGTCCGGCCGAGGGCGTCGCCCGGGGCGACCTTCTGGCCGTCGGTGACCGAGATGCCTTCCAGGTGGTAGTACCCGGTCCGCCAGCCGCCGTCGTGGTCGACGGTCACCCAGCCACCACCGGAGCAGTGCTGGATCCGCACCGTTCCGGCCAGCGGGGCGCGAACGGTCTTGTCCCCGGGGCTGAAGTCGATGGCGTTCTTCACTCCGGACGTGCCGTTGTCCGAGTGGATCCCCGCCGAGTAGACCGACTGGCCCGTGCCGAAGGGCAGCCCGAACGCGGGGAAAGCACCGGCCGAGTGCGCAGCAGTCGCCGTCGGAGCGGCGAGAACCACTCCGACGAGTGCCACAGCGGCCCCCAGACCGGCGAACCGCACAGGAAGTTTCGTCACCTTGCGTACTCCTTACCCCGCGACACTCACCCATTCGATGGAGTCGATTGCGGGGAAAGTAATCCAAAAGGAGTACGGAAGGGAAGAATTTTCTGAGATCAACCGACGAACAGCTGGTGCCGGTTCGTGACCTACTGGCCGGATTCGCCCTTCCACCTGGCGAGACGGCCGGCGCGGTCGACGGCCCGCAGGCGTCGTTCGGCCGCGTCACGGGCTTCAGCGGTGGTCACGACGAGTAACTGGTCGCGTTCCTGGAGCCTGGTGTTCTTGTTCGGTGTGAAGCCGGAGCCGTCGCGGACGAGGAGGCTGATCGTCGCCCCCGCGGGCAGCCGCAGTTCGGCCAGGTAGACGCCGTGCATCTTGGATCCGGTGTTGATCCGGACCTGCAGGAGTTCCGCGCCCATCTCGTCGAGCGGCGCGGAGTCGACGTCGATCTCGTGCGCCTCGGCATGCTGGGCGAGGCCGAGCACTCTCGCGAGCGGCGTCAGCGTCGCTCCTTGGAGCAGTGTCAGCACGATGACCAGCACGAACACCGCGTCGACCAGCTCCTGCGCACCCGGCACCCCGGACGACAGCGGGATCAGCGCGAGCACGATCGGGACCGCCCCGCGCAGCCCGGCCCAGGACAGGAACACCTGTTCTCGCCAGGGAATCTTGAACGGCAGCGCCGACAGCAGCACCGACAACGGGCGGGCGAGCAGCAGCACCACCGCGCCCGCGACCAGGCCCTGGATCAGGCTTTCGAAGATCCTGCTCGGCGAGGCGAACAGGCCGAGCAGTACGAACAGGCCGATCTGCGCGAGCCAGCCGAGCCCTTCGGCGAAGGACAGCGTGTCCGACCGGTGCGGCAGCTTAGAGTTCCCCAGCACCAGGGCCGCGACGTAAGTGGCGAGCAGGCCCGACGCGTGGGCGAGCTGCCCGCTCGAGTACGCCACGACGCACACCGCGACCGTGGCCAGCGGATACAGACCGGTGGCGGGAAGCGCCGCCCGGCGCAGCGCGAACGCCCCGCCCCAGCCGAAGGCCAGGCCGATCACCAGCCCGGCGGCGAGTTCGTAGACCACCAGAAGCGGCAGCGACCAGTCGATGGTCGCGCCCTCGGCGAGGACGACGACGGCGATGTAGGCCGGGGCGTCGTTGATGCCCGACTCGATCTCCAGCGCGCCGACGAGCCGCTTGCCGATCCCCGCGGATCTCAGCACCGAGAAGACCGCGGCGGCGTCGGTCGAGGCCAGTACCGCGCCCCACAGCAACGCCATCCGCCAGTCCAGTCCCAGCAACCAGTGCAGGGCGGCGCCGGTGACCGCGATACTCACCACCACGGCCACTGTGGACAGTGCGATTCCGATGCCCAGCGAGGGTTTCACGGCCGACCACCGGGTGGTGAGGCCACCTTCGGACAGGATCATCACCAGCGCCGCGAGGCCGAGCGACTGGGTGAGCTCGGGGTTCTCGTACTGGATGCCGAACCCGGCTTCGCCGAGCAGGACCCCCATCCCCAGGTACAGCAGCAGCGAAGGAAGGCCGACCCGGATCGACACCCGGACGGCGATCACGGCGACAAGAAGCACGGCGCCACCGGTGCCGAGGATGAGCGGGAGTTGCTCCATGTCGCCTCCCGTTCCGGTCGCCGTGAGGGCTCCAGAATAGTGAGGCGGTGCTCGTCACTCGTCCGTGTACCGGCCGAAAGCCGTCCGGCCCGCCTGTGTTACAGACTGTCCATTAGGGACTGCGCAGGGCCACCAGGTCGACGCCGAGTTCCGCGAACGGCTTATCCGCCGCGGGCAGGACTTTCACCGCGCGGTTGCCCTCACGGGACAACCAGCCGGCGCTCACTCCGTGTGACAGTAACGCCGAGGGGACCCGGCCCGCCAAATGATCACGCCGGACCGTCCAATCCAGACAGTCACGCAGCATCGGGCGGCGGCCGTCGTCGATCTCCACCCCGAGCGCGCCGAGCACCTCGCGACCGCGACCGGTCAGCGTCAGGCCGCCGGCGTCGTCGATCAGCCCGGCGGCTAGCATCCCGTCCCGCAACGCGACCCCGACCGTCCCGGCGAGGTGGTCGTAGCAGGTCCTGGCGAACTCGAGCCGCTTCACCCGCACCGACGACCGTAACCCCTTCACCGGCCGGCGTTCGGCGTGCTGCGCCAGATGCTCGATCAGCTCCGCCACCCGGGGGTCGGCTATCCGGACGTAACTGTGCCTCCCCTGCTTGACCCGCACGACGAAGCCGGCCTCGGTCAGTTTCGTCACGTGCTCGCTCGCCGTCGACGCGGCCACCTCGGCCGCGCCCGCCAGCTCGGTCACCGTCCAGGCACGCCCGTCGAGCAGCGCGAGACACATCGACGCGCGGCTCGGATCGGCGAGCACGGCCGCGACCTCGGCCAGGGCGATCGTTTCCATGGGTCCACCGTAGAAGACCGACGGTTCGGCGACCGCCGAAGCGTCAGCCCGCCAGGAATTTCGCCGCCAGCTGCACCGCGGGTTTGGAGTCGTCGGAACCTTCGAGCATGACGGCGAAAGCCACGTCACCGCGGTAGCCGACGAACCAGCCGTTGGCGTCCGCACCCGATCCGAACTGCGCCGTCCCGGTCTTGCCGAAGACCGCTCCGCTGCCCTTCAGCGCCTTCGCCGTCCCGGTCGTGCAGACCTCGCGCATCATCGCGCGGACCTGGTTCAGCACTCCCGCCGGCGGCGCCTGGTACCCGGCGTTGACCTTGGTCTCCAGGCCCTGCCACAGCTTCGGGACCACCGGCTTCCCCGTGGCGACCGTCGCGGCCATGAGCGCCGCGCCCAGCGGGCTGACCTGCACCCTGCCCTGCCCGATCCCGGCTTCGACCTGCTCGTCACCGCTGCCGGACGGCTCCACCTTGCCGGTCTCCGTCGCGAGCCCCGGGATCTCGAAGTCGGCGTTGAGGCCGAACTGGCTCGCGGCCTTCGCGAGACCGTCCGCGGGCAGCTGTTCGGCGAGCCGCCCGAAGGTCGTGTTGCACGACGCGGCGAACGCCGTCTTCAGCGAGACGGTCCCCAGGTCGAACCCGCTGTCGTTTTTGAGCGTGCGGGTTCCGATCTGCGCACTGCCCGGGCAGGCCAACGGGGAGTCCGCGGTGACGCCGCCCTGCTGCAACGCCGCGGTCGCCGTGGCGATCTTGAAAGCCGAACCCGGCGAGTACAGGCCGTTGAGGGCCTTCGGCTGGTTCCCGGCCGCGCCGTTCTGCGCGACCGCCAGTAGCTCGCCCGAGGTCTTCATCGCGACGATGATCGCCGGGCCTTGAAAGCCGTCGACGGCTTTCTGGGCGGCGGTCTGGGAGGCCACGCTCAAGGTCGAAACCAACGGCTTGTCCGTCTCGGCAGACTGTCCGAAGAGCGTCTCGACCGGTTTTCCGGAGGCGTCCACACGAGACACGGTGACGGTCGCTCCGGTGCCGCTGTTCTCCCCGGAGGCGACCTTGGACAACGCCCCCTGCAGGATCGGCGCGACACCCGCCGCGTCCCCGCCGACGAGGGCCTTGCCGTCACGGTCGGCCACCACCGGTTTGGCCGAAACCGGCGCGACGGCGAGCCGCTGCCCGGCTTCGAGCTTCGGGTGGATCACCGACATCGCCCAGCGGACGACCCATTTCCCGGCGTTGCGCACCAGGTCCAGCTTGCCCTCGTACTTCCAGACGCTGTTGCCGGCGAAAGTCCACGCGACGTGGAAGGTGGCCGACGTCGAAGGCGCGTCACCCGGCGTCGTCGGGACCTCGCCGAGGGACGTTTTGACGGACGCCCCGTTGAGCGTGTTGCGCGTCCCGGTCAACGCGGCCGTGGCGGCCGCCGGATCGTCGACCGGGGCGGTGGTCAGGTCACCCATGTCGAACAGCCGCAGGAACCGGGCGGCGACCTGCGCCGGGCTGTCCTGCGCGTTCTCGGTGGACTCCCCCGGGCCGGCGGCGGCCGCGGGCGCCCGGTCCTCCTTGACCAGCAGCACCACCGCGGCCACCACGATGGCGACGACCGCCAGCGCGGCGCCGATCAGGATCCCTCTTTTCCGGGCAGGACTCATGGATTCGCTCTCCCCCAGTGTGGCGCGCCCCTCGCGCGCCCCCGGGCGCCAGCCTGCCGTTTGCCCCCGCGCAAGGCGCGCTTCGGGCGGGAAAGCCGCTGATCCGAATCCTTTTCGTGATCCCGGTGATCGGCACCTCTTGACTGCAATGAAAGGCCCCTTCATTGCAAAATTTGCAATGAAGGGGCCTTTCATGTCACTCGCGAGGGTCAGGCCTTGGCGACCGCCACGGTCACCTTGGTGCCCTCCCCGACCGTCCCGGCCGAGCCGTCGGCGACGTCGCCGTAGGCCACCGAAGTCGCCAGCGTCTCCGACGCGATGAACTCCTCGTGCGTCTTCGCGGCCGTGACCACGTCTTCCGGCGCGTCGACCGTCAACGCGATCCGGTCGGCGACGTCCAGTCCGGCGTCACGGCGGGCTTGCTGCACGACCCGGACCAGGTCGCGGGCCAGGCCCTCGGCCGCCAGTTCGTCGGTCACCTCGGTGTCGAGCAGCACCAGCCCGGCCCCGCCCGGCAGTTCCGCGGCCGCGCCGCCACCCTTGGCGACCAGACGCCGGTCGTACTCGCCTTCGACGAGCTCGATCCCGGCGGCCACGACGGCGCCGCTCTCCGAAGTCGTCCACTCACCGGCCTTGACGGCCTTGATCACCGTCTGGACGTCCTTGCCGAGCCGCGGCCCGGCGGCGCGGGCGTTCACCGCGACCTCGAACCCGCCGTGCGCGGCGACGTCCGTGGTCAGCTCGACGGATTTGACGTTGACCTCGTCGCGCAGGATGTCGGTGAAGTCGCGCAGCGAGTCGGCCTCGTGCGCGGCGACGACCAGCTTGGCCAGCGGCAGCCGCACCCGCAGCTTGTTCGACTTCCGCAGCGAGAGCGCCGAAGACGCCACCTGGCGCACCCGGTCCATCGCCGTCACCAGCGCCGCGTCGGCGGGCAGGTCGAGCGCGTTCGGCCAGTCGGTCAGGTGCACCGAACGGCCGCCGGTCAGCCCGCGCCAGACGACCTCGGTGGTCAGCGGCAGCAGCGGCGCCACCACCCGCGACGTCACCTCCAGCACGGTGTGCAGGGTGTCGATCGCATCCTGCTCGCCCGCCCAGAACCGGTCGCGCGACCGGCGCACGTACCAGTTCGTCAGCACCTCGAGGAAGTCACGAACGGTCGAGCAGGCACCGGCGACGTCGTAGGTGTCGAGCGCGTGCTCGACGTCGGTCACCAGTTCGTGGGTCTTCGCCAGCACATACCGGTCGAGGATGTGCTTCGAATCCGTGCGCCACTGGCCTTCCACGCCCTCGGCGTTCGCGTAGAGGGCGAGGAAGTAGTACGAGTTCCACAGCGGCAGCACGGCCTGGCGGACGGCGTCGCGGATGCCCTTGTCGGTGACGACCAGGTTCCCGCCGCGCAGGATCGGGCTCGCCATCAGGTACCAGCGCATCGCGTCGGAGCCGTCGCGGTCGAAGACCTCGTTGACGTCCGGGTAGTTGCGCAGCGACTTGGACATCTTCTGCCCGTCCGAGCCGAGCACGATCCCGTGCGAGACGCAGGTCCGGAACGCCGGCCGGTCGAACAGCGCGGTCGCCAGCACGTGCAGCAGGTAGAACCAGCCGCGGGTCTGCCCGATGTACTCGACGATGAAGTCGCCCGGATAGTGGTGCTCGAACCACTCGGTGTTCTCGAACGGGTAGTGCACCTGCGCGTACGGCATCGAACCCGAGTCGAACCAGACGTCGAACACGTCCTCGATCCGGCGCATGGTGGACTTCCCGGTCGGGTCGTCCGGGTTCGGCCGGGTCAGCTCGTCGATGAAGGGCCGGTGCAGGTTCTCCAGCCGCACGCCGAAGTCGCGCTCGAGCTCGTCGAGCGAGCCATAGACGTCCGTGCGCGGGTACGCCGGATCGTCCGACTGCCACACCGGGATCGGCGTGCCGAAGTACCGGTTGCGGGAGACCGACCAGTCGCGGGCGTTCTCCAGCCACTTGCCGAACTGGCCGTCCTTGACGTTCTCCGGGTACCAGGTGATCTGCTGGTTCAGCTCGACCATCCGGTCCTTGAACTCGGTCACCGCGACGAACCACGACGAGACGGCGCGGTAGATCAGCGGGTTCCGGCAGCGCCAGCAGTGCGGGTACGGGTGCTCGTAGGTCTCGTGGCGCAGCAGTACCGCGCCCTGACGGCCGGCGGAACCGGTGCCGTTCTTGAGGTCCTTGATGATGTTCGGGTTGGCGTCGAAGACCTGCTGACCCTCGTAATCCGAGACGGTCGCGTCGAACTTGCCCTGCGCGTCCACCGGCGTGACCGGGACGATCCCGGCCGCGTCGGTGACGACCTTGTCCTCTTCACCGTAGGCGGGCGCGATGTGGACGACACCGGTGCCGTCCTCGGTGGTGACGTAGTCCGCGGACAGCACGCGGTGCGCGTTCTCGTGCCCGGTGAAGTACGGGAACGGCGGGGCGTAACGGGTTCCGAGCAGTTCGGTGCCGGTGTAGTGCCCGACGACCGCCGGCTCTTCACCGAGCTCGCGAGCGTACGAGGCGACGCGCGCTTCGGCGAGCAGGAACCGCTTGCCGTCGCTTTCCACCACGACGTAACGCACGTCCGGGTGCACCGCGGTCGCGAGGTTGGACGGCAGCGTCCACGGGGTCGTGGTCCAGATCAGGAGGTACGTGCCGTCGAGCTCGTTGTCGTTGCCCTCCAAGCGGAAACCGACCGTGACGGCCGGGTCCTGACGGCTGGCGTAGACGTCGTCGTCCATCCGCAGCTCGTGGTTGGACAGCGGGGTCTCGTCGCGCCAGCAGTAGGGCAGGACGCGGTAGCCCTCGTAGACCAGGCCCTTGTCCCACAGCTGCTTGAACGCCCAGATGACCGACTCCATATAGGACAGGTCGAGCGTCTTGTAGTCGTTGTCGAAGTCGACCCAGCGGGCCTGGCGGGTGACGTAGTCCTGCCATTCACCGGTGTAGCGCAGCACGGACTCGCGGCACGCGTCGTTGAAGACGTCGATGCCCATCGCGTCGATCTCGGACTTCTCGGTGATCCCGAGCTGGCGCATGGCCTCGAGTTCGGCGGGCAGGCCGTGGGTGTCCCAGCCGAAGCGGCGCTCGACGCGCTTGCCCTTCATGGTCTGGTAACGGGGCACCAGGTCCTTCACATACCCGGTGAGCAGGTGACCGTAGTGCGGGAGACCGTTGGCGAACGGCGGGCCGTCGTAGAAGACGTACTCGTTCGAACCGTTGACGCCGGGGTCGCGGGCGTCGATCGAGGCCTGGAAGGTCCGATCGGCTTCCCAATACGCGAGGACGCGTTTTTCCGACTCGGGGAACGAAGGCTGGGACGGGACGCCGGTCTCGCCGTCCATCTGTGCCTTGGGATACATCTTCGGTGCTCCTCAGATCCGACACTGCTCGTCTCTCTCGTACGGGCTCGCGCCCACACGGGGACGAGACGGCCGTTTCCGGCGCGTTCCGCGGTACCACCCCGCTTGCCCGGCCGGTGGTGTTCCGGCTGGGCCGCTCATTCGACGGCTGTGACGGGCCGTACCCGTCCGGTTCTACTGAGGGCTGGTCTGGTGAGGACACGGGCCCTGTTCTTCCGGAGGCTCCCCGGTGATGGCCGGATCGGTGCCAGTTGGTTCAAGGGTAGCGCGCGGGGGCAACCGGGTTGTCCGGGGTGGGCATATCGTTCGCGCGCCTGCTCCCCGTACAGCTTGCTTCGACGATACGCGAGAAGACTCGCTCGCCGGACAGACACGGACCTTCACGGCACTGCGCGGCAAGCGAGTCGACAGGTGGACCGGCGTGGAGATGGCACTGCGGGAAGATGTGGCGGGAACCGGCCCGCAATTCGCCGACCCCGACGTTCCCGGCCTTCAGCTGTACTGGCTACAAGCCTGGCTGGGACGACGGCAGCGCGGTGGAGATCGGCACCCATCAGGACGACGATGGCTTCGGCCTCCACGGCCGAACGTCGGACCAAGCCTCCGACGACGGCCATTGGAACGGGATCTATCGCTGGAGGCCCTTTCCCGAGTTGCCCACCGGTCCGGTCGATCACGTCTCCGTCTTCCACGAGCGGCATTTCCCGGCCAAAGTTCACTCCGGATCGGAGCACGGTCACTGGCGCCGGTCGGGGGTGAACTGGGAGGAGACACACGAAGGCGAGCTGGTCTTCCAACGGCTCGACGAATCGGTCCTCGCCTTCACTGATCTTGTCGCAGTCGAACATGTCCCTTGGGACACGGCGCGACAAGTCCATCCCGTAGCTTTCTGAGAGCGCGGACGTGTAGGTCGTTATACGGGCGTGGGTCTGCCCTGGTCCCGCAAGCGGCGTCGCCGGGTCGGCGAGATGGCCACATGGTCCGCCGTCGCGGCGTGACTCGGCTTCGGAAGCTTCGGGGTAAGGCTTATGTCCTGAGGTGCATGGTGTTGCGTCTTGGTGTGCCGGTGGGGTCGAGGTAGCTAGGTGGGGTGAATTCGGGGAGTCCGTCTTGGGCGATGCGGACTTTCCATGTGCTGTGGTGGATGAGCCGGTGGTGTTTGGTGCAGAGCAGGACGAGGTTGTCGATCTTTGTTTCGCCGTGGTGTCGCCAGAAGACGATGTGGTGGGCGGTGCAGCGGGGGACGGGCATGTCGCAGCCGGGGAAGGCGCAGCCACCGTCGCGGAGGGTGAGTGCGTATTTCTGGGCCAGTGACACGGTGCGTTTCGACCGCCCGATGTCCAACGGTTCACCCGCGGTACCCAGAACACCCGGTCGCACCCGAGCATCGCAGGCGAGGATGCGGGCGTCGGTGGCGCTGATCGGCCCCACCAGATCCAGGTGTGCCTCGCCGAGGTCGTTGATGAGGTCGTCGTAGGACATGGTGACGAGGATGTGGGTGGCTTCTCCGGCTTGTCCGGGGAGGTTGCGGCTGGTGGTTTTCAGCCGGACGTAGTCGGTGAAGGCGTCCCCGTAGCGTTCGTCCTGGGTGCGGGAGTCCCGCACTCCGTCGATGGCTTTGTGGGGTTTGGCCATGGGGTCGAGGTCGGATTTCAACCGAGCATAGGTTTCGAGGTCGAGTCTGGCTTTGAGACCGAGTGTGCCGTCGCGGTGTTTGATGAACCGCAGCTCCGGCCGGGTGTTTTTGGGGTTTTCGTTGCGGGGCTCTTTCCCGTCCGGATCCAGCTTGTCCAGCAGGCGGCGTCCAGCCCGGGCGATCTGCCGAGGCCCCGCCCGACGCGCCAGCTCGACCAAAATCTTCTCCCCGCCCCGCACGTCCTCCTCCGGCACGCTGGAGGGGATACGGGCGAGGGTGCGGATGATCGCGTCGATCTGCGACCCCCCGATCACCCCCTCAGCGGCAGCCTGGGCGGTCAACGGGGCTAGGGGTGGTTCGGGGTCTCCGCCGATCGCCGGGCCGGGATGTAGCGCGAGGACGCGGTCGGCGCGGTCGCTGGCCTCTTTGTCCGTCACGAGGAAGTCCTCGAAAATCAGTGCCGCCAACGTCGCATGACCACTACACCCCCGGATACCGCGGGAATTGATTTCCGCGAGGATCGCGTTCTGCTCCGCATCCGCCCGACGCTTCACAACTTCCAGTTCTTGTTTGCGGGCATGCAGCGTCGCGGTGTCGACACGCCACCACTCGGTGGACGTCCCTGGAGGTGCATCGTCGCTGGCCACGACACCGACATTACTCCGAATCGAACACCTGCGCTAGCTCAAACGGCCCAACGAAGGAAATCGCTTAAACCCGGAAGCGAAGCGCTCTTAAGCGCGCGAAGGGCCTGAAGGAACGCGAAGGTGCCCGCAATTAGCCAACTAATTGCGACCGCCCCGGGCCGAGGCCCCCGCGGCGTTCCGGATGATGATGTCACCGAGCCGGATCGAGCACCTGCGCTAGCCCGAAGGCCGAACAGAGAAAGTGCCCGCACTGAGCAGCGAAGCGCTCTTGAGCGCGCGAAGGTGACCGCAATTAGCCGACTAATTGCGACCACCCCGGACCGAGGCCCACACGGCGGATGACGATGTCATTGAGCCGAATCGACCACCCGAGCCAGCCTAAACCTCCAGCATTCAAAAGCGCAGCGAAGCGCTCTTAAGCGCGCGAAGGACCTAAAAGAGCCCCGGCGAATAGAGCCGCAAAGGAGGCGCCACAAACACCAGGGCCTCAGAACACGAATTGCACTCACGACTGCCGCGAGTAACGCCGTCACGACCACCACCCAGGGCCCGAGTTGCCGTCCCCGCCATCGCCTCTAGGTTGACGGGTATGCCGATCTGCGAGGCCCGATGAAAGAGCCCGGACTCCTCATCGTCCTGCTGGTGGTCCTCGGCGGCGTCAGCGGGCTCGGGTTCGTCCTGGGGCTGGGCAACGCGGCCGTCCTGGCGGCCCTCACCGCGCTCTTCTGTCTCATGGCGGCGGTGGGCGGGCCGCTTTGGGCGGATCTGCGGTTGCTGGCGTGGTTCGCGCCCGCGCTGATCCTCGCGGTCGGGGTGCCGCGGTTGCTGGGCGCGGTGTCGCAGTGGGCGGCGATCGGGCTGTTGGTGGCGATCGTGGTCGTCGCCGGGCTGTTGCCCGTGCTCGGGGCACGGTTCGTCACGGTCGGGCTGGGGCTCGGGATGGCGTCGCTGTTCGGGTACGGCTTCCAGCTGACGGGGACGGCGTCGGCGGGACAGATCCTGGGCGCGCCCGCGCTCGCGGTGGGCGTCGTGATCCTGTTGCGGGTGCTGATGGGCGCGAAGGATCCGGCCAAGCCGACCCGTGACGCGCTGGCCGACGCGCTCGCGGCAGGCTCGTCCGAGACGCAGGAGCGCGCGGCGAGGCTTTGGCTCGCGGACCGGCCTCGTCGCTGGACCGGCCGGGTCCTCGGCGGCATGTTCCGGTATCGCGCGGCCACCGGGTTGCTGGAGATCCGACGGAAACGGCTGAACAGCGAAGAAATCGGCGAAACGCTCGACGCCGCCTGCGAAGAAGCCACCAGGCTCGCCGACGCCGTGCGGAGCCCGACGGCACCGGACGAAGTCGAACCGGTGCGGCGCAAGGAACCCGCCGGGCTTCCCGGTGCCACGGCGAGGCTCGTCACCGCGCTCTGGGAAGCTCTCGAAACCATCCGGGCCGCGGCGATCGACCGCGACGAGTCGCGTGTGGACGTTCCGAAAGGACTCCGCGAAGAACTGCGCAGGATCGAGTTGAGCGGCGCGTTTTCGTGGCGGTCGGCGCAGTTCCGGCACGCGCTCCGCTGCGGGCTCGGGGTCGGGCTGGCGCTGGTGGTCGCGAGTTTCCGGCCAGGCGATCCGCTCACCGTGTCGTTCCTGCTCGGCACTTTCGCCATCATGCAACCGGAATGGCGGGACAGCCTCGGCAAGGCCTGGCAGCGGATCGGCGGCTCACTCGGCGGTGCCGTCGTGCTCACCCTCGTTCTTTGGCTTCTGCCACAAGGGTTTCTGCTGCCGATCGGGCTCGTCGCGCTACTCGGCGGATTCTCCTTCATGCAGACGCGTCCGGCGATCTTCAACGGCTGCATGGTCCTGATGTCGGTCGGCCTGAACGCGACCACCCGGCATCTCGACCCGCGTTACGTCCTCGTCGAGTACCTGCTCCTGATGGTCCTCGCCGGCGCCATCGCCCTGCTGTTCGGTTTCGCCGCGATCCCCGGCGTGCCGAAACCCGGCCCGGCGGAACGGTTCGAGACCGCCGTCGGCGCCACCCGCGCCCTGCTCGGCTCGGTGGCGCGGAAACTGCGCGGGGAGGACGTCGACCCGCGGACGCTGGGCTGTGAGTTCCGTGCCGCCGCGGTCGCGCACCACGGCCTGCGAACCGCGGAGCCGGGCACCAAGGAGCCCGCACCCGGCCAGCAAGACGCGCTGGAGAACGCGGCCGAAGCCTTGCGCGGCCTGTCGGTCACGGCGTCGTCGCTCTTGCTGCGGCCCGGTTCGGCCGGAGCGGCGGAAGCCGTCGCCGAGGTGGCGCGCACGCTCGGGACCGAAGAGGCGGCGGAGGTCCCGGTGCCACGCGACGCGGACGAGGAGCAGCGTCTGGTGCTCGACACGATCGCCGCCGACGTCGTGACGGTCGGCGAAGCGGCTCGGAAACTCTAAGCCTTCTCCCGGTGTTGTTCGGCGATCTCGGCGTCGGGCGTGCACAACGCGCAAGGCGTGAAGCCGAGCTGCCGCGCCTCGCCGATGCCGAGCGGGATCGTGTCCCGGGTTTCGAGCCACTTGCACGATGTGACGTGATAGCGCGGGTACTCGTCGACGACGACGACCTCGATCTCGAGTTCGGAGACGATCGCCACGTCCTCGGGGGCGCTCTTCTCCTCGCCGGGATCACCAGTGGGCTCAGGCTCCGAAGACACTTCAGTGTCTTCCTCCTCGCCCAGTTCACCGGCGGCGGGCATCAAGACGGTCTGCTCGGCGTCCTCGGGTTTCTTTTCCTCACCCTCGGCGGACTCGGCGTCGTCGGAATCGGCGTCGTCGGAATCGTCGTCGGAGTTGTCTTCGGCGATGTCTTCGGCCGAGTCATCCGACTCCTCCTCGGCGGGAGCGCGCTTCTTCCGGCGGCGCAGCAGGTCGAAGAGGAGCAGCAACCCCGCTACGACGGAGACGCCGATGGAGATCCAAGCCCACAGGGAGTTCGCGGTGATGAGCGCCGCGACGAGCAGCCCCAGAGCCGCCAGTACCAGTACCAGGACGATGTAGAGCACGGTGAATTACAACACGAGGACCAAGCGAAACGGCCCCGACCCTCCGGAGAGTGCCGAGGCCGTTCCACTGTGTTCAAACGAACTGTGAAGAAACGAACCGGTGGGGATCAGCCCGCTTCGGCCCGGGGGCCGAACGAGTAGCCCTGTCCACCACCGGAGGACGAAGACTGCCCCGAGTTCGACGAAGACGCCGACGCGGGAGCGGCCGAACCACGGTCGTCGAGCTCACGCAGCTGGGACTCGAGGAACCCGCGCAGCCTCGTGCGGTACTCCCGCTCGATCGTGCGCAGCTCTTCGATCTTCTTGCCCAGCGAGCCCTTCTCCGCGTTCATGTTGTTCATGGTCTCGGTGTACTTGCGCTGAGCCTCGCGCTCCATGGTCGTCGCCTTGTCGCGCGCCTGGCGCTCCAAGGTCTCGGCACGGGTCCGCGCGTCGTTCAGCATCGTCTCGGCACGCGTGCGCGCCTCGTTCACCATCGAGTCCGACTTGGACCGCGCGTCCGACAGCAGCTGCTCGGACTTGGTCCGGGCTTCGGCGAGCATGCCGTCCGACTCGGTCTTGGCCTCGGCGGTGAGCCGGTCGGCCATTTCCTGCGCCAACCCGAGCACCTTCGCGGCCTGGACGTTGGGCTCCCCGTTGTCCGGCACCATCGAGTGGGCCTGGGTCTGCTCCATCGCCGACTGCGGTGGCGGCACCGGCGCCAGGCGGCGCGACGGTTCGTCGCGTACCTGTGGCGGCGGGCCGACGGCGCCGGCCTTGGCGTTCTCGAGCTCACCACGGGTGGTCTCGAGCTCGTTGTCGAGCTGTTCGACCTGCTGCCGCAGCTCGTTGTTGTCCTCGATCAACCGGGCAAGCTCGGTCTCCACCAGGTCGAGGAACGCGTCCACCTCGTCCTCGTTGTAGCCCCTTTTGCCAATGGGCGGCTTGCTGAACGCGACGTTATGCACGTCAGCGGGGGTCAACGACATCAGATCACCTCACGCACTCCATGGCCTGCAGGTCCACCGGGGCTTCCCCGAAAATCACCCTGGCGTTGCCAGCTGCATCGCAAAGAACACAACCAACAGCAGCACCATAATCGATAAGTCCAGTCCGACGCCGCCGATTCGTACGGTCGGGATGATTCGTCTGAACAGACGAACCGGTGGGTCGGTCACTGTGTAGATGGTCTCGAGCGTTACCGCAACCCCTCCGGCAGGACGCCACTCGCGAGCAAAAGCACGCACGAGTTCGACGACGATCCGTGCCGTCAGCAGGAGCCAGAAGGCGAACAGCACGTACCAGACGACCAGCAACACAGCATTCACGTAACCACTCTGCCATGCCTCACGTCAAAAGGCGCAGTTGACGGGCCACGGATGGCGATGAGTCGACAAAATCACATCCGGCTGCGCTCAGCGGTCGCCGGGTGATCAGCCGCGCAGGAACAATCCGCCTTCGGCGATCCGTCGGCGGTCCTCCGCGGTGACGTCCACATCGGGCGGTGAGAGAAGGAACACCTTGTTGGTGACCTTGTCCATCGATCCGCGCAACGCGAAAGCGAGCCCCGCGGCGAAGTCGACAAGACGCTTCGCGTCCGCGTTCTCCATCTCCGTGAGGTTCATGATCACCGGGATGCCTTCCCGGTAGTGCTCCCCGATCGCGCGCGCTTCCGCGTAACTCGTCGGGTGCAGCGTCGTGATCCGGCTCAACGGGTCACGCACCGGCGGCCGCACCGGCTCGGTGACCGGCCGCAGCCGCGCGACCGGCTCCGGCTGACGGTCGATCGCCAGCGCTCCGTGGACGGCAGGCTCCGGGCTGACCACGGAGCGTGACCGAGGCCGCGGCGCGGGCTCGTCATACGTGTCATCGACGCCCCGGTAACGTCCACCCCGTGACCGGGCCGGCGGCTCGTCGTCATAGTCGTACTCGTCGTCGGCGTATTCCTTCGCGACGTAGCCTCGCCGGTAGTCATCCTCGACGTCATAGCCGTCTTCGTCCGCGGGCACCATCCCGAAGTAGGCCTTCAGCTTCTGCAGCGCGCTCATGCCTCTCCCTAGCCTTAGCCGCGTCCCGCACCGTACTCCCCCGTCCTCGCCACCACTCCCCGTAACGACGAGACGGTATTCCCTAGGGCGAGGCTAAACCGCGCCCACCGAGCAACGCGGTTCCGACACGCACACAGGTCGAGCCGTGCGTGATCGCCTGCTCGAGATCATTGCTCATTCCGGCGGAGATCTCACGGGCATTTGGGTGTTCTTCCCGTAGGCGCTCCGACGCGCGAGCGAGTTTCCCGAACGCCTCCGCAGGATCAGTACCCAGCGGCGCCACCGCCATAAGCCCTCGGAGGCGAATATCACCCACATGGGCTATCCGCTCCGCCAAATGGCTCACTTCGTTCAACCGAATGCCCCCGCGCTTCGGATCGTCATCGAGACTTACTTGAATGAGGACGTCCAGCGGGTGCTCGCGTTGCCCGGAATCCAGCGCCGACTTGGTCGCCTTCGCGAGCGCGTCAGCGAGCCGCTCGGAGTCGACGGACTGGACCTCGTCCGCCCAGCGCACGACCGATTTGGCCTTGTTCCGCTGAAGACTGCCGACCATATGCCAGCGGATCCGGGCATCCGGGCGGAGACCGGCGACCTCGTCGGCTTTCGCGCCCGCCTCCTGATCGCGGTTCTCGGCGAGGTCGAGCGCGCCGAGGTCGGCGAGCAGCGCGGCGTCGAGCGCCGGGAAGGTCTTGGTGACCGCGAGCAGCTTGACCTCGTCGCGGGCCCGGCCGGCGGCCTCGCACGCGGCGGCGATCCGCTCTTCCACTTCGGCGAGGGACGCGGCGAGTTCGTCCCGTCGTGCGTCACTCACGACGCGTCCAGCCAGGTGATACCCGCGATCCGGCCGGTGGTGCCGTCGCGGCGGAAACTGAAGAGAGTCTTCTCCTCGTTGGTACAGCGCGGATCGACGCCGATCTTGCCGACGCCGAGGTCGGCCAGCTGCCGCCAGAGCCCGGCGCGCAGGTCGAGCCCCGGCGTGCCCTCGCGGGTTTTGCAGGCGCTGCCCGGCACGTGCTTTTCGACGTCGGCGGCCATGTCGGCGGGGACCTCGTAGCAGTCGCCGCAGATCGCGGGACCGAGCAGCGCTTCGGTGCGGGCCGGTTCGGCGCCGACCGAACGCATCGCCTCGATCGCGGCGGGGACGACGCCGACCCGCGCGCCGACGCGGCCCGCGTGGACGGCGGCGACGACTCCGGCTTCGGCATCGGCCAGCAGAAGCGGGACGCAGTCGGCGACGAGCACCACGAGTGCGAGGCCGGGCTCGGCGGTCACGAGCGCGTCGGTCGCTTCGGCGGCGGAGGTCTCCGAACCGTCGACGACGGTGGCGGTCCGGCCGTGAACCTGCTCCATCCACGCCAGCCTGTCCTCGGCGAGGCCGAGTTCGGCGGCGAGACGCTTGCGGTTGGCGTAGACGTCGCCCGCGTCGTCACCGACGTGATCACCGAGGTTGAAGGTGTCGTAAGGCGGCCGGGAGGCCCCGCCCGCCCTGGTCGTGACAATCCGCCGTACCCGCACGCGTTTCCTCCTAGACCTGAGTGAAGGCCCCCTCGACAGTAGTCAAGGAGGCCTTCACGGAACGTACTGGCGAGAACTACCGCCGCATGAACGGGGGAACGTCGACCTCGTCGTCCGACGGGTCGTCGTGCACCGGAGTCGCGCGACCGGGCAGGCTGCCGTGGTTCGAGTTCGACCCGATCGGCGAGTAACCGCGCGAACCGCCGCCGGGCTGCGGGAGCCCGCCGGTCATCGAGCCATTACCCTCGTTACGGGCGGACGGCATCGGCGTGTGCGTGCGCGGCGGCGCCACCGGATAGCCGTTCGAACCGGTCGACGGCACCGGCGTGGCACCCGAAGGCGGGCTCTGCACCGGGGTCGCCCCGCCACCGTTGACCTGACCGGCCTGCGCGGACGCCGTCGAGTTCGACCGGGAGCCGAACGCCGGCGGGTCGAGCTTCTTGTGGGTCGGGGTGCCGGCGTCGAAACCGGCCGCGATCACGGTGACCCGGACCTCGTCGCCGAGCGAGTCGTCGATGATCGTCCCGAAGATGATGTTGGCGTCGGGGTGCGCGGATTCCTGCACCAGCGACGCGGCCTCATTGATCTCGAACAGGCCGAGGTCCGACCCGCCCGCGATCGACAGCAGCGCCCCGTGCGCCCCGTCCATCGACGCTTCCAGCAGCGGCGAGTTGATCGCCTTCTCCGCCGCCTGGATCGCCCGGCCCTCGCCGCGCGCCGAGCCGATGCCCATCAGCGCGGAGCCCGCGCCGGACATGACGCTCTTGACGTCGGCGAAGTCCAGGTTGATCAGACCCGGCGTGGTGATCAGGTCGGTGATGCCCTGGACACCCGAAAGCAGCACCTCGTCGGCCGAGCGGAAGGCGTCCATCAGCGAGACGCCGATGTCGCCCAGCTGCAGCAGCCGGTCGTTCGGGATGACGATGAGGGTGTCGCATTCGTTGCGCAGCTGCTGGATGCCGTCTTCGGCCTGCTTGCTGCGGCGCTTGCCCTCGAAGGTGAACGGGCGGGTGACGACGCCGATGGTCAGCGCGCCGAGTTTGCGGGCGATCTGGGCGACGACGGGCGCGCCACCGGTGCCGGTGCCACCGCCTTCACCCGCGGTCACGAACACCATGTCGGCGCCCTTGATGACCTCTTCGATCTCTTCGCGGTGGTCCTCGGCGGCCTTCTGCCCCACCTCGGGGGCGGCGCCGGCACCGAGGCCGCGGGTCAGTTCCCGGCCGATGTCGAGTTTGACGTCTGCGTCGGACATGAGCAGTGCCTGAGCGTCGGTGTTCACCGCGATGAACTCGACACCCTTGAGGCCGACCTCGATCATGCGGTTCACGGCGTTCACTCCGCCGCCGCCGATACCGACGACCTTGATCACCGCAAGGTAGTTGTGCGGGGGCGTCATCGGAGCCGCCTTCCTGATCGTGTGTGCTCGTGCTGCCCGCCGGTCGCTGAGTCTGGACCGAAACCCTCTAGCTGAAGTTCAGATTGAGAGTTATGTCAACTGCCGACGTTGAAGCAGGACGGTATGCACCAGGCAGGCTCGAATCCAGTAGCCACGCCGTGTGTCGCAAAGGTGTTTTGCCACAACATGTTCGCGGGCGCAAGAGCGAGACCCGGTCGCGGCGGCGAACGGCGGCCTGGTAAAGAGCCCATTGGCGGAGCCGAGGACGAGCTCGTCAAGGGACATAACGCATGAGCCCGCCCGCCGAAGGCCCCCGCTATCGCGGGGGCAGGGCGCCTTACTCACGGACGTGAGAGATTCGACCAAGCAGCGCCCTGCCGACGTCGATCGCGGACGCGGGTTCACCGACAGACGGTAAAAGGCGAAGATCAGGTGGGCATCGACATGACCATGACGACGTCCTTCGACGGCGATCCCGTCGGTGATCCGCCCGCCTGTTCGACGCTGAGCGCGAACTTCTCGGCCCCGCCGAGCCCGTCGGCGACCAGCAGCGCACCGTCCTGACCACCGGAAATGAGCCCGGCGGGTTTGGGCGCGGTGCCCGGGTACATCAGCCAGGCCTGGTAGATCCGGCCCGGTTCGTTCTTCGGCAGCCGCGCCGCCATGAACACCAGCCGGTCCTTCGCGCGCGACATCATCACGGTCCCGCCGCCGCCCGCCGAGGTCTCGGCGTGCCCGGTCCGGAGGTCGGCGGCCGAAAGGACGTCGGCGACCGGGCCGTACCGGTCCGCGTACTCGGCCGCCTGTTCGCGCGCGGCGGTCAGCTGCGAGTGGTTGTCGTAGGCGATCCCGCCGAACACGGCGGTGCCCGCCAGCCCGACGACCGCCGCCGCGACCGCGGCGATCGCCCAACGCGGGACGCGGCGGCGGTCCTTGGCGCGGTCTCCGGTCTCGAAGCGCGTCTTCGGCGGCTGCTGCCTGGTCGCCATCGCCTCGGCGAGCACGCGGCGCTTGAGCTCGGGCGGCGGGTCCTCGGCCAGCGCGGCACCGAGCCGGGTCGCGGTCATCTGCAGTTCGAGGACCTCTTGCGCGCACGACGCGCATTCGGCGAGGTGCCGCTGGAACTGGGCACGCTCCACTTCGGACAGCGCGTCGACGGCGTAGGCGCCGGTGAGCGTGTGCATCTCGGGCATGGTCATGCCGTCACCCCCAAACAGTCCCGGAGCCTGATCAGGCCGTCCCGGAGACGGGTCTTGATGGTCCCGTGCGGGGTCTGCAGCACCTCTGAGACCTCGCGATAGGTATAGCCCTGGTAGTAGGCGAGCAGCACCGATTCCCGTTGCAACTCGGTCAAGGTAGTGAGACAGCGGCGCACCTGCGAATGTTCCCAGCGGGCGGCGACGGCCTCGGCAACCTCGTCGAAGGGCCGGGCACGGGCGGCCTCGAAGGTCGCCTTGACCTCGCGATCCGAACTGGCCCGTGCCGAGCGGACGCGGTCGACGGCGCGGCGGTGCGCGAGCGTCATGGCCCAGTTCAGCGCGCTCCCCCGCTCCGGGGAGTAGCGCGTGGCCGTGCGCCACAGCTCCACCATGACCTCCTGGGTGACCTCTTCGGACTGCGCGGCGTCACGGAGGATCCGCCGCACGAGGCCGAGGATCGGACCGGCGAGTTGGTCGTACAACGCGTCGAAGGCGCGCTCGTCGCCCTTCGCGACCCGGACGAGCAGGTCCTCGGCCGTCGGACCGGCCGGTTCGCCGTCGCCGGGAACGGGCGCCATCCGGTGCCGGCGTGCCGATTCATCCATCAAGCCTGCCTCCGGCCGTCTGTGGCGTCCGCCGGGTGATCGGAGCCTTCTTCAACCACAGTTTGACCCCATGCCGCCGGATCAGCGCGGAGACCCGGTGCGGCATGAGCGGACGGGTGATCAGCAGATGCGCCAGCCACTTGGTGGTGGCGGGGCGGCGCACGCCACGCAGCGTCGCCGTCAGCGGCGTATTCCCGTCCTGGCGGAGGGCGATCTTGACCGAAAGCAGCGATTCCGGCATGGGCACCGCCATCCGGTACTCACCGTCCATCGACTGGAACGGCGAGACGTAGAACTCCTTGTCCGCGAAGGCGTTCCCGTCCGCGTCCGGCCGCAGGAGATACGCGTGCCTGCCGCCGTAGGTGTTGTGGACCTCGGCGACGACGCATTCGAGCCCACCATCGGGCCGGTGGCACCAGTACAAGGTGATCGGGTTGAAGTTGTGGCCGAGCATCCGCGCACCGGCCAGCATCAGCACCCGGCCGCCGCGGAGGTCGACGTCGCGCGCCGCGAGCCAGCGGTCCAATTTGGACCTGATGCTGGAGGTGTCCGCAGGTGCGAAGTGGTCTCGCGGGTCGAAGCGGGCGAAGGGGCGCAGCCACCAAGGCAGCTTCGGCGGCACGTCGAGGTCGACGAACCACAGGTAGATCCGGTGGGCGAACGAGATCGGCGGATCGTTGCGCCGGACATGCGCCACCGTGGAGTCGTAGAGGACGGCCATGACGTTCACCATCGCACCCCGAAGTCCTCGGCCGCGCGGACGCCGGACGCGCAGCCGTCCTCGTGGAATCCCCAGCCGTGGTACGCGCCCGCGAAGGCGACCGTGTCGTCGTTCAGTTCGGGCAGACGGCGCTGGGCGGCCACGGACTCCGGCGTGTAGACGGGGTGTTCGTAGGTCATCTTGGCCAGCACGGAGGCGTCGTCGGGGCCGTCTCCCGGGTTGAGCGTGACGACGTAGCCGGTCGGCTCGTCGAGCCGCATCAGGCGGTTCATGTCGTAGGACACCTGGACCGCGCCGTGGTGGGCACCGCAGAACGGGGTCGCGTAGTTCCAGCCCGCCCGCGCCGATTCCGCCGTCGGGAGCACGCCCGTGTCGGTGTGCAGCCAAGCCTCGTTGCTGGAGTACCGGAACGAGCCGAGGACCTCGCGCTCGGCCGCGGTCGGCGACGCGAGCAGCTTCAGCGCCTGGTCCGCGTGCGTGGCCAGGACGACCTTGTCGAGCCGGTGCCGCGTGTCGGCGTCGTCTCGGACCTCGATCCCCCGCGCGGTGCGCTTGACCGAGCGGACCGGCGTCGACAGGTGCACGGCGGTCAGCTGCTTGGCGGCCAGCTCGACGTATTCGCGCGAGCCCCCGACGACGGTGCGCCAGCTCGGCGACCCGCCGACCGACAACATCCCGTGGTTGCGCAGGAACTCGAACAAGTACTTCGCGGGGTACTTCAGCGTGTCGGTGCGGTCGGCGGACCAGACGGTCGAGACGACCGGGAGCATGAAGTGGTCGACGAAGTACTTCGTGTACCCGCCGATCGCGAGGAACGCGCCGAGGGTGACGTCTCCGGCCTCGGGTGCTTCGAGGACGCGCTTCGCGTGCCGGTGGAAACGCTTGACGTCGGCGAGCATCCGCAGATAGCTGCCCCGTGCGATGTTGCGCGGCTGGGCGAACAGGCCTTTCAGGCCCTTGGCGCCGGCGTACTGGAGACCGCAGCCGTCGCAGCGGATGCTCATCGACATCTCGGTGTCGCGGGTGGCGACGCCGAGTTCGGCGAACAGGCGGAGCAGGTTCGGATAGGTGCGCTCGTTGTGCACGATGAACCCCGAGTCGACGCCGACGGTGCCGCCGTGCGCGCTCGGGACGTCGTGGGTGTGCGCGTGCCCGCCCAGCCTGTCGTCGGCTTCGAACAGCAGGACTTCGTAGCGGCGTTGGAGCAGATAAGCCGCCGTGAGTCCGGCGACGCCGCTGCCGATGACTCCGATGCGTTGACCCTTGGTGTGCACGTGAAGCATTCGGAGCCGGATCGGGTGAGGATTGGATCGCGTGAACCGGTGCCACCTCCGACCCATCCCTTTCCGGTCCGGGAGCGAATGACGACTATGCCGAACAGTCCCGCCTCCCGCTTAGCCCCGTTCGTCGAGCGGCTCCTCGGTTGCTCCCTGCCGGTCGGACTCCGTACCTGGGATGGCGTACGCGCCGGTCCGCCGGATGCCCCGACCGTGGTACTCCGGAACCGGCGTGCCCTGCGCCGTCTCCTCTACGCACCCGGCGAATTGGGGCTGACGAGGGCCTACGTCTCCGGCGATCTCGATGTCGAAGGTGACCTCGCCGACGGATTCCGCCGGATCTGGGCGTTGACCCGGTCGGGCGCCCTGCGCGGCGCGAAGCTCGGTCCGCGCGAATGGGCCGAGGCGCTGCGGATCGCGGTGAGCTTGGGCGTCGTCGGGCCCCCTCCTCGACCGCCGGCCGAGGAGGCCCGGCTGCGCGGGAAGCTGCACACCCTGCTTCGCGACAAGTCCGCGATCGCGCATCACTACGACCTCAGCAATGCCTTCTACCAGCTGCTGATGGACGAATCGATGGCTTACTCGTCGGCGTACTGGACGTCCGAGGAGGAGGGCTACGACCTCGAACAGGCGCAGTGGGACAAGCTCGAGCTGATCTGCCGGAAGCTCGGCCTGCGGCCCGGGATGCGGCTGCTCGACGTCGGATGTGGCTGGGGCTCGCTGCTGGTGCACGCCGCGAAGCACCACGGCGTCCAGGCCGTCGGGATCACGCTGTCGGCGGAGCAGCAGCAGCACATCCGCGGCCGCCTCGTCCAGCACGATCTGGAGGATCGCGTCGAGGTCCGGCGGCAGGACTATCGCGAACTGCGTGACAGTCCCTTCGACGCGGTCGCGACCATCGAGATGGGTGAACACGTCGGCGAGGAGAACTACCCCGAGTACACGCGGACGTTGTACCGGATGCTCAAGCCCACCGGGCGGCTGGTCCTGCAGCAGATGTCCCGCGGCGCGGTGGCGCCCGGCGGCGGCGCGTTCATCGAGCGCTACATCGCACCCGACATGACGATGCGGCCGCTGAGCCGCACGCTCGGGCATCTGGAGACCGCCGGGTTCGAGATCCGCGACGTCCACGCGCTGCGCGAGCACTACGTGCGCACGGTCCGCGCCTGGGAGAAGACACTCGAAGCCAACTGGGACGACGTCGTGGCGCTGATCGGTGAAGCCGGCGCACGGGTCTGGCGGCTCTACCTGGTCGGCGGGGCACTCGCGTTCGAGGAGAACCGGATGGGGGTGGATCAGATCCTGGCGGTCCGCACCTCCGACGAGGGAATGAGCGCGCTGCCCGCCACCCGGGAGTGGTCCTGATGTCCCTCGGCGGGACGCTCGCGGTGACGGCGGGCGCGACGTTGCTGGCCTTCGTCGTCACCTTCGGCATCGCGCGGTGGCGCAAGCGGTACGACACCGTCGACACGCTGTGGGGGCCGGGCTTCGCGCTCGTCGCGCTGGTGGCGGCGCCGCTCGGGGACGGGTCGGTGGCGCTGCGCGTCGTCACCGCGCTGCTGACCACGATCTGGGGTGTGCGCCTCGGCGTCCACCTCCACCTGCGCAACCACAAGCTGCCCGAGGACCCGCGCTACGTGCGGATGGCGGAAAGCGCCGGGGAGAATCCGGCGCTCAAGCTCTTCGTCCGCGTTTACCTGGTCCAGGCGGTGGTGCTCTGGTTCGTCTCGCTGCCGGTCCAGTTCGCGATGTACGGCGGCACCTTCGGGGTGACGGCGTGGCTCGGTGTCGCGCTGTGGCTGGTCGGCTTCGGGTTCGAGACGATCGGCGACGAACAGCTGCGGCGTTTCAAGGCCGACCCGGACAACAGGGGGAAGGTCCTCGACACCGGGCTGTGGCGCTACACCCGGCATCCGAACTACTTCGGCGACGCGTGCGTGTGGTGGGGCCTGTACTTGCTGGCGTGTACGAGCTGGGTGGGGGCGGCGACCATCCTGTCGCCGATCGCGATGACGTACACCCTGGCCAAGGGAACCGGGAAACCTTTGCTGGAGAAGGGTTTGCGTCGTTCCCGGCCGGGATACGGGACGTACGTCGAGCGGACCAGCGGGTTCTTCCCGCTCCCCCCGCGCCGCGGGGGCGCATCCTGAACCGAGGCCGGCCTCGGATTCGCGGAGGCGGGCCGCTGAATGACGCGGCCGGCTCACTCCCCGGTGAGACCGTCGGTCAGTTCGCGCAACAGGTCGAGGTGGCCGGCGTGCCTGCCGGTCTCCTCGATCATGTGCGCGACCACGAACCGGACGTTGACCTTGCGATCGCCGCGGAAGGGGACCTCGTCGTCCAGCCCCATCGCGGCGACGACCTTGCGGCTCCGCTCGCACTCGGCCTCGTAGGCGGCGATCAGCTGCTCGATCGGGGTCTGCATGGCGACCCGGAACTCGGCGTCCGGATCGGCTTCCAGGGCCTCCTTCCAGACGTCCTCCTGCCCGTTGAGCACGACGGTGAACCAGTACTGCTCGACGAGGGTCAGATGGCCGAGCAGACCGGCGACGGTGGTCAGTTCGCTGGGGACGAGCGGACGGCGGGCCTGCTCGTCGGTGAGGCCGGAGCACTTCCACACGACGGTGGCGCGGAGGAAGTCGAGGAAGCCGTTCAGCTGCGTGCGCTCGTCGCCGGTGAGCGGCGGTTCGGGGCGCTTCGGTTCGTCGGTCATGGTGGTGCAGTCTGCCGGTTTCCTCGGATGACCCGCTAACGAGTTACCCGGGGACGCAGTGTCCACCATCTGCCGCAGAGCCGTGGTCCATGTCCGAACGTGATCCCATCGTTCGAGTGAAACCAGCGGTAGTTAGCGCCGAGGAAACATGACGACCACCCGCCCGTCATGTCAGGCTGGTGCAGTTGTGCCCATCGCCGCCGGTTCCGAGAAAGGTCACTATGTCAGGCCCCCAGCTGAGCGCACTCGATGTCGCTTTCCTTTGCCTGGAAAGCGAAACGACGCCCATGCACATGGGCGCGGTGGTCACCTTCCGGCCGCACGGGCAGGTGCACGCGCGTGAGCTGGTCGCGCTGCTGGCCGAGCGGGCCACACGGCTCCCGAAGCTGCGTCAGCGCCCGCGCACCGCGCTGTTCCCGCTCGGTGCCGCCGTCTGGGCCGAGGACCCGGATTTCGTTGCCAGTGAACATATTTCACATCACCACCTGAGCTCCCTGTACGAACCGGACCCACTCTCCGCCTACGCCTCTCGCTGGATGGGACGGCCGCTCGACACCGGAAAACCCTTGTGGGACTTGCATCTCGTCACCGGCCTGCCGGACGGCGAGTTCGCGCTGCTGCTGAAACTGCACCACGCCCTCACCGACGGGGCGGGCGCGTACGCCGTCGCCGTGGGCCTGCTCGACGAGCTCCCGCGCGCGCCGAGGCGTCCGCGCGGCGGGTGCGTGCCGCCCGCGCCCCGCTCCCCTGTGGACGCTGTCAAGGAGGCCGTCGGCTCGACGCTGGCCCAGGCCGGGATCGCCTCTTCGGTCGTCCGCGCGACCCGTTCGCCGCTGTCGCCGATCAGCGCGCCGCCGTCGACCGAACGACGGCTCGGCCTCGTCCGGCTGGACACCGCCGAGATCCGGCGGATCCGCCGCGCCCACGGCGGGACCGCCAACGACGTCGTGCTGGCGATCCTCAGCGGCGCGCTGCGCGACTGGATGATCAACCGCGGCCAGCGCGCCGACGACCGGACGCTGCGGGCGCTCATCCCGGTCAGCGTGCGCGGGCGCTCCGCCGAGCAACTCGGTGGGAACAAGCTGTCCGGCTATCTCTGCGAGCTGCCGGTCGGCCTCGACGACCCGGTCGAGCGGCTGCTGGCCGTCCAGCGCGAAATGAGCCGGAACAAGGCGGCGGGCCCGGCCCGGGGCGCGGGCGCGTTCCCGCTGCTCGCCGAGCGGATGCCGCCGATGCTGCACCGGCTCGGTTCGAAGGCCGCCGGGCTGGCCGCGCCGCTGCTGTTCGACCTCGTGATCACCACGGTGCCGGTGCCGCCCAACCGGCTCACCCTCGACGGGACGAAGGTCGCCGGCGTGTACCCGTTCGTGCCGCTGGCGCCGCGGCAGGCGATCGGGATCGCGGTGGCGACCTATCGCGACTCGGTCCACATCGGACTGCAGGCGAACGGGGCGGCGGTCTCGGACGTGGGTTCGCTGCGGGACGGCGTGCTCAAGTCGGCTGCGCGGCTGCTCGTCACCGCCTAGCGCGTGCTATGAAAGGCCCCTTCATTGCAAATTTTGCAATGAAGGGGCCTTTCATCTCAATCGTGAGACCGATCAGCCGCGCAGCATCTCCGCGACCAGGAACGCCAGCTCCAGCGACTGCTGCGTGTTCAGCCGCGGGTCGCACGCGGTCTCGTACCGGCCCGAAAGGTCCAGATCCGAGATCTCCTGCGCGCCGCCGAGGCATTCGGTGACGTCCTCACCGGTCAGCTCGACGTGGATGCCGCCCGGGTACGTGCCGAGCTTGCGGTGCACCTCGAAGAAGCCCTGCACCTCGTCCACGATCCGGTCGAAGTGCCGGGTCTTGTAGCCGGTCGACGACTCGTGCGTGTTGCCGTGCATCGGGTCGCACTGCCAGATGACCTTGTGCCCGGACGCCTCGACCTTCTCGATGATCGCGGGCAGCACCTCGCGGACCTTGCCGTTGCCCATCCGGGCGATCAGCGTCAGCCTGCCGGGCTCGTTGCGCGGGTCGAGGCGGCGGACGTACTCGACGGCCTGCTCCGGCGTGGTCGTCGGGCCGATCTTGAGGCCGATCGGGTTGGCCAGCAGTTCGGCGAAGGCGATGTGCGCGCCGTCGAGCTGCCTGGTCCGCTCGCCCACCCACAGGAAGTGCGACGACAGGTTGTACAGCTTGGGGTTCGCCGCGTCCGCGCGATCCATCCGCAGCATGGAGCGCTCGTAGTCCAGCAGGAGCGCCTCGTGGCTGGCGAAGATCTCGGTGGACTGAAGCGAGGCGTCGGTGACGCCGCAGGCCGACATGAACCGCAGGCCGCGGTCGATCTCCGCGGCCAGCGCCTCGTAGCGCTCGCTGGCGGGCGAGGACTTCACGAAGTCCTTGTTCCAGTCGTGCACCTGGTGCAGGTCCGCCATACCGGCGCCGGTGAGCGCGCGGACGAGATTCATCGCGGCGCCCGCGTTCGCGTAGGCGCGGATCATCCGGCCGGGGTCGGGCACGCGGAGTTCGGGCTTGGCGACGAGCGAGTTGATGATGTCGCCGCGGTACACCGGCAGGCCGAGCGCGTCGGTGGACGCCGAACGCGGCTTCGCGTACTGGCCCGCGATCCGGCCGACCTTCACCACCGGCAGGCTCGCGCCGTAGGTGAGGACGACGGCCATCTGCAGCAGGGTGCGCAGGTTGGCGCGGATATGCGGTTCGGTGTTCGACTCGAACGTCTCCGCGCAGTCACCGCCCTGGAGCAGGAACGCCTCACCGCGGGCGACCATGGCGAGCCGGTCGGAGAGGCGGTCGATCTCGGCGGGGACGGTGATCGGCGGCACGCTCTCCAGCACGCCGCGGACGCGCTTCGTCAGCTCCACGTCCGGCCATTCCGGCTGCTGCGCGGCGGGCCGGGAAAGCGCGTCGTCGAGCCGATCACGCAGCTCGGGCGGCAGGGGAGGCAGTTCGGGGAGCGTGTCGACGGGAACGTCCACTGTCCAGTTCACCGGACCAGGATATGCCGCGCCGAAAGCCGCCCGCCCACCGGGACGAAAGTCCCAAAAGGTGGACGGGCGGCGGGCTGATCAGGCGGCCTGCGCCTTGTTGTAGAGGTTCTGCGCGTCCGTGCCGAAGTACGGGCCGAACATGTAACCGGGCAGGAAGGTGTAGCCGAAGCTGTTCACCGAAGCCTGGACGCCCGCGCCGGTCGCCTCGCTGAAGTTGAGGAACCACGGGCCGCCGCTCGAACCACCGGTCATGTCGCAGCTCATCCCGTGGTCCTTGGTGAGCAGGAAGTCGGTGAACGTGCTCCCGCTGCAGTAGATCAGTTTCGAGCCGTCGTACGGTGCCGCCGCCGGATACCCGAACGTGTACATCGACTGGTTGCGCGCCTGGTTGAACGCGATCCCCTGCGCGCCGACCACGTCGGTCAGCTTCTGCCCGTTGAGCGGGCTGACCACGGCCGCGCCGATGTCGTAGTTCATGTCCTCGCTCGCTTCCCACTGCGGAGTGGTCAGCGTGCTCTTCGCGGCCCAGGTGCCGTAGGGCGTGTTGCCGTTGTCGTAGCCCGGCGCGAAGGTCCAGTTCGTGTGCCAGGCGCCCTGGTACTTCACGCAGTGTCCGGCGGTGATCACGACACTGCCGTTGGTGCTGGTGACCGCGTCACCGGAGCACGACGCGTTCCGCCCGCCCATGGTGAAGAACACCCGGCCCGCGGTCTGGACGACCTTGCCGGCCCCGGTCCACGCGCCGCCACCGTTGGGGATGCTCTGGATGATCGTGCTCTTGCCCTTCGCGACATCCTTCGGTGTGAAGGCGGGCGCCTGGACCAGCCGTTCGATCGGCACCGCCGACCGCATCCGCTCGGGCGTCCAGTAGGCCGCCACCGCCTGCGCGTCGACCGCCGCCTGATAGTGGACCGGTCCGGCGTGCGCCGGACTCGCGACGGCGGTCAGCGCCGTCACCGCCAGCCCCACGAGCGCCGCCAGGATCCCCGTCCGGGAAGCCGTCCTCTTCATGGCGTACCACCTTTCGCCACCGGTGAATTGCCGTATGACTTGCACGACATTTCGAAAGTATTTGTCCTGCTACCGGGCGTACAAGCGGCCGTTCGGCCCAACTACGGCGAAGGGCGGCGGGTTAACTTCGCTCGTGGGGATATCGACAGACGGCTTCGCCCGGCTGGGCACGCACGTGGTGGCTCCCGTCGCCTGGACACTCCTGGCACCGATCGCGATCTTCCTCGGCGACGACGGTGGCCTGATCTGGCCGTCACTTCTGACGCTGGCCGGATCGGTGCTCCTGGCATTCGCCGTGGGCTGGGTGATCAAACGAGGGACCGGTTTCGGGATTTCGCCGCACACGTCGCCCGAATCCGCCGCGGTCACCATCCTGGCGCTCACTTTCGGGCCGGTGATGCTCCTCGGCGGACTGCTGGTGGCCTGGGTGTGCTGGGCACGCGTCAGGCTGGGGGAAGACACCTTCGCCGAAGCCACCGCCGGGATCCTGCTGGGAATCCTGGTCGGCGGCCTCGGCTGGATCGGTTTGCTCGTCTTCCTGTTTTCCTGATCAAGCCGGGCACTGCGTGTCGGTGGCCGGGAGGGCCCCGTCCCGCAGATAGCGCACGACGGTGTCGTTGCCGCAGGCGTTCTCCTTGGTGAAGACGCCGTGCCCGCCGTCGTCCACGGTGACGAACTTCGCCCGCGCGCCCAGCGCCGACCGCAGTTCGCGGGCGCCGACGAGCGGCGTCGCCGGGTCGCGGAGGTTCTGCACCAGCAAGATGTTCGACGGGCCGCGGTCGTGGATCCGCACCGGAGGCTCGCGGCGCTCCACCGGCCAGAACGCGCACGGGGTGATGTTCGCCGCGGCCGGGCCGAACATCGGGTGCGTCACGCGGGCCCGTTCGACCGCCTTTTGGTAGTAGCGCACGCTTTCCGGCCAGTCGGAGTCGTTGCAGAGCACGTGGAGCTGAAGCGCGGCGTGGTTGTCGGAGTCGAGCGGGCCGCTCTGCGCCTTCGCCGGCGTAGCGGCCCACTTCTCGGCGAGGCCGGGGAAGTTCACGTCGTCGTACAACGCTCCCCAGGTGGCGGTCCGGATTCCCGGGTGCTTTTCGGCGAGTTCGAGGAACTTCGCCGTCACCTCGGCCTGCGTCCGCCCGAGGTGGTAGACGTCGTCCCGCGCCGCCGCCCAGGCCGTGAAGTCGCCGATGCGGTCGTCGAAGCCCTCCGCGAAGCGCTGGTGCGCGCGGACGTCCAGCCCGTCGGGACCGACGAGGCTGTCCAGGACGATCCGATCCGTGCGCGCGGGGAACATCGACGCGTAGGCGGCGCCGAGATAGCTCCCGTACGAGACGCCGTAGAACGAGATCTTCCGCTCCCCCAACGCCTCGCGGATCCTGTCCATGTCGCGCGCGGTGTTGGCCGTCGTCATCTGCGGAAGGAGTTCCGCTGTCTTCGACTCGGCGCATTGCTTCGCCACCACACGGGACTTCGCCGCCTTCTCGGCGACGTCGCGCGGACCCTCCGCGTACGGGCCGACGAGGATGAACTTCTGCTCCTCGGTGAGGTCGCAGGTCACCGGTGTGCTGTAGGTGGTCCCGCGCGGGTCGAAACCGATGACGTCGTAGCTTTCGAGCAGGCCGGACTGTCCCTGTCGCTCCGCGAGCTGGGTGGGCATCGCCAGGCCGGGGCTACCCGGCCCGCCGGGATTCATCAGCAGCACGCCGCGGCGCTTCGGCGAGTTGCTCGCCTTCCGGGAGACGGTGAGTTCGATGGTCCGACCACCCGGGTCGGCGTAGTCCAGCGGCACCTTGAGTCTCGCGCATTCGAGCCCCGCGGTCGGCGAGGGGGTGACGCCGTAGTCCGGACAGGGAGACGTCCAGCGCAGCGCCGGAGCCGCCT
Organism: Amycolatopsis sp. cmx-4-54; assembly: GCF_046548895.1. Lineage (NCBI taxonomy): Bacteria > Bacillati > Actinomycetota > Actinomycetes > Pseudonocardiales > Pseudonocardiaceae > Amycolatopsis > Amycolatopsis sp. cmx-4-54. The sequence continues at coordinate 227,514 of NZ_JAEBEJ010000010.1, forward strand.
CGGCGGTCGCCGGGATGGCCATGGTCAGTGGCAGGAAAGCCAATATCGCCAACGTTTTTCTCATACGGAGAGCTTGGCGTGACCGGCCGCCCTACCGCGTCGGACCGCGGCCTGATCCGGACCCTCCACCTTGGGTGGGAGCGTCCCCTGCCGTTCGTCGCCCCCGCGGGGGCGTTGCGAAAGCCACTTTCGCAACGTTGAAGGTTGCGAAAGTGGCTTTCGCATCACCGCTTTCGACGCCTCGCGCAGGGAAGGCGCTTAAACGACCGCGAGCGGCAACGCCGTCGGGTGCACCGGAGCCGGCAGGTCCGAAGCACCGGTCAGGTAGGCGTCCACCGCGCTCGCCACCGAGCGTCCCTCGGCGATCGCCCACACGACCAGTGAGGCACCGCGATGCGCGTCGCCGCAGACGAACACGCCGGGCGAGGAGGTTTGCCAGTCCGCGCCGCACGAGAGCGTGCCGCGTTTGGTCAGCGACAGCCCGAGCCCGTCGAGCAGCGGCATGTGCTCGACACCCTCGAATCCGATCGCGAGCAGCACGAGGTCGGCGGGCAGCTCCTCGACCTCGTCGTTGACCGGGGTCACCATGCGCTTGCCGGTCTCCGGGTCCTTGACCACGCGGACCTGCCGGAGCTCGACCGCGCGCACGTTGCCCTCGTCGTCGCCGATGAACCGGGTGACCGCGACGGCGAACTTGCGCTCGCCCGCCTCTTCGTGCGCGGGGTAGGTGCGCAGGATGTACGGCCAGGTCGGCCACGGCGACCGCTCGTCGTCCCTTGTGGACGGTGGCGTCGGGTACTGGTCCAGCTGGGTCACCGAAAGCGCGCCCTGACGGGTCGCGGTGCCGTACGAGTCGGCCCCGGTGTCGCCGCCGCCGATGATGACCACGTGCTTGCCCGCCGCGTCCACCGCCGACGGGCCGTCACCCTCGACGTACTTGTTGGCCGGGACCAGGTGTTCCATCGCCAGGTGGATCCCGGCCAGCTCGCGGCCGGGCGTGATCTTGTCGTCGCGGCCGCGCAGCGCGCCCACGGCGAGGACCACCGCGTCGTAGCCTGCCCGCAGTTCCTCGACGGTCAGGTCGACGCCGACCTCGCAGCCGGTGACGAACTTCGTGCCCTCCTTGCGGAGTTGCGCGAGCCGCCGGTCGAGGACCTTCTTCTCCATTTTGAACTCGGGGATGCCGTACCGCAGCAGGCCGCCGAGCCGGTCGTCCCGTTCGTAGACGGTCACTTCGTGGCCGGCGCGGGTCAGCTGCTGCGCGGCGGCGAGCCCGGCCGGGCCGGAGCCGACGACCGCGACCCGCTGCCCCGACGACACCGCCGAGATCTGCGGCTGCACGTAGCCCGCTTCCCACGACTGGTCGGCGATCGTCTGCTCGACCCGCTTGATGGCGACCGGGCCGCCGGACAACGGCGAGACCGACAGGACACAACCCGCCTCGCACGGCGCGGGGCAGAGCTTCCCGGTGAACTCGGGGAAGTTGTTGGTGGCGTGGAGCCGGTCGCTCGCCGCGGCCCAGTCGCCGCGGCGCACGAGGTCGTTCCACTCCGGGATCAGGTTGCCCAGCGGGCAGCCGGAACCACTGGAATGACAGAACGGGATACCGCAGTCCATGCACCGTGTGGCCTGTTCGCGCACCTTTTCGTTGCGCTCGGCGGGTTCCACGTCGGCGTACACCTCGCCCCAGGTGGCGAGACGGTCCTGCGTGGACTTCTTCTTCGGCTCTTCGCGGTCGTACTTGAGGAAACCCGTCGGATCAGCCACGAGCGGCCTCCATGATCGCTTCGTCGACGTCGCGGCCCGCGGCACGCGCCGCCTTCGCCGCGTCAAGGACACGCTGGTAGTCGCGGGGCATCACCTTGGTGAACGCCGCCGAGCGACGCGGCCAGTCGCCGAGCAGCGACGCGGCCACGGCCGAACGTGTGAGGTCGTAGTGCTTCTGCACGGTCTTCTTGAGCCAGGCGAGATCCTCGGACCTGGGGGTCAGGAGATTCACCATCTCCTCGTTGACCTTGCCGCGGTCGAGGTCGAGCACGTAGGCCTCGCCGCCGGACATGCCCGCCGCGAGGTTGCGCCCGGTCGGGCCGAGCACCACGGCCTGCCCGCCGGTCATGTACTCGAAGGCGTGGTCGCCGACACCCTCGGCGACGACCACCGCGCCGGAGTTGCGCACGCAGAACCGTTCGCCGACCTGGCCGCGCAGGAACATCTCGCCACCGGTGGCGCCGTAAGCGAGCGTGTTCCCGGCGATGGTCTGGCCTTCCGCGGCGAACTTCGCGTCCGGATGCGGGCGCACGATGATCCGCCCGCCGGAAAGACCCTTGCCGACGTAGTCGTTCGCGTCGCCGACCATGTCGAGCGTGATGCCGCGTGGCAGGAACGCGCCGAGCGACTGTCCGGCGGAACCGGTCAGCAGCACGTGGATCGTGTCCTCGGGCAGGCCCTCGCCACCGTAGCGGCGGGTGATCTCGGAACCGAGCAGCGTGCCGACGGTCCGGTTCACATTGCGCACCGGCAGTTCGAGCCGCACCGGATGCGCGTCCTCCAGCGCCGCCTCGGCGAGCTGGATCAGCGTCCGGTCGAGCGCGTGCTCCAGACCGTGGTCCTGCGTCCGCGTGCGCCGCTTCGCCCCGCCGTACGGGGTCTCGGCCGGCATTTCGAAGATCGGCGCGAGGTCGAGACCGGAGGACTTCCAGTGCTCGACCGCCTCGTCGGTGTTCAGCATCTCGGCGTGCCCGATGGCCTCGTCGAGAGTGCGGAAACCGAGCGCCGCCAACGTTTCCCGCACCTCGTCGGCGACGAACCGGAAGTAGTTCACGACGTGGTCGGCCTGGCCGGTGTACCGCTTGCGCAGCTCCGGGCTCTGGGTCGCGACGCCGACCGGGCAGGTGTCGAGGTGGCAGACGCGCATCATGACGCAGCCCTCGACGATCAACGGCGCCGTCGCGAAACCGTACTCCTCCGCGCCGAGCAGCGCGGCGATGACGACGTCCTTGCCGGTCTTCATCGCGCCGTCGACCTGCACGGTGATCCGGTCGCGCAAACCGTTGAGCAGCAACGTCTGCTGCGTCTCGGCGAGCCCGATCTCCCACGGGGTGCCCGCGTGCTTGAGCGAGTTCATCGGGGAGGCGCCGGTGCCGCCGTCGTGGCCGGAGATCAGCACGACGTCCGCGTGCGCCTTGGACACGCCTGCCGCGACCGTGCCGACGCCGAGCGAAGACACCAGCTTCACGTGGATGCGGGCGTTCTCGTTGGCGTTCTTGAGGTCGTGGATCAGCTGGGCGAGATCCTCGATCGAGTAGATGTCGTGGTGCGGCGGCGGCGAGATGAGCCCGACGCCCGGCGTCGAATGCCGCGTGCGCGCGATCCACGGGTAGACCTTGTTGGGCGGCAACTGCCCGCCCTCGCCCGGCTTCGCGCCCTGCGCCATCTTGATCTGGATGTCGTCGGCGTTGACCAGGTACTCGCTCGTGACCCCGAACCGGCCGCTCGCGACCTGCTTGATCGCGCTGCGCCGCGCCGGATCGTAGAGCCGCTCGGGGTCCTCCCCGCCCTCACCGGTGTTGGACCGGCCGCCGATGCGGTTCATCGCGATGGCGAGCGTTTCGTGTGCCTCGGCCGAAATCGAGCCGTAGGACATCGCACCGGTGTTGAAGCGTTTGAAGATCGCCTCGACGGGCTCGACCTCGTCCAGCGGGACGTGCTCGCGTGTGCCCTCGCGGAAGGAGAACAGCCCGCGCAGCGCGCCACCCTGGCGGTACAGGCGGTGCACCTCGTCGGAGTACTTCTTGTACACCTCTTCGCGGCCGGTCTTCGTCGCGTGCTGCAACAGGAAGACGGTCTCCGGGGTGAACAGGTGCAGTTCGCCCTCGCGGCGGTACGCGTACTCGCCGCCGGTCTCGAGTCCACGGTGGACCCGGTCGGTCGGATTGTCCGGGTACGCCCGGCGGTGGCGTGTGGCGACCTCTTCGGCGAGCACGCTCAGCCCGACGCCGCCGAGCTTCGACGACGTCCCGGTGAAGTACTCGTCGAGCAGATCCTGGGCCAGGCCGAAGGATTCGAAGACCTGCGCCGCGGTGTACGCGCCGACGGTCGAGATGCCCATCTTCGACATGATCTTCAGGACACCCTTCACGAGCGCCTTGACGTAATTGCGGATCGCCTTGGCAGGCTCGATGCCGGTGACCGCACCGGTCGAGATCATGTCCTCGATGGTCTCGAAGGCCAGGTACGGGTTCACCGCCGCGGCGCCGTAGCCCAGCAGCAGCGCGATGTGGTGGACCTCGCGGGCGTCGCCCGTCTCGACGACCAGCGCGACACGAAGCCTTTCCTTGGTGCGCACCAGATGGTGGTGGACCGCGGAGACCAGGAGCAGCGACGGGATCGGCGCCATGCGGTGGTCGGAGTCGCGATCGGACAGTACGAGCGTGCGCGCGCCCGCCGCGATCGCCTCGGAGGCCTCGCGCCGGACCCGCTCGATCGCCGACGCCAGCGCGTCGGCCCCACCGTCCACTTCGTACAGTCCGGAAAGGACACTGCACGCGAAGCCGGGTAGGTCGCCGTCGTCGTTGATGTGGATCAGCTTGGCGAGCTCGTCGTTGTCGATCACCGGATACGGCAGCTGCACGTGACGGCAGGAGGCCGGGCCGGGGGCGAGCAGGTTCCGCTCCGGGCCCATGATCCGGCTCATCGAGGTGACGAGCTCTTCGCGGATCGCGTCCAGCGGTGGGTTGGTGACCTGCGCGAAGTTCTGCTTGAAGTAATCGTAGAGCAGCCGCGAACGCTGCGACAGCACCGCGGGCGGGGTGTCGGAACCCATCGAGCCGATCGGCTCGGCGGCCTTGAGCACCATCGGCGCGAGGAGGATCTTCAGCTCTTCTTCGGTGTAGCCGAAGGAAAGCTGGCGCCGCAGCACGGAATCGTGGCTCTGCACGATATGGTCGCGGTCCGGGAGGTCGGCGATCTGCAGCAGACCGGCGTGCAGCCAGCCCTCGTACGGGAGTTGCTTCGCCAGCTCCGACTTGACCTCTTCGTCGTCGACGATCCGGCCTGCCTCGGTGTCCACCAGGAACATGCGGCCGGGCTTGAGACGCCCCTTGGCCACGACGTCCGCGGGGGCGACGTCGAGCACGCCCGCCTCGCTGGCCAGCACGACCCGGTCGTCCGCGGTACGCCACCAGCGGGCGGGGCGCAGGCCGTTGCGGTCCAGTACCGCGCCGACGAGGGTGCCGTCGGTGAAGGTGACGCAGGCCGGGCCGTCCCACGGCTCCATGAGGCTGGCGTGGAACCGGTAGAACGCACGACGCTGTGCGTCCATCCCGGCGTGGTTCTCCCACGCTTCGGGGATCATCATCAGCACCGCGTGCGGCAGCGACCGGCCGCCGAGATGCAGCAGCTCCAGCACCTCGTCGAAGGAGGCGGAGTCCGACGCGTCGGCCGAGCAGATCGGGTACAGGCGGGTCAGGTCGCCGGGGATGAGGTCCGATTCGAGCAGCGCCTCACGGGCGCGCATCCGGTTGCGGTTGCCCCGGATGGTGTTGATCTCGCCGTTGTGCGCGACGAACCGGAACGGATGCGCCAGCGGCCACGACGGGAAGGTGTTGGTGGAGAACCGGGAGTGCACGAGCGCGATGGCGCTGGTGAGCCGGGTGTCGGTCAGGTCGGCGAAGAAGAGCGGGAGCTGCTCGGGGGTCAGCATTCCCTTGTAGACGATGGTCCGCGAGGACAGCGACGGGAAGTACGTGCCGCAGCCCGCGGTCACGCTCTCGTTCTCGACGCGTTTGCGGAGACAGAAGGCGAGGCGGTCCAGCTCGAGCCCGGAGGGACATCGCCCGTCGGCCTCGGCGCCCGCGACGAACAGCATCACGAAATGCGGCATCACCGAACGCGCCGTCGGGCCGATACCGGCGCGGTCGACGTCGATCGGGACCTCACGCCAGCCGAGGACGTCGAGGCCCTCTTCACCGGCGATCCGCTCGATCAGAGCGACGGCCTTGTTCCGCTCCTCGAGGTCCGAGGGCAGGAAACCGATCCCGGTCGCGTATGTCTGGTGACCGTCGGCGTCCGCCTCGGGCAGGATGAAGTCCACTTCGGCCCGCAGGAGCTCGTCCGGGAGCTGCAGCAGGATACCCGCGCCGTCACCACTGGTCGGCTCCGCGCCGGCGGCACCGCGGTGGTCGAGGTTCGTCAGCGCGGAGAGGCCGTCGGTGACGATGCCGTGCGAACGCCGCCCGCGAATGTCGGCCACCATGGCCACCCCGCAGGAGTCCTGTTCGGATTCGGGATCGTAGAGACCCTGTTTGCCTGGAATGGCGGAGAAGATCATGAAGGGACCTCCTTCGTCGTCTGTGCTCAGCGGCCGGACGGGGCCGGCCGGGGGAATGCGCACGGGACGACGATGGCCCGTTCGTTAGCGCGACTTTAACACCTGTGAAACACGTCGGCATCAGTTCGGCGGACGGGAAAGCCCGCCGATGGGTAACGATATGGACGCCCGGAACGACACAGTTCCTGATGAGGTCACAGTAGTTCGTTCCGCTAAGTATATGTCCCGTTCCGGGATGTCACGAGACGCGGTGAGGCGACCCTAGTCACTCCGGGCGCCGGGCGCGAGCCCCGATCCTGTTGGGCCGTCCGGCGCAATCCCGGACTTCACGGCAACCTGACACCGTCCCGGATCGACCTTGAGGTGAAATCACCTCTCCTCTGGGGGCTTGATGCTCCAGTCCATCCGAAGAACCGTGATTCTCGGCGCCGCCGCGCTCACGTCCTCCGCCTGCTCACGGCCACGCCCGCGCTGGCCACCTCCGAGACGGTCACTTCGGCGCCTTCATCGTGAACGGCTGGCCGGAGCCGGTCCCGCTCCTCGCGAGCGGGACCGGCTTCAGCTAGAACGTGTTACAGTTCCGCGCATGATCCTGGACCGTTTCCGGCTCACCGATCAGGTCGCCGTGGTCACCGGCGCCGGACGCGGGATCGGCGCGGCGACGGCCGTGGCGCTCGCCGAGGCCGGTGCCGACGTGGTGATCTCCTCCCGCACCGAAACCCAGCTCGCCGACGTGGCCGCCCTGGTCGCCGCCACCGGCCGCCGTGCGCACGTGGTGCCCGCCGACCTGAGCGATCCGGCGGCCGCGGGCGAGCTGGCGCGGATCGCGACGGCCGAGTTCGGGCGGCTGGACCTGGTGGTCAACAACCTCGGCGGCACCTATCCCCGGCCGCTGCTGGAAACCACCGCCGATTTCCTCGAAGAAGCCTTTCGTTTCAACGTCTCCACCGCCCACGCGCTGACCGTCGCGGCGGCCCCGTCGCTACTGGAGACGGGCGGATCGGTCGTCAACATCTCGTCGGTCATGGGCCGCGTGACCGGACGTGGCTTCGCCGCGTACGGGACGGCGAAGGCCGCGCTGGCGCACTACACCCGGCTCGCGGCGGCCGATCTCGCGCCGAAGGTGCGGGTGAACGCGATCTCGGTCGGCTCGGTGACGACGTCCGCGCTCGAAGTGGTGGTGGGCAACGACGAAGTGCGCGGCCGGACGGAGGCCGCCACTCCCCTGCGCCGGATCGGCGAGGCCGAGGACATCGCGGCGACCGTCGTGTTCCTGGCGTCGGGCGCGGGCCGGTACGTCACCGGCAAGATCATCGAAGTCGACGGTGGATTGCAGGCCCCGAACCTCGACCTTGGCCTGCCCGATCTGTAGGAAACCGTCGGCGGAGCCGAGAGATATCGGGAAAATGACCATACGTGTGAACCCGCCCCGGCCGTGACGTGGTCTTCCAGGCAGCGTCCTGCCGACGTCGATCGCGGACGCGGGTTCACCAACCAGACATCAGGAGGCGAACGCCGTGCGCGTGGTCCAGTGGAGTACCGGGAACGTCGGCCGACACGCGCTGGCGGGAATAGCCGCGCGGCCCGATCTCGAACTCGCCGGGGTCTGGGTCTCGAGCGAGGCCAAGGCGGGTGTGGACGCCGGGGAACTGGCCGGGCTCGGGCGCCCGCTCGGGGTCTCCGCGACGACCGACGCGGACGCGCTCATCGCGCTGAAGCCCGATTGCGTGCTGTACACGGCGATGGCCGACGACCGGCTGCTCGAAGCCGTCGAAGACCTGAAACGCTTCCTGCGCGCGGGGATCAACGTGGTGTCCAGCAGCCCCGTGTTCCTCCAGTACCCCGAAGGCGTCGTCCCGCCGGAGATGATCGAGCCGATCCGGGAGGCCGCCCGCGAAGGCGGCGCTTCGCTGTGGGTCAACGGTGTCGACCCCGGCTTCGCCAACGACTGGCTGCCACTGGTGCTCACCGGCGTGTGCGAGCGGATCGACGAGGTGCGATGCCTGGAGATCCTCGACTATTCGACATACGACAACGGCAAGGTGCTGTTCGACATCATGGGCTTCGGCCGGGAAATGGACGATCTGCCGCTTTTGCTCCAACCCGGCGTGCTGTCGCTGGCCTGGGGCAGCGTCGTGCGGCAGCTCGCGGCCGGGCTGGACGTCGAACTCGACGCCGTCGAGGAGGTCTACGAACGGCTTCCGGCTCCCGAGACGTTCGAGATCGCTTCGGGAACGATCAAAGAAGGCACCGCGGCGGCGTTGCGGTTCGAGGTGCGCGGCATGCGCGGCGGGCGGGCGGTATGCGTGCTGGAGCACATCACGCGCCTGCGTGGCGACCTCGGGCCGGACTGGCCGCAGCCGACCGGGCAGGGCTGCTACCGCGTCCAGGTGACCGGCGAACCTCGGTACGAACTGGACCTGCGCTTGGTCGGCACGGACGGCGACCACAACACGGCCGGGCTGAAGGCGACCGCGATGCGGCTGGTGAACGCGATCCCGGCGGTGGTGGCGGCTCCGCCCGGGCTGCTGACGGCGCTGGATCTGCCCTTGGTGACGGGGCGAGGCCTGGTCGCTCGCTGAGGTGCTCGGTCCGTGAAGGCCTCCTTGAGGGACTCTGGGTCCCTCAAGGAGGCCTTCACGGACTCGAGGCGCCCGGATGCTATGAAGGGGCCTTTCCTTGCGAAATTTGCAAGGAAAGGCCCCTTCATAGCGCTTGAGAGAGAGCTGGCAAGTCCGTGAAGGGGGCCTTCACGGACTTGGACCGGCCGGAGCGCTACTTCTCCGCGTCGGGCTTCGGGTCCTCGGTCGCCTTGTCGGCGGCCGAGTCCCGTACGGTGTCCGGAGCCGCCGCGACCTCCGCGTGCGTCTCCTCAGCGGAAGGGTCGGCGGCCGAGGAGTCCTCCCGCGGCACGTCCTTGCTCCACAACGTTTCCGGCGCTTCCCGCGGCCCACGCTTGGCCGCCAGCACGAAGTACACGATCGCCGCGGCGAACAGCAGGATCGAGGTCCACACGTTGACCCGCAGGCCGAAGATGTGGTTCGCGGTGTCGGTCCGCATCATCTCGATCCAGAACCGGCCCGCGGTGTACCCGGCGACGTACAGCGCGAACACGCGCCCGTGGCCGAGGCGGAACTTCTTGTCCGCCCAGATGATCAGCAGCGCGACACCGAGGTTCCAGATCAGCTCGTAGAGGAACGTCGGGTGCACCGGGCTGTCCGGCAGCGGGACGTGCCCGATCGCGATGCCGTTCAGGAAGTCGTCCGGGTTGGTCGGGTTGTAGCGCTGGTAGATCTCCAGGCCCCACGGCAGGTCGGTGTGCGCGCCGTAGAGCTCCTGGTTGAAGTAGTTGCCGACCCGACCGATCGCCTGCGCGATCACGATGCCCGGCGCGAGCGCGTCGGCCATCGCGGGCAGCGGGATCCCCTTGCGGCGGCAGGCGATCAGCGCGCCGACCGCGCCGAGCGCGATGGCGCCCCAGATCCCGAGGCCACCGTCCCAGATCTTCAGCGCGTCGAGCGGGTTCTTGCCCTCGCCGAAGTACAGCTGGTTGTCGGTGATGACGTGGTACAACCGCCCGCCGACCAGGCCGAACGGCACCGCGAAGACCGCGATGTCGATGACCGTGCCCTTGGTGCCGCCGCGGTTCACCCAGCGCCGCTCGCCCAGCCAGATCGCCACGATGATGCCGGCGATGATGCAGAGCGCGTAGGCCCGGATCGGGACCGGCCCGATATGCCAGACGCCCTGGTCGGGACTGGGGATGGTCGCGAGGAACGCTGCCGAGGCGGTATTCACGTCGGCCACCGTAGCGCTTCATCCGCTTCTTGGGGGCGTCAGCCCTCGACGGCGGCCAAATAGCCCGCGATCAGCGCGGACGCGACGTGCCCGATGGCGGCGTCGGGCGGCAGGAACACCTCGTCGTGGAGACTGGGCGCGCCCGCGGTGTCGCCGAGGCCGACGAACATCATCAGCCCGCGCGTCATCCCGCAGTAGTGCGCGAAGTCGTCGGCGCCGAACGACCGGAAATCGGTGTCGACGCGCACCCCGGTCCGGATGAGCCGCCGGTGCGCGCGCTGGGTGAGCCCGGCGTCGTTGTGCAACACCGGTTCGCACGGGCTGATCTCCAGCTCCGCCCGGCAGCCGTGTGCCTGCGCGGTGCCGTGGACGACCTCGGCGATCCCTTCCAGGGCGAGGTCGCGGTCTTCGGCGCGCATCAGCCGCAGCGAGCCCGACAGGCGGGCCTCGTTCGGCACGACGTTCGCCGTCGTCCCGGCTTCGATCCGCCCGACCGAGCAGACCGCGCCGAACACCGGGTCGACCCGGCGGCTCGCGAGCTGCTGCAGGCTCACCACGATCTGGCTGAGCGCGAGGATCGGATCCCGCAGCAGATGCGGGTAGCCGGCGTGCCCGCCCTGACCGCGGACGACGACGTCGAACTCGTCGGTGGAGGCGTTGACCGGCCCCGGTACCGCCGAAACCACCCCCGCCGCGAGCCTGGGCTGCACGTGGGCGCCGATGACCGACTCGACGCCGTACTCGGCGAGCACGCCGGAGTCGACGATGTCCAGCGCGCCGGACGGCGACGTCTCCTCTCGCGGTTGCAGGAGCGCGAGGAGCGGCCGGGGCACCCCGACGGCGGCGGCCGCGCGGCAGGTGGCGACGAGCGCGGCCAGGTGGACGTCGTGCCCGCACGCGTGCATCAGCGGTGTCTCCGAGGCCCACGGGATCCCCGTGCGCTCGGTGACCGGCAGCGCGTCCAGTTCGGCGCGCAGCGCCACGGCCGGTCCCGGCGCGGTACCGGGGAGCAGCACGGCGCGCCCGGTCTTGGCGACCGGGACCCCTTCGTCGAGGCCCAGCACCTCGGCGACGACCCGCGCGGTGTCCTCCTCGTCCCCCGACGCGCGCGGATCGGCGTGCACCCGGTGCCGCAGTTCGATCGCGGCCGGCAGTTCCGCCTCGACGGCGGCCTCCCACCGGTCCTGCAGTTCGTCCAGTTCCGTCATGTCCCCTCCAGCCCGTAAACCCGTTCGGCGTTGCGGTGGCCCACCAGCGCCGCTATCCGATGCGCGTCCACTTCGGACAGTACGTCCGAAGTGAGCCCCGCGTACAGGAAGTCGGACAGTCCTTGCCGGAACAGCGCGGTGCCGAGGTGGTACAGCTCGGCCAGCCCGAACGCGTCCGTGGAGAACAGCAGCTTCCCGAACGGCACGATCTCCATTGTCTCCGCGATGATCGCGGGCGCACGATGACCGGCGTTGTGCGTCGCGAGTCCCACGTCGACGAACACGTGCTCGAAGACCTGCGCCAGATACGCGGCGTTCCGGTGGAAGGGGTAGTTGTGCAGCAGCATGATCGGCACCCCGTGTGACCGGGTGGCCCGCAGCAGCGCGGTGAGCAGCAGCGGATCGCAGCGGTGCAGGTCCACGTCGGAATCGCCGAAGCCGACGTGGAACTGGATCGGCAGGGCCAGGTCGATCCCGGTCCAGATCAGGAACCGGTGCAGCACCTCGTCCGCGAGCCGGACCGGTTCACCCGCCTCGATCCGCGCGAGCCAGCGGCCCGCCGCCTCGGTGACTTCGGTGTCCGTCGGCCGCTCCCCCGCCAGGTCGAGGCCGACCCGGTAGGCGGCGATGGACTTGAACCCGACCGCGGTCGTGGCGCGTCTCGCCAGTTCCGTGGCGAACGACGGCGCGAAGCCGGCCGCGGTCGTGGAGCCGATCACCGTTTCGGCGACCTGTTCGAGCCGGACGATGTCCCGCGCGCGGGCGCCGGACAGGGCCGCGAACTGCTCGGTCGTGGTCAGCGTGTCCGGCAGGAAGCCGCCGTCGAGCAGGAACTCGGTCGTGCCGGTGGCGCGCAGGAACCGCGCGTTGACCTCGGTGGCGCCCAGTTCGGCGCGGCGGGCCAGGTAGACCTCGGCCGGGACGTGCGGCGGCAGGTCGAGCACCGGGGCGCAGCGGGCCCGGACCGCGAGCCCGATCAGCGAGTCGAACAGGGTCGTGCCCAGTGACGAGACGGTGTCGGCCTCGGTGAGCAGCTGTTCGAACTCGATCCGGCCCAGATCACCGGTGACGACGCCGTGGCAATGGTGGTCCACCAGCCTTGTCCGGGCGACGAACGGCAGGATCGGGGTTCCCGGCATGAGCGCGTCCCTTCTCGTGGTCGACGAGTGCGGCCTCACCCTATGACCGGATCCGGGCGTGGCAAGGGGCTCCGATCGGGGCCAGGATGAGGAACCATGGTGAACCGGGAAGCACTGACCGCCCGCGCGACCGCCCTCACCGGGGAGCTCCGGGCACGGGGTGTCGAGCTCGTGGCGCTGACCTTCGTGGACAACGCCGGGATCGCGCGCGTGAAGGCGGTGCCGCTGCGGACGTTGCCGTCCGCGGCGGCGTGGGGTGTCGGTGCTTCGAAGTCCTTCGACTTCTTCGGCTCGGACGACGTCATCACCGGCGGTGAGCATTCCCTCGGCCCGGTCGGTGACCTGCGGCTTCATCCGGACCTCGACGCGCTGACCGTGCTCGCCGGGCAGCCCGGCTGGGCCTGGGCACCGGTGACGAAATTCGACCAGGATGGCGAACCGCATCCGCAGGATCCGCGTGCTCTCCTGGCGAGGGCGGTGGATCGGCTCGCCGCCCGCGGGCACCGGGCACGGATGAGCTTCGAAATCGAATGGGTGATCACCGCGGCGGGCGCCCCGGACGATCCGACGTCGGCCACCGCGGGTCCGGCTTACGGCTACGCGAGACTATCCGAGCACGCGGACTATCTCCGTGCCCTGGTGTCCACTTTGGACCAACAGGGGGCCGGGGTGGAGCAGATCCATCCCGAGTACGCCGACGGTCAGTTCGAGCTGTCCGTCACCGCGGCCGACCCGGTCCGCGCGGCCGACGTCGCCGTCCTGACGAAGGAGACGATCCGCGCGCTCAGCCACCGGCACGGGCTGAAGGCGTCCTTCACCCCGAAGTTCGCGCCCGCCGGCGTCGGGAACGGCGGGCATGTGCATCTGAGCGTCTGGGACGGCGCGCGGAACCTTTTCTCCGGCGGGGAAAGGGTTTTCGGGCTGACGCCGGTCGCCGAGTCGTTCAGCGCGGGCATCCTGCGGCGGCTGCCGGCGCTGCTCGCGATCGGGGCGCCGTCGGTCGTCAGCTATCTGCGGCTGGAGCCGCACCATTGGGCCGGGGTGTACGCCGCGTGGGGGCTGGAGAACCGGGAGACGCCGCTGCGGCTGGTGCGCGGCGTCGCCGGGAACCGTCACTCGGCGGCGAACCTCGAGGTCAAATGCTTCGACCTGACCGCGAATCCGTATCTGCTGGCGGCCGCGCTGCTGTTCGCCGGAATGGCCGGAACCGACGAGGCAGCGTCACTACCGGAGCCGCTCGACGTCGACCCTGGCACCTTGACCGAGGAGGATCGCGCCGCCCGCGGGATCGAGCGGCTGCCCCAGCGGCTGGAGGAGGCCGTCGCGGCCTTCGAGGCGGACAAGGACCTGGCGGCCGCGTTCGGCGCTCCGCTGGCGACGACGATCGTGGACGTGCGGCGGGCGGAGATCGAGCGGTTCGCGCACGCGAGCCCGGCGGAGATCACCGAAGCGCAGCGGTGGCGGCACTGAGACCACCGCCGCGCCTTCGATCAAGCGGGGGCGACGGTCTTCCGCACACCAGCGGCCAGCTCGGCCGAAAGCTCCCGGACCGCGTCCAGGCCGCTCGCGGCGGCGGTCACCAGCGCGGAGCCGACGATGACGCCGTCCGCGAATCCGGCGACCTGCGCCGCCTGCTCGCCGGAACGGACGCCGAGCCCGACGCCGATCGGCAGGTCAGTGTGCGCGCGGGTGCGCGCGACCAGGTCCTCGGCGTGTACGCCGACCTGGTCACGGGCGCCGGTCACGCCCATCACGGCGGTCGCGTACACGAAACCCGAGGAGGCTTCGACGGTCTTGGCGATCCGCTCCTCCGAGGAGGACGGCGCGACCAGGAAGATCCGGTCCAGACCGTGCTGCTCGGAGGCGGCCATCCACTCGTCGGCCTCGTCCGGGATCAGGTCCGGGGTGATCAGTCCGAGCCCGCCCGCGGCGGCCAGGTCCCGCGCGAAGCGGTCGACGCCGTAGCGGTGCACCGGGTTCCAGTACGTCATCACGACGGCCTTGCCGCCACGCGACGACACCGACTCGACGACCTCGAACAGGTGCTTGAGCTTGAAACCGCCGGAGAGCGCGCTCACCGACGCGGCCTGGATCGTCGGGCCGTCCATGACCGGGTCGGAGTAGGGCACGCCCACCTCGACCAGATCGGCGCCGCCGTCGACCACCGCGGCCAGCAGGTCCTTGGACCCGTCGACCGTCGGGAAGCCCGCCGGGAGGTACCCGATCAGGGCTCCGCGACGCTCCTCGCGCGTCTTGGCGAAGAGTTCGTCCAACCCACTCATGCGTTCTCCACCAGGCCGAAGTACTTCGCGGCCGTGTCCATGTCCTTGTCGCCACGACCGGACAGGTTCACGATGATCAGCCCCTCGGGGCCGAGTTCGCGGCCGAGCACCAGCGCGCCGGCCAGCGCGTGCGCCGACTCGATCGCCGGGATGATGCCCTCGGTGCGCGACAGCAGCTTGAACGCGTCCATCGCCTCGGCGTCGGTCACCGGCCGGTACTCGGCACGGCCGCTGTCCTTGAGCCACGAGTGCTCCGGGCCGACGCCCGGGTAGTCCAGGCCAGCGGAGATCGAGTGCGACTCGACGGTCTGGCCGTCCTCGTCCTGCAGGAGGTACGTCATCGCGCCGTGCAGGTTGCCCGGGGTGCCCTTGGTCAGCGTGGCGCCGTGGCGGTTGCCCTCGATGCCCTCACCGCCCGGCTCGAGCCCGACCAGGCGCACGGAGGCGTCGTCGATGAAGCCGTGGAAGATGCCGATCGCGTTCGACCCGCCGCCGACACAGGCCGCGACGGCGTCCGGCAGGCGCCCGGCCTGCTCCAGGATCTGGACGCGGGCCTCCTCGCCGATGATCTTGTGGAAGTTCCGCACCATCATCGGGAACGGGTACGGGCCCGCCGCCGTGCCGAACAGGTAGTGCGTGGTGTCGGCGTTGGTGACCCAGTCGCGCAGGGCCTCGTTGATCGCGTCCTTGAGCGTGCGCGAACCGGTCTTCACCGGGACGACCTCGGCGCCGAGCAGCTTCATGCGCGCCACGTTCAGCGCCTGCCGCTCGGTGTCGACCTGGCCCATGTAGACGATGCATTCCAGGTCCAGCAGCGCGCAGGCGGTGGCGGTGGCCACGCCGTGCTGCCCGGCCCCGGTCTCGGCGATGACCCGCTTCTTGCCCATCCGTTTGGTGAGCAACGCCTGGCCAAGCACGTTGTTGATCTTGTGCGAACCGGTGTGGTTCAGATCTTCGCGCTTGAGGAAGATCCGGGCGCCGCCGGCGTGCTCACCGAAGCGCTTGGCCTCGGTGAGCAGCGACGGACGTCCGGCGTAGTCACGCAGAAGACGCCGGAACTCGTTGACGAATTCCGGATCGTGCCGCGCCTTGTCGTATTCGGCCGCGACCTCGTCGACGACGCCGATCAGGGCCTCGGGCATGAACCGGCCGCCGTACGGGCCGTAGTAGCCCCGGCCGTCCGGATCGTGCTCGCCGTGCGGTGTCTCGGTGTACTCCACGCTCATCGAGAAGGCCTCGGGCAAGCGGGGTGCGAACCGGCGGTGACCAGCTTGACCAGCGCGCCCTTCGGGTCACCCGAAGCGACGAGCCCTTCGCCCACGAGGACGGCGTCGGCGCCGTGACCCGCGTAGGACATCAGGTCGCCGGGGCCGCGCACGCCGGACTCGGCGATCTTGAAGACGTCCATCGGCAGGCCGGGGGCCAGCCGCGAGAAGACGTCCCGGTCGACCTCGAGGGTGTGCAGGTTGCGGGCGTTGACGCCGATCACCTTCGCGCCGGCTTCGAGGGCCTTGTCGGCCTCTTCGGCGTTGTGGATCTCGACCAGCGCGGTCATCCCGAGGGATTCGACCCGGTCCAGCAACGCGATCAGGGCGTTCTGCTCCAGGGCCGCCACGATCAGCAGGACCATGTCCGCGCCGTGCAGCCGCGCCTCGTGGACCTGGTACGGGCTGACGATGAAGTCCTTGCGCAGCACCGGGATGTCGACCGCCGCGCGGACCGCGTCGAGGTCGGCGAGCGAACCGCCGAACCGGCGCTGCTCGGTCAGCACGCTGATCACCCTGGCGCCGCCGTCGGCGTAGTCCTTCGCCAGCGCGGCCGGATCGGGGATCTCAGCCAGGTCACCCTTGGAGGGGCTGCGCCGCTTCACCTCGGCGATGACGCCGATACCGGACTCACGCAGGGCCGCGAGCACGTCACGTGGGGGCGCGACCTGGGTCGCGCGCTTCTTCAGTTCGTCGAACGGCAGAACCGCCTCGCGCTCGGCGAGATCGGCACGGACGCCGGCGACGATGTCTTCGAGCACGCTCACCGGAGTTCCTCACCGGCCGTCGTACTCACGGATTCCTTCGCAAGGTCGCTCACAAAAACCTTCCCCTTCCCGCCGAAACGATGCTAACCCCCGCACGGATACGGCCTGGTTCCGGGTATGTCCGTTACTCCGAATGCCAACCGTGTCATCTTTCGCGGCGAAGATCTCGAAAACGCGCGTTTTCCGCGGCCATCACCGGGTCGCGGTGGGATCTTCGCCTTCGGACAGCGCCTCCCACAGCTCGGTCTCCGGATCCTTGGCGGCCTTCTTCTTCGCCCCCGGCGCCGAGTACTTCGTGCCGAGGCGAGGCATCCGGCCCGCGCCCTTGATGGCTGCCAACCCGCCCGCCGTCACGAGAATTCCCCCGAGGATCGCGAGACCGCGGGCTCCCAGCATCTGGCCGACCGGGAGGCCCTCGGCGAACCCGCTCAGCGAGCCGCCGGCCACGCCGATCCACACCGCGGCGACACCGGCCACGGCGAGTACCACGCCGAGCACCCGGCGTGGCCAGCCGCCGGTGGCGATCAGCCCCGCCGTGCCGGCGAGCGCCAGCAACGCCAGGGGAATCAGCGCAACCGCACGCTGTGAACCGGTTTCCGTGTACAGCACCGTGCCGCGCACACCACCGTCGCGGAACTCCGCGAACCAGACGAGCTGCGAAGAACCCCACAGCGCGACCGCGCCCAGCAGCAGGCCCACCACGGCGATCCACAGTGGACGCTTGGCCTTCTTCGCGGGGGCCTCAGACACGAGTGCTGTCACCCGCCGGGTCGAGTTCGTCCGCCGCGATCATCGTCTGCGCCGCCGCGACGGCGGACAGCACGGTGCGGGCCTTGTTGAGCGACTCGTTGTCCTCGTAGTCGGCCACCGAATCCGCGACGACTCCCCCGCCTGCCTGGACGTACGCGGTGCCGTCCTTCATCAGCGCGGTGCGGATCGCGATCGCGGTGTCGGCGTCACCGGCGAAGTCGAGATACCCGACGACGCCGCCGTAGAGCGCCCTGCGGGTCGGCTCCAGTTCCTCGATCAGCTGCATCGCGCGGACCTTCGGCGCACCCGAGAGCGTCCCCGCCGGGAAGCAGGCGGTGACGGCGTCGAAAGCCGTCTTGTCGTCGAGGAGTTCGCCGGTGACCGTGGAGACGATGTGCATGACGTGGCTGTAGCGCTCGACGTCGAAGAAGTCGACGACGCGCACCGTGCCGGGCTTGCAGACCTTGCCGAGGTCGTTGCGGCCGAGGTCGACGAGCATCAGGTGCTCGGCGCGTTCCTTCTCGTCCGCGAGCAGGTCCTTGGCCAGCTGCGCGTCCTCCTCCGGGTCGGCGCCGCGCCAGCGGGTGCCCGCGATCGGATGCGTTGTCGCGCGGCCGTCCCGCACGGTGACCAGCGACTCCGGGCTGGATCCCACGATGTCGAAGCCGTCCAGGCGCAGCAGGTACATGTACGGGCTCGGATTGGACGTGCGCAGTACGCGGTAGACGTCCAGCGCGTCGGCCTGGGTCTCGATCTCGAATCGTTGCGACGGCACGATCTGGAACGCTTCGCCCGCCTTGATCGCCTCGACGGCCTTCTCGACGGCCGCGTGAAAGTCCGGCTTGGAGCGGCGGCGGGTGAATTCGGGCGCGGGACGGTCGAAGACGGCGGCCGTGGCCGGGGCCGCGACGTGCAGCTGCTTGGTCATCGCGTTCAACCGCGCGACGGCGTCGTCGTACGCGGCGTCGACACGCTCGGGCGAGTCGTCCCAGTTGACCGCGTTGGCGATCAGCGTGACGGTGCCCTCGTGGTGGTCGAAGGCGGCCAGATCGGTCGCCAGGAGCATGGTGAGCTCGGGGATGTCGAGGTCGCGCTCGGCGAGTTCGGGGAGCCGTTCGAGCCAGCGGACGGCGTCGTAGCCGATGTAGCCGACCATGCCGCCGGTGAGCGGCGGCATCCCGGGCAGCTGCTCGGTGTGGAGCGCGGCGACCGTCTCCCGCAGCACGGTGAGCGGGTCGCCTTCGGTCGGCAGGCCGACCGGCGGGGTGCCGGTCCACACGGCCTTGCCGTCACGCACGGTCAGGGCGGCGGGGCTGTCGACGCCGATGAACGACCATCGGCTCCAGGACGCGCCGTTCTCCGCCGATTCGAACAGGAACGTCCCCGGCCGGTCGGCGGCGAGCTTGCGGTAGACCCCGATGGGGGTCTCACCGTCGGCGAGCACGCGGCGGACGACGGGGATAACGCGACGGCCCTCGGCGAGCGCGCGGAACTCGTCGCGCGAAGGGCTGACCGAGCCGAGCCCCGACGGGCTGGCATTTGCGGCGCTGACCATGTCGCTCATTGTGCTGCAACGCCCGTGCGGGCGAGGACGCGGGGATGAATTCAAAGGATGTTGAATTTCGGGCCTGGTCCGTTCATGATGACGCCATGGCTGCTGACGACACTACCGCGCGGCGCCGGGGACGGCGCCCCGGCGGACAGGACACCCGCACCGCACTGCTCGAAGCGGCCCGCGCGGTGTTCGGCGAGAGCGGCTTCGACGGCGCGACGGTGCGCGCGATCGCGACGCGGGCCGGGGTCGACGCGGCGATGGTCAACCACTGGTTCGGCAGCAAGGAAGGCCTCTTCGGGCAAGCCATCCTGAAGCTCCCCTTCGACCCGCGCGAACTCGTCGCCGAGCTGAAAGACGGCCCCGACGACGAATTCGGGCAGCGGATCGTGCGGACCTTCCTCACCCGGTGGGACGGCGCGGGCGGCGACGTGTTTCAGGCGCTCGTCCGCAGCGTCGCCGGGCACGAGCAGGCGGCCCAGGTGCTGCGCGGGTTCTTCCAGAACTTCTTCACCAAGGTGATCGGCGACATCGGCTCCGACGACATCGAACTGCGGACGACCCTGTGCGCGTCCCAGCTGGTCGGCATGGGCATGGTCCGGTACGTCGCGAAATTCGAGCCGATGGCTTCGAGCGAGATCGAGCCGCTGGTGACCGCGATCGCGCCGACGATGCAGCGGTATCTGACCGGGAAGGTCGACTGAGCCGACGGACGACTCGCGTGTCGTCCGTCCGATCAGTCCGTGTCCGGCTCGTTCTCCTTGACGGGCACCGTGTGGAGCCTGCCCTTGAAGAACCGCCCGCTCGGGAAGATCACGATCATGTCGGTTTCCTCGCCGCCGACGAAAACGGGAGCCTTCCGGACCCGGGGAGCGATCCGCAGCGACCGTCGCGTCTGGAGCAACTTGTGGTCATGCTCGAGATGGACGTCGATCTTGGCGCCCAGGCACGCCGGAATGCTCAAAAAAGCGGAGAAAGACAGCGGAGTCGACGACGTGCCCATCGAACGCCACCAGCTTCGTGGGATCTCCTGGCGCGTAGGCCAGAGACCTGCCCGCGGATAGGTGAGCGTGATCTTGTCGCGCTTCGGTTTGGACGACAGCTCGACCTTTTCCACCGTGCCCTCCACGTGGATCCGGTCTTCGCCGGCTCCACGGCCGCCTTCCGGGAAAGATCGATACGTACCTGGTAAGCGACGAAGAAAGCCGGCCACAGCACCGTGAACGCCGGCGCGCGTACCTTGAAGTGCGACAGTTTCCTGATCAGCGGGCGGCCACGGCTTCGGGTATCAGCGGGCCATGCCTTCGGTGACGTCACCGTCCGAAGTGGACCGCGGCCGCCCGGCGACGTGCGGACGTCTTCTCGGCCGGTCGGGCTTACCCGGCCTTCTCTTCCCCCGCCCCGGTTTCATGCGGCGAGAATAACCGCCGGACACCGGCGTTTCCGGACAACGAGTTCACTGTCTCTCGGGGGGGGGGAACCGCGAGCCTCGGCCGAGCGTACGAGTGAGCGGGCCGGGAGGCCGCTATCAGACGGAGAGCACCCGGATCACGCGATCCCGGTAGTCCCAGTACCCAGCGGGCATGAGCACGACCACCCGGTTGCCGGAACCACCGACCTTGATCGGTTTCGGGGCGAGGTCCAGGTACTCGGTCACCTTTTTCGGCGAGACGCAGACCTCCAGCAGCACCCTGGTTCCATCGGCCCGAGCAGCCGTGATGTAGAGACCGCTGCCCATGGTTCCGAGGGTCGCCATGGCGTCGCTCCACCCCGTCGCCCGCACAGACCGGTACCGGCGCTGCCACATGATCAAGGAACAGAAGCCGTACCCGATCGCGCCCACCCCGGCGAGGATCGCGTACGCGCTGAAATCGTCGAGGATCGCGTAGGCCGCGTCAGTGAGGCCGGGGAGCACACCCTGCACGAAGACCCCCACACCGATCAGGACGGCTCCGGCGAAACCGATCACGGCGGCACAAGCCGACCGCGCCCGCATCACCACGAACGGATCTCGGACGGGGAACTCCTCGTCACCGGACGTGTCCGGCGACGAGGACCACATCGTCACTCCGTCAGGGCGCGCTCCACGCCGCCGTCTCAGCCCGGCCCGGTCACGTCGTTCGTCTTCTTCCCGCCCCAGATCCATCTGCCGAGTGTAGAGCCGGGGAAGCGACTCACCCGTCGGCCAGCAGCAGCCGTTCGCCGGTGTCGAAGCAGGTGTGCGTGCCGGTGTGACAGGCCGGACCGGTCTGGTCGACGCGGAGGAGGACCGTGTCGCCGTCGCAGTCGATCCGCACCTCGCGCACGTGCTGGACGTGGCCGGAGGTCTCGCCCTTGACCCACAGTTCCTTGCGGCTGCGCGAATAGTAGGTGCCGCGCCGCGTCGTGAGGGTGCGCTCGAGCGCCTCGTCGTCCATCCACGCCATCATCAGGACGTCTGAGGTGGAGTGTTCGACGACGACGGCCGCGATCAGCCCGTCGGCGTTGCGCTTCAAGCGATCCGAGAGGGCGGGGTCAAGCGTCATTCGTGGCTCCGAGAAGGTGCCGTTTCACCGGCGTCGAGTTGAGCAGGACCGCCGTGTAGATGTACCCGGCGAACAGCAGACCGGAGACGATCTTCACCCAGAAGAGTTCCGCCGCCAGCATGGACAGCGCGTGCAGCAACCCGAACAGGAAGCTGACGCCGAAACCGGCGAACCGCGCCGAAGACATCTTCAGCACCAGTCCCGCCACGACGAGTCCGCCGAGCACCAGCGACGTCCCCGGCAGCAGGAACGTCCGCGCGGTGGAGTACGGCGCGAACATCAGGATCGCGGCCATCGCGAGGTAGGCGAGGGCGAGCCCGAGCAGCAGCGCGCAGACGACCTTGACCTCGGCGGAGTCCTTCCATTTGGCCATGATCACCGGACCACGACTCCCCCGGCGCGCAGCGCGCCCTTGACCTCGCCGATCTTCAACTGTCCGAAGTGGAACACGCTGGCCGCGAGCACCGCGTCCGCGCCCGCCTCGACGGCGGGCAGGAAATGCTCGAGCGCGCCGGCGCCACCGCTGGCGATCACCGGGACCCGGACCGCCGCCCGCACCTGGGTCAGGAGTTCTAGGTCGAAGCCGTTCTTGGTGCCATCGGCGTCCATCGAGTTGAGCAGGATCTCGCCGACGCCGAGTTCCTCGCCGCGCGCGGCCCACTCGACGGCGTCGATCCCGGTGCCGCGGCGCCCGCCGTGCGTGGTCACCTCGAAACCGGACGGGGTCGGTTCGGTCCCCTCGGGAACCCGCCGCGCGTCCACCGACAGCACGACGCACTGCGCGCCGAACCGGCGGGACGCCTCGCGCAGGAATTCCGGCCGCGCGATGGCGGCGGTGTTGATGCTCACCTTGTCCGCGCCCGTGCGCAGCAACCGGTTGACGTCGTCGTTCGTGCGCACGCCGCCACCGACGGTGAGCGGGATGAACACCTGCTCCGCGGTCCGGCGCACGACGTCGAAGGTGGTCTCACGATCCCCGGAGGAAGCCGTGACGTCGAGGAACGTCAGCTCGTCCGCGCCCTCGGCGTCGTACAGGCGGGCGAGTTCGACGGGGTCGCCGGCGTCGCGCAGGTCGGCGAAGTTGACGCCCTTCACCACACGGCCCGCGTCGACGTCGAGACACGGGATGACCCTGACTGCGACTGACATGGGGACAAGCGTAGTCAAGGGCCGTTCTAAGCTCGCGGGATGGCACAGGCGGGGCGGCGGCCCGGGCCGACCGAGACGCGGGAGGAGATCCTCGACGCGGCGAGGCGCAGGTTCGCCGAACAGGGTTACGACGGGGCGACCGTACGCGCCATCGCGGCCGACGCCGGGGTCAACGCGGCGCTGCTGCACCATTTCTTCGGTACCAAGCAACGGCTCTTCGCCGCGTCGATGAACCTGCCGGTGGACCCGGGCGAGCTGGTCCCCCGGATCCTCGAAGGCCCCGAGGAGGAGATCGGCGAACGTCTCGTCCGCGCGTTCCTCGGCCTCTGGCAGGCGCCGGACGGCCGCGCGCCGTTCCTGGCGATGATCCGGTCCGCGACCACCAACGAGCAGGTCGCGACCATGATGCGGCAGTTCCTCGAACGGGCGGTGCTGGCGCGGGTCGCCGAAGCACGCGGCGTGCCGAAGGTGCGGGTGGCCGGGATCGCCGCGCAGATGATCGGGTTCGCGCTGCTGCGCTACGTCATCGGGCTCCCGCCGCTGGTCAACGCCTCGGAGGAGGAGATCGTCGCGATGCTGGCCCCCGTCGCGCAGTACTACCTGACCCCCGGCGCCGAGAAAGTTCGGCCGCCGATGCATCACGAGGGCGGTCTCGCGCGTCACTAGAGCGAGACCACCGGCTGAGGGGGACACGTGCCTGCGACCTTCGACGAGTTCGTCGCGGATCGCCTGGACGGGCTCCTGCGCTACGCGACCGTCCTGACCGACGATCCGTACCTGGCGCAGGACATCGTCCAGGAGGTGCTGCTGCGTGCTCAGCAACGCTGGCCGAAGATCGACTCGCCGCCGACGTACGTCCGCCGGATGGTGACCAACGAGTACCTCTCGTGGCGGAGGCGGCTGGCGGTCCGCCGGGTGACGCCGTCGTCACCGGAAGCGCTCGACCTGATGAGCCCGCCGGTCTCCGATCACGCCATCGAGTACGACGAACGCGACGCGATGCTGGGCCGGCTCGCGAAGCTCCCGCGCAAACAACGCGCCGCGATCGTGCTCCGCTACTACGAGAACTACTCCGACGAGGAGATCGGCGCGGTACTCCGCTGCGCGACGTCGACCGTGCGCAGCCAGATTTCGCGCGCGCTCGCGACGCTGCGGGAAACCGGTCCGTCCGTGTCCTCCCCGTCCGAGCAGCCCACGGGAGCCCGCAAATGACCCGACTGAGTGACGAGCACACCGAGGACCTGATCCGGGAGAGCCTCGAACACCTGGCGACGCGGGCACCCGACGGGGCCGAGATCCGCGACGCGCTGACCCAACGGTCGCGTAGCCGTCCGAGGATGGCTTTGGCGCTGGTCGCGGCCGCGGTCGCGGTCGCGATCATCGCGCTCGGCGTACCGCTGAGCCTGCGGGCCTACACCGCGGTCACGCCCGCGTCCCCGCGCGACGCGGACTGGTCGGTGCTGCCGTACAAACCGGGCTGGCTGCCCGACGGTTTCAAGGAGATGACCCGCTCCGCGAAGCCTTACCCCGCGCCTCAGACCAGGACGTGGAGTGGCGGCGACGCAGGCCAGATCCAGCTGACCACCACTCCGCTGGACGAGCGGCGCGGGCCGTGGACGATCGCCCCGGCGCCGAACCAGATCATCGTGCACGGCAGGGTCGGCATGGTCTCGGAGGTCTACGGCGACGCGACGATGCTGACCTGGTCGCCCGACGGCGCGTACGTGCTGAACCTGACCCTGCACGACGTGCGGGATCCGCGCGGCGTGGGCCAGCGGATCGCGGACGAGATGGTCAGGGACGGCCGCGCCCGGGTTTCGGGCGAACTGCGGTTCGGCAGGTTGCCCGCCGACCTGGAGCTGTCCGGCGTGAACCTGGCCATGATGGTCGACGGGGGCACGACCGAGCTCGAAGCCACCCGTTCCGGGCAACCCGGCGCGGCGGCGGTCGTCACGGCGAGGATCGGCGGCGCACGGCCGGACGCGGGCGACGCCGCGCCCGTGCCGCTCAAGATCCGGGGCCTCGACGGCCTCGCCCTTCCCACGCGCAACGGGCGGCTCGGACAGCTGGACGAAACGGTCGCCGTCCAGGTCGAAGGCGGACGCTGGCTCACCGTGTCGGGCGAACGGGACCGGGCCACGCTGGCCGACATCGCCGAGGGCCTGCAGCTCATCCCCGGTGACTACAGCTGGTTCGGGAAGCCGCCGGAATAGTGACCGGCGGGCGGCGGTTGTCGACGGCATGACGGACACCTACCGCTCCATCGCGTTCACCGAGTACGGCGACTCCGGGGTCCTGCGCGTCCTCGAACGGGAGCTTCCCGTGCCGGGGCCCGGCCAGGTCAGGGTCGCCGTCCGGGGCGCGGGCGTGAACCCGATCGACTGGAAGATCCGCTCCGGGCTGATGGCCGAGGTGTATCCGGCGAAGTTCCCCGCCGTCCCCGGCGGGGACATCTCAGGCGTGATCGACGCGGTCGGCGACGGGGTGTCCGGGTTCGCGGCCGGTGACGAGGTCCTCGGGTCCGGCATCGGCGGGTACGCGGAGTACGTCCTCGCGGATCCCGCGAACCTGATCCGCAAGCCCGGAAAACTCTCCTGGGAGCTGGCCGCGGCACTGCCGGCGGTCGTCAACACCGCCTACCGCGCCCTCGACCTTCTGGATCTCCAGAAAGGCGAGACGCTGCTCATCGACGGCGCGGCGGGTGGCGTCGGCACCATCGCCGTCCAGCTCGCCGTCGCACGCGGGCTCACCGTCGTGGGCACCGCCAGCGAAGCGAACCACGACTACCTGCGCTCGCTGGGTGCCGTCCCGGTGCAGTACGGCGAAGGGCTCGCCGAGCGCGTACGCGCCGTCGCGCCGCAGGGCGTCGACGCGTCCTTCGACACCTCCGGACGCGGCTCGCTCGCCACCCTCGTCGAGCTGACCGGTGGCCCGAAGCGGGTCATCACCATCGCCGCGCCGGACGCGGCCGACCACGGTGTCCGCTTCACGTCGGGTTCTCCGGCCGAGCAGGTCCCCGGCTCGCTGGCCGAAGGCGCCGCGCTCGCCGCCGAGGGCGAACTCGACTTGCCGATCGCCCGCGCGTACCCGCTCGCCGAAGCGGCCGCGGCCCAGGACGAGAGCGAAGGGGGCCATGTCCGGGGCAAGCTCGTCCTGGTCCCGTAAGCCTCTCCAGTACATGAAGGCCCCTTTCCTTGCGCCTGGCGCAAGGAAAGGGGCCTTCATGTACTTCGGCAAGGTGTGAGGGTCGAGTTTCCTCGGCTGAGCCGAGGGAAGGGGGCCTTCACGCGCACCTGCTGTGACTGGTGGGGCTGGTGGGGCTGCTGAGGCCACGGTGGCGGTCCAGGAGTCGCCGGACGCCCTAGACTCTCCACATGGGATCGGAGTTCGAGCGGATCGCCGCCGAGAAGTACGTCGTCCTGACCACCTTCCGCAAGAACGGCACCCCGGTGCCGACCCCGGTCTGGGCGGCGGGCGACGGCGGCGAACTGGTGATCTGGTCCGAGCGGAAGGCGGGCAAGGTCAAGCGCATCCGCAACGGCGGCCGGGTCGAGGTCCAGGCCTGCGACTTCCGCGGCGCCAAGACCCACGGCGACGTCGTCGCGGGTGAGGCACGGCTGCTGGACCTCGACGAGACCGAACGCGTGCGCAAGGTGATCGCCCGTAAGTACGGCATCACCGGGCGGGTCACGATGTTCTTCAGCAGGCTGCGGGGGCCGAAGGACCGGACCGTGGGCATCGCGATCGACCTCGCCGAGTAGCCCCTCGGCGATCAGGCGTTCCGCAGCGCCGCCGCCATCGCCGCCGAGTCGTGGTCCGGCCCGCAACCGCCCA
This sequence comes from Amycolatopsis sp. cmx-4-54, assembly GCF_046548895.1. Classification (NCBI taxonomy): domain Bacteria; kingdom Bacillati; phylum Actinomycetota; class Actinomycetes; order Pseudonocardiales; family Pseudonocardiaceae; genus Amycolatopsis; species Amycolatopsis sp. cmx-4-54. The sequence continues at coordinate 254,111 of NZ_JAEBEJ010000010.1, forward strand.
CCAGGATCAGATCGCCAGGGATGTGATCCGCCCGCAGACGCAGGATCTCCTGGTAGGCGGCCGACGCGTACCACTCGCGGGCCACGGCCAGGCTCGGGAAGCCGATCATCACCAGCGCTCCCGGCCACTCCCCTTCGAGGACCTCGACCTCGTTCCCGTGCACGAGGAACTTGCCGCCGAAGGGATCGAGCGTGTCCTGGATCCGCTCCAGGTACTCGAGAACCTCCTCGGTCGGCGCACCGGTGGGGCGAAGGTGGGCGATACCGTACGCGGTCATGATGTCCTCCCAGGTTTCGTTGTCCTGGAAGGAATCCTGACCGAGCCGGCGCGTGGCGTCGATTACCCGGGAGGTAAAGCTCAGAACTCCGCGACGGCCGCGAGCGCCTCGGGGAGGGTGAACGCGCCGGCGTAGAGCGCCTTGCCGACGATGGATCCCTCGACACCGTCGCGGGCCAGCGCGGCCAGCGCGCGGAGATCGTCCACACTGGACACACCACCGGAGGCGATGACCGGCGCGTCGGTGCGGGCGGCGACCTCGCGCAGCAGGTCGATGTTCGGCCCCTGGAGGGTGCCGTCCTTGCTCACGTCGGTGACGACGTAGCGCTGCGCGCCGTCGCGGTCGAGCCGGTCGAGGACCTCCCAGAGGTCACCGCCGTCCTGCGTCCAGCCGCGGGCGGACAGCCGGTGCCCGGCCTCGGTGATCCGCACGTCCAGCCCGATGGCGACGCGGTCGCCGTAGGAGGAGACGACCTTCGCGGTCCACTCCGGGTCCTCCAGCGCAGCGGTGCCGAGGTTGACGCGGCGGGCGCCGGTGGCCAGCGCGGCATCCAGCGAGGCGTCGTCGCGGATGCCACCGGACAGCTCCACCTGGACGTCGAGCTTCGCCACGACGTCGGCGAGCAGTTCGCGGTTGGAACCCTTGCCGAACGCGGCGTCGAGGTCCACCAGATGGATCCACTCCGCCCCGTCGCGCTGCCAGGCGAGCGCCGCCTCCAGCGGGCTGCCATAGGAGGTTTCGGTGCCGGCCTCGCCCTGGACGAGTCGCACGGCCTGGCCATCGGCCACATCAACGGCGGGAAGGAGCGTGAAAGTCACGCGCCCACTCTAAGACAGGCTCTTCAGCCAGTTGCGCAGCAGGTGTGCCCCGGCGTCCCCGGACTTCTCGGGGTGGAACTGGGTCGCCCAGAGCGGCCCGTTCTCGACGGCGGCGACGAAGTCCTGGCCGTGGTTCGCCCAGGTCACCTTGGGCTGCTGCCCGGCGAGGCCGGAGTCCAGTTCCCAGGTCCGCGCGGCGTAGGAGTGCACGAAGTAGAACCGCGTGTCCGCGTCCAGACCGGCGAACAGCTGCGAATCCTCCGGTGCGCGGACGGTGTTCCAGCCCATGTGGGGCAGGACGTCGGCCTCGAGCCGGTCGACCGTGCCCGGCCACTCCCCCGCGCCCTCGGCTTCCACGCCGTGCTCGACCCCGCGTTCGAACAGGATCTGCATGCCGACGCAGATGCCCAGCACGGGGCGGCCGCCGGCGAGGCGCTTGCCGATGATCTTCTCCCCCGACACCGACCGCAGCCCCTCCATGCAGGCGGAGAAGGCACCGACTCCGGGGACGACCAGGCCGTCGGCCTCGAGCGCGGCATGCGGGTCGGCGGTGACCTCGACGTCGGCACCGGCGCGCTGGACGGCACGTTCGGCGGACCGGAGGTTGCCGGACCCGTAGTCCAGGATCACCACGCGAGGATTAGCCACGCGCCCCAGGTTAGCGGACCGGATCTTTCCCCGATTTCCTGTTTCGACCTTCACTCTTCTGGGTAATAGCGACTCCGAGTGAAAGGCCGGCGCAGGACCGCCCTGCACTTGTGGAGGAACGATGCAGGACGCCGACGACCTGACCCGCCTGCTCAGCGCCTGGCGGGAAGACATCGAGAGCGTGCCTTTCCCTACCTTCGCGGAGCTGCTGATCCCGGCGCAGAAGCGGCGCTCCGCCCCCACCCGGACGGCCGCGGCATCGGTACAGGTGACGAAGACCACCGGATGGCGGGATCACTGACACCCGACTCCGGTCGTGTGTGTGGTTTTCTTCATGGGAAGATGCCCCACCGAGCCGACCAGGAGTGACCGCATGAGCAGCAGGCCGGATCCGCGCGACTTCCTCGATCTCGACGCCGAGCTCACCGCCGAGGACCGGGCCATGCGTGACGCCGTGCGCTCGTACGCGCAGGACCAGCTCCTGCCGAACGTCGCCGAGTGGTACGAGACGGGCGCGCTGCCCGCCGCCGAGCTCGCCAAGGGGTTCGGGCAGCTCGGACTGCTCGGCATGCACCTGGAGGATTACGGCTGCGCGGGCACCAGCGCCGTCGCCTACGGCATCGCCTGCCGGGAACTGGAGGCCGTCGACTCCGGGTTGCGCAGTTTCGTCTCGGTGCAGGGTTCGCTGGCGATGTACGCGATCCACAAATGGGGCACCGAGGAGCAGAAGCAGGAGTGGCTGCCCCGGATGGCCGCCGGTGAGGCGCTCGGTTGCTTCGGCCTGACCGAACCGGACGCCGGCAGCGACCCCGGCAGTATGCGGACCCGCGCGGTGCGCGACGGCTCGGACTGGGTGCTGAGCGGCACGAAGATGTGGATCACCAACGGAACCGTCGCCGACGTCGCGGTCGTCTGGGCCCAGACCGACGAAGGCGTGCGCGGCTTCGTCGTTCCCACCAACACGCCGGGCTTCAGCGCGAACGAGGTCAAGCACAAGCTGTCACTGCGGGCGTCGCTGACCGCGGAACTCGCGCTCGACGGCGTCCGCCTGCCTGATTCCGCGGCGTTCCCCGAGGTCAGGGGACTGCGCGGACCGCTGTCCTGCCTGAACGAGGCGCGGTACGGGATTCTGTTCGGCGTCGTCGGCGCCGCTCGCTCCTGCTATGAATCCGCGCTGGAGTACACGCTGAGCCGGGAACAGTTCGGCAAACCGCTGGCCGGGTTCCAGCTCACCCAGCGCAAGCTCGCCGATCTCGTCGTCGAGGTCAACCGCGCCGGTCTGGTCGCGCTGCGGATCGGACGGCTCAAGGACGCCGGGACGCTGCACCACAACCACGTCAGCTTCGGCAAGCTCGCCAACGTCCGCTCCGCGCTGGAGGTCGCCAGGACCGCGCGCGCCATGCTCGGCGCCAACGGGATTTCGCTGGAGTACCCGGTGATGCGGCATATGTCGAATCTGGAAACCGTGCTGACCTACGAAGGCACCGAAGAGATGCACGCGCTCTCGCTCGGCCAGTCGGTCACCGGTCTGGCCGCCTTCCGCTGAGCCCGGAATTGTCGGTGCGGGCATCTATCGTCCGCGCATGACCGTTTCCCCCGAGTTCCAGTCCGTCGTCGAGCTGCGCCGGTACACGCTGCGCCCCGGCCGCCGGGACGAGCTGATCGAGCTCTTCGAGCGCGAGTTCGTGGAGAGCCAGGAAGCCTGTGGCATGCGCCTGTTCGGGCTCTTCCGCGAGCCGGCGGAGCCGGACAAGTTCGCGTGGCTGCGCGGTTTCCGCGACATGGAGGCCAGGCGGGCCGCGCTCGCGTCGTTCTACTCCGGGCCCGTGTGGCGAGAGCACGGCCCGGCGGCGAACGAGACGATGATCGACTCCTCGGACGTCCTGTTGCTGCGTCCGTCCGGGCCGGGGTTCCCCGCGCCCGGCGGCGCCGGGGATTCCCGGGTGCTGGTGACGGTGTGCCATCCGGCCGTCCCGGTCAAGGAGTTCTCCGCCTACTTCGCGGACGACGTGGCGCCCGCCTTGCGGGAATCCGGCGTGGACACGTTCGGCCACTTCGAAACGGAGCCCGCGGAGAACACCTTCCCCCGTCTACCCGTGCGGGAAGGTGAGTCGGTGTTCGTCTGGTTCGCCAAGTTCACCGAAGAACACCGGGAACTCCTCGCCAGGACAGGCGCCGAACTCGCGGGCAAACTCGAACACCCTTGGCACCAGCGGGAACTGACGCCGACCGTGCGGTCAGCCCTGCGCTGAAAGGAGGTCCGCGAGTCCGTCCGGGTACAGGATCGCCCTGCCGCCGGCCACGTCGGCCATCGGCAGCCAGTGCACGCGTGCGCCGTCGTCGAGCACCACGCCGACCTCGTCACGCTCGTAAAACGTCTTGTCCGTCAGGTCCGCGGTGAACAGGAACACGATCTCGTGCCCTGGCCTGCCTTCGTAGGTGTAGACGTTCTCCAGCACCGCGATCTGCTCGACGGAGGTCAGCTCCGCCGCGAGTTCCTCCTGGAATTCGCGGTGCAGCGCCTCGGCGGCGGTCTCCCCGAACTCGATCCCGCCGCCGAGCGGGCGGTGGTAGGTCACCCCTTCGGTGTGATCGCGGCCTTCGAACACGAGAAGGTCTTCACCGCGGCGGATGACCCCGAGCGCGAGTGGGCGGATCTTCGTCATCCTGGTGACGCTAGCGTCCTGCGCCGGAAATTCGTAGGCCTTCTCGGCGGCCCGGCTTCCCGCTGGACGCACGGCCGAAAGCGCAGGTACAGCCAGTACAAGCTGCCGGCGCAGCACGCTAGCGGAGGAATTCCTTGACGGACAAGGCGATCGAGCCGGCGTCGAGGCCGTGCGCGAGGTCGTGATCGGCCATTTCGCCGTAGATGCGCACTTCCGCGTCGCGCCGGACGCCGAGGGAGAGCAGCCGGTGCGGCGTTTCCGACAACGCGTCCGTCACCGCGTGCGCCGACGTTCCCGCGAGGTACGGCTCGATCAGCACGACGTCGGTGGTCCCGGCGGCGGCGACGGCCGCGCGCAGCCCGGCGGCGTCGAAGGGCCGGATGGTCGAGGTGTAGAGCACGGTCACGTCGAGATCGGCGGTCGCCTCCAGCGTCCGGTCGAGCATCGGCCCGACGGCCACCACCACCCCTCGCCCGCCTTCGCGCAGCGTTTGCAGACCCGCGCCCAGATGCGCTTTCGCGTTCTCCTGCGCGGAAAGCCGGAGGTAGACGCGTCCGTCGCCCGGGATGGACTCGAGCAGCAGCCGCCTGGCCTCCTGGGGATGCCCCGGCACGTGCACGGTCCAGCCCGGCAGCGTGTCGATGAGGGCGACGTCCCCGGGCGCCTGGTGTGTCCGCCCGGCGGTCGGCATGTCGTAGGACGCGCCCGAGGACACCAGCACGGCCCCGACGTCCTGGTGCCCGAGGTCGAGTTTGACCTGCTCGAAAGCCCGCTCCACGAGGAACGACGAGAAGGTGTGGACGATCGGGCGCATCCCGGCCAGCGCGAGGCCGCCCGCGGTGCTCATCATCAATTGCTCGCGGATGCCGACGTTGAGCACCCGGTCGGGATGTTTCCGCGCGGCGAAGGCGAGTTGTGCCGCGGAGATGTCGGCGAGCACGACGGCGACGTTCGGGTCGGTGTCGAGCGCCTCGGCGGCGGCTTCGAGGAACGTTTCACGCATGTCCACGGGTTCAGGCCTTTCGCTCGACGGTCGCGACCACGGCGAGCGGCCGGTCCGGATGGGGGGTGGTGAAGGCTTCGTGGAGCGCGTCGTGATCGCGGCCGTCGACGGTGCGGGTCGTCCAGCCTTCGACCTCGAACCGGCGCGCGATCCCGCCGGGCCAGCCGTGCGTGGCCGAGGAGTTGTCGACGACGACGGCGGTGAGCTGCGGCATGCCGATCCGGCCGGCGACCGCGATGGCCTCGGAGTTGGAGCCCTCGTCGAGCTCCGCGTCACCGATGAGGGTGACGACCTTGGCGTCGCGGAATCCCTTGGCGCGCAGGCCGAAAACGGTGCCGATGGCCAGCGGGAGCCCGTGCCCGAGTGATCCGCTGGAGATTTCGGCGACGGGAAGCCTCGCCCGGTCGGGATGGTGACCGAGCCGGGACTCGGCCGAAGTCCAGTCGGCGAGTTCTTCCTCGTGGAAGAAACCCTTCTTCGCCAGCACCGCGTAGTAGGCCATCGGGCCGTGGCCCTTCGACAGCAGGAAGCGGTCGCGGCCCGGATCACGGACGGTCTCCGGAGTGATGTCGAGCACACGGTCGTAGAGCACCCACAGGACGTCCACTGTGGACTCCGCGGCCGCCTGATGCTTCTCGTCCCCGGTCATCAACGAGATCAGCCTCGGCAGATCCTCGTAGCCGGTCTTGGTGTCGGTGGTCATGAACCGAGGTTGCAACCTCGACTTAGGTCGAAGTCAAGGCTAATCTGGCGACGTGACGAGACTGGCTGAACACCTGAGCATCGGGCAGGTCGCCGACCGCAGCGGCGTGCCCCATACGGCTTTGCGTTTCTACGAGGACAAGGGACTGATCAGCTCCGAGCGCTCGGCGGGCAACCAGCGCCGGTACTCTCGTTCGGTGCTGCGCCGGATCGCCTTCATCCGCGCGGCGCAGCGGGTCGGGCTCAGCCTGGACGACATCAGCTCGGCACTGGAGACCCTGCCCAAGGACCACGCCCCCACCAAGGCCGACTGGGCCCGCCTGTCGCGGGGCTGGCAGGACGAGCTCGACGCGCGGATCGACGCGTTGCAGCGCCTGCGCGACAGGCTGACCGGATGCGTCGGCTGCGGTTGCCTCTCCCTGCGCAGCTGCGGGCTCTACAACGCCGACGACCAGATGTCCCGATTCGGCCCCGGCGCGGGGAAACTGCGCCCGGCTTCCGAGGGCGGCATCTGAATTCCGTTGCCACGCGGGGGCCGGATGTGCGTCACTGTGACTCGAAATGGACAAGAAGAATCTCATCCGAGTCTCGAAACGGCTCTCCCGGCACCTGCGGCACGCACCCGGTGACCTCGGCATCACCCTCACCCCGGACGGCTGGGTCGACGTCGACACGCTCTTGGCGGCCTTGCGGCGCAACGGTTTGCCGCTCACCCGCACCGAACTCGACGAAGTGGTCGAGGGCAACGACAAACGGCGCTTCGCCTTCGACGAGGCCGGCCTGCGGATCCGCGCCAGCCAGGGCCACAGTGTCGACGTCGACCTCGCACTGCCCGCCGCGATCCCGCCGGACGTGCTCTACCACGGCACGGTCTCCCGGTTCCTCGACGCGATCCTGCACGAGGGGCTCCGGCCGATGAAACGGCATGCCGTGCATCTCTCGGCGACCGTGGACACCGCGCGGGCCGTCGGGGCACGGCGCGGCGTCCCGGTGCTGCTCGCCGTGGACGCCCGGGAGATGTCCGCCGCCGGGCACGAATTCCAGGTGAGCGCGAACGGTGTCTGGCTCACGGCCGCCGTTCCGCCGCGATTCCTGCGCAGGCTCCCCTAGCGCGTGTTTCACAAGTCTGTTCGATGGGCTTCGTGATCCAGGTGGTTCCTGACGGTGCGGGCGGATCGGCCTCGTACCGGGTCGTACTCGGCCGCATCCGCCCGTGCCGTCAGGGGCCGCCTGGGCGCGAAGACCGCGAACCAGACTTGTGAAACACGCGCTAGACCAGGCCGTTGGCCCGCAGGAGCCCGAGCGTGCCCACGGTGAACAACCCGTTCCACTCCAGCGCGGCGGCGGGCGAATAGCTCGTGTAGTCGACACGCCAGCCGCCGTCGTCGTGCTGCCCGCCTGCCACCCGCCGCAGATCCGCTTCGACGACCTCCGGCCGGAAGAGCTTCCGTGCCGGGCCACCGGGTTCCGGCGCGAAGTCGAGCGGGCGCATCGCCTCGCCCTCGATCCCGCCGCCGACGGCGACCACACCGTCGTCCGGGACGAACCGGCCGAGCTTCTCGACCAGGCGCGTGTCGCCGAGCGCGTCCACCAGCTTCATCGCGAAGGCGAGCACGAGCGCGTGCGGGGCTTCGTCGAGCTTGTCGATCTCGCCGAGGCAGTAGCTCGTGGCCTTCGCCAACCAGGGATGCGCGGCGACCGCCGGATCGTGCGCGGCGACGCGATGCGCGGTCACCGCGACGATCGCGGTGATCTGCAGCGAGGAGACCGCCGGATCCGCGCTCGCCCAGAACGGTGCGCTGCCGGACGGATCCGGCATCGGCAACGCGAACGGGATTCCGCCGTCGGGCAGGGAGATCGAAGCGAGCCAGTCGCAGAGTTCGGCCGCACGGGGACTTGTCGACGAGCCGACATCGGCGAAGACCTCGAACGCGTGCAAGGCGCCGGCGGGCTGGCTGGTCGCCGAGCGGCAGTCGGGTTCGAGCCCGTGGCCGTAACCACCGTCGGGATTGCGGTACGCCTCGAGCGCGGCGAGCGCCGCGGCCGGGTCACCGTCGCGGAAGAGGACTTCGAAGCGCCGCCTGTCGAGCAGCCGTGCCTGGGTGGCCATGAACGTGGCCGCCGCCTTCAGATCGATGTTCATGCCGACAGGGTCGCGCGGATCGCGGCGCCTGTCTTGAACACATCGGTCACGAACGGCGGCGCGGGCGGTTGTAGAGCTTGCGGCCGACGCTGAGGAGCGTTTCGCGCAGCGTCTCGTCGTCGAGCGAGGCGACCTCCGGCGACCCGCCGGCGATGGCGATTCCCGCCAGGAGCACCTGGGCGGTGACGATCGCGGTGAGATCCGGGTCCGGGCCGACGAGGATCTCCAGCAGCCGGTTCTTGAACCGGTCCGAGCTGTGCACGGACTTCTCGATCGCGCGGGCGATGCCGGGGTCGCTGGAGAACAGCGCGACCAGCGCGCGGTGCCGCACCACGAGATCGACGAAACCGTCGAGCAGGTGGTCGATCTGCGCGCCCCGGGTGCGCTGGGCGCGGGCGTCGTCGACGATGCCTTCGAGCTCCCGCAGCACGGGGTCGGCGACGGATTCGGTGATCTCCGCCTTCGTCTTGAAGTGGTAGTACACGGCGGCCTTGGTGACGCCGAGGGCGTCCGCGATCATCTGCAGCGAGGTGCCTTCCACGCCGTGTTCGGTGAACAGCCGCAACGCCGTGCCCAGTAGTCGCGTGCGGGTGTCCTCCGCGTGGACGACGTCCATGTTCCCTCCTCGTTCAGCCGTCGGAGATTACGTCAAGCGTGGCCGCCTGGCCAAACGAGTACTAGCCGTGCGGCTAGTCACACACTTGCCGATCGGCTTGTCGACCCCTAGCCGATCGGCTAGCTTGAAATGAACCTGAACGAGTGAACGGGAGACTTTCGTGGCCAGCTTCCTGTACCGCCTGGGCCGGTTCTCGTTCCGGCGCCGGGCACTGGTGACGGCGGTGTGGGCCGCCATCCTGGTGGCCCTCGGCGCGGGTGCGCTGACCCTGTCCGGCCAGCTTTCGAACTCGGTGACCATCCCCGGCACCGAGTCGCAGAAGGCGATCGACCAGCTCGCCGACCGGTTCCCGGAAGCCGCCGCCGGTGGCGCGACGGCGCGCGTCGTCATCTCGACGCCCGGTGACATCACCGACGCCGGAGGACAGGCGGCGATCGCCCGCCTCGTCACCGGGCTCAAGGACGCGCCGAAGGTCGCCGGCGTGGTCGACCCGCTGCAGGCGCAGGCGATCTCGCCCGACAAGCACGTGGCGCTGGCGCAGGTCAGCTACCGCGTCCCGGGCTTCGAACTCACCGACGCCGACCGCGACGGCCTGATGGCGGCCGCGGATTCCGCCAAGGCCGCCGGGTACACCGTGGAATTCGGCGGTGACGCCGTCCAGGCGATGCCGGCCACGAACGCCACCGAAGGTCTCGGGGTCGCGGTCGCCGCCGTCGTTCTGATCATCACGTTCGGCTCGCTGCTCGCGGCCGGGATCCCGCTGCTGACCGCGCTCATCGGCGTCGGCATCGGCATGGCGGGGATCACGACGGCGTCCGGTTTCCTCGAACTGAACACGAACACGCCGGTGCTCGCGCTGATGATCGGCCTCGCCGTCGGCATCGACTACGCGCTCTTCATCGTTTCCCGCTACCGGCACGAACTCATGCTCGGACGAGATCCGGAGGAAGCCGCCGGACGCGCCACCGGCACGGCCGGCTCCGCGGTGGTGTTCGCCGGGCTGACCGTGATCATCGCGCTGGCGGGCCTGACCGTCGTCGGCATCCCGTTCCTCGGTGAGATGGGCATCGCCGCGGCGATCACCGTCGCCATCGCGGTCGTCATCGCGCTCACCCTGCTGCCCGCCGTGTTCGGCTTCGCGGGCGGCAAACTGGCGGGCGGCAAGATCCGCTTGCGCCGCAAGGAAAGCGCGACGACCCACGGCGAGCGCTGGGCCCGTTTCGTGGCCCGCCGCCGGATCCCGGTGCTGATCGCCGCGATCGCCGGTCTCGCGATCGTCGCCATCCCGGCCGCGAGCATGCAGCTCGGCCTGCCGAACGACAGCACCGCCGCGCCGGACACCACCCAGCGCAAGGCCTACGACACCGTCACCCGCAGCTTCGGCGAGGGCGCCAACGGCCCGCTGGTGATCGTCGTCGACCTGAGCGGCAGCACCGACCGGCAGGCCGCGCTCCAGCAGACGGCCGCGGGTATCGGCGGGCTCCCCGAACGCCCGATCGTCACGCCGCCGAAGACCAACCGGGCCGGTGACCTGGCGCTGCTGACCGTCATTCCGAAGAGTGGTCCGAGCAGCACCGCGACCGAAGACCTGGTCAGCGACATCCGCGGCCTGAACGCGGGTCTCGGCACGGCCACCGGCGCGTCGCTGGCGGTGACCGGCCAGACCGCGGCCAACATCGACGTCTCGGAGAAACTCGCCGACGCGATGCTGCCCTATCTCGCGCTGATCGTCGGGCTCGCGTTCCTGCTGCTGATGCTGGTGTTCCGGTCGATCGTCGTTCCGCTGAAGGCGACGCTGGGCTTCCTCGGTTCCGTGGTCGCGACGTTCGGCGCCGTGGTGGCGGTGTTCCAGTGGGGCTGGCTCACCGACCTGCTCGGGGTGAAGACGACCGGGCCGATCATGAGCATGCTGCCGATCCTGCTGATCGGTGTGCTGTTCGGGCTCGCGATGGACTACCAGGTGTTCCTGGTGACGCGGATGCGCGAGGAATACGTCCACGGCGCCGACCCGCAGCAGGCGATGGTCACCGGTTTCCGGCACGGCTCCCGCGTCGTGGTCGCCGCCGCGCTGATCATGATCAGCGTGTTCGCCGGGTTCGTCCTCGCGGAATCGTCGCTGATCCAGTCGATCGGGTTCGCGCTGGCCTTCGGGGTGCTCGTCGACGCGTTCGTGATCCGGATGACCATCGTGCCGGCGCTGATGTCGCTGCTCGGCCGCGGTGCCTGGTGGCTGCCGAAGTGGCTGGATCGCGTACTGCCCGATGTGGACGTCGAAGGCGAGAAGCTCGCGAAGCAGCTGGACGCGCCTGACGAGCGGGAGCTGGCCAACGCCTCGAAGTGAGCTGAGCGCCGCGACGTGTTGCGAAAGCCACTTTCGCAACCTTCAACGTTGCGAAAGTGGCTTTCGCAACGTCGGCGAAGACGGCGGCCCACGTGGCACCCGCACAAGTACGTGAAGGCCCCTTCATTGCGCTAGACGCAGTGAAGGGGGCCTTCATGTACTCCGGTCAGAGAAGCTGCGGCGCTCAGGCCAGCCAGGCGATGGCGCCGCCGATCGCCAGCACCGCGCCGATCCCCAGCACGACGGCCATGAACTTGACGCTCTTCCAGGTCGCGTAGACGCCGCCGATCAGGAAGCCGCCGAGCGCGAACAGCAGCACAGCGATGGTCGTGTTACTCACGACCGCCACCCTGCCACACGTCCGCCACCGCGACCGGGCCGGGCCTTGCCCTCGCGATCGGTCACGGCTAACGTACAACCACATGGTTGTACTTCGAGAGGAGAGCGAGGAGTCGCTCAACCGGCTCTTCCGCGCCTTGGCCGACGGCACCCGCCGCGACATCCTGGCGCGGGCGATCACCGAAGCGCCGTCGGTGTCCGATCTGGCCGCGCACTACGAGATGAGCTTCGCCGCCGTGCAGAAACACGTCGCCGTGCTGCAGCGCGCGGGTCTCGTCCAGAAGCGTGCCAACGGGCGCGAACAACTGGTCTCGACCGACCACGAGCGGCTCCAGCGCGCCACCGAGCTTCTCGACTCCTACGAAGTCCTTTGGCGCCAACGTGTGGCGCAGCTCGACGATGTACTGCGGGAAGGGGAATGACGTTGCCGATCACCTCTGTCACCAAGGAGCCCGAAAAGCTCAGCCTCACCGTCGTGGCGGACTTTGCCGTTTCGCGGAAACGCCTTTGGGAGGCCTGGGCCGATCCACGGCAACTCGAACGCTTCTGGGGACCACCGTTCGCACCGGCCACGTTCACCCATCACGATTTCCGGGCAGGCGGCCGCGCCGAATATTTCCTGACCGGGCCCCACGGGGAGAAGTGGCCCAATTCCTGGAAGTTCACCGAGGTGAGCCCCATCGACTCCTTCGAGGCGGAGGACGGTGACGACAACACCGAAGACGAGGCCATGCCCACCTCGATGACCTTCACCTTCGAGACGACACCCACGGGATCACGGATGATCCACGTCACGCGGTTTTCCAGTGTCGAAGCCATGGAGAAGACGATCCCGGGAATGGAAGAGGGCTTCCGCGCCGCGATGCCCCAGCTCGACGCACTGCTGGAGACGAAATGAGAAAACTCAAGATCATCGAACACATCTCGATCGACGGCGTGCTCCAGCATTCCGCCGACGAGAACGACTTCCCATACAGCGGCTGGAACATGCCCTACCGGACGCCCGAAGGGCGGGAAGCCATCCTGGCCGCGCATCCCGAGAGCTTCGACCTGCTGCTCGGCCGTCGCACCTACGACCTCTGGTCGGAATACTGGCCCGACGCGCCGAGCGATCCGCTCGCGGACCGGCTCAAGGCGGCGACGAAATTCGTCGTCACCCATCGCCCGGAAAGCCTGAAATGGGGCCCGTTCGAGGGCGTCGGCCCGGACCTCGTCGAAGGTGTTCGCCGTATCAAAGAACAGGACGGTCCGGACCTCATCCTCTCGGGCAGTTCCACGCTGACCTCGGCACTGCTCGAAAACGGGCTCGCGGACGAGGTCTTGCTGGCCGTCTATCCGCTCCTTTTGGGCACGGGCAAGCGTTTCTTCGCCGAAGGAACCCCGGCATGCTCCTTGGAGTTGGTCGGCACCACGAACACCCCGTCCGGCGTGCTCCTCAATACATACGAACCCACCGGACGCGTTTAGTCCTCTGGATGCGGTAGTTGCACACGCAAGGAACGCATCCAGAGGACTAAATGCGGGGGTTAGAGGACGCCCTTCGTCGACGGGATGCCGCCCGCCCGCGGGTCCGGCTCGGTGGCGGCGCGCAGCGCACGCGCGACGGCCTTGTACTCGGCCTCCGCGATGTGGTGCGGGTCGCGGCCGTGCAGCACCCGCACGTGCAGCGCGATCTGCGCGTGGAACGACAGCGAGTCGAACACGTGCCGCGTCAGCACGAACGGGTAGTTTCCGCCGATGGTGAAGCTGTTGAACTGCTCCGGCTCGCCAAGGTGCACGCAGTACGGCCGCCCGGAGACGTCGATCGCGGCGTGCGCGAGGGTCTCGTCCATCGGGATCCACGCGTCGCCGAAGCGGCGGATGCCGCTCTTGTCGCCGAGCGCCTGCCGCAGCGCCTGGCCGAGCACGATCGCGGTGTCCTCGACGGTATGGTGCGCGTCGATGTGCACGTCACCGGTCGCCTGCACCTTGAGATCGAGCGAGCCGTGCACGCCGAACGCGGTGAGCATGTGGTCGTAGAACGGGACACCGGTGTCGATCTCCACCTGCCCGGTACCGTCCAGGTCGAGCTGGACCGAAATGGACGATTCCTTGGTGGTGCGATCCACCTTGCCGACGCGACTCATCGCGGCACCTCCTTGCTGGCCTCGAGAAAGGCGTCGTTCTCTTCCGGCGTCCCGATGGTCACTCGCAGATGCCCTTCGATGCCGACGTCCCTGATCAGCACACCGTTGTCCAAATAGGACTGCCAGGTCGCGGGCGCGTCCGCGAACCGTCCGAAGAGGACGAAGTTCGCGTCGCTCGGGACCGGCGTGAATCCCAAGCCCAGCAACGCTTCCACCACGCGATCGCGTTCGGCCGCGAGTTTGGCGACCGAGGCGAGGGTGGCGTCCGCGTGCCGCAGCGCGGCTCGCGCGGCGGCCTGCGTGAGCTTCGAGAGGTGGTACGGCAGCCGCACCAGCTGCAGCGCGTCGACGATCGCGGGCGCGGCCGCGAGATACCCGAGCCGTCCACCCGCGAAGGCGAACGCCTTGCTCATCGTGCGCGACACGATCAGCTTCGCCGGGTGCTCCTCGATCAGCTCGACGGCGCTCGGCTGCGACGAGAACTCCGCGTACGCCTCGTCGACCACCACGATGCCCGGCGCCGCTTCGAGCAGCCCGTGCAGCTCGTCGAACGGGATCGACCCGCCGGTCGGGTTGTTCGGGCTGGTCACGAAGACGATGTCCGGACGGCGTTCGCGCACCAGCGCGGCCGCCTTCTCGGTGTCGAGCGTGAAATCGTCGCGACGCGGCACCGGCAGCCAGTCGGTGCGGGTGCCCGCCGAGATGATCGGGTGCATCGAGTACGACGGCTCGAAACCCAGCGCCGAGCGGCCAGGACCACCGAAGGCCTGCAAAATCTGCTGCAGGATCTCGTTGGACCCGTTGGCGGCCCACACGTTCGACTCCGACACGAGCACGCCGGTGGACACCGCGAGATAGTCCGCGAGGTCTTGGCGCAGCGCGACGGCGTCGCGATCCGGGTAGCGGTGCAGCGAAGCGGCCTCGGCGCGGACGGCCTCGGCGACGTCGGCGACCAGCGCGTCCGGCGGCGGGTACGGGTTTTCGTTGGTGTTGAGCCGGATCGGCACATCAAGCTGTGGTGCGCCGTACCGGGTCTTGCCCCGCAGGTCCTCCCGCAGCGGGAGCGAGCCGAGCGTGATCTCCTCGCCGATGCTCATGCGCGCTCCCCCTCGAACCTCGCCGTGATGGCCTCGCCGTGCGCGGGCAGGTCTTCGGCGTTCGCCAGCGCGACGACGCGGCCGGCGATCTCGCGCAGCGCGTCCTGGCTGTAGTCCACGACGTGCACGCCCTTGAGGAAGCTCTGCACCGAAAGCCCGGACGAGTGCCGCGCGAACCCGCCGGTGGGCAGGACGTGGTTCGACCCGGCGCAGTAGTCACCGAGCGAGACCGGCGCGTACGCCCCGACGAAGATCGCGCCGGCGTTGCGAACGCGGGCCGCCACCGTCGGCGCGTCCGCGGTCTGGATCTCCAGGTGTTCCGCGGCGTAGGCGTCCACGACGCGGATCCCGTCGTCCACAGTAGACACGAGGATGATGCCGGACTGCTTGCCGCCCAACGCCTCCGTCACGCGCTCGGAGTGCTTGGTCGCGGCGACGCGGCCGGTCAGCTCCTTGTCGACGGCGTCCGCGAGCTCTTCGGACGTGGTGACCAGCACGCTCGCGGCGAGCGGGTCGTGCTCGGCCTGGCTGATCAGGTCGGCGGCCACGTGCACCGGGTCGGCGGTCTCGTCGGCGAGGATGGCGATCTCGGTCGGGCCCGCCTCGGAGTCGATGCCGATGATGCCGCGCAGCAGCCGCTTGGCGGCGGTGAGATAGATGTTGCCGGGCCCGGTGACGACGTCGACCGGCTCCAGCGTCGCGCCGTCGGTGTCGGTGCCGCCGTACGCGAGCAGCGCGACGGCCTGCGCGCCGCCGGCGGCCCAGACCTCGTCGACGCCGAGCAGTTCGGCGGCGGCCAGGATCGTCGGGTGCGGGAGCCCGCCGAACGCGGCCTGCGGCGGCGAGCACAGCACGAGCGTGCCGACGCCGGCGATCTGCGCCGGGACGACGTTCATCACCACGGTCGAGGGGTACACCGCGAGCCCGCCCGGCGCGTACAGCCCGACGCGCTCCACCGGGATCCAGCGCTCGGTGACGGTGCCACCGTCGACGACCTCGGTCGTGACGTCCTGGCGGCGCTGGTCGCCGTGGACCTTGCGGGCGCGGACGATGGACTCCTCCAGCGCCTCACGGACGGCCGGATCCAGGTTCTCGAGCGCGCTGGTGAGCTCCGCGGCGGCCACGCGGACGCCACCGGGACGGACCTTGTCGAACTTTTCGGTGTACTCGAGAACCGCCTCGACGCCGCGATCGCGGACCGCCTCGACCACCGGCCGTACGTGATGCAGCGCCGCGTCCACGTCGTACTCGGCACGCGGGAGCGTGCGCCTGAGCTCGGCAACGGACGGGACCTGTCCACGCAGGTCGGTACGGTTCAGCATGGGTCAAGGGTACGAGGTGGCCGGATCGCCCCGAGCAGGCACACTGGGGTGGTGACCAGCGATCCCACGATGAGGGAGGCCTCCGTGCCGCGAATCGGGTTGTGCCAGCTCACGGCCGCCGAGGATCCCGAGACGAACCTGAAGCTGATTCGCGAGGGCGTGACGGCCGCGGCGGGCGAAGGCGCCCGGATCGTCGTGTTCCCCGAAGCGGCGATGGCGCGCTTCGGCATCCCGCTCGGGCCCGTCGCGCAACCCTTGGACGGACCGTGGGCGTCCACTGTGGCCGCGCTCGCGGACGAGCACGGCGTCGTGGTCGTCGCGGGCATGTTCACGCCGTCGACCGACGGGCGCGTGAGCAACACCCTGCTCGTCACCGGTGCGGGGCATCACTTCGGCTACGCCAAGATCCATCTGTACGACGCCTTCGGGTTCGCCGAGTCCGACACGGTCGCACCCGGCGCCGCGTCCGCCACCTTCGAGGTCGATGGGACCACGTTCGGCGTCGCGACCTGCTACGACATCCGCTTCCCCGAACTGTTCCGGAAGCTGGCCGACGACGGCGCCGACATCGTCCTCGTGCCGACGTCCTGGGGCGCGGGCGAGGGCAAACGCGAGCAGTGGGAGGTGCTGGTGCGCGCCCGCGCGCTCGACTCCGGCTGCTGGGTGCTGGGCTGCGGGCAGGCCGATCCGGCCACGACCTCGACCCCGGTGAACCCGAAGGCGCCCACCGGAATCGGCTACTCCACGGTGTCCGACGGTTTCGGCCGCGTCCACACCCAGCTGGGCCCCGGGCCGGAATTGGTGGTCGTCGACGTGGATCCCGCGGTCAGCGGGAAGGCGCGGGCGGCGACGGGCGTTCTGGCGAACCGTCGCCTCTAGCGTTCACGGAGCGCTCGAAGAAGGATTCGAGCACCACGATCGTCTGCGTCCCGGTGACGCCCTCGATCGCGTACAGCCTGCGCAGTGACGCCTGCAGTTCCTCGGTGGTCGGCGTGCGCACCTTCACCAGCAGCGAGGCCGGGCCCGCGATGATGTGCGCCTCGACGACCTCCGGCAACGCCTCCAGCGCGGCCTTGGTCGGCGCGTCGCCCATCCACGAGCCCGCCTCGACCAGCACGAACGCCATCACTCCCCGGCCGACCGCCGCCGGGTCGACGTCGACGGTCGTGCGCCGGATGACGCCCTGTTCGCGCAGTTTGCGGACCCGTTCGTGCGCGGCGCCCGCGGACAGGCCGACCGCCTTGCCGAGCGCGGCATACGCCTGAGTCGCGTCCTGCTGCAACGCGGTGAGCAGCATGCGATCTACGTCATCCATAGGTTGACCATATCAAGTTCGGCGGTTCATGATGATCGCAATATCTCATTCAGAGCACTGGGGTTTCCATGGACATGGTCAAGGCGCACTTCGAAGTCCTCGACGAACGGTTCGCCCGCGTCAACGGGGACGAGTGGATGCAGCGGATCCACACCGGCTGCCGGTGGACCGAGGGGCCCGCCTACTTCCCCGCCGGCCGGTACCTGGTGTTCAGCGACATCCCGAACGACCGTGTCCTGCGCTGGGACGAGACCACCGGCGCGGTCGGCGTGTTCCGCGAGCCCGCTGGATTCCACAACGGGCACACCGTCGACCGCCAGGGCAGGCTCGTCAGCTGCGAGCAGGGCGGCCGCCGGGTGACGCGCACCGAACACGACGGCACGACCACCGTTCTCGCGGAGTCCTATCAGGGCAAGAGGTTCAACAGCCCCAACGACGTCGTCGAATCCTCGGACGGCGCGATCTGGTTCACCGACCCCAGTTACGGGATCGACAGTGACTACGAAGGTCATCAAGCCGAGAGTGAGATCGGCGCCTGCCACGTGTACCGGGTCGATCCGGTGGACGGTTCGGTGCGGATCGTCGCGGACGATTTCTCGCGCCCGAACGGGCTCGCGTTCTCGGTGGACGAGTCGCTGCTCTACATCGCGGACACGGGGCAGAAACCCAGCCACCTCAGGGTTTTCTCGGTGGACGAAGGGCGGCTTTCCGGCGGCGAGGTCTTCGCGACCTGCGACGCGGGCGGTTTCGACGGCGTGCGCGTGGACGCCGCGGGCCGGGTCTGGGCCGCGGCGCACGACGGCCTGCACTGCTTCGCGCCCGACGGCACGCGGATCGGGAAACTGCGGATGCCGGAGGTCTGTTCGAATTTGACCTTCGGCGGGCCGCGGCGGAACGATCTGTTCATCACCGCGTCCAGTTCGGTCTACACGCTGCGGGTGAACTTCTCGGCGGCCCCCCGCGTTTAGAGGACTAACGGCGACGCGAAAGTGACCTTTACCGCGTCGTATGCCAGGGTCCCGGCAAAGACGCATAACCGCCGGCGGTGCCGCTCTTGATGATCAGAACTGGACCCTCCGACGGGGCAGGTGTCCGAGGGCCCGAAGGGGATAATGTCCACAAAGGACGCCAGAGGACGGATTGATGTACGTTTGATGCTTATCTGCACGGTTTCGGACGGGGGTCGTGAGTGTTAAGGGTGGTTCTAACGCTCCTTATCACTCACGACCCCTTCACAAACACGGACCCCCGAGAGTATCCCCTGTGGACGGTCGCGCAGGTGTCAGGCCACCGGACGAGCCCCTCCGCCACCACCTTGACCAGCGGATAGACGACTTTGCCGGGGCCTGGCATCGTATGCGGTGAAGGTGTCCTTCACGGACTACCCGGTCGGGCGCCCCGCAACATGCTTGGGGAACGTGCAATGAAGGGGCCTCTCATAGCAAAATTTGCTATGAAAGGCCCCTTCATTGCAGTCTTTCAGCCTGGGGTGCGGGTTTAGCGCAGCAGGCCTTCCCGGATCGCGACGCGCACGAATCCGGCCCGCCGCCGTTCCCCGGTCTTGTCCCGGATCCGGTCGAGGTAGGACCGCACGGTCCGCACGCTGATGTTCAGGATCTCCGCCACGTCGACGTCCCGTTCGCCCGCCGCGACCAGCCGCAGGACCTGTTTCTCCCGTTCGGACAGGACGATCTTGGGCCCGGCGTGGCGGTCTTCGCTGTCCTGGATGATCATTCCGGCCAGCGTCGGCGACACGTACGCGTTGTCCTCGGCGATGGTGCGGATGGCGCGCAGGAGTTCGTCGCCGTCGACGTCCTTGGAGAGAAAGCCTTTCGCCCCGGCCTGCATGGCGCCCAGCACCTCGGGCTGCTCGGCGTGCGCGGACACCACGAGCACCTTGTGCCCCATCTGTCCCACTTCGAGTACGGCGGCGGCGTCCTGGACGCCTCTCAGTTTGAGGTCGAGGACGACGACGCTGCCGGGCGGCTGCTCCTGGACGGCGAACCGCGCGACGGAGTCGGCGACGGCGCCCAGCGCGATGTCGGGCGCTTCGGTGAGAACACGCGCGACGGCGTCCCGGTACAGCGGATGATCTTCGATCACCCCGACGTTGATCGGCGTGGTGCGTTTCGGCTGCTGCTCGTCTGCGTTCACCGGCGTCCTTCGAATCCGCCCGCGTCGGCGCGAGGCGCGACCGGCCGAGACGGGCCGGGCACCTCCGGCGGAGACGCGAGCCCGAGCTGGATGGCCTTGCGGACCAGACCGGCCCGCCTTCTCTCCCCGAGTTTGTCACGGATCCGGTCCAGATAACCGCGGACCGTCCGAACTCCGATGCCCAGGATGCGGGCGATGTCGACGTCGCGTTCGCCCGCCGCGACGAGCCGCAGGACCTGCTTCTCCCGCGCGGAGAGCGCGACGTCCGGAGCCGCGGCGGGACGGTCGGCGTTGTCCTTGATGATCATTCCCGCCACCACCGCGGAAACGTAGGCCCGGCCCCGCGCGACCGTCCTGATCGCGGTCAGCAGCTCGTCGACGTCGACGTCCTTGGACAGGAATCCCTTGGCACCGGCGGCGATCGCGCCGAGCACCTGCTCGGGCTCGGCCTGCGCGGACACCACGAGCACGTGATGTCCCAGTTCGGCCACCTGCAGCACCGCGGCCGCCCCGGCGATCCCCGGCAGGCCGAGGTCGAGCAGCACCACACTGCCGGGCGGCTGCGGATGGACGTGGAACCGGGCGACCGAGTCGACGACCGCGCCCAACTCGATCCCTTCGGCCTCGGTGAGGACCCGGACAACGGCGTGCCGGTACAGCGGATGGTCTTCGATCACCGCGACGTCGACCCGGTCGGTCTCCGGCCTGTCTTCGGTCACCTGCACGTTCCGATCACCCCGTCCCACCCACCGCCGCGGACACCGCACGACCTGCCTGCGCCGGATCGAGCGCGGGCCCGCGCGGCACCAATGCCAGCAATCCATTCGGAA
Organism: Amycolatopsis sp. cmx-4-54; assembly: GCF_046548895.1. Classification (NCBI taxonomy): domain Bacteria; kingdom Bacillati; phylum Actinomycetota; class Actinomycetes; order Pseudonocardiales; family Pseudonocardiaceae; genus Amycolatopsis; species Amycolatopsis sp. cmx-4-54. Next base: position 274,508 of record NZ_JAEBEJ010000010.1, read on the forward strand.
CCGGTTGCCGTACGGCTTGGCCGTATCCGAGGGAAGCGAGGGCCTCAGTGCTCGCCACCGGGTACTTCAGGCCCGTGTCGGTGACGACGTAGACCGTGCCGGAACCGGATTCCGCCACCACCGCGCCACCGGACGGAGGCACGAAGACGGCGTCGGCGACGAGCGCGTCCGTGCGCGCCGTCACCGGGATCGCCTTCGCACCTTGCGGCAACGGGACCTGTGCGGAGATAACGATTCGAGAACCCTGGGCGCATAACGTCACGGACTGTCCGGTAACGGGCGCTTTTCGCGGGATGCGGTCCGGATACTCCGCGGGATCGGCCCCGCCCGTCCTCGCCGTGGCGACCTTCGGCACCGCGGCGACGTCGGCCGCGCGCACCGCGACGGGTGCCGGGACGCCGGTGTAGGCGTCCGCGTTCTCCGGGGTGTTGATCAGCAGGCTCGCCTCGGTCTGGCCGATCGGTTGGAGCCCTTCGGCGCGGACGAGATAGTACGACGTCGCGTCGTTGGGCGACGCCATCGCGTCGACGACGCCGAGCACCGAACCGACCTTCGTCGCCGTGCCGCCGACCTTCGGGCCGGGCCGTCCGGCGTCTTCGACCGCACGGTAGGCCAGATCGCGTCCGGCGGCGACGGTGCCGATCCACCGGGAGGACACCGCGATCACCGGATAGGTGTCGAACTGCAGCGCCGTGGCGGCTTCCGGGGTGAGCTTGTAGCGGCGTCCCGCCGTGACGAGGTAGCGCTCGCCGTCGGGGACGCGGACCACGACGGCCTGATCCCTCGGCAGGTCGACCCCGGCCGCGGGCGCGCCGAGGAGCACCGTCGTCTCCGGTTCGGCCGACGCGGGCGCGTCCTGGGTCGTCCGCGAACAGCTCGTCCACGGCGTGTTCACGAGCGCGGCCGCCGCGGGCAGCGAATCGGGGGCACCGGGAATGCCGATCTGCGAACCGCGCGGCGCCTTCGCGAGCTTGTCCGAAGGGACGGTCACAGTGGCCTCGCCGTTGCCGCCCGCCATCAACCGCGCGGAGGCGTAGTTGAGCACGGGGTGCAACGCGCCGTCCTGGCCGAGGATGTAGCGCGCCCCGGTGCCCTCTTCGACGATCACCTTGCCGCCCGCCAGCCAGTCCTTGCCGCCGGAGGGGTTCAGCAGGCCGATCACGCCGAACACCGCGGTGACCAGCAACGCGACGCCGAGGCCGCACAGGGTTCCGATGACGAGCCTTCTGCTCGGGGCGACCGGATGGTTGGCGTCAGCCGAGACCAGTGCCGAAACCAGTCTCCTGCGGAGGAATTGGTAGGCCTGGATCTGGTCCCGCTGCGTCCACACGCTCCCGTCCCCCGCCGTTCGTGCCCACCCGTTTCGAGGGTGCTCACGTTAGGTTCCGGCCAGGTTCGCGGTGAGGGTATTTTTTACGCCCCTCCCCCGCGCGGGGCGGGGCTACCGTCGTGCGCGTGCACGGAGGAGGGGAATTCCTTGTCGGTTGAAGCCCCGGCCCGCCCGGTCCCGGAACAGGCGCCCCCACGCGGGATCGCGGGCGCGGCGCCACTGCCCTGGCTGCTGCCGATCCGTCCGTTGCAGGCGGCGCTCTGGGAGGTCGCCGGGATCGCGATCCTGCTGGCCCTCACCATCGACGGGATCCCGCAGTCCGCGTGGATCAGCGTCGTCGCCGTCGCCGGCGTCCTCGTGCTGACGACTTCGGTTCGCTTCGCCGGCCGCCACGCCGCGGGCTGGATGCTCACTTGGGCCGCGTACCGGCTGAAACGCCGCGACAAACACGAAGTCCCCGATCCGCTGCACAGGCTCGCCGGTCCCGTCCGGGTGCGCCAGCACGTCGACCGCGCGGGCAACCGTTTCGGGGTCGCCGAGGTCGGCGACGGGTGGAGCGCCATCGTGCGGCTCACCCCCGGCACCGTGGCACCCGCGCCGGACACCCTCGTCGGCATTCTGCGCGAGGCGTACACGAGCACCGGGATCCCTTTGTCCAGCGCGCAACTGCTGACCTGGACCGTCCCTAATGGACAGTCGTTGCTGCGGGTCCGCTGGCTCACCGTCCGGTACCGGCCCGAGGACGCGCCGATCGCCGCGCTCGCCAGGGGCGGCGGAGAACTCGGTGCGCTGCGCAGCACCGCCTGCGCGGCGCTACGCCTGATGGGCGCGCTGGCCGAAGCGGGGTTCGAGAGCACTGTGCTCGAAGCCGGTGAGGTGGCGGAGAATCTGCGCGTCGCGCTCGGCAGCGGCCAGGACACGCCGGTGGACGGCTGGCGTTCCTGGGATTGGGGCGGCGCGTCGCAGATCTGCTACCGGCCACGATCGGAGCGGGAACTCGCGCGGACACTGGATCTTCACGTCCCGGGCTCGGCGTTCACCGCGACGTCGTACACGCTGTACCGGTCGCCTGGCGGACGCGAGAAGTCCGAGGTGACCGTCCGGGTCGGCGGGCGGCCGGGAGCGGAACCGGTGCGGCCGGGCGGGATCGCGGTGACCCCGCTGCACGGACGGCACGCGGCGGCGGTCCGGCGGACCCTGCCGCTGGCGCTGGAGAACTGAGGGGACGGGCCGTGGAGGACTCCTTTCTTCTCTGAGGGTAGGGAAGGAGTCCTTCACGGACGTAACGCAGTTCGTCCTCTGAATGCGGGAAGAGGGGGTCAGCCTCGCACGGCCTCGTAGACGCCGGCGATCATGCCGACGAACGGGATCAGCGAGAGCAGCACCAGGAACTCGACGATATCGAGAGTCCTTGCCCAGTAAGGGGAACGACGTCCCTTCGCGACACGAGTCGCGTAGGTGAGACAGACGCCAGCCGCGACGACGACGGCACAGCCCGCGGCGAAGACGAACGAACGCGGACCGCCCGCGGCGAGCCAGAATCCGGCCGCCGCCAGGGCCGCCGCGCCGAAACCGATGAGCACGACCCGCTGCGAGCGGCCGGCGAAGGCGCGCGAACGCAACATCAGCGCCAGACCCAGCAGCGCGCACAAGCCCGCTTCCCAAGCCCCGCCGGAAGAAGACAGGACCACCGACGCCGAAACCACGACGAGCCCGAGCGCGACGAGCAGCCCGGTCAGCAACGCCTGCGCGTACGTCGTCCCGCCGACCATGTCCTCGCCGAGCGAAGGGTTCTCGTCGGCTCGGAACGCGTCCATGTCGTCGGGCACCCGGGGCAGCGGCAGCCTGCCGAGCCGCAGCGCCATCATCGGCGCGACCGCGGCCAGCGCCGTCGCCACGACGGCGACCACGGCGGCCGCCGAAACCGGGCGGACGTCGGCCAGCAGGACGATGGCGGTCGTGATCGCGCCGAGCCCGGCCGACACGGTCACCGCGACGAACCACGGCAGCCGGTCCGCCACCGAAACGGCCGCGATCACGCCATAGACGGTCACGATCGCGAGCCCGGCGGCCAGCGGTCCGGCCGACAGGGAGAACAGCGGATGCGGCGGCAGGATCGACATCCCCGCCAGCAAGGCCGCGCCGACCCCGGCGAGCGCGCCCGCGGCACCGGCCTCCGCGTCGCCGTACGCGCGGCTCAGCGCGCCACCGCCCAGCACCAGGACGAGCGCGAGCAGCCCGGTCCCGATCGGCGCCAGCACACTGCCGGACGCCGCGGCCTGCACCAGAAGTCCCCCGGCGAGCAACAAAACCACGGACGCGACGATGCCGGCCTTGCGCGCCACCGACGGCCCCCATCGGCCGGTGCCCGACTCGGCGACGCTGGCGATCGAGTCGACGACGTCGTCGAACAGCAGCGGACCCCGCGGACGTTCCCGCGGGGTCAGATGGAGGACTTCGCCGTCGCGCACCTGCGCGGCGGCGACCGTGAGCCCGAGCGCGAGCGGAGCACCGCCGAGCCGGGACAGCACCCAGCCGGGATGCTCCGCCGACGCCTGCCCCGAAGCACCCGCGAGCCGCACGAGCTGCGGGACGAGTTCGGCGAACGTGCTCTGCTGCGGCAGCGCCACGTCGACGCGCGCCCTCGGTGTCACCACCGTGACGCGCCGGGTGGAGCCCGCGATCGCGGCCGTCATGCTTCGATCGACTTGGCGGACTCGATGACCGGGGCGAACTTGGCGCTGCTGGCCTCGGCCAGTTTCTGCAGCCCGTTGTTGACCGCCTCCAGCACGATCTCCGAGAGGTTGCGCGCGTCGTACTGCCGCACCGCGCGCGGGTCGATGTCGATCGAGGTGAACCGGCCGTCACCGCGCAGCACGACGGTGACCTCGTTCTGCCGCGAGTGCGCCTTGACCTCCATCGCCTCGACCGAACGCTGGATGCGCTGCACCTCTTCGGTCTGCTTGCGGACCTGGTCCAGCAATTCGTCCATATCCGGCATGGCGTAGGGGTCCGTGGTCACGAGTCTTCTCCTTCATCTGCGGTGAAATCCCGCCGGACGTGGACACTGCCCACGAACCGCCGGAAGTCGTCGCCGAGGCCACGGGCCGCCTCGGGCGTTGCGGTACAGGCGATTTCGAGGATCAGCCGCTCGGCCGGGGTCGCCCCCGGCACGGTCAGCAGCACCTGCGTCTGTACGAGATCCTGTCCCTCGCCGGTGCGGATGCGCAGCACCTGCGTCACCCCCGGCGCGACCGGGGTGCCGATCACCTTGCGCCGCACCACTTCGAGCGCGGCCGTGGACCGGCCGAGGCGTTCGACGGCCTCGTCGGCGATACCGGTGATCTCCGCCGGGTCGGGCCGTTGCCCGATGCTCAGGGCGATGTTCGGGGTGAACTCCGCGTACGTCCCGGAGTGCACCGCCACGAAGACCGCGCCCTCGGCACCGACGGACGCCGGCTCGACCGGCACCCAGCCTTCGGGGATGTCGAATCCCAGCGGAAGGGAGACCCGGTCCTGAGTCATCGCTTCGCTCATCCCCGTCACCACGTGCCCACGTAGGTGATCGCGTCGTCCCACGCCTCGCCGACGGCGTCCGCCGCCTGGCCGGCCGCGCCGCTCACCGCGTCGACGGCCGCCCCGCCGTACTCGCCGACGGTGTCCGCGATCTTCGGCAGGTCGATGTCAATCTTCGCGCCGATCCCGGCACCGAGGCCGAGCGCGACACCCGCCTTGAAATTGACCTTGAGATGCCCGGCGTCGTAGACGGCCTGGCCGTCGAGCTGCGCGCCGAGTCCATATTGGAGGGTTCCGCTCGCGCCGACACCCACCCCGGCCACGTCCGCCGCGACTTCGCCTTCGATCTTGCCGCCGACGAACGCGTTGGCGTGCACACCGACCCCGTGCGCGCCCGCCTGCAGCGAGCCGTTCACCTCACCGCCGACGAACGCGGTTCCCTTGGCGCTGCCCGAAGCGACGCCCCACTCGCCCTTGCGTTCGAGTTCTTCCTTGAAGGCGGCCAGTTCCGCGTGCCCGGACGCCTTGACGTCCCAGCCCTGCGAGGAGATCTTGGCGTCCCACCCCGGCGTGAAGCCGTCCTGCTCCTGCTTCCACTTGGCGTAGGTGATCTCGGTGTTGCCCCAGGCCTTGTCACGCAGGCCTTCCGGCTTCGGCCTGCCGAACGGGGTGTCACCCGCGCGCGGGGCGCGCGTGCCTTCGAGACCGTCCCAGGTGAGCTTCTTCCAGCCGGAGTTGCCGAACCAGGAAGGATGCGAGCGAGGACGTTTGCGGCCGTCGAGCGTCTCGCCGTTGAGCCAGTACAACGGGCCGCGTCCCCATTTGCCGAGTTCGTGCTCGATCCGGCCGGTGCCCTCCGGCGGGAACAGCCGCGCGAGTTCTTCGCTCAGTTCGTCGGCGATCTCCTGCGCCGCCTGAGCGGCCCGCTCACCGAGTTGCCGGGCGGCGGAGATGAACGCGTTGACCGCGTTCGCGTTCGCCGTCCGCGCTTGGCTGACGAGCTGTGCGGCGTACTGATCGAACTGAGCGAGAATCGAGTCCACACAGGACTTCGCGCCTTGCAGGGCCTGTGCGCCCGCCCGCAGCCGGTTCGACTGGTCGCTCAGTTTCGCACCGAGCTCGCCGAGTTCCTGGCTCAGTTTCGCGGCAGAGGTGGAGAACGCCGTGTAGGCGTCGCCCTCCCAAGACGCGTTGAGCGCCTTCGCCGCCTTGCCGATCTCGTCCGCCCGGCCCGAAACCGTCGACGCCCGATCGCCACACCGCTGGCCCGCCGCGGTCAGTGCCGAAGGGTCACCGGTGACCCGCCGCTGGTACTCGACCACGAGCCGCCGGTAATTCGACAGGATCGAACTGACGACGCCCGACGCGTCGACGACACCGCTCCCCCACACGGCTACCTGCCCTTGGTCGGTGAATCAGCGACAGCGTTGTCTACGTCGATATCGATGTGCTGTTCGAAGTGCCTTCCGCCGTAGTTCATATCGATGTCGATATCGATGTCCTGCCCGCCCGGCGCCTGCACCGTGGACTTCCCGGTGCTCAGGTCGGTGGTGATGGTGACCGTGTTCCCGTTGGCCACGCCCGGCAGGGAGCCTCCGGAACCCGCGCCACCGCCCGAGGGTCTGTCCACCGGGATCCACGCGTCGGCGCCGCCGGGCCAGTTGCCCTGGGAGCCGTTGCCGCCCAGCGCGGGCGGCCGGTACTGGGTGAACGGCGGCGTCTCGCCCGGCGTCGAACCACCGCCCGCTCCGCCACCGGAGCCACCGACGGCGGCCTGTCCCGAACCGCTGGCGACCGAGCCGGGCGCCTGCGGGCTGGTGATCGGGGTGCCCGAGACCGCCGAGTTGCCCGCCGCGCCGTTGTCCCCGGCATCGTTGTGCCCGAACAGTTTCTGGACCTCACCGATGATGGTGGCGATCTGGGTGATCTGGTTGGCGAGGTCGACCACGCCGAGCGCCTTCAGCAGCGCGCCGATCGCGGTGATGAACGCGCGCAGCGAAGCACTGGTGGCGGTGGAAAGCGCGACGGCGGCGCCGTAGGTCCACGGATTCGACATCAGGCCCGCGACCGTCGGGTTCACCGCGGCGACCACCGATTTGTAGGCGGTCTGCGCGGTCTTGATCAGCGTCCCGGCGACGCCGAGCAGTTCGGCGCCCTTCTGCACGACCTGGATGATCTTGGTCAGCGAGTTCAGGGAGTCGGTGATCTTCTTCAACGCGGAATCCGACGCGGCGCCGGACCAGATCTTGCCGAGCTGCTCGGCGGCCTTCGTCACCTCGTTGTACATGGTGAGGAACTCGTTGGCCTTCTTGAGCACTTCGAGGACGTGCTTCGCGATCTGCTCCGGCTGACCGGTGAGGATCTGCGGCAGGATCGTGATCGGCCCGCCCGAGGACGCCGTGGCGTCCATCGCGCTGGAATTGGGGTAAGTCAGCATGGTCGCTCCTCAGGCCGGAAGTCAGACGGAAGCCGGGCGGTAGACACTGACCTTCGCCAGGCCGTTGATGTCCGCGTCGACGATTCCGTGGTTGTAGAGCAGCCCGCCCTCTCCGGCGATGGCGATGATCGGCTTGCTGTCGGAGAACAGGAGCGGTTCGACCACGACGACGTCGCCGCTGTGCACCCCGCCCGGCACGTCGCCGAAGTTGCGCGCCGTACCGGCGTAGACCTCGATGACCCCGACCCGCGCCTGGTTGTCGGCGTCACCGGCCAGCCAGTCGTTGAAGTCCGAGACGCCGTGGAACCGCGTGTCGGTGATCGGGTGGTCGCCGAGCTGGCCCAGCCGCGCGTCCCCCAGGTAGCGCAGCACGTTGCCGACCGAAGACGGCTCGCCTTGCCCGCCGGCGCTGTCGTTGATGGCCAGCGTCGCCAGTTCGGAGGCGTGCGAGTTCCCCCAGATCGACGACGACCCCGAACCCGCGCCGCCGCCGGGACGGCCGCCGTAGCCGCCCGCGACCGCCTCGTCGGCGGCCTGGTAGGCGTCGGCACTGCTCTTGATGAAGCCGTTGATCTGCTGCAGCAGTTGCAGGAGCGTCCGGACCGCGACCACCTGCTGGCTCTGCATGGCGGTGTTGGCCGCCGCCACCGCGCTGCCGAACGTGGCGAACGACATCGGCTGGAGGACGGTGCGTTCGAGGTCGGCCACGACGTTGATGCCCTGCATGATGATGCCGCCCAGGTTCCCGACCGCCGAGCGCATGGCCTCGGGCTCCGCCCGGTACTCGCCCGTGCCGACCATGGCTCTCCTTACTCTCTTCCCCCACGTCTCGTTGACCAGCAGCGTAAGTTCGCCACCAGACGTGAGCGGACGGCAAAAGTACCCACCGCAAGGGCGGCACGAGTGGCCAGAATGATCGGCAGGATTACCCACAAGCGGCCAGAAAGACCCTGATGAGCGCCACTCACGACCGCCTGCCTGCCCTGGGCGAACAGCCCGGTGAAATCGTGCTGCAGTCCCCGCCGATGCTGCCGAAGGGCTCCTCCGGCGGAGCCATGCAGCTGCTGATGTTCATGCCGATGATGCTGGGCATGGGCGCCATGTCGTTCGTCTACATCGGACGCGACGGCGGCGTGATGACCTACATCTTCGGCGCGTTGTTCCTCACCGCGATGGTCGGCATGGTCGTGATGTCGCTCGGTCGCGGCGGCGCGCAGAAGAAGGCGCAGATCAACGAGGAACGCCGGGACTACCAGCGGTATCTGACCGGTTTGCGCGGTCAGGTCCGGGACATCGCGGACAACCAGCGCGCGGTGATGACGGCGCTGCAACCCGACCCGGCGGATCTGTGGGCCTGCGTCGAGACGGGCAGGCTGTGGGATCGCCGCCGGTCCGACGCGCAGTTCGGGCAGGTGCGGATCGGTACCGGGCCGCAGCGGCTGGCGACCCCGTTGAAGGCGCCGCAGACCGTGCCGCTGGAAGACCTCGACCCGGTGTGCTCGACGAACCTCAAGCACTTCATCCGCACCTATTCGACGGTCGACGGACTCCCGGTCGCGGTCTCGCTGCGATCGTTCGCGCACGTCAGTCTGTCCGGCCGCCGCCCGGACACGCTCGGGACGGCGCGGGCACTGCTGACCCAGCTCGCGACCTTCCACTCCCCCGGCGACCTGCGGATCGCGTTGTGCGTCAAGGACGACCGGCTGCACGACTGGGAATGGGCGAAATGGCTGCCGCATGTCGCCTCCACCGCCGCCGACGCCGCCGGTCCGAGGCGGCTCGTCGACGCCGGCGCCGGGAAGCTCGCCGAACTCCTCGGCCCCGACCTCGGTGACCGGCCCGCGTTCACCCGGCGGCCGGACGCCCGGCTGGACCTCCCCCAGATCGTCGTGATCGTGGACGGCGGGCACACCCACGGCGACACCCGGCTCGTCGCCGAGGAGGGCAGGCTCGGCGTCACTGTGATCGAGATCGGCGCGGAACAGCCACGGTCGGTCTCGTCGGAACGGCTGCTGAGCCTGCACCTGAGCCCGGAGCAGCTCGGGATGGTCGTCGGCGACGGGACGGAGCAACGGCTCGGTTTCCTCGGCAAGCCGGACACCCTGGACCGCGGGGCCGCCGAAGCGCTGTCCCGGATGCTGACGCCGCTGTTCCAGGGCGCGGCGGTGGTCAGCGAGGCGCCGATGTCGGCGACGTTCGGGCTGGCCGGGCTGCTCGGCATCGGCGATCCGCGGGACACCGACACGGAGGTCACCTGGACGCCGCGGTCCGCGCGGGACCGGCTGCGGATCCCGCTGGGCGTCAATCCCGAGGGCAGGCCGGTCGAACTCGATCTGAAGGAATCGGCCGAAGGCGGGATGGGGCCGCACGGGCTGGTCATCGGCGCGACCGGATCCGGCAAGAGCGAGCTGCTGCGGACGCTGGTCACCGCGCTCGCCGTCACGCACTCTTCGGAGAAGCTGAACCTCGCGCTGATCGATTTCAAGGGTGGTGCGACGTTCGCCGGGATGACCGGGCTGCCGCACACCTGCGCCGTCATCACCAACCTTTCCGACGATCTCGCGCTGGTCGACCGCATGGCGGACGCGCTGAACGGCGAACTGCTGCGCCGTCAGGAACTCCTGCACGCGGCCGGGAACTACGCGTCCGTGCGCGACTACGAAAAGGCCAGGGAATCGGGCGCGAACCTGCGGCCGTTGCCGTCGCTGCTGGTGATCATCGACGAATTCAGCGAGCTGCTGTCGTCGCGGCCGGAGTTCATCGACCTGTTCGTCGCGATCGGACGGCTGGGCCGGAGTCTCGGGATCCACCTGCTGCTGGCGTCGCAGCGGCTTGAAGAAGGACGGCTGCGCGGGCTGGATTCGCACTTGTCCTACCGGATCGGCCTGCGGACGTTCTCCGCGTCGGAGAGCCGCGCGGTGCTCGGTGTCGCCGACGCCTACCAGCTGCCGCCCGTGCCGGGTTCGGCGTATCTGAAGTCCGACAACGACACCCTCATCCGGCTCAAGGCCGCGTACGTCTCGGGGGAACTTCCGCCGCGCAGCAAGATCGTGCGCAAGGACGGGCAAAGTCTCGGTCTGATGCCGTTCACGCTGGCACCGGTCGAGATCCCGGTGACCGTCGAAGCCGAGGAGCCGGTCGAAAAGGGCACCGGCGAGACCATCATCGGCGCGATGATCTCGCGGATCGAAGGCAAAGGCCCGGAGGCGCACCAGATCTGGCTGCCGCCGCTGGCCGAACCGCCGACGCTGGACCAGCTGCTGCCTCCGCTCGGCGAAGCCCCTTCACGTGGTCTGTGCCCGCTGGGCTGGGGTGGCAACGGCAAGCTGATGATCCCGGTCGCCCTGGTGGACAAGCCCTTCGAACAGCGGCGCGACATGCTGTGGGCCGATTTCTCCGGTGCCGCCGGGCACGCCCTGATCGTCGGGGCGCCGCAAAGCGGCAAGAGCACGCTGATGCGTGACATCGCCGCGATGCTCGCGCTCACGCATACCCCGGAAGAGGTCCAGCTGTTCGTGCTCGACATGGGCGGTGGCGCGCTGGCGCCGATCGCCGGGCTGCCCCACGTGTCCGGCTACGCGACCCGGCGCGACGCCCAGCGCTGCCGTCGGGTGGTGGCGGAACTGACGACCCTGCTCGAACAGCGCGAGGAGTTCTTCTCCGCCAACGGGATCGAGTCGATCACGACGTTCCGGCAGCGGCGTTCGGAGTTCCGGGAGAGCACGGAAGGCCGCGAGTTCGGCGACGTCTTCCTGTTCGTGGACAACTGGACCACGATCCGACAGGAATACGAGCAGCTGGAGGAACAGATCACCAGCCTGGCCTCGCGCGGGCTCGGTTTCGGCATCCACGTCGTCGTCTCGATCAACCAGTGGATGGGCATGCGGGCGCCGCTGCGCGACGCCATCGGCACCAAATTCGAGCTGCGGCTCGGTGACCCGGCGGACTCGCTGATCGACCGCAAGATCGCGCAGAACGTCCCGGCGGACCGGCCGGGACGGGGGCTGACCGCGGACAAGCTGCATTTCCTCGCGGCGCTCCCGCGTATCGACTCGGATCAGCGGCCGGACACCGTCGGTGCCGGCGGCCTGGACCTGAACCGCCGGATTTCGGCGGCCTGGAAGGGTGCGGGGGCGCCGCAGGTCCGGCTGCTGCCTCCCGAAGTCCCGCTGGACTCGCTGGAAGCCGGGCCGCGCAAGCAGGTCACGCTCGGCATCGCGGAATCGAACCTGCGGCCGGTGTACCTCGACTTCACCACCGAACCGCACTTCCTGGCCTTCGGTGACGTGGAATCGGGCAAAAGCTCGCTCCTGCGCGCGATCGCGCAAGGCATCGTGTCGAAGTATTCGGCGGAAGAGGCCGCGATCGTCGTCGCCGATTACCGGCGAGGGATGCTGGGCGCGGTGCCGGATTCGCATCTGCTCGGCTACGCGGGTTCCGAGACCGTGCTGACCGGGTTGATCGACCAATGTCAGCAGGCCATGCGGAATCGGCTCCCCGGCGCGGACGTCACGCCGGATCAGCTGCGGAACCGGTCTTGGTGGCGGGGTCCGGAACTGTTCGTTCTCGTCGACGACTACGAAATGGTCGCCACCGTTGGCCGAAATCCGTTGCTGCCGTTGTTGGAATTCCTGCCGCAGGCGCGGGACATCGGGCTCCACCTCGTCATCGCACGCGGGAGCGGCGGGGCTGGGCGTTCGCTGTTCGAGCCTGTGCTGCAACGGATCCGGGAGCTGGGTTCCCCCGGCCTCGTGATGTCCGGGTCGCGGGACGAAGGGGCGCTGCTCGGGGAAGTGAAGCCCGGACCTCAGCCCGCCGGGCGGGGTGTGCTCGTGTCGCGGCGGCATGGGACGGGGCTGGTGCAGGTGGCTTGGACGAAGCCTGTGGAGGACTAACCTGGGGGCATGGCACTGGATCTGTCCGCTGTCCACGCTGCCCGCGGCGACGCACGCATCTGGCGAGCGAACGTTCGCATCGTGAGGTGCTGGGCCGCTGCGGCCGGCGTCCGGAGCCAGCGGGGTGATCCTTCAAGGCGGCGAGCGCATCACCGCGTGGGGTAATCCCGATACGCCGGAAATGTCTTTCAGCGTCGTATCGATCGTCGCCGGGATCGTGTTCGACCGGGGGCTGGTCCCCGGATCCGCGTCGGCCGCGGCGGACACCCTCGACCTGCCGGAAGTGGCCGGGACCTCGATCAGCTGGCATCACCTGCCGCAGCAGACCAGCGGATGGAACGGGTACCTCTGGGGCAAACCGTCGTGGCTGGACGGCCCTCGCCGCGACGGTACGCCGGGGTCGGCCTGGGAGTACAACGACGTTCGAGTCAACCTCCTTTGCCTGGCCCTCACTCACCTTTTCGGCCGAGCGTTGCCTTCGGTGCTGGACGAACACGTCTTCGGCCCGCTCGGCGCGTCGGGCACGGCTACCGGAAGTCGCTGACCACCATCGGCGGCGAGACCGTGCCGGTGGTCAGCGGTGGCGCCCACTGGGGAGGCGGGCTGTGGATCTCCGCCGCCGACCTCGCCCTGTTCTATCTCCACAACGGATTGCTCAAAGCTGGATCGAGCGCAGTTGGACACCCTGTCTCCGGAACCCCGGCTACGGCTATCTGTGGTGGCTCAGCCCGTTCCCGTCCGCGCCGCCGACCGGTCGTGCCGCGCGTGGCAACGCTGATCAGCGCGTGCTGTGGATCGATCGGGATCGTGATCGTTTCCCGGTGGGGGCGGGGCGCCGAGGAACTCGTGCGGGCTGTTCCTGTCGTGAGGCGACTTCTGCTTTCGTCGCGATTAAGGCAAACCAGCTCAGGCGCCTAGATTTCCTTTTTCTCCCAATATAACCTCGCACACTTGCCTTCAAGATCGTCTGAAACGGCACGGAAACCGACTTGTCCGTATATGCACAGAACGAGCTCGATGACAGGCGGCAGACCTTGGGATAGCTCAAGTCTGCCGAAGCGTTCGGCAAAGGGTTGCCAGCCTAGAGGAGGTGCACGCGCCAGTTGAAGCCACCCGCTCCATTCCTGGCGGTCGAACCCATGTTCGAGTATGATCTTGGTTATGACCACATCTTTTGCTTTTAATCCGAAAGCTGCTCGCCTTCTTGATGCCGCATTGGACGAGGAGGTTATGTTGCGTCGAGCGCAGGGGCGGCAGGTGCGTTCGCTGGCGGGGTTCGCCGGGGTGGGCGGTTCGCGAAGATCGGTGACCGAGGAGGTCGCGTTGGCCTTCTCGGTCTCCCGCAATCAGGCGTATCTGCTGGTCGAAACCTCGTGTGCGCTGGTGGCGCGGTTGCCGAACACGCTGGCCGCGCTGGAGAACGGCGACATCGACCTGTTCAAGGCGTCGAAGGTGACCCAGTTGACCCGGGAGGTGTCCGACGAGGTCGCCGCCCAGGTGGACGCCTGGATGGCCACGCGGCTGGCCGGTCGTGACCCCGCCGCGATCCGGAAATCGGTGGATCACGCGGTGCAGAAGTTCGATCCCGACGGCTACCGGGAACGCGCCGCGGCCAAACGCGCGTTACGGCATGTGTCGCTGGAACACGAGGACGAGACCATGTCGAAACTGTCGGGCTGGCTCCCCGCCGAGGTCGCGAGTTCGATTTACGCGTCACTGAGCCACACGGCCAAGGCACGCCGCAGAACCGACCAATCCCGGACGTTGGATCAGCACCGGGCCGACATCTTCGCCGAACGGCTGCTGGCCGAGGACGGCCACGGCACACCCCGGGCACACATCCATGTCTATGTCGACTTGCTGACCCTCACCGGTGCGCGGGACGATCCCGCCGACTTGGCCGGCTACGGGCCCATTCCCGGCTGGCTCGCCCAAGAGATCGCCGCCGACCCCACCTCCACGTGGTCCCGGCTGATCACCGACCCCGCCACCGGACAACTCCTCGAAGCCAGTCCCGGTACTTACCGATCCCCAGCCTCACTCGCCCGCCTGATCAAAGCCCGCGACCGCGAATGCACCCACCCCGGCTGCCACCGCCCCGCCGAGTTCTCCGAAATCGACCACATCACCACCTGGGCACGCAACGGCAACACCGACCACCACAACTGCCACGCCGCCTGCACAATCCACAACCACCTCAAAGAAGAACCCGGCTGGACCACCACCCCCACCGGCCACGGCGGCACGACCATCACCACCCCCACCGGCCACACCTACCACGCGACCCCCGAACCACTCCACGACCCACGACCCCAACCCGACGACGACACCCCACCCTTCTAAAGCGCTGCCACCCGACTTCGACGAAGGCTTCCCAAGGGGCACCTTCATGGCTCGGTCACGCCCTGGCGGGTATGTCCACTTTGGAGTCTGCTCACGACGACGGAACAAGGCTCGCCGCCAAAATGCGACATGCCTCCCTCGGCGCCGGTTGACCCCAACAGTCCTGACACTCACGTCAGGCCAACACACCGACACCCCACCCTTCCAAAGCACCACCGCCCGACTCGACGAAGGCCTCCCAGGGGGCACCTTCGCGACTCGATCACACCCTGGGCGAATCTGTCCACTTTGGATCCCACGCTCACAACTGCAGTCCCGGTAGATGCAAGGCAGATCACCGCCGCAACCACCGCCCCAGCGAAGTCACCCGACCCGCGCCGCGATCTCCCGCGCGCAAGCCAAGGCTTCAGTCACCCCGGTGTCCACCTCGAAGTCGTAAACAACGCCTCGATGCACGATTTCGGCCTGCGCCTCCGCCATCCCCGTGACCCGATCTCCCCGCGCCATCTCCCGCCCGGCGGCCACGACGCCGTCGCACCGGACTCCGACCCACAGCACTTCGAGTCCGGCCAACGCCTCACGCCACCGCTGCTGCGACGCGGCCCCGCCGAGGAACGCGTCGTCGATGATGGTCCGGGCCCCGGCCCGGACCATCGCCGCCACACCGGCCATCCACGCGTTCTCGAGCCGCCGGAAACCGGATCCGACACTCACCTCGCCGTCCGCCGCGAAGTCGATCCCGTCGTCCACCGTGGACGGCATGGCGTCGATCAAGGTGTCCACGCCGAGGGTGAGCCAGGGATCCGGCAACACCGCTTGCAGGCACCTGGCGATCCCCGACTTACCCGAACTGGAGCCGCCGTTCAGCACGATCACTGTCGTCACGCGAACACCCTAAACGCCGCGGAATTCCGTCCAGCGAACCGGATACAACAGACCTCCACGGCAAAGGGCATCATCCACTCGATTCCGGAATTCGCACAGAACAGATCACCGACTTCAGTAGGTTACCAAAACCCTCACCGCCGCCTAACTTGGTGAAACCGAAACGGAATCCCCGACGCAGGCTGAAGGGCGTATTCATGCGTATGTCCAAAATTGTCGCAACGGTGGCCGGTGCCGCCGCGGCGCTGTCCCTTGCCGCCACTCCCGCCGCGAACGCGGGCCAGGACATCATCGGCGGCGGCACCGTGAGTTCCGCGCCGTGGGGCGCCCAGATCTACTGGGACGACGCCACCGCGTTCGGCGGTTTCAACTGCTCCGGCACGATCATCGCCCCGCAGTGGGTCCTCACCGCGAAGCACTGCCTCAACAAGCCCGGTATGCACGTCAAGGTCGGCAACGTCAACCTGAACCAGGGCACCGAGGCCGACGTCGACCAGCAGAAGGCCGCCCCGAGCGGCGACATCGCCCTCCTGCACCTCACGACCGCGGTCAGCACGACGTATATGAAGCTCGGCACCGCGAACCCGGCCAACGGCACCACCAACCAGATCTACGGCTGGGGCCGCACGCAGGGCAACAACCCGCCGTCGAGTGTCCTGAAGACGGCCAACGTCCGCATCACCGGAACCAGCAGCGACGCCTACGGGGGCCAGGCCATCGCCAGCGTCGGCGTCAACGGTTCGGCCTGGCATGGCGATTCGGGCGGTCCGCAGCTTTCGAACGGCGTCCAGGTCGGTGTCTGCTCGACGGGCAGCAACTCCGGCACGAACCCGCAGGGCACCCAGAACTACGCCAGCGTCGCGGCGAGCCGCGACTGGATCCGCACCACCGCGGGAGTCTGACCCAACGAGAAAAGGGCCGTCCGAAAGGAACGGCCCTTTTCACCTGCCTGAAAGCCCCGAAAACTCAGGCGCACTTCGCCATCGGGTCGATCATCGACACCGAGCCGACCTTGTCCCCGTTCACGGTGAACTCATAGACCCAGCCCGGTTTCCCGTCGACAGGAACCTGGAACCGGCCGTTGTCGCCGACCTTCATCCCCTTGGCGTCGTAAGCCGCCTTGAGTTCCATCAGCGATGAACCGACACCGATCCCTTCGGCCGTCTTCGCGTCCGAAGGAGCGGCGAGTTCACGTAGCCCGTCCTTGCCGAACGAAGCGCCTCCGGCGACCGCGAAGGCTTTGTCCCGTTCCTCCCGCTTGCCCGCCAGGTCCGCGGACGCCTGAGCGGCGTCGGCGAACAGCTGAGCGTCCTTCGCGGACTTCCCCGCCGATTCGGCGCTCTCCTCCGCGGACGTGCCCGGCTTCGCCTCCGGATCGGCCTCGAGCTCGTCGGCCTTCTTGTTCAGTTCCTTGGCCTTGGTCTCGACATCCGCTTCCGCCTTCATCCGCGCCGGGTCGGGTGCCGGACCGCCGGCATAGGAGAAATCGGTACAACCATCCAAAGTGGACGTCGGCGCGGTCGCGAGCTTCCCGCCCCCCAGCGCGGCGTCCTTTGCCATGCCCAAGGTCAGCCCGCGATATCCCGCCGGACCGAACACTTCGGGCGCCGCCGGAGCGGCCGCGTCGGGAGAAGATTCCGACGAACAGGCCACCCCGCCGATCACCACCACCGTGGCGACGAGCACGACGCCCGTCAACCGTCTACGAGTCACAGTTCCCCCTTTGTCGTCCCGAAAGCTATCGGATCGCGATGAAGGTGCCGAACGAATTTCGCGAAGATCACGTCAATTGATGCATCGGCCGCGAAGCCCGAAGCGAAAGAACCGAACCGGCGGCCACGACGGCGATGATTCCCGCACCCGCGACCAGCGTCCAGAAATCCGGGTGCACGATGGACTGTCCTCGCTGAGCCTGCCAGGTGAGCAGCACGAGCACCCCCGCGAAGCCCACCGACGCGGTTCGCACCAGATTCCGCCGCACGAATTCCGATTCGAGCACCGGATACCGCCGGGCGAGCTTGAGCAGCCCGAAGGCGACCAGTGGCAGCACCTGGATCGCGTGGATCCCGAAGAAGTGCGGGATCCGCATGTCCCCGCCCACGGTGCTCCACCCCAGCACCGGCAGCCCCGGCCCGCCGTCGGGGACACCGACCGCGTGGGCACCGAGGATCGACGGCCGTTCGCCGGCGCGGAACTGGGCCATCTGCTGTTCGTTCGGCCCGGACATCAGCAGCGCGACCCCGATGCCGGCGACCGACAGCGCGGCACCCGCGCGTAACGCGGAGTTCATCGCCCGGTCGGGAAGACGCTGGAACAGCAGGAGAAGCGCGATGGCCGCCGTCGCTCCCCAACCGGTGAAGGCGCCGTTCGCGACCATGTTGTTGATCCACTGGTCGGCAGGCGTCTCCCGGTTGAAGTGGAGCGTCCGGCCGCGGATGGCGATCTGCCAGAACAGCAACGCCATGTCCAGCCCGAGCCCGGCGGCGAACACCGTCCCGAGCCACCAGCCGAGCCGCTTGCCCCGGGTCAGCTGCCCGATCAGCCAGGCCAGCGTCACCGCGTAGAGCCCGACGGAGATCGTGAACTTGAGCGGTTTGAGCCAAAGGGGCGCGTTGACGAGGCTGCGATCGTCGAAGACGAGACCGCCGAGCGCGATGACCCCGAGTACCGCCATCGCCGCCGCCAAGATCATCAACGGTCGATGCGGCACAACCCTGGATCCCTTGTCCACCATGGGTCGAGCGTGCCGGGAAGCTCCGATCCGGACACTGGAGCACTCCCCCTGATCGGGGGTGGGGAAAGCCCTACCGCCGGCCTGTGGGTAATAGTGCCGTCAACGCGACCGGCAGTTGTGCCGTTTGACCGCACTCACCTCTTTTCTAGCGTGTCCTTCACAAGAGCAGACAGGGCGTCCCCTGGTGCTCACCGGGATTTCCAGCGAGATGAGAGGAGGTGGCCCATCAATGACCGGTACGGGATATCAGGCAGACGCAGCTGCGATGGCGCGCGCCGTCCAGGGGTTCGAGGAAACCGCGTCGAACGCCAAGACCACGATGGCCAGCTTGGAGAGCGAGCTGACCCAGACCCTGCACAACTACAAGGGTGACCAGGCGGTCGCGTTCTGGGACCTGCAGCGCCGTCTGCAGGAGAAGATGACCATCGCCGTGAACGAGCTCAACACGATGTCGCGCCTCGTGCACGAGAGCAACCGGAACTACAACTCGGGTGACGAGCAGGTCCGGGAAAGCCTGACCGGGGTCAGCGGAACCGTCGACCAGACCGTGATCCACCGGCTCAACCCCTGATCCGCGAGAGGACCACCAATCATGGCTGACGTCGTCGAAATCAACTTCGCCGCGCTGCAGCACAGCTCGGCCTCGCTGGCCGCCAAGGCGAAGGCGCTCACCTCCCAGCTCGAACAGCTGCACACGAACCTGCAGCCGATCACCCAGACCTGGTACGCCTCCGGCAGCTCCGCCGGTGAGGCCGCCCGCGCGTCTGAAACCCGCCTGCGCCAGGCCACCGCGGACATCGTGGCGATCATCGCGCAGTTCGGTGGCAAGGTCGGCGACGCCCACGATCTCCAGCACAGCCTGGAGAACCGCAACCAGGGCCTGTTCGCCGGCTGATCCCATCCGTCGGCCGGCCGGTGCTTTCACCCCCCTCGGCACCGGCCGGCCGGCTTTGCGCGTAGTCGTCCCCTTGTCGGCGTGGCCGTTCACGAGAGAGCCGGGATCAATGCAAGACCAGTCGTACTACGTCCATCTGGAATCACTGAAGGACTTCGTGCGGGAACTGGAGACCCAGATCCACGCGATGTCCAAGCCGAACGACTTCCTGCTGACCCTTGGCGAGCAGCCGTTGCTGTTCGGCGAGTTCGGGGAGGCGGGTTCACTCGACAAGGCGCACCGAGCGGCCGTCGCCGAGATGCAGGGCCTGCTGGACCAGGTCAAGGGCGCGATCACCTTCGCGCAGGACGTCACGACGACCGTCGCCGACGGCTACGCGGCGGCCGACGACTCGGTGGCGGGCGACATGAACCACTCGAGCAGGCAGACCGGCCTGCTCGATCCGTTGCTCAACGTCCTCGGGGGCGTGCTGGGCGGTAACAGCGGCTCGAACGGCGGGGGGAACAAGGGATGACCGAGACCGCGCACACGAACTTCGCCGCGTACTCGCACCAGCAGCTCTACGCCATGCTGCAGGCTGGCGATCCCAACACAGCACGCCACGCGGCCCACAAATGGCAGTCCACCGGCACCGGGCTGTTCGAACAGGCCGAGAACCTCACCGGCGAGCTGAAGGACTTCTCCGGTAACTGGACCGGTGGCGCCGCCGACAAGTACCACACGATGATCAGCGACCTCGTCGGCGGAATCCGCAAGGTCGCCCAGACCGCGCACGCGATGAACAACCTCCTCGAGGACGCGGCGGACGCGCTGGTGAAGGCCAAGAAGGAGATGCCGCCGCCGGTCGCGGTGCCCGACGTCTCCCCCGCGGACCTCGCGCTGGCCGTCAATCCCCCGCTCCTGCCCCCGGATTCGTCGCCGTCGACGATCGTCAGCGCCGCCCAGCAGCGGCAGCAGGCCATCGCGAACGTCGAAGCGCAGCAGCAGGCCGCGGGCGCGGCCAGCGCGGCGCACAGCAAGGCGATCGTGGTGATGACCCAGCTCGCGGGTGAGTACTCCTCCGCGGAGGAGTCCATTCCCGCCTCGCCGAACGCCGTCACCCCGCCGCCGGTCGCCGGTGGCGGCACCGCCCCGGGTGGCTCGGTCGGCAACAACATCGGCGGAACGCCCGGCGTCGGGCTGGTTCCCGGCGACAACACGCACCCGCTGCCTTCGGACGGCTCGACGCCGCCCACCGCCGGGCAGCCGGGCCAGGTCCCCAAGTCGAACCCGCTGTTCGGCGACATGTTCACCGCCGGTCTCGCCGCGGCCTCGGCCGCCGCGTTCGGCCGGTTCGGCTCGATCATGCCGCGGGTGCCGCCATGGGCCAGCGGCAAGAACGACGGCAAGGACAAGAACGGCGAACCCGCGGGCGGAGGCGCCGGTGCGGCGGGCGCGACCGCGGGCGGCGCCGGCGGCGGCATCCCGATCGGCGGTGGCGGAGCGCCGTCGCTGGACGGCGGCGCGATCGGCGCTGGCGGCGGCGGAGTCTCCGGTCCCGGTGAGGTCCCGGCCGCGTTCTCCGGCCTGGCGGGCGACGGCGGCTCGGGCAGCGCGATGAGCGGCCTGGCGGGCGGAGCGGCCGGTGCCGCGGGCGCGGCGGCGGCCAAGGGCGCGATGCCGATGATGCCCATGATGCCGATGGGCATGGGCGCGGGCGGCGACATGGGTTCCGGACGGCGTATTCCGCCGTGGCTCGTGGAGACCGAGAACGTCTGGGGTCAGTCGTCCCCGGTCGCTCCCGCGGTGCTCGGCGAAGAACCCGAACAGTACTGATCGTTTCCACCAGGAGAGGCGGCTCGGTGATGGCATCCAGTGCGGGCGGTTACCGAGTCGCCCCCGCCAGGCTCGAAGCGGCGGCGGCCGAACTCGAACAGCGCGCCGGCGTGCTCAAGACCGCGCAGACCGCGCTGGCGGGTGAGAACGTCCCCGCGACCGCGTTCGGCCAGGTTTCGGCTTCCAGCGCGGCTTCGGCGACGTACACCAAGACGATCAAGGACGTCGCGGGCAAACTCGACGGCCAGATCACCAAGGCGACGGTGATCCACCAAGGACTCACCTCCGCGGCGGGCGGCTACCGGCGCGCGGACGTCCAGATCGCCGCTTCGTACCGGTCGCTGATGCCGGAGAACCCGTTGCCCAAGGCCGGGAATCCGGCAGGCGTCGGCGGCGCGGCCGACACCGGATCCTGGGCCACCGCGATCGCCGAGAACCGCACGAAGGTCACCGACGCGTTGACCACCGAACGCGAGCGGCTCGCGAACCTCCTGGCACACGGCGGAAAAGCCGACGAAATCGCGAGCGCGCGCACCCGGATCGCGCTGTACGAGGACATCCTCGCCAACGACCGGCAGATCCTGCGGTTCGATCCGCGTGAGCTCGGGCGCATCGCCGAACTGGTCGGCCGCATCGAGCCGGGCACGCGCAACGTCGGGTTGTTCGTTCCCGGCGTCAACACCTCGTTCGGCAACTTCCAGAGCTACGCCGACCTCGGCAAGAGCCTGGTCGCCACGGACGCCACCGGGCGGACCGCGATGGTGGTCTGGGCCGACGGGGTCTTCCCGCAGAACGTCGTCACCGAAGGACCGGCCGCGCACTACGCGCAGACGATGGCGCCCGAGCTCAAACGTTTCAGCGATGAACTGCGCGGCCAGATCGACAGCCACGCCGGGCCGGGCGTCGTGGTCACCGCCGTCGGGCACAGCTACGGCGGTGCGACCGTGGGGCTCGCCGAGCAGCTCGGACTGCGGGCCGACCAGGTGCTGCACGTCGAGTCCGCGGGGATGGGACACGGGATCTGGAGCCCGGCCGACCTGCCCGCGAGCCAGGCCGGTGTGCAGCGGTACTCGATGACGGCCCCCTTCGACCCGATCGTGGTGGCACAGGGCAACGCGGGCCTCGTCGAATGGCTCGGCGCCGGGCACGGGGCGGACCCCGACCGCTTCCCCGGCGTCGTCGAACTCGAAACCGGCCGCGACGCGAACGGCGATCTGCAGTGGGGCCTCGAGTCCCACAGCGGTGTGCTCAAGCCGGGTTCCGATTCGTGGAACAACATCTACGGTGTGATCACGGGCGGCGCGGTCACGCACGAAGGCTTCACCGGTGGCTCGCTGCGCGAGATGGCCGTCGAAGGCGTCGGACGAGGCTTGTGAGGGGTTCACCATGATCACCAGGAACACCGAGCTCGACCCGCTGGCCGAGGACCTGACCGCGGTCATCGACGGCGTCGCGGGCACCTTCGGCTCCGCCGCGGAGCGCACCGTCGAAGGCGAGCTGGACTGCGACCCGGCCCGGCCGGGCCGGTCGCTCTGCTGGCAGTACGGCCTTCGGGTGGACGACGCGACCGACGCGATCCGCAAACTCGTCGACGTCGTCCTGCCCCTGCTGGAAAGCCAGGGCTGGCGGACGCGCGACCGCAGCAACCCGCGCGAGCTGATCGCGCAGTTCAGCCGTGACGGCGCCGACTTCAACGTGCACGTCTCCCGCGCCGGCGACGGCGTGGCCATCGTGGGCTCGACGGCCTGCGTAGCCGTCCCCTGACCCAGGGGTCGCGAAAAACCTCGTGAGTGGCGGCGGTGTCCCCCAGTACACCGCTGCCGCTCACGAGGCGCGGAATCGCGAAGGTCTCCAACCCCTGCGCTTGCCCCGCCGGACCGCGGCCACCACCACGCCCGCCGCAATGGCCGCGGCCACCCCGGAGACGGCGAGCACACCGGAAACCTTGTCCGCGTTGGCCCGCGCGGGCGCGGCGGCGGGGACGACGAAGGTCTCCGGGCCGGCGCTCGGCGGCCCTCCCGGGCCGGGTGTACCGGCCGGGATCGAGGCGGAAACGGCGGCGTAGGCGTCGATCGCGCCCCAGCCCCGCCGGGGATCGTGCCCACCGCTCGGGCCGCGGTGCGCGGTCAGCGTCAGGCGCGTGACGACCTGCTCCGGCGACAGTTCAGGGTGATACGCGCGCACGAGCGCGGCGACACCCGCGACATGCGCGGCGGCCAGGCTCGGATCACTCACCGGCCACCGGTGCGCCACGGTCCCGCCCGCGCCCGCGGACGTGCTGACCAGCTCGGCACCGGGCGCGGAGATCCCCAGGTAGGAACCGGATTCCGTCTGCACCGCCGCACCGGCCTGGTTGGTCGATCCCACGGCGAGCACGCCCGGTGCCGCGGTCGGGTAGGAAGTCTGGCCCTGTTGCGATCCCGCGGCGGGAGAGACGATCAGCGCGCCTTTCTCCTTGGCGCGCGAGACGGCGCCGGTCAGCGCGGGGCTGTCGGAGGCGGCCGGGACGGCGATCAGGATGATCCCGGCGCCGCGGTTCAGCGCGGTTTCGATGGCGGACGCGAGTTGCCCGGGGTCGCCGCCGCCGTTCACCTGCGTGTAGCGGATCGGCAGGATCTTGGCGCCGGGCGCGATACCGGTGAACGTGGTGGACGGATCCGGTTGCGCGCCGACGATCCCGGCGGCGATGGTGCCCCGGCCGTCGCAGTCGTCGGCCTGGGTGCCCTGGCCGCCGAGGAGCTGACCGGGCGCGAACTGGCCGTTGCCGCCGTCCACCCCGGTACCGATCACCGCGACCAGCTGGCCGGTGCCGCGGGACAGCGGCCAGATCCGCACGGGATCGATCAGCCGCTGTCCCCACGGGACGGCCGCGGTGTAGGTGCCCGTCGGGTTCGCGCACTGCTCGGCGACCGCCGCCGACGGGACTCCGATGCCGAGCGATGCCATGAAAGCCACGCATCCCGCGACGGCACTTTTACCGGCAAAGCCCACCATTCCTCCAGAATTCCCTTGTCACACAAGGGAATTCTAGTGCCGCACCTCAGCGCAGGTCCATCCCGAGGTCGAGTGCGGGCGAGGAATGCGTGAGCGCTCCGACGGCGAGGAAGTCCACACCGGACTCCGCGTACGCCCGCGCGACGTCCAGCCGCAGGCCACCCGAGGATTCCAGCCTGGTCTTCGGCGAAACCTCGTCTCGCCGGTCGACGGCTTTCGCGCATTCGTCGGGGGTGAAGTTGTCCAGCAGCACCTCGTCGGCGGACGCGGTGAGTGCCTCCTCCAACTGGGCCAGGTCGTCGACCTCGACCTCACAGTGCAGGTCCGGCGCGTGCTCGCGCGCGGCCGTGAGCGCGGCGGTCACCGAACCGGCGGCGACCACGTGGTTGTCCTTGATCAGCACCGCGTCGCCGAGCCCGAGCCGGTGGTTCACCCCGCCGCCGGCGCGCACGGCGTACTTCTCCAGCAACCGAAGCCCGGGCAGTGTCTTGCGGGAATCCCTGATCCGGCAGGCGGTTCCCTCCACGGCGCGCACCCAGGCGGCGGTCGCGGTGGCGATACCGGACAGGTGGCACAGCAGGTTCAGCGCGGTGCGTTCGGCGGTGAGCAGGCCACGCACCGGGCCACGTACGACCAGCGCGGGCTCGCCGGCGGTCAGCCGGTCGCCGTCGTCACGGGCGGCCAGGATCTCCAGGCCCGAGCCGAGCACGGCGTCGAACACCGCCAGCGCCACCGGGATCCCGGCGACCACACCGGCCGTCCTCGGCGTGAGTTCGGCCAGCGCGCGGGCGGATTCGGGCACGGTGGCGTCCGTCGTCGCGTCGGGCCCGTACCGCAGATCCTCGGCGAGCGCCGTCGTGACGACACGGTGCACATCGGCGACGTCGAGGCCGTGATCGGCCAGCGCCTTGGTGACCCACGGGGAGAATTCCGTCATGCCACACCCTCCAAAGCGATCGGATCGGCCAGTACCGGCTGCCCCGACGGGCTGAGCCGGATGAGCTGGCCGCGTTGCCAGCCGTTGTCGTCGCGTTCGGGGAAGTCGGTCCGCACGTGGCAGCCGCGGGACTCCGTCCGGCGTGCCGCCGCCGCGACCAGCGCCTCCGCCACCAAGGTGAGCGCCGCGTCCTCCACGACCCGGGGAGTCCACAAAGGACTCTCGGTCACGGAAAGATCCAGCACCGACCCCACGACCGAAAGACCTTCCGCGTCCCGGCCGATGGCGGCGTACCGGCTCATCGCCCGCTGCAACGCGTCGCGGTCGGCCACCGCGACCTTCGCCGGAGCCATGAGTACACCGCGGCGCGGGTCGGCAAGCAAACCGGCGGCGAGATCGATGGCGACCGCCTCCGCCACCCGCTGCCCGACGACAAGGCCTTCGAGCAAACTGTTGGAAGCCAGCCGATTCGCGCCGTGCAGGCCGGTCCTGGCGACCTCACCCGCCGCGTAGAGACCGCGGACGCCGGAGCGTCCGTCCACAGTGGTCACGACACCGCCGCAGGCGAAATGCGCCGCGGGCGTGACCGGGATCGGCTCCTTCGCCGGGTCGAGATCGATCGCCGCGCACGCCGCGTACACGGTCGGGAACCGCTTGGCGAATCCGGAGATCCCCGTCGCGTCAAGGAAGACGTGGTCGTCGATACCGCCGGGCGCCTGCACCATCCGGCGGGTGATCGCCGCCGACACGACGTCCCGTGGCGCGAGATCGCCGAGGGGATGGACACCCCGCATCACCGAAGCACCCGTCGCGTCGTGCAACGTCGCGCCCTCCCCGCGCACCGCCTCGGTGACCAGCGGGAGACGGCCGCGCGCGCCGGGCGTGAACAGGACCGTCGGATGGAACTGGACGAACTCGACGTCCGCGACCTGCGCTCCCGCGCGCAACGCGAGCGCCAGCCCGTCGCCGGTGGCGATCTCCGGATTCGACGTCGCCTGATAGAGCTGCCCCAACCCGCCGCTGGCCAGCAGCACCGCGGGCGCCCGGACGGCCCCGGGCACCCCGTTGTGGTCCAGGACGGTCACGCCGACGACCTCGCCCGCGGGCGTGCGGATCGCGTCAACGGCGATGTGGTGCTCCAGCACCGGGATCCGCCGGTCACAGGCCGTCGCGACCAGTGTCCGCTCGACCTCCGCGCCGGTCGCGTCGCCACCCGCGTGGATGACGCGGAACGCGCTGTGCCCGCCTTCCCGCGTACGGGCGAGCTCGGATCGCCCTTCGGCAGCCGGGTCGAAACGAGCGCCCTCGGCGCGCAACCGGGCCACCGCGTCCGGGCCACCGGCGATGATCGACCGCACGGCGTCCTCGTCACAGAGCCCGGCACCGGCGGTGAGGGTGTCCTCGGCGTGCTTGCCGACCGAATCGCCTCGCTCGTGCTCACCCTCCAGGACGACCGCGATGCCGCCCTGCGCCCAGCGGGTGTTCCCGTCGGAGACCGCCGCCTTCGTGACCACCAGTACGTGCAGCCCGAGTTCCCGCGCGCGCAATGCGGCGGTGAGCCCGGCGACGCCGCTGCCGATCACCACGAGATCGGCGGCGGCCTCCCAGACCGGATGGGTTTTCGCCTGAAGGGCGGTAACCGAGTCGGTCATTCTCCGCCGCCAGGCTGCCCGATCTCGATCATGCGCTGCACGGAAGCGCGGGCACGGGCGGCGGTTTCGGCATCGACGTGGACCTCGTCGGCACCCTCACGCAGCGACCGCAGCAGGGCGGCCGGCGTGATCATCTTCATGTACCGGCAGGACGCCCGGTCGTTCACCGCGCGGAAGTCGATCTCCGGCGCGGCCTTGCGCAGCTGGTGGATCATCCCGATCTCGGTGGCCACGAGCACCGACTTCGCCTTGGTGTCGCGGGCGGCGTGGACCATGTCGCCGGTCGAGAGGATCTTGACCCGCTCGGGGGCGACGGCGCCCTCGCCGGCGAGGTACAGCGCCGAGGTCGCGCAGCCGCATTCCGGGTGGATGAACAGGTCGGCGTCCGGGTTCTCCGAGGCCCGCTCGGCCAGTTCGGCGCCGTTGATCCCGGCGTGCACGTGGCATTCCCCGGCCCAGATGTGCATGTTCTCCCGACCGGTCACGCGTTTGACGTGCGCGCCGAGGAACTGGTCCGGCAGGAAGAGAACCTCCTGGTCAGCGGGGATGGAGGCGACCACGTCGACGGCGTTCGACGAGGTGCAGCAGATGTCGGTCTCCGCCTTGACCTCGGCCGTGGTGTTCACGTACGAAACGACGATCGCGCCAGGGTGCTCGGCCTTCCAGGCACGCAGCTGGTCGCCGGTGATCGAGTCCGCGAGCGAGCAGCCGGCCCGCGCGTCCGGGATCAGGACCGTCTTCTCGGGCGCCAGGATCTTCGCCGTCTCGGCCATGAAGTGCACGCCGCAGAAGACGATGGTGGACGCGTCGCTGCTCGCCGCGATACGGCTCAACGCGAGGGAGTCACCGGTGAAATCGGCGATGTCCTGGATCTCGGGGACCTGATAGTTGTGCGCGAGCAGGACGGCGTCGCGCTTGCGAGCGAGACTCCGCACCTCCTCCGCCCAAGCGGCGTCGGCGACAACTCCGCCGTACGGGGTCAGGTCGTTCTCACACGTGCTCGTCATCGTTCTGGCCCTCCTGGACCGATCTCCGGTTTTCGCCTTACAATCGAAAACCGTGCGAAGTCATCTTAACACCCAGACACCCCTCGCCCACGAGGTTTTGGGAGCGGTCCTGCAAGTGCGCTCCGACACACTCCGGGTCCTGCTGTGGCGGCGCGCCCTCGATCCGCATCTGGGCCGCTGGTCCCTTCCCGGCGGCAGGCTTCGCCCGGATGAAGACGTCGAGGCGTCCATCCGGCGGCAGCTCGCGGAGAAGGTCGACGTACGCCAGTTGAAGCATGTGGAGCAACTGGCGGTCTTCAGCGCGCCGGACCGGGTGCCGGGACCCCGCGTCGTCGCGACGGCGTTCCTCGGCCTCGTACCGTCCGATGTGGACCCCGAGGTCCCCGAAGACACCGAGTGGCACGACGTTTCCGAGCTGCCGCGCACGGCGTTCGACCACGAGTCCATCGTGCTGCGCGCGCGGGACCGGCTCCGCTCGAAGCTCTGCTACACGAATCTCGGCTTCGCGCTCGCCCCGGAAGAGTTCACCGTATCGGCGTTACGGGGCCTGTACTCGGCTGCGCTGGGTTACCGGGTGTCCGCGACGAACCTGCAGCGGGTGCTGTCCCGGCGGGGGCTGCTGGTCCCCACCGGGCGCACCGCCCCGCCCGGGCGCAGCGGCGGACGTCCGGCGGCGCTCTTCTCCTTCGCGGGCAAGGGGATGCAGATCACCGACCCGTTCGCGGTCTTCCGTCCGCCCGCCGGGAAGTGACCGTCCTGCGAACTCCTCCCGGTCCCCGTACCTTGAACGGGTGACCGAGCCGAGCGAGGAGTCCACCGGGAAGGCGATCCTGCCGCTGTTCCCGCTACAGACCGTGCTTCTGCCCGGAACACATCTTCCGTTGCACATCTTCGAACCGCGGTACCGGAGTTTGATGGCCGACCTCGTCGGCGAGGTCGTCCCGGACCGCGAGTTCGGCGTCGTCGCCCTGCGGTCGGCGATGGTCCGGGAGGTCAGCGGGCCGGAGCACGTCCACGAAGTCGGCTGCAGCACAGTGCTGCGCGAGGCGAAACGGCTGCCGGACGGCAGATTCGACGTCGTCACCACCGCGCGGCGCCGGTTCCGGCTGCTCGAGATCGACCGCGTTTCCGCGCCGTACCTGATCGGCGCGGTCGAATGGGTGCCCGACGACCGGGTCACCTCGGTACCCGGGGACACCGTGAACAGGCTCGCCGACGTCGCGAAGACCGCGCACCGGCGCTACTGCGAATCCGCCTGGCACGCCGACGACTGGACCACCCCGCCCGACGACGGCGACATCGCGGCGCTCGCGTACCGGCTCACCGCGGACTGCCTGCTCCCACTGGAAGACCGGCAGCGTCTGCTGGAGGAGACGAACCCGCTGCGGCGGCTGCGGATCGCGTGCCGGCTGCTGACGCGGGAGGCCGGGTTCCTCAGCACGCTCGGCGCGGTCCCGATGCCGCCGGGGGAACTCGGCGAGTTCACCCGCCCCTCGAACCTGAACTGAGCCCTCAAGCGCTATGAAAGGCTCTTTCCTTGCAAATTTTGCAAGGAAAGAGCCTTTCATAGTACGCGCGAGGTTTCTGCCCCGTGTGTCATGAAAGGGTCGTTCATGACACTCGCGAGACGCTACTTACCGGATTCCGGCGCCGAATCCTCGTCCGAACCGTTGCCCCCGCCGAACTTGCTCCACACCTTGCCCGCCGCCCCGGACACCGCCTCGCCGACGTCGCTGAACACCTTGGTCAGCGGGTCGGCCGAGCTGTTCCAGGAGTCCTTGTACGACTTCGCGGCCGACTTCAGGTCGTCGGTCCAGGTGGACGACGGCGCGTCCTCGTCACGGCGCGGGTACTCGCCTGCCAGGATCGCCCGGTAGTCCTCCGACGCGGCCCACTTCTGCAGTTGCGCGGCGCGCACGACGGCCAGCGGATGCGACATCGTCTCGACGTAGCGCAGCTTCAGGTAGCTGTCCCGGATGTCCTCGACCGACTCGTATTCCGCTGCCTGCTGCAGGAAGGCCGGGATGTCGATCTTCGACGGGTCGACCCCGCCCGCGACCAGGATCTGCGAACGGAGCGCCGCCGTCGGATCCTGCGAGCACAGCAGCCCTGCGCGGTCGCAGGACAGTTCGGCCTTGCGGTACCACTCACGCAGCGCGGCGATGACGACGCGGATGCCGATCGCGCTCACCGGCGTCCACGACATCGACATCTGCAAGCCGATCAGCCGGATCATGATCGTGCGGTACACCGCGTGCCCGGACAGCACGTGCCCCATCTCGTGCCCGATCACGAACCGCAGCGACGCGAGGTCCATCGCCTCGACGGCCGCGGTGTTGAGCACGATGAACGGCTCGTCCATGCCGATCGTCTGCGCGTTGACCTCGGGGCTGCGGGCGACGAACAGGTTCGGCACGCGGTCGAGGTCGAGGGTCTCGGCGCATTCGTTGCGCAGCTTGTCCAGCTCGGGATACTGCTTCGGGCCGACCCGGATCGCGGACGCGAGGGCCATGAGCCGCTCGCCGCGTTCGGCGTAGAAACCGGAAACCGCCTTCACGACCTGCGCGAACCCGGGAACGGCGCGCAGCGTGGCCAGTGCGCCGCGATCGACGGGGTGTTCGTAGGCGCGCGGGCTGATACCCGGGAAGCGGACGGCGTTGTGCCGGGAAACCTCGATGTCGTCGGTCAAGAAAAGCCCCCTAGAGATGTGTCCGGCCCACCCTAGAGGAAATTCGTCAGCCGAGGCGGCGGCCCAGGTCTTCCCGTCCGTTCCACGCGGTCAGCAATGTGTACACCAGCGTGGTCATCAGCGGCGCGGCGAGCATGATCCACGGGGATTCGATCTGCGGCGCCTTCGCGATGACGTCGCCGACCGCGGGCGTCGAGGCGATCTCGTAGCGGCCGTTGGCGAACGCGACGCCCATCGTCGTCCCCAGCCAGCCCGCGAGGGTCGCGCCGCCGGTCGCGGCGATCAGGACGACCGGACCGCGGCGCTCCCGAAGCAGCCAGGTCACGACGCCGATCAGCAGCCCGGCTCCGAGCGCGAGGAAACCGTAGACGGCCAGGTCGTCGAAGCGGTGCCAGCTCTCCATCTCCAGCGGGGCGAGGGTGCCTCGGTCGTCGATCACGCGCATCCGCTGGGGCGGCGCCAGCCTCGACCACAGCCAGGCCAGCGGGAAGCCGAGCAGGCCCGCCGTGGACAGGACGCTGATCGCCGGAAGCAGATCGGCCTTGACGACGACCTTGGGGTACGGGCGGCGATGGCTCGGCAGTACGGGCACCGACCAGGGGTCGGACACGCTGGAAGACAGGTGCGCCGGTTTACCGGTCGTCTCGCCCAACCCCGGACTCCTCCCTCGTGCTGCTTGTGCAGAGCGTAACCAATGACGCCCCCAGCGCACGCAACCCGGCACGCGTCACCCTGCGTTTCGTCCTCTGAATGCGGTCGTTGCGCGTGCAACTACCGCATTCAGAGGACGAAACGCGGGAAGTCAGCCGGCGAGTTCACCGTGGCGGCTGCACCGGGCCGTCCAGCCGGCCGGAGTGATCTGGACGACCATCCGCCGCGCGCAGTACGTGCAGTAGCGCGGCGGTTCGAGCGCCGTTCTCGGGTTGTGGCAGGCCGGATGTTCCGCGCCACCGTCGGACGGCTGTCCACAGTGGACGCAGAACGCGGGTCGGTCAGAGGACGTCACTGATCGCCTTCACCGGCATCTTCAGCTCGTCGAGCATCGCCAGGTCCGCGGTGGCCGGGCGGCCGAGGTTGGTCAGGTAGTTGCCGACGATGATCGCGTTGATGCCGCCGAGCATGCCCTGTTTGGTGCCAAGGTCGCCGAAGGTCAGCTCGCGGCCGCCCGAGAAGCGGAGCAGCGGACGGGGCATCGCCAGCCGGAACGCGGCCACGGTGCGCAGCGCGTCCTTGCCCTCGACGACCTCGTAGCCCTCGTACGGCGTACCCGGCTGCGGGATGAGGAAGTTCATCGTGCACTCGTCGGGGTTCAGCTCGGCCAGCTGCGCGGCGAACTCGGCGCGCTGCTCGATGCTCTCCCCCATGCCGATGATGCCGCCGCAGCAGACCTCCATGCCCGCCTCGCGGATCATGCGCAGGGTCTCCCAGCGCTCTTCCCACGTGTGCGTGGTGACGACGTTCGGGAAATGCGAACGCGCGGTCTCGAGGTTGTGGTTGTAGCGGTGCACGCCCATCTCGACCAGCTCGTCGACCTGCTCCTGGGTGAGCATGCCGAGCGAACAGGCGATCTGGATGTCGAGCTCGGCCTCGCGGATGGCCTTGATCCCCTCACGGACCTGCGAGAGCAGCCGCTTGTCGGGACCGCGGACGGCGGCGACGATGCAGAACTCGGTCGCGCCGGTCTCGGCGGTCTGGCGGGCGGCCTTGACCAAGCCGGGGATGTCCAGCCACGCCGACCGCACGGGCGTCGGGAAGCGGCCGGACTGCGAGCAGAAGTGGCAGTCCTCCGGGCAGCCGCCGGTCTTGAGGCTGATGATGCCCTCGACCTCGACCTCGGGGCCGCACCAGCGCATCCGGACCTCGTGGGCCAGCGCGAGCAGGTCGGTCAGGTGGTCGTCGTCGAGGCGCAGGACTTCGAGGATCTGCTCTTCGCCGAGTCCGACACCACGCTCGAGGACCTGGTCACGCGCCACGGCGAGGATGTCGACGGTCTCCGGGGCAGTGGTCACGAGGCGGCTCCTGTTCGGGGTGGGGCGGTGAAGCAAAGGCACATCATCGTGCACGACCGGGTGCCTCGGCCACAGCGACGCAGGTCACTTCTGGGCCGACGCGCGGCCGACGAAGCATTCCGGGTCGAACTCCCCGCCGAACCACGGCGAGAGGCCGGCCCTGGCCCGATCGGCGAACTCCTCGGGCCCGGCCGTGCCCAGCCCGGCGGGCAGCACACCCAGCAACGGGGCGCCGGCGGCGACCGGCAGGTCCCGCAGATTCGACACCGCCGCCAGATCCGGCTCGTCCGGCCACGAGCCGATGATCACCCCGGCCACGGTGAGCCCGCGTTTGGTGGCGACCTCGGCGGTCAGCGCGGTCGCGTTGAGCGTGCCCAGGCCGGCCTCGGCGACGATGATGACCAGTGCGCCCAGCGACCACGCGACGTCGGCCAGCGTGGCCCCGTCGGCGTCGAAGCGGACCAGCAGGCCCCCCGCGCCCTCGATGAGGGTGAGGTCGTGTTCGCCGTTGAGATCGCTCGCCGCGGCGGCGATCTCGGTCGGGGTCAGCGTCGGGAGTCCCGAGAGCCTGGCGGCCGCCTCCGGCGACAACGGATCCGGGTATCTCCGCAGCTCACGGGTGGTGACCGGCCCGGCGAGCCGGAGCACGTCGGCGAGGTCGCCAGGTTCGTCCGGGCCCACCCCGGTCTGCGCGGGTTTCAGCACGGCGACACGCCGGCCCTGACCGGCGGCCAGAGCGGCGATGGCGGCGGTGGATATCGTCTTGCCGACACCCGTACCGGTGCCGGTCATGACCAGCATGCTCACGTGCGTTGAATCTAGTCCGCGGGGCTCAGCCCCTCCATTGAGGGTGGTGGCGGGGCGGGGTCTGGGTAGCGGGTCGAGCTACAGGAGTGCTGAACGGGATCGTCAGCTCCCCTGTTCGGGCACGGCGGCGACGACACCGACCGGCACGAACGCCGGGCTTCCCTCGTCCGACAGGTAGACCTGCGCCGCCCCGACGTCGAAGTACATCCCGGTCAGGTGCAGGTCGCCGCGGGCTTCCGCCTCGGCGATCAGCGGGTAGTGACGCAGGTGCTCCAGCTGTTGCAGCACGTTCTGCAGTGCCAGCCGGTTGACCTCGGTGTCCGGGCGTTCACCGTCGAGGGTCACCGCCGCCTTGCGGTTCGCGCTCGGCTCGGCGTGCCGCAGCCACGAAGCCAGCATCGGCGCGCCGTCCGGGGCGCCGGTGGCCAGCGCCTGCATCGCACCGCAACCGGAGTGCCCGCAGACCACGACCTCGCGCACCTTCAGCACACCGACGGCGAACTCGACGGTCGCGCCCATCGACGGGTCGGCCCGGCGGGCGGGCACCAGGTTCCCGATGTTGCGGACGGTGAACAGGTCGCCGGGACCGCTGGTGGTGATCATATTCGGCACGATCCGCGCGTCACCGCAGGTGATGAACAGGGTGTGCGGCGACTGGCCGCCCGCCAGTTTGCTGAGCGCGGGCTGCATGATCGCGGCGGTGCGCCGCTGGAACTCCGTCGCCCCGCGCAGGGTGGGCCCGCCGCGCTGCCCGGGCACCTGGACGTCCTTGGCCTGCCAGTCGGACCACGGCGCGAGGAGCCGCGGCACCGACCGCACCGCGGCCGTCCTGCTCAGCGTGGGGTCGCCGGATTTGCCGTTGGCGAACCACGGATGTCCGACCTCGTCGACGATCACCTGCCCGCCGGCGCGTTCGTACGCCTGCTGCCAGTTCGAAAGGCTTTCGAAGGCGGCGTGGTCGAGGTAGTCGACGACCAGTTCCAGGGTCACCTTCGCGCCGTCAGGCACCGTCGCGAGCACTCGGCTGAGCCTCGGCACCGAAAGGAACGTCAGGACGCCTTCGACGACGACGCGCCAATCGTCACCGTCGCGTTCGGCGTGGATCCCGGACCACACCGTGCGCCGGAGCATCAGCAGCACCGATAGCGCGATCCCGAGCAGGACGCCGGTGAGCAGGTCGAAGACGACGACCCCGGCGAGCGTCACCAGGTACAGCCCCAGGTCGCCGTGTTTGAGGACCTGCTTCATGTGGCCGGGGTTCACCAGCTTCGCGCCGACGTGGACGAGCAGGCCCGCCAGCGCGGCGAGCGGGATGTTCTGGATCAGCCCGGCGAACGCGGCGACGAACACCAGGATCCAGACGCCGTGCAGGATCGCGGACAGGCGGGTGCGGGCGCCGGCGGCGACGTTGGTGGAACTGCGGACGATCACGCCGGTGACCGGGAGCCCGCCCAGCGCGCCGGAGGTCATGTTCGCGGCGCCCTGCCCGATCAGCTCGCGGTCGAGGTTCGACCGCGGTCCGGTGTGCATCTTGTCGACGGCGACGGCCGAGAGCAGGCTTTCCACGCTCGCGATCAGGGCGATGGTGATGACCGCGACGGCGAACGCGCCCCAGCCCGTGTCCGGGAACTCCGGCGCGAAGCGGATGGTGAGCAGGTCACCCGGGAGATTGACGCGGGGCAGGGTCATCCCGGCCGCGACGGACAGCACGGTCACCACCGCGATCGCGGCGAGCGGACCGGGCACCTTGCGGACGGACCGGGGAAGCCGCGGCCACAGCAGCAGGATGCCGATGGTGAGCACGCCGATCAACGCGGCGGTGTCGTGGTGGCCGACGATCTGCGCGGGCAGTTCGGCGATGTTCTTGAGCGCCGAACTCTGGGCCGTTCCGCCCAGCACGACGTGGAGCTGGCCGAGGACGATCGTGACACCGATACC
Organism: Amycolatopsis sp. cmx-4-54; assembly: GCF_046548895.1. Lineage (NCBI taxonomy): Bacteria > Bacillati > Actinomycetota > Actinomycetes > Pseudonocardiales > Pseudonocardiaceae > Amycolatopsis > Amycolatopsis sp. cmx-4-54. The sequence continues at coordinate 309,391 of NZ_JAEBEJ010000010.1, forward strand.
GGCGAGCATGCCGTGGACGATGGCGGGCGAGATCGCGAGCGCCGCGCGGGCGATGCGGCTCAGGCCCAGCAGGATCTGGAGCGCCCCCGCGACGACGGTGATCGCGCAGGTGGTCGCCCAGCCGAAGGTCGCGATGGTCTCGGCCATGATCACCGTCAACCCGGCGGCCGGGCCGCTGACCTGGAGAGCGGAGCCGCCGAGGGCGCCGGCGACCACACCTCCCACCACGGCGGCGATCAACCCCGCGACGATCGGCGCTCCGGACGCGAGCGCGATCCCGAGTGACAGCGGGACGGCGACGAGGAACACCACCAACGAGGCGGGCAGGTCGTGCCGGAGCACGGCGAGAGGTTTCTTGATGATCACCATCATGATCCCCAGGAAACTGGTGAATTGTCCGATATGCACCACCCTATCGAGTGAATATCACCCTTCAGGAGAGTGGTGTGGCCCACTTTCGGCCCGTTCCGTTGCCCGGAGATGTCTCCCGCGTTGCGAAAAGCCTTGCGGCCTCCCGAATCCTGGGATGTATCGGTCGGCCGCCCGGCCAACTCGACCGACTGCGCGTGAAGGTCGGTCCCTTGCCCGACGAGGCGTTGCGAAAGCCACTTTCGCAACGTTGAAGGTTGCGAAAGTGGCTTTCGCAACCTGCCCCGACTGGCAGGGGCCGGCCGCTCCGCCCGTGGCACCGGGGCCGTGTCGCGAAAGCCACTTTCGCGACGGTTTCGGCAAGCGCTCAAGACTTCACGGGGGTCGCGGCCGAGGTGAACGACCGCAGCGCCTCGTCGAGCAGGGACACGTTCGCCTTGCCGACGTCGAAGTACATGCCTGTGAGCCGGAGTTCGCCACGCGCCAGCGCCGCGTCGACGACCGGATACGAGCGCAGGTTTTCCAGTTGCTGTACCACGTTGTGCAGGGCGAGCCGATCGCTTTCGTGCGCGGGCCGAGCACCGTCGAGCAGAACCGGTCCCTCCCTTTCCCTGCGCCGCAAGGTTTCCTCGCCATGGCGCAGCCAGCCGCTCAGTTGCGTGAGCCCGGCGGGCGCGTCACCGAGCAGCGCCTTCATCGCCCCGCAGCCGGAATGCCCGCACACCACCACTTCCCGCACCCGCAGCAGCCCGACGGCGTACTCGACCGCCGCCCCCACCGAGAAATCCGCCTCGACGCCGGCGTGCGGGACGAGGTTCCCGATGTTCCGCACGGTGAACAGGTCGCCCGGTCCGCTGGTGGTGATCAGGTTCGGCACGATCCGCGCGTCACCGCAGGTGATGAACAGCGTGTGCGGCCGTTGCCCGTTCGCCAGTCCGTCCCACGTGCTCCGCAGCAACGGCGCCGTCCGCCGCTGGAACTCCGAAGCGCCACGGCACAGCGGAACGCTGCCGCCGCGCTGGCTCGGCAGTTCGAGATGTTCGGCCTGCCATTGCGACCACGGCGCGAGCCACCGCGGCACCACGCGGGACGCGACGCCGCGGCGCACGGTCGGCACGCCCGCCTTGCCGCGGCCGAACCACGGATGCCCGATCTCGTCGACGATCACGGTTCCCCCGGCGCGTTCGTACGCGCGCTGCCAGCCGCGCAGGCAGTCGAAGGCGGCGTGGTCGAGGTAGTCGACGAACAGTTCGAGCGTCACTTCCGATCGTTCGGGGACCTCGGCCAGGACGGTCGTGAGCCTTGGCACGGAAAGGAAAGTGAGCGCGCCTTCGATGACGACGCGGCTCCGGGGGCCGTCCTGTTCGACGTGGATCCCGGAGAACAGCATCCGGCGCAGCATCAGCGCGAGCGCCACCACGATCCCCGCGGCGACACCGGTGAGCAGGTTGACCGCGACCGCGCCGAGCAGGGTCGCGAGGTAGACCGGCAGGTCGCCGTGGCGGCGGACCTCACGGAGATTGGTCAGGTTGACCAGTTTCGCGCCGACGTAGACGAGGAGACCGGCGAGCGCGGCCAGCGGGATCAGCCGCAGCGCGCCCGCCAGGAACAGGCAGCAGCCGAGGATCCAGACGCTGTGCAGGGTCGCCGACATCCGGGTGCGGGCGCCCGCTTCGAAATTGGTCATGGTGCGCACGACGACGCCGGTGACCGGGAAGCCGCCGAGCGACCCGGAGGCGGCGTTCGCCAGGCCTTGTCCGATCAGTTCGCGGTTGAGGTCGGTGCGCGGCCCCTCGCGGAGTTTGTCGATGGCGACGGCGGAAAGCAGGCTCTCCAGGCTGGCGATGAGCGCGATGGAGAGGACGGCGGCGATGATCGCGGCCCACGACCCGGACGGCGCCTCGGGGACGAAACCCAGCCCTGGCAAGCCGTTCGGGAGTTCGACGCGCGGCAGGTCCATCCCGGCCGCCACGGAAAGGCCGGTCGCCAGCGCGACGGCGGCGAGCGGGCCGGGGACGCGGCGCACCGAACGCGGCATCCGGGTCCAGGCCAGCAGAACACCGACGGTGACGACACCGATCAGCGCGGCCTGGTCGTGGTGCCCGACGATCCGGCCCGGCAGCGCGAGGACGTTCTCGATCGCGGAACTGCGCGGCGTGCCACCGAGCACGACGTGCAGCTGGCCGAGGACCAGGATCAGGCCGATCCCGGCGAGCAGGCCGTGCACGATGGCGGGCGAGATCACCAGGCTCGCCCCCGCGAGGCGGCAGACGCCGAAGAGGATCTGGACCAAGCCCGCCGCGGCGGTGATCGCGCAGGTGGCCGCCCAGCCGAAGGTGGCGATGGTCTCCGCGATGACGATGGTCAGCGCGGCGGAGGGACCGCTGACTTGCAGAACGGAGGCGCCGAAGAGGCTCGCGACGATCCCGCCGACGACGGCGGAGATGAGCCCGGCGAGCAAGGGGGCGCCGGCGGCGTGTGCGACGCCGAGCGAAAGCGGGACCGCCACGAGGAAGACGACGACCGAAGCCGGGAGGTCGTGGCGAAGGTTCTTCAGGAGGGTCGTTGCGGGATTGCGGCGGCCTGGAGGTCCGGTGTCATGCTCGTCACCAACGAAGTCGATCATGGGGGCAGGAAACCCGATCGGCGCGCAAAAGTCCGCTACGCAAAGGTTTCTCAGGTTTGCTTGTGCATCTGGGAACTAGGACAAACCACGCTTCGACGACAAGGTGCCCGAGTTGGACCTCGATCGGACTCGCCCGTTCGCTTGACCAAGATCAACTCGTGACCACGCTCTGTACCCAGCGTGGCCTCTCCGGTTTGCTGTGGCCGCTGTCACACTCTTTGGGTTGAATTTCGCCGTTTTTACGCTTTTTGTGCGGCCGCGACCATTGCGGAGGTGATCGCGGCGAGGTCGTCCGCCTCGGTGAGGTAGGGCGGCATCGTGTAGATGAGATTACGGAACGGGCGCAGCCAGACCCCGTTCGCGGTGAGGATCTCGGTCGCCGCCGCCATGTCCACGGGATGATCGAGCTCCACCACGCCGATGGCGCCGAGCACCCGCACGTCGGCGACCGCGGGCAGGTCGCGAGCCGGTTCGAGCCCGGCCTTCAGCGCGCCCTCGATCCGCGGGACGTCGGACTTCCAGCCACCTTCCGCCAGAATCCCCAGCGAGGCGTTGGCGACGGCCGAGGACAACGGGTTCGCCATGAACGTCGGGCCGTGCGCCAGCACCGGCAGTTCACCGCGCGAGATCCCGTCGGCGATCTCCGGCGTGCACAACGCCGCCGCCATCGTGAGGTAACCACCGGTCAACGCCTTGCCGAGGCACAGGACGTCCGGTGTGACGCCGGCGTGTTCGGCGGCGAACATCGTGCCGGTGCGGCCGAAACCGGTGGCGATCTCGTCGAAAATGAGCAGGACGCCGTTGGCCTCGGTGATCTCACGCAGCGCGCGCAGGTACGCGGGCGGGTGGAACCGCATACCGCCGGCGCCCTGCACGACCGGCTCGACGATGACCGCGGCCAGCTCGCCCGCGTGCCGCTCGATCTCGGTCGCGAGCAGTTCGAGGTACGCCGGATCCGGCTCGTCGGCGAAACCACCGGGCGGCTTGGGCAGGAACAGCTGGTCCGGCAGGATCCCGCGCCACAGCGAGTGCATCCCGCCCTCGGGATCGCAGACGCTCATCGGCGTGAACGTGTCGCCGTGGTAACCGCCGCGCCAGGTCATCAGGCGCCGTTTTTCCTTGCGCCCCACCGACTGCCAGTACTGCAGGCACATCTTGACGGCGACCTCGACCGACACCGATCCGGAATCGCACAGGAAGACGTGCCGCAGCCCGTCCGGAGCGAGGTCGACCAGCGTCTTCGCCAGCCTGATGGCCGGTTCGTGGGTGAGCCCGCCGAACATCACGTGACTCATCCGGCCCGCCTGCTCGGCCAGCGCCGCGTCCAGCACCGGGTTCCGGTAGCCGTGGATCGCCGCCCACCAGGACGACATGCCGTCGACCAGTTCGCGGCCGTCGTCGAGGGTGAGCCGGACCCCGCTCGCCTCACGCACGAGCAGAGAATCGATTTTGCTCGGCATCGGCCCGTACGGGTGCCAGACGTGTTCCGCGTCGAGCGCGAGGAGTTCGGCGGCGTCCATCCGGCGACCCTACGACACGCTCTCCTCAGCGCAGGCGCACAGGGAGGGTTTCCAGGCCGTGGACGAGGGTGCTTTCCCGCCACCGCAAGGTTTCCGGTTCGGTGTCCAGGCTCAGGGCCGGGAACCTCTCCAGCAGGCCGCGCAGGGCGATCTCGGCCTCCAGGCGGGCCAGCGGGGCGCCGACGCAGTAGTGGATGCCGTGCCCGAACGCGAGATGGCCCGCCGCCGACCGCGTGACGTCCAGCCGATGCGGGTCTTCGAACCGCCCGGCGTCCCGGTTCGCGCCGAGCAGGGAGACGAACACGAACTCGTCCGCCGGGATCTCGACGCCACCGACCGTGACGGGCTCGCTGGTGAACCGGAGGGTCGCCAGGTGGACCGCGCCGTCGTAGCGGAGGAACTCCTCGACAGCGCCCGGCAGCAGCGCGGGATCGGCGCGGAGCGCGGCCAGCTGATCAGGTTCGCGCAGGAGGGCGAACACGCTGTTCGCGATCAGGTTGACCGTCGTCTCGAATCCCGCCACCAGCAGCAGGAACGCCATGGCCAGTAATTCGTCCGCAGCGAGCGAATCGCCTTCGTCACTGGCGTGGATCAAACCCGAAAGCAGGTCATCGGCGGGCTCGGCGCGCTTTTCCTCGATGAGGTCGACGAGGTACGCGTGCATCTTCGCCGCCGCGTCCTGAAGATCCTCGGGCGTCGACCAGGCGACCATCGTGTTCGACCACGTCGCGAACGCCGGCTGGTCGCCCGCGTGGACGCCGAGCAGTTCGCAGATCACCCGGATCGGCAACGGAACGGCGAAGGCGGGCAACAGGTCGACACGCTCGGCGTCGCCGATGCCGTCCAGCAGCTCGGCGGTGATCTGCTCGATCCTCGGCCGCAGCCGGGAAACCGTGCGCGAGGTGAAGGCCTGGTTGACCAGTTTGCGCAGCCGGGTGTGGTCCGGCGGGTCCGAGTTGAGCATGTGCTCGCCGAGCGCGCGCACGGCGTTGTCGGCCGCCGATTCGAAACCGTCGCGTTCGAACAGCCGCCGGATGGCCACCAGATCCTTGCCGACGCGGGAATCCGAGAGGATCGCGCGGGCCTCGGCGTAACCGGTGACAATCCAGACGTCCAGGCCGCGCGGCATTCGCACCTTGCGGACCGGGCCCTCTTCGCGCAGCAGCGCCGACACCCGGTGTGGTTCCTGGACGAGATCCTCGGCCAGGTTCTCCGGTTCCCCCATCGGTACGCCTCCCCCGGCGCGCCGGTCAGCGTTCGGCCAGCGCGGCCACCACTCGCTCGGTCACTTCGGTCCAGTATGCCCGCTGTTCTTCGCGCTCGTCGGCGCCCGCGAGCCATTCCTGGTGGAACCGGAGCGTGGTCTTCTGCTCGGTGCCGCTCACCGTGATCTGCAGGGTCGAGTCGTGATCCCAGTCCTTCGGCCGCCAGGTCAGGCGGAGCTTGCCGCCTTCGGAGCGGCTGCGGATCTCGCCGGTCGTCCCGTTGGCGGTCTCGTACGCCGCGCCCAGCTCACGGCCGAGTTCGGCGCCCCGGCCGAGCCAGATCCCGACACCCTCACGGCCGACCAGGAAGTCCCACACCCGTGCGCTGTCGTACGGCACGGTCTGGGAAACGCCTACCTGCCAACCACTTCCGGCTGTTTTGGCCGTTGCTTTGGTCACCGGGCCATCATTCCACCGGGTGTACCGTGCGACAGTCACCGGTCCGGGTGGAGGATCTCTGTCTGTGCGCTACCGTCCGATTTCTCCCGCTCTGCTGGTCTCCGAACTGACCCAGCGCATCACGGCCATCACGGGCCGCCGCCGGATCGCGGTCGCGATCGACGGCGCGGCCGGTGCGACCGACACCACAGAACTCGCCGACGCCCTGGTCGATCCCCTGCGGGTCGCCGGTCACGCGGCGTTGCGGGTCTCGGCGAACGACTTCCTCAGGCCCGCTTCGCTGCGTTTCGAACGCGGCAAGGAAGACCCGGATTCGCGCTACACCGACTGGCTCGACCTCGGCGCCCTCCGTCGTGAGGTGCTGGACCCGCTCGCCGAAGACGGCAGCGGGCTGGTCCTCCCGTCGCTGTGGGATCCGGTCCGCGATCGCGCCACCCGTGCCGAACGCGTCGCCCTGCCCGAGGGCGGCGTCGTCCTGCTGGACGGCGAGTTCCTCTTCGGCGCCGGGCTCGCTTACGACCTGAGCGTGCACCTGTGGCTCTCGCCGGCCGCGCTCAAGCGGCGAGTGCCCGACGAATGGGCGCTCCCCGCATATGAGCGCTACGAAGGGGAAGTCGACCCTTCGGCGTTGTCCGACGTCGTGATCCGCGTCGACGATCCGAAGCATCCGGCGCGTTACGAACCCTGACTCCTCCGAGCCTGTTGGCGGAGCTGAGGACGGCCTCGTAGAACGGACCTAACGCGTGAACCCCGCCCGGCCGAAGGCCCCGCTATCGCGGTGGCAGGGCGCCCTGATCGCCCACAGGAACGAGCTTTACCAGGTCGCGCCCTGCCGACGTCGATCGCGGCGCGGGTTCACCAACAGACACTCAGCGCACCGCCGCGACGGGATCGCCGTCGAGCAGCCCGGAAAGCCTGCCCGCCATGGTCTCCCACCGCCAGTTCTCGCCGACCCATTCGCGACCCGCCGCGCCCATCCGCCGCGCCCGCACCGGATCGGCCAGCAACGCGGCCAGCGTCTCCCGCAGCTGCTGCTCGTCACGGCCGTCGACGACGTGCCCGGTGACCTCGTCCAGCACCGTTTCCGGCGCGCCGCCGGAATTCCCGGCGACGACCGGCAGCCCGGTCGCCGAGGCCTCCAGGTACACGATGCCCAGGCCTTCGACGTCGAGCCCCTTCCCGCGCGTCCGCGCCGGCATCGCGAAGACGTCACCCGCGTTGTAGTGCGCGGGCAATTCCTTCCACGGCACCGATCCGGTGATGACGACGCTGTCTTCGACGCCCAGCGCCTCGACGAGCCCGGTGAGGGTCTTGCGGTACGGGCCGCCGCCGACGATCAGCAGCGCCACGTCCGGGATCCGCTTGCGGAGTTCGGGCAGGATCTTGATCAGCATGTCCTGGCCCTTGCGCGGGACCAGCCGCGAAACGCACACGATCGTCGGACGGTCACCGAGACCGTGCCGTTCGCGGATCTCCTTGCCCGCGGCCGGATCCGGGCGATAGAGCGCGGTGTCGACACCGCACGGGAGCATCTCCAGCCCCGCCATCGGGCCGAAGGCGGCCGAGAACCGGGAGCGCGTGTACTTGCTGACGTAGGTGATCACGTCGACGGTGTCGCCGATGCGCCGCAATGCCTGCCGGGAGCCCGGAAGCATCGACCAGCCGACCTCGTGGCCGTGCGTCGACGCCAGGACCCGGCGGGCCCCGGCCGCGCGCAGCGGATGCCCCAGCAACGCCAGCGGCGCCGCGGCGCCGAACCAGACGGCCTCGCAGTCGCGGGCGCGCATGATCTCCTTGGCCCGTTTGAGCACGTCCGGCGTCGGCAGCATCAGCGACGTCGGATGGCGCACCACCTCGAACGGGGCGACGGCGTCGAACTCGCCGTGCGAGCCGGTGCTCGATTCCCAGGACGGCGCGTAGACGACCAGGTCGTCCGCGGGCAGACGGGTGGCCAGCGAGTTCAGGTAGTTCTGGATGCCGCCTGGCCGGGGCGGGAAGTCGTTGGTCACCAGCAGGGTCCTCAGCACCCCTGCAGGCTACTTGGCGCGCCGCATACGAAAGGGGCGGCACCGCCTGCGCGGTACCGCCCCTTGTCGTCTGTTCGTCAGGCCGTCGGGCGACGGGCGCCGACGTAGTTGTTCTGCAGCGGCGACACCTTGACGACGTCACCGGTGGTCGGCGCGTGCACCATCATGCCGTTGCCGACGTACATGCCGACGTGCGAGACCGGCGAGTTGTAGAACACCAGGTCTCCCGGCTGGAGCTGCGACCGCTGCACCGGGGCGCCGAAGGTCGCCTGCTGACGGCTGGACCGCGGCAGGGTGAGCCCCGCCTGCTTGTACGCCCAGAGCATCAGACCCGAGCAGTCGAACGACGAAGGGCCGACGTCGCCCCAGCCGTAGGGGCTGCCGAGCTTGCTCTTCGCGGCCGAGAGAGCCGCGGCGGCCGCGGGACCCGGAGCGGGCAGGTCCGGGAACGCGCCGCCCTTGTCCTTCTGGGCGTTGCGATCCGCGGCGCTCAGGTTGCCGCTGGCCCGCTGGATCTCCTTGAGCTGGTCGTTCAGCGTCTTCTGGCGCGCCTCGATGTCCGTGGTCAGCTTGGCGGCCGTGTCACGGGCGGCGGTGGCCGTGTTCTGCGCGTCCGCGGCCTGCTTGGCAGCGGCCGCGGCCTGGGCGACGGCACCGCTCAGGTTGTTCAGGGCGGTGTTCTTGTTCGCGGCGAGGACCTCGAGCGCCGAGGAGCGCTCCAGGAAGTCCTGGGTCGACGCGCCCGACAGCAGCGAAGACAGCTTGTTCAGCTGCACACCGCTGGTGAAGGAGGCACCGGCGAACTTGTTCACCTCGGCCTGGAACGTCTTCTCGTCACCGGCCGCCTTGACGCCGAGATCCTTGGCGGCTGCGGCGTCGGCGGTGGCCTTGTCGAGCTCACCCTGCTTCGCGGCGAGGTCGTCCTTCGCCTTGAGGAGGTCTTCGTTCGCCTTCTCAGCTTGTGCCGCGAGGTCGCGGTACTTGGCGAGCGCGTCCGAGCCGGACGGGGGTTGCTGGAGGGCGGGGCCTGGGGCGGCGGTGGCGGGGGCCTGGACGACGGTCACCGCGGTGATCACCGCGGCCGCGGCCAAAGCTCCTGACACCACGCGCTTCACTGGATGCGACTGCACGGTCGCGCGTGTCTCCTTTGCTGTCGGCCACCGACTCGGAACCCGGGACGAAGAGGTCGGGGGCCCTCTTCCGCGAAGCCGCGACGCCGGCCGTGAGGGCCCGCGCGGTTCCCCGCGTTCCCGCCTCGCGCCTGGCCGCGAGTTATCGCAACAGGTTTTGGCGCGTGGCTGGTTTTGGTGCAACTCCCCGACAAAGCTGCTTCGGTGGCGATCCCGTGTCGTCGTCTGGCGACGACTTCCGGCCACGAGATCTCGGACAGGTTACGAAACCACGGGCACCACGTCCACCATGGCAAGCGCAAAAACTCTCCGTGATGCGCCGAAACACCTTCGGACCAGCATGAGCGGAAAGATGTGACGGGCGTTACATCCTGGGGCCTGTCGCGACTACCTACCGTTCACCCGATCGGATCGACCACTCGTCGACTGTCCCGGTAGTGGCGTGTCTCAGGCGGACTTCCGGCGCTCCTGCTCCACGATCGCGACCATCCGGAGTCGCGGGACCATCCCCGCTTCCGCGAGCGCGTCGACCGCTTTTCGTTCGTCGGCGTCCCATTCGAGCGCCGGCGGCGCGCCGAGGAGGACGCTGACGACACAGTCATGACATGCGTCACCGCGGACGGCGCACCGGTCGCAATCGATGACGAGTGTCTCTATGTCCGCTATATCGGCGATGGCCTTGTCGTGCATCTCGCACTCCTCACTTTCAGTGGTGAGGTGCACATTAAGAGCGACCACCGACAGTTTCGGCCCGCCCGAGCCGCAAGACACCCTCGATGTCCGGCCGGGGACCCCCTCACGACGCCCGTGGTCACGGGTGTTCCAGCGGGCGACTGGTGTTGCGAAAGCCACTTTCGCAACGCTGAAGGTTGCGAAAGTGGCTTTCGCAACGCTTCCGGCAGGAGCCCGGCGATCACACCCGGCTGAGCCGCGACACCAGCACCGCGGACGGCACCGGGTGCGCACCCTTGCGCCGCACCGAGTCCGCCACCGCCCGGTCCGTGCTCGCCACCACCATCGGCCGCCCGGGCGGCTCCGCCGCGACCAGGGACCGGATGACGTCGTCCGCGAGGACACCGCGTTCGGAGAACAGCACCCGCACCCCGCGCGGCACCGCGGCGGGCACGGAGAGCACACCGGCGCCGTCGAACACCACCGTGACTTCGGCCGAAGTCCGCGCGGCGAGCGCGGAGAGCTGGTGGATCAGCCGGTCGCGCTGGTCGGACAACGCCAGCTCCGGATATCCGGTCTTCGTGACGTTGTAGCCGTCGACGATCAGATGCACGTTGGGCAACGCGAGATGCCGGTCGAGCCCGGTGACGTCCTGGATCTTGCCGCCGGCCCCGATACCCGACGTCGCGCCGCGGACCATGTCCGCCGGCCGCTGCCCCCGCGCGCTCACCGAAAGTTCCCGGCGCAGCCCGCCGACGGCGCCTTCGATCGTGTCCAGCAGCAGCCCGAGCCTGACCTCGTCGGCCTGACGCGCCTCGCGGGCGGACTGACGGGCGACCTCGGCGTCCGTGACGGCCTTCTCCGCCCGCGCCCGCTCTGCCGCGACACGCTGCCTCTCACGGGCCAGCTGAGCCTTCAGCGCCTTGATCTCCTCAGCGCTCTCAGCGCCTCCGCTTTCCAGCTGAGCGTGAGCCTCGACGACGGCGTCCTTCGCCTGGCGAAGTTGGACACCCTGTTCCCGCAAACGCTTCAGCAGCTTCTCGACCTCGGCGTCGCGTTCTCCCCGCGCACCGCTGGCGGTCTCCTTGGCCTCGCGCAACTCTTCGCGCAGCTGGGCCAGTTCGGCCTCAAGCCGCTGGTTGCGGGCCAGCGCGGCGTCGCGTTCGGCGCGCAACGCCGTCTCTTCGGCGTTCTTCGCCACCAGCCGGACCCGTCCGGCCGCTCCCGCCTCGCCGAGGAGCACGGCGGCGGCCGCGGCGGCGACGGAATCGGCGGCGTTCGGGTCGAGGGCGTCCTTGCGGTGGTCGCGCAGCCATTCGGTGACCGCGACCCGGAACTGCGAGGACTCCCCCAGCGCGGCGAGCAACGCCGTCCCGCCGAGTTTCGCCCGTTTCGCCGGGGCGAACTTCGCGACCGGGCGCAGCTGCCTCGGCACGTCGGCGGACGGCAGTTTGCCGACGGCGGCGGCCGCCAGCTCGGCGATCCGCTCGCGTACGGTTTCCGGCAAGGACGTCCAGCCTTCGGCGGGCACCTCCTCGGAGGTCTCCTGCGCACCCGCCGACGCCACGACACCCGAGGGGCCGCCGGTGGCGTCCTCGGGCGATTCGGGCACTGCGGGCTGCGGTTGCATCGCTCCAGCGTAGGCCCCATGCCCTCGGGGCGCGCTCGATGGGACGCCCCGGGATTGTCGGTGCCCGGCCCTACTGTGCCCGACCATGGACAGCGGACGGCGGCCCGGCGCGGCGCAACTCGCCTTCGACGAGCTGGGAACTCCTTTGCGGGACATCACTTTCGTCGTATTCGACCTGGAGACGACAGGGACGAAACCCGGTCCGGACGGGATCACCGAGATCGGGGCGGTCAAGGTCCGCGCCGGCGAGATCGTCGGCGAGTTCGCCACCTTCGTCAATCCGGGGATGCCGATCCCGCCGCAGATCGTCGAGCTCACCGGTATCACCGGCGCGATGGTCTACGACGCTCCCCGGATCGAGCGCGTGCTGCCCGCGTTCCTCGAGTTCATCTCCGGTACCGTGCTCGTCGCGCACAACGCCGCCTTCGACACCGGCTTCATGCGCGCGGCCTGCGAAGGCCACGGCTACCACTGGCCCAAGACGGCCGTCGTCTGCACGGTCCGGCTCGCCCGCCGGGTCATCTCCCGCGACGAGACGCCCAGCTACCGGCTTTCCGCGCTGGCCGCGTTGTTCGGCGCGCGCACGACCCCCAACCACCGCGCGCTCGCCGACGCGCGCGCCACCGTCGACGTCCTGCACGCCCTGCTCGAACGGGTGGGCAACCTCGGCGTCCACACCCTCGAGGAGCTCCTGGACTACCTGCCCGAGGTGACCGCCGCCCAGCGCCGCAAACGCTCGCTGGCCGAGCACCTGCCGTCGAGGCCCGGCGTCTACCTGTTCCGCGGCCCGAGCGACGAGGTCCTCTACGTCGGGACGTCGTCCGATCTGCGCCGCCGGGTCCGGCAGTACTTCACCGGTTCGGAGAGCCGCGGGCGGATCCGGGAGATGGTCGCGCTCGCCGAACGGGTCGACGCGGTCGAATGCGCGCACGCGCTGGAGGCCGCCGTCCGGGAGCTGCGGCTGATCGCCGCCCACCGCCCGATGTACAACCGCCGTTCCAAGAACCCACGGCACGCGTGGTGGGTCGCGCTGACCGAGGAGGCGTTCCCCCGCCTGTCGGTGGTCCGCATGCCGCGAGACGGGATGCTGGGGCCCTTCCGCACCCAGACCGACGCCCGGTCCGCCGCGGACACCCTCGCCGGCGCCTCGGGCCTGCGGACGTGCACCCAGCGCATCTCGGCCACCGCGCCGAACGGGACACCCTGCGTCCTCGCCGAGCTCGGGCGCTGCGGCGCGCCGTGCGCCGGGAAGCAGACGGTCGAGGCGTACCGGCCGAGCGTGCTGGCGGTGTCCGGGCTCATCGCCGGGACGGACGGAGGTCCGCTGCGGGCAGCCGCCGATCAGCTGGCCCGGCTCTCCGCGGCGGAGCACTACGAACAGGCCGCCCAGCATCGAGATCAGCTGGCCGGGTTGATCCGGGCGGTCGGCCGTGCGCACCGGCAATCGGCGCTCGCCGGCATCCCGGAACTGATCGCCGCCGGGCCGGACGGCAACGGCGGCTGGGAACTGGCGGTGATCCGGCACGGCAGGCTCGCGTCGGCGGGGGTCGCGCGGCGCGGGGTGCCGCCGATGCCGGTCGTCGAGATGCTCGTGGCCTCGGCGGAGACGGTGATCCCGGGGCCCGGCCCGCTCTTCGGCGCGATCCCGGAGGAGATCGGCATCCTCCTGCGCTGGCTGACCCGCCCGGGCGTCCGGCTCGTGCGCACGACGCATCCCTGGGCGGAGCCCGCCGCCGTCGCGGGCGGCTGGCAGGAGTGGCTCGACCTGGCGGCGAGCGCGACGGCGCTGGAACGGGTGGCGGGCTAGGATCTTCCCTTGGCGGGACCGATGCGGTCTCCCCAAGGGCGCCCCGCGCCCGACGGAGACTTCACCTCGCGCGCCTCTTTCGGGCCGAAGGCCCACGGAAACGCGATGAAGGGGCGCCCTGCCTGGTCGAGTTAGCCGGACTGCTGACTGCGCTCCTTCGGCGCGTTCCCGTCAGCGCGCGACAACGAACACAGGAGGACCCTTTGATCACGGCGATCGTGCTGATCCAGGTCGAAGCCGATGCAATCCCCGAAGCGGCACAGGCGATCGCGGACATCGAAGGCGTCCGCGAGGTCTACTCCTGCGCGGGCGACGTCGACCTGATCGCTTCGGTCCGCGTCGCGGCCCACGAAGACCTCGCGGATCTGATCCCGGCGAAGATCGGCAAGGTCCCCGGTGTGCTGAGCACGGTCACGCATATCGCCTTCCGGTCGTACTCGAAGGCCGACAGCGAGTCCGCGTTCGACATCGGCGTCGAAGGCGCCTGAGCCTTCTTCTTGTCCTGAAGCGAATGCTATGAAAGGTCCTTTCCTTGCAAATTTTGCAAGGAAAGGACCTTTCATAGCATTCGGAGCCGCCCTCCGGACCTGTTTAGCCCTGAAGCGCGTGAAGGCCCCCTTCCCTCGGCTCAGCCGAGGGAAGGGGGCCTTCACGCGTGTCTCCCGGGTCAGTGCCCGGAGGTGATCTCCTTGCGGTCCTGAGAGGGCTCGCCACCGATGTCGTCGACCTTGCCGTTGCCGTGCCCGCCTGCCCGGGCGCGCTCCAGCGCGATCGTCTCCTCGACCGGGTCCGGGGACCAGGTCGAACCGGCGACGGCGTGCCCCGCCGAGCCGAGCTTGTTCATCTTCTTCGGCACCGACGCGCCCTGGTACTCGAGCGGGATCGGGTGGCCGTGGTCGTCCACCGGGCCGAGCGGCTGGTGGATCTCGATGAACTCACCGTGCGGCAGACGCTTGATGATGCCGGTCTCGACACCGTGCTCCAGTACCTCGCGGTCGGCCCGCTGAAGGCCGAGACAGATCCGGTAGGTGATGTAGTACGCGATCGGCGGTGCCAGCAGCACACCGATCCGGCCCGCCCACGTCGTCGCGTTCAGCGAGATGTCGAAGGCGAACGCGATGATGTCGTTGAAGCCCGACAGCATGATGACCGCGAAGAACGTCAGGGCCATGATGCCCAGCGAGGTCCGCACCGGGACGTCGCGCGGACGCTGCAGCAGGTTGTGGTGCGCGGTGTCCTTGGACAGCTTTCGCTCGATCCAGGGATACATCAGCAGCAACCCGATCAGCAGCGGCATCCCGATGGCGCCGGGGAAGAACACCGCCGGAACCGTGTAGTTCCCGAGGTAGAGCTCCCACGCGGGCCAGATCCGCAGCATGCCGTCGGCCCAGGCCATGTACCAGTCCGGCTGCGAACCGGCCGACACCTGCGCGGCGTTGTACGGGCCGATGTTCCAGATCGGGTTGATCTGGAACAGGCCCGACATCAGCGCGATGACGCCGGTGACCAGTGCGAAGAACGCACCGCCCTTGAGCGCGAAGACCGGCATGATGCGGACACCGACGACGTTGGTCTCCTTGCGGCGCACGCCCGGGAACTGCGTGTGCTTCTGGTACCAGACCAGCGCGAGGTGCGCGGCCACCAGACCGAGCATGATGCCCGGCAGCAGCAGGATGTGGATCGTGTACAGGCGCGGGATGATCTCGTTGCCCGGGAACTCCCCGCCGAACAGCGCCCAGTGGAGCCACGTGCCCATGACCGGCACGGAGAGCACGATGCCCGACAGGGTCGCGCGGATACCGGTACCGGAGAGCAGGTCGTCCGGCAGCGAATAGCCGAAGAAGCCCTCGAACATGCCCAAAACCAGCAGCAGCGCACCGATGACCCAGTTCGCCTCACGCGGACGCCGGAACGCACCGGTGAAGAAGATCCGGAACATGTGCACCATCATCGAGGCCACGAAGATCAGCGCGGCCCAGTGATGCAGCTGACGCACGAACAGACCACCGCGGACGTCGAACGAGATGTCCAGCGTGGTCGCGAAGGCCCGCGACATCTCGACGCCCTGCAGACCGGTGTAGCTGCCGTTGTAGACGACCTCCTCCATGGAGGGGTCGAAGAACAGCGTGAGATACACACCCGACAGCAACAAGATGATGAAGCTGTAAAGCGCGATCTCGCCGAGCAGGAACGACCAGTGCGTCGGGAACACCTTGTTCAGCTGGTGCCGCATACCCTTGGCCAGGTGATACCGGTCGTCGGCCCACTTCGCACCAGCGCCCGCGGCCTTCTCGACCGGGTTCGTCCCCTTCGTCGGGGTGGTGAGTGAACTCATGACTTACGCTCCCAAAAGGCCGGTCCGACGGCCTCGTTGAAGTCTCCGCGCGCGATCAGGTAGCCCTCAGAGTCCACTGTAATCGGAAGCTGGGCCAACGGCCTCGTCGCCGGCCCGAAAATCGGCTTGGCGTAGTGGAGCGCGTCGAACTGCGACTGGTGACAGGGGCAGAGGATGCGGTTGGTCCGCTGCTCGTACAGAGAGGTCGGGCAGCCCACGTGGCTGCAGATCTTCGTGTACGCGTAGTAGTCGCCGAAGTTGTAGTCCTCCTGGCCCTGACGCTTGACGACCTTGGCGGCGTCGGTCGGGCGGAGACGGATCAGCATGACCGGGTTGTCGACGCGTTTGAAGGCGGCCGACAGCGCGTGCTCGTCGTCCTTCTCGGACTCGCGGTACGGGAACACCGTCTCCATCGCGCCCGCGTCGAGGTCCTCGGCCTTGACCAGGGAGATCTCGTGCGGACGGCCGGTGTTGCGGCGCAGGTAGACCTTCTCGTCCGGGAAGTTCTTCTTCCAGCCCGAGTGCCACAGCGAGTCGCGGTTCTCGGTGTCCTTCCACGGGTCCTTGATGAAGGACGCGACCGGCAGCGCCGCGACGGCGAGGCCGAGCACACCGGCTCCGGCACCCGCGGACCGCTTGATCATCGAGCGGCGCGCGATGGTGCTGCGGCTGCCCGAGTCGGCGAGCTGGGCGAGGATGGTGGCCTTGTCGACCTCCTTGGAACCGCCGTCCCCGCGCTCCTGGACCGCGACCTCGGCCGGGATGAACTTCTTGGTGTAGAGGACGGCGCCGACACCGATCGCGAGCACGGCCACGCCGAGCGTGACACCGAGCAGCGGCGTGTACAGCGTGTACATGGTGTAGCCGGTCTTGCCCGGCTCCTTGTACTCGAACCAGTGCGGCCACGCGAGGAGGACCACGAACGCGAGGCCGGATAGCGCGGCCAGCACGAACCAGAGGGCGACGGCGCGCTCGGCGCGCTTCTCCGCCTTCGTCCCCTCGACCGGCCAAGGCGTCGGGTATTCGATGATCTCGACCCCGTCGAGCGCGGTACCCAGCTTGACCAGCTGGTCGCGATCCATGTCCGCCAACTCCGCCTCTGTCGGCGGCTTCGGCCCTTCGGCGCTCATGCCTTCGATCCAATCCACAACGTCACGCCGATCAGCGCGGCGATCCCGACGATCCACGCGATCGCACCCTCCGAAGCCGGGCCGAGACCGCCGAGCGAGCTACCGCCAGGGGAGTTCTTCCCGTCACTAACGGATTTCACGAACGCGATGATGTCCTTCTTCTCCTCCGGCGAGAGCTGCCGGTCGGAGAACTTGGGCATGTTCTGCGGCCCGGTGAGCATCGCGGTGTAGATCTGCTCTTCCGTGGCCGGGTCCAGGTTCGGGGCGAACTTGCCCGAGGAGAGCGCGCCGCCGCGGCCGGTGAAGCCGTGGCAGGAGGCGCAGTTGAGGCGGAAGAGTTCGCTGCCGCGCGCGACGTCCTCGCCGCGCAGCGCGTCACCCTTCTCGGCGGGACGCTGCACGCCGCCGCCGTTGGCCTGGATGTAGGCGCCGAGCGCGTTGATCTCGGCCTCGGTCAGCTTCGGCGGCTTCCGCTGCGCCTGGGCTTCCTGCCGCACCGCGGGCATGCGGCCGGTGGAGGTCTGGAAGTACACGGCCGCGTCGCCGATGCCGATGAGGCTCGGGCCACGGTCGGTGACACCTTCGAGCTTCGGCCCGTGACATTCGATACACGTGTTGTTGTAGAGCTTCTCGCCCTCACGCAGGAGGGCGGATTCGCCCTGCGCCTGCGCGGTCTGCGGCTCCGGGGCGAAAACGGCGTACAACCCGCCCACGCTCAGCAGCGCGATCCCGAGCGCCAGCGCGCCGGCGAACCGCCTGCGAGCCTTTGACCGCTTGCGGAAGCGGCGCTCCGTGTTGTTCTTGCTGGAGGTCATCTTGCGGCAACCCTTGCTGTCAGTTCAGGCCGATAGGTCGTGGTGGCGGCTTCGTTCACGGAAGGATGTAGATCACCGCGAACAGGCCCACCCACACGATGTCGACGAAGTGCCAGTAGTACGACACGACGATCGCCGAGGTGGCCTGAGCCGGGGTGAACTTGCTCAGCTTGGTGCGGATGAGCAAGTACACGAAAGCGACGAGCCCGCCGATGACGTGCAAGCCGTGGAACCCGGTCGCGAGGTAGAAGACCGTTCCGTACGCGCCGGACGGGATGGTCAGCCCCTCGTGAATCAGGTTGATGTACTCGTAACCCTGACCGCCGACGAAGATCGCGCCCATGATCAACGTGATGATGTACCAGCGGCGAAGGCCGAACACGTCACCCTTTTCGGCGGCGAACACGCCGAACTGGCAGGTGAACGACGACGCCACGAGGATCACGGTGAACGGGATCGCCAGCGCGATGTTCAGGTGGAAGGGCTCACCGTGCAGCGGCGGCGGCCATTGGCCGGACGCGTTCTGCGCCTTCACGGTGAAGAACATGGCGAACAGTCCGGCGAAGAACATCAGTTCGCTGGACAGCCACACGATGGTGCCGACACTGACCATGTTCGGCCGGTTCAGCGAGTGGACCCGCTGGCTGATGGTGGGAGCTGCCGTTGTCACGCGTCGCATTATGTCCTCTCACGCACGGGGCCCGCCGGGTGGGTCCACGGCAAGTCGCATGCGTGTCGGGTCACATCTGAACGAAAGTGGGAACAGGGCTACTCATGGGTTTACTAGATCGGCTTCGTGACCTGGTCAAGAAGCCGAAACTCCCCGGCCTGACGGTCGACACGCCCGGCGTGGAGGTCGTCGTGGAGGCCTTCGATCCCGCCGAGGCGGATTCTTCGGCGTTGGCGAGATCACCCGCTTGGGTCGCCGGTGCGCCCGCGATCCTGCGCCATCACTTGAAGCTGCCGCCCGAAAAGGTGGAAGAGGCGGCCTCGATCCTCGCTCAGGACGGCTGGGAGCTGCGAGAACAGGGACCGGACGGCGACTTCGCCCTCGCGCACGCGGTACGGGTCCAGACCCTCGACGCGCTGCACTGCGCGCAGGAACGGTCACGGATGGCGGGCCTCGCGCAGCGGCTCGGCGGCGATTCGCTGGGCTGGGACGCGCTCCAGCCGTCGGGTGCGTCCACGTGATGTCGGTCATGGCGGATAACATCGCGGGGTCGACATGACTAGACGAGGCGGAGGCGCGCTCATGGGCGAGCAGGCGATGCGGATCCTGGTGTTCAGCCACAAGGCGGAGGTGCGCGAGGCGATCATCAACGCCGTCGGCCGCAGGCCCGCCGCCGACCTCGGCCGGGTGGACTACACCGAGGCGTCCGGCATCTCCGAGGTCCTCGTCGAGATGGACGCGGGCAACGTGGACCTGGCCATCCTCGACGGCGAGGCGCAGCCGACCGGCGGCATCGGGCTGACCCGTCAGCTGAAGAACGAGATCGAGGACTGCCCGCCGATCATCGTCTCGGTGCGGCGCAAGGACGACCGCTGGCTCGCGACCTGGTCGCAGGCCGACGCGGTGCTGGTCCACCCGCTCGACCCGCTGACCGCCGCCGAAACCGTCGCCGACGTGCTGCGCGCCCGGCGGGTGCCGGCCGTGCACGGCTGAGCCGATGGGCTCGGCCGCGAAGTGGTCACCATCGGAAGTGCTTCGGGGGTATTCGGCGGATCCAGGGTTCCGCTGGACGTGCGGCCACGAGGTCCACGTACCGGCGCTGTACTCGGCTCTCGCGGCCCGTGCGTCCAGCGGGAAGCCGGGCCGTCGAGACCCCCGGAGGACTTCCGATGATGACCACTAAAACCTGGCCGTCCCTGCTCAATCAGCTCATCGCGCGCGCGGATCTGTCCGAGGAGGACACCGCGTGGGCGATGGACCAGATCATGAGCGGGGCGGCGACGCCCTCCCAGATCGCCGGGTTCGCCGTCGCGCTGCGCGCCAAGGGTGAGACTCCGGCGGAGATCTCCGGCATGGCCGACGCCATGCTGGCGCACGCCAGGCGGGTGACGATCGACGGGCCGTCGGTGGACATCGTCGGCACCGGCGGCGACCGGTCCAATTCGGTCAACATCTCCACCATGGCCACGGTGGTGACGGCCGCGGCAGGCGCCCCGGTGGCCAAGCACGGCAACCGGAGCGCGTCGTCGAAGTCCGGCGCGGCCGACGTACTGGAGGAGCTGGGCGTCACCATCGACCTGCCGCCCGAGATGGTCCAGCGCAGCGTCAACGAATTGGGCATCGGCTTCTGCTTCGCGCCGAAGTTCCACCCCGCCCTCCGTCACGCCGGCCCGACCCGCGGCGAATTGGGCGTGCCGACGACGTTCAACCTGCTCGGCCCCCTGACCAACCCGGCGCAGCCGCGCAGTTCGCTGATCGGCTGCGCGTACGAGGACAAGACCCGTGTGCTGGCCGAGGTGTTCGCGCGGCGCGGCACGACCGTGTTGCTCGTGCGCGGCGACGACGGGCTGGACGAGATCACCACCACGACCACGAGTTCGGTGTGGGTAGTCTCCGGCGGCGAGATCACCGAGCGGAGCTTCGATCCCGCGTCGCTGGACATTCCCCGGGTGACCGCGGAGGACCTGCGCGGCGGCGACGCGGCGCACAACGCCGAGGTGTTCCGTCAGGTGATGGCCGGGAAGACCGGGCCGGTACGGGACGCGGTGCTGCTCAACTCGGCCGCCGCGCTGGCGGCTTTCACCGGATTCTCGGGATCGCTGGAAGACGACTTGGCGGCCGGGCTCGCGCGGGCGGCCTCGGCCATCGATTCCGGTGCGGCGGCCGACCTGCTGAACCGGTGGATCGCCTTCGCCTGACCACTCACGGCCGCTTGGCCCTCAAGAGAGCGCTATGAAAGGTCCTTTCCTTGCAAAATTTGCAAGGAAAGGACCTTTCATAGCATTGGCGACCGGTCACGAGGCGGTACTGAACCGCGCCCGGTAAGCCGTAGGCGTCAGTCCCGTAGCCCGCCGCAGCTGCGTACGCAGGTTCGCGGCGGTACCGAATCCCGAAGCCCGCGCCACCCGGTCCAGCCGTTGCTCCCCGCGCTCGATCAGCCGGCACGCCAGCGCGATCCGCTCCGTGGTGAGCCACGCCAGCGGCGTCGTCCCCAGTTCGGCGCGGAACCGCCGGTGCAGCGTCGCCTGGCTGGCCGCCGCCCGCGCGGCGAGGTCGGCGACGGTGAGCGGGCGGTCCAGCCGTTCACGTGCCCAGGCGAGCACCGGCGCCAGCGACGTGTCCGGCACCGGCGGCAGCGGACGCTCGACGAACTGCCGTTGCCCGCCGTCGCGGTGCCCGGCGAACACCAGCCGCCTGCTCACCGCGTTCGCGATCTCGGCGCCGTGGTCCCGGCTGATCAGGTGCAGCCCCAGATCGAGCGCGGCCGCGCTGCCCGCCGCGGTCAGGACGTCGCCGTCGTCGACGAAGAGGACGTCCGGCTCCAGCAGCACCTCGGGATACTGCTCGCGGAAGAGCCCTGCCCACTTCCAGTGGGTCGTCGCGCGCCGTCCGTCCAGGACTCCGGCCTGCGCGAGGGTGAAGGCGCCGGTGCAGAAGCTCACCAGCCGGGCGCCCCGCGCGGCCGCGGCACGGATGGCCGCCAGCACCTCTTCCCCGGCCGGGTTCTCCGGATCGGGCCGGTTGGGCACGATCACCGTGTCCGCGGCCTCGACGGCTTCGAGCCCGGCGACCCCGGTGAGCGTGAACATGCCCAGGTGCATGCGCACGGACGGCTCCGCGGCGCACAGGGTGAAGCCGTACCAGGGCCTGCCCAGTTCCGGCCGCCGCAGGCCGAAGAGCTCGGTCGCGACGCCCATTTCGAACGGGTTCGATCCTTCGTCGACCAGGACGGCGACCTCGTGCGAGGAATCATGCGACATATGCGATTCCTAGCACTCACCGCTCCGGCGGTCCAGCGGTCAGGATCGGATCATGAGCAAGCAACCGATCGATCTGGGGACCGCGCTGGCCGGTTTCGACGAGATCTGGAGCCCGCGGATCGTCGCCCACGTCAACGACTACGACGTCCGCCTCGCCAAGGTCGCGGGCGAGCACGTCTGGCACGTCCACGAGAACACCGACGAGTTCTTCCTCGTCCTCGACGGCACCCTGGACATCGCGCTGCGCGAGGACGGCGGCGAACGGGTCGTCACGCTCCCGCGCGGCTCGATGTTCGTCGTCCCGCGCGGGACGTATCACAAACCGTCCTCAGTGGACGGTGCGTCCTTGTTGCTCTTCGAGCCGACGGGAACGCTCACGGTCGGGGACGCGCACGAGGAGGTTCCCGAGTACGTCGACGTCACCGTCGGACACGATATCTCCGTTCAACCAACGGAAAACGTCCTGCGATAAGCACTCGGACTGGTCCCGCGCAGCTTGCCGAACTGATGCCGCAGCGCAGCCGCGGAGGCGTAACCGCAGGCGACTGCTATGTCCTCAATGGACAGACGACCTTCTTCGAGCAGTGATTGCGCGCGGTCGAGGCGGCGTTCGGTGAGCCACCGGTGCGGCGTCGTCCCGGTGGCCGCCGAGAACCGGCGCAGGAACGTGCGCTCCCCCAACCCGCTGCGCCGGGCGAGCTCCGCGACGGTGAAGGGCCGGTCCAAGCGCCGCTCGATCCATTCGAGCGCTTCGGCGAGCACCGTGTCGTCCGGCGCGGCGGTCTCGGGCACCGGCGCCTGCACGAACTGCGCCTGCCCGCCGACCCGGTGCGGCGCCGCGACCATCCGCCTGGCCAGCGCGGTGGCCGCCGCGACGCCTCGCAGCTCCCGCACCAGATGCAGGCACAGGTCGACGGCGGCGACGGTCCCCGCGCTGGTGAGGACACCGCCGTCGTCGACGTACAACGCCTTCGGATCGACCTTCGCCGTCGGGAAGCGCGACCGGAACTCCCGCTCGTAGACCCAGTGCACGGTGCAGTTGCGCCCGTCGAGGAGCCCCGCGTACCCGAGCGAGAAGACACCCGCGCAGAAGCCCGCGACCCAGGCGCCGCGGCTCGCCGCGTCACGCAGGACTTCGAGCACCGGCTCCGGTGGGCACGCGCTGCGCGGCGCGCAGGTCGGGACGATCAGCAAGTCGGCGGATGCCGCGAAGTCCAGGCTCTCCAGCCCGTCGAGCCCGAAACCGGACCAGCTCAGGACGTTCTCGCCGCCGGGCGAGCACACCGCGAACTCCCAGCCCTCGATGCCGTCGGCGCTGCGATCGGTGCCGAAAACCTCGCACGCGACGCCGAGTTCGAACGGCGAGACCTGATCGGCGAGCACCACCGCGACCTTCTTCACATCCATCGGCGCAGTGTGTCACAAGTTTTGCGGTCGATGTCATCTCTGACACTGTTCGGACGCGGGCGCGAGGGCGAAAGTGGTCGCCATGAACAAGAACAACCCCGTGCTGCAGTGGACCGCCGCGATGGCACTCTCCGGCACGATCGGTGCCGTCGTTCTCGAAAGCGGCGCCGAAGCACCCGCCGTGGCGTTCGCGAGGAGCCTCGTCGGCGGCCTGCTGCTTTTGGTGTGGAGTGCTGCCCGGGGCTGGCTCCGCCCGTGGACGCTCAGCCGCCGCGACCTGCTGCTCGCCGTCCTCGGCGGACTGTTCCTGGTCGGGAACTGGGTCCTGCTGTTCGCCTCGTACACACTGTCCTCGATCGGGGTCAGCACCGTCGTCTACCACACCCAGCCGCTGATGCTGGTCGGTCTCGCGGCGGCGTTTCTCGGCGAGAAGATGGCGAAGAGCCAGCTGATCCGGGCACTGATCGCGTTCGGCGGGGTGACGCTCATCTCGCTGTCCGCGCACGGCGCCGACGGGAAACCCGTGCGCCTGGAGGGGATCGCGCTCGCTCTCGGCGCGGCCGCGCTGTACGCCGGTGCTTCCTTCGTCGCGAAGCAGCTCAAACACCTCCGCCCGCACGTTCTGGCCGCCGTCCAGCTGGTGACCGGCACGATCGTGCTCGCACCCGCCCTCCTCGTCACGCCGCTGCCCACGGACACCTCGGGGCTGCTGTGGCTGGTCCTGCTCGGGACCGTGCACACCGCGCTGATGTACGTCCTGATGTACGCGAGCATCGGGAAGCTGCCGACCACGACGGTGGCGCTGCTGTCCTACGTCTATCCGGTGGTCGCGGTGGTGGTGGACGTCCTCGCCTACGGGCACCGTCCGACGTGGCCGGAGGGCCTCGGCATGCTGGCCGTCCTGGCGGCCGCCCTGGCCCCGAAACGCACGGAGACCCGCCGGCCTGCCCGCGTCTAGTCCTCTGAATGCGAAAAGCGGCGCCTCGGTCCGGAGACCAAGGCGCCGCTTCCGGCGTCAAACGTCAGTCGTGGTTCGGACCCGTGTGGTACTCGAACACCAGCCCGCCGATGGCGACGATGACCAGGCCCAGCGCGATGATCAGCAGCCAGATGTGGAAGAACGCGAGCGCGACGCCGGTCAGCGCGGCGGCCGCCGCGAGACCGATCGGCCAGTAGCTGCCCGGGCTGAAGAAGCCCAGCTCACCGGCACCGTCGCTGATCTCGGCGTCTTCCCGGTCCTCCGGGCGCGGCTCGATGCGCCGCGCCACGAACTGCAGGTAGCTTCCGGCCAGGAAGGCCAGGCCACCGGTGAGGATCAGGGCCACCACCCCGACCGGCTCGACGCCGTCCCGGGTCATCGTTCCGGTCATGTACGCGTAGATACCCGCCACGACGACGGAGAAGACCGCGACGAGGAAGAAAATCCGTCCTTCGACCTTCATGGACGTTGCCTCACTCCTGTTTCGGGCTCGAACAGCCGGGTCAGTTGGACGCGACCCGCGCGGTGCGGTCGGTGTTGAACGGGGTGGTGGTGACGGCGTAGGGCGAGCACAGGTCGCCGCAGTTCATCGCCGTCAGCGCCTCTGAGGCCGTGTTCGGCTTGCCGCTCTTCGGGTTCACCGTGCCGCGGAGCTGGATGTACTGCGCGTACTTGTCCGGCGAGAGCGCCCTGACCTCGAAGTTCATCCCCGAGTGGTAGGTGCCGCACAGTTCGGCGCAGCGGCCGACGAACGAACCTTCCTTGTCGATCGAGTTCTGGAAGGTGAAGTCCTGGTTGTTCTTCTCCGGGTCCGGCATGACGTCCCGCTTGAAGTGGAACTCAGGCACCCAGAACGAGTGGATGACGTCGGCCGACCGCAGGTTGTACTGGATCGTCTTGTTCGTCGGCAGGACGAGCAGCGGGATCTCGGTCGAACTGCCGACCGTGGTGATCTCGGGGTCGTCGTGGTTCTTGGAGTCGCTCTTGTACTTGAACTCCCAGTTCCACTGGAACGCGACGATGTCGACCGTGACGTCCGGGTTCTCCGTCTCGGCGAGCACGCGGTTCTCGGTGGTCGCGGTGAAGAAGAACAGCACGCAGACCATGATCGTCGGGACGACGACCGTGAAGATCTCCAGCGGGATGTTGTACTGGAACTGACGCGGCAGTTCCTCTTCCGCGCCGTCTGCGGTCTTCTTCTTGCGGTGGAAGATCGCGGTCCAGAAGATCAGCGCCCAGACGATGACACCGACGACCAGCGCGGCGACGACCGTCCACGTCCACAGGGTGCGCATGTCGTGCGCCTGCGGGGTCACCCCGACCGGCCAGCCGAAGCGAAGGATCTCGTCCCCGGAACAGCCCGTCGCGGTCAGCATCACCAGCGCGGCGAGCGCTGCGACGCGACCAGCCCGCTTAACCGGGATGCGCTCTGGATTTCCCACTGCGCCTTGCCCTTTCACCCAGAGCCTCCTCGACCGATCTTTGTGACAGCCGGAGCCTAGCCGAGTTGCGGCGCCGCGCTGACTAAGGGGTAACCCCAACACGCGTATCCCCCACCACATCCGGGTGTACGCACCCACCGGCATACTGGGCCCTTCTCCCCCGCTCGGCCAACAAGAGGTGTGTGAACTAGACGTGTGCGGCCTGCTTGGACTGATCTGTTCGACCGAAGCCGACGCGGCGAGCGCCCGTGACGCCGTCGACGCGGCCATGCGCTGCCAGCGGCACCGGGGCCCCGACGAGCACGACACCTGGGCCGACGCCGAGGTCGTCTACGGGTTCAACCGGCTGGCCTTCATCGACGTCGACCACGCCCACCAGCCGCTGATCTGGGGTCCGCCGGAGGCCCCCGAGCGCTACACGCTGAACTTCAACGGCGAGATCTACAACTACAAAGAGCTGCGCGACGAACTGGCCGCCGAACACGGTGCGAAATTCGCCACAGAGGGTGACGGCGAGGCGATCGTCGCGGCGTACCACTACCTCGGCGACGACGCGGTGAAGAAACTGCGCGGGATGTTCGCCTTCATGATCTGGGACTCCCAGGAGAAGGTCGTCTTCGGCGCGCGCGACCCGTTCGGCATCAAGCCGCTGTTCTACTCCGCCGGCCCCGGCAAGGTCGCCTTCTCGAGTGAGAAGAAGAGCCTGCTGGAGCTTTCGAGCGTGCTCGGCGTCGAGGACGAGCTGGACAAGACGGCCCTGCAGCACTACCTGGTGCTGCAGTACGTGCCGGAGCCCGAGTCGATGCACACCGGCGTCCGCCGCGTCGAGTCCGGCACGTCGTTCCGGGTGGTCCCCGGCGGTGACGTCGAGTTCACCCGCTACTTCCACCCGCAGTTCAACGCGAAGCCGGTCAACAGCCAGGCCGAGGCCGACGAACTGTACGAGCGCATCGCCGATGTGATGCGCGACTCGGTCGGCAAGCACATGATCTCCGACCCGGACGTCACGGTCGGCGCGTTCCTTTCCGGCGGCATCGACTCGACCGCGACCGCGACGCTGGCCAAGGAGCACAACCCGAACCTGATCGCGTTCACCACCGGGTTCGAGCGCGAGGGCTACTCCGAGGTCGACGTCGCCGCCGAATCGGCCGCCGCGATCGGCGTCAAGCACGTGGTCCGCACGGTGTCGGCGGACGAGATGATGGAGGCGCTGCCGCTCATCGTCTGGTACCTCGACGACCCGGTGGCGGACCCGGCGCTCGTGCCGCTGTGGTTCATCGCCCGCGAAGCGCGTAAGCACGTCAAGGCGGTGCTGTCCGGAGAAGGCGCCGACGAGCTCTTCTGCGGCTACACGATCTACAACGAGCCGATCTCGCTGGCGCCGTTCGAGAAGATCCCCGGCGGGATGCGGAAGATCATCGGCAAGGTCTCCACGAAGATCCCGGAAGGCACCCGCGGCAAGGACCTGCTGCGGCGCGGGGCGCTGCCGCTGGAGGACCGCTACTACGGCAACGCGCGCAACTTCCGCGACGACCAGCTCCGCAAGGTGCTGCGCACGTACGAGGACGGCATCGGCTTCAAGGACGTCACCGCGCCTTGGTACAAGATCTCCGAGGACTGGGACCCGGTCGCGCGGATGCAGCACGTCGACCTCTTCACCTGGCTGCGCGGCGACATCCTGGTCAAGGCCGACAAGGTGACCATGGCGAACTCGCTGGAACTGCGCGTGCCGTTCCTCGACGCCGAGGTGTTCAAGGTCGCGTCGACCATCCCGCTCGACCAGAAGCTCGCGCACGGCACCACGAAGTACGCGCTGCGCCAGGCGCTGGCGAAGATCATCCCGGGACACGTGCTGAACCGGCGAAAGCTGGGCTTCCCGGTGCCGATCCGGCTGTGGCTGCGCAACGAGATGTACGACTGGGCGAAGGGCATCATCTCGGACTCGCAGACCGACGCGCTGCTCGACAAGAAGGCCGTCTTGGCGCTGCTCGAAGAGCACAAGGCCGGGCAGCTCGACCGCAGCCGTCAGCTGTGGGCGCTGCTGGTGTTCATGCTGTGGCACGGCATCTTCGTCGAGAACCGCATCAAGCCCGAGGTGCCGGAACCCGTCTACCCGGTGAAGCTCTAGTCACGACTCGTGCGGCCGGCCTTCACCCTGGATGCGGTGGAGGCCAGCATGGTGCGATGGACTTCGTCCTCGTGCACGGCACGACGCAGAGCCCGGCGGGCTGGGACCGCGTGGCCAAGCTGCTCACCACCGCCGGGCACCACGCGATCGCCGTGGACCTGCTGACCCCGGTGGATCTGCCGATCGAGGGCTACGCGCAGCACGTGCGGGAACAGTACGACGGCGGGCGGCCGGTCGTCGTGGCCCATTCCGGGTCCGGAGTTCTGCTTCCCGCGATCGCCGAAGCGCTCGACGCGCGGGCCATGGTGTGGGTCGCCGCCTACATCCCCGACTTCGACGGCGGCCGGAGCCTGCGCGACGAGGCACCGGCCGTGCTCGAACCCGACTGGATCGGCGTCGACCCGACGGCCGATCCCGCGCAAGCGTCGGAGTTCCTCTTCCACGACTGCGATCCCGAGACCGAGCGGCCGGCGCTGGAGAGCCTGCGGCTGTTCAACCCAGCGGTGCTCGCGACGCATCCAGCCGGGACCGCGCCGGAGATCCCGTCGACGGTGATCGTCCCCACGCGCGACCGCACGCTGAAACCGGAGTGGCTGCGCCGGGCCGCCCGGGAACGGCTCGGCGTCACCGCGATCGAGATCGACGCCGGGCACTGCCCGCACGTTTCGCGGCCCGCCGAGGTCGCAGCCATCCTGACCCACCGTGCGTGAAGGCCCCCTTCCCTCGGCTGAGCCGAGGGAAGGGGGCCTTCACGCGCTATTACTCAGTCTCAAGCGGGCAGGATCGCCGCGATCTCCTCGGCGGACTCCGGCCCGAAAGCCTCCTTGAGGCGGCCCAGCACGTCGGCACGGTCGAAGGACCATTCCTGCGTACCCACGGTCTCCAGCACCAGCACGGCGATCAGCGAGCCCAGCTGCGCCGAACGCTCCAGGCCGAGCCCGCCGTCGATACCGGCGATGAACCCGGCGCGGAAGCCGTCGCCGACGCCGGTCGGGTCGACCTTGCCGCGCTCCGGGACGGCGCCGATCTGCAGCGCGAGGCCGTCCTTGCCGACGATCTCGACGCCCTTCTCCCCGAGCGTGGTGATCCGCATGCCGACCCGGTCGAGGACGTCGGCCTCGGTCCAGCCGGTCTTCTGCAGCAGCAGTTCCCACTCGTAGTCGTTGCTGAACAGGTACTTCGCGCCCTCGACGAAGGCGCGCACCTGCTCGCCGTCCATCCGGGCCAGCTGCTGCGAGGGGTCGACCGCGAAGGGGTAGCCACGCTGGCGGCACTCCTCGGCGTGCCGGACCATGCCCTCGGGGTCGTCCGGGCTGATCAGCACGAGTGACAGCGCACCGGCGTGCGCGGCGACCGGCTCCAGTTCGATGTTGCGGGATTCCGCCATCGCGCCGGCGTAGAAGGTGGCGATCTGGCAGAGGTCCTCGTCGGTGGTGCAGACGAAGCGGGCGGTGTGCGCGACCTCGGAGATCAGCACCCCGGCGGTGTCGACGCCGTGCCGCTCGAGCCAAGACCGGTAGTCGGCGAAGTCGGAACCCACGGCGCCCACCAGGATCGGACGCTTGCCCAGCACACCGAGCCCGAAGGCGATGTTCGCGCCGATCCCGCCACGCCGGACCACGAGGTCGTCGGCCAGGAAGCTCAGGGACACCCGGTGCAGCTGCTCGGCGACGAGCTGCTCGGCGAACCTGCCTGGGAAGTGCATGAGGTGGTCGGTTGCGATACTGCCGGATACCGCGATCCTGGCGTTGTCTGCCACCGGTTCTCCTTGGTCGGTCGGCCCCGCCGAAGCGAGGACGGCTAAGTTACCCGCAGGTCATGCCCCATACGGGTTGCTTCGGGCACGGCCATCGACACTACCGGTTGGTAGTGGTGTCCTACTCGAACACGAGTCATTAGCTTGTCGTTCGTGACCACTTCCGCGTATCACCTCGAACCGGAATCGATCGGCGAACTCATCGCCGACTGTGCCGGCATCCCGTCGTCTCTCCAGGCCGAGAATCTGCCACTGCCCCGGCAGATCGCTCCGCCCTGGACCGTGGACGAGCGGTGCCTCGCCCAGGTCGCCGATCTGGACGCCTACGTCTGATCCCGTTCCGGGCACGAAGAAGGGCCGCGACCTGGGTGAGGTTCGCGGCCCTTCTTCATGCCTCGACGCGGATCAGTGGAAGCTGTCGCCGCAGGCGCAGCTGCCGGTCGCGTTGGGGTTGTCGATCGTGAAGCCCTGCTTCTCGATCGAGTCGACGAAGTCGATCACGGCGCTCGACACGTACGGCGCGCTCATCCGGTCGACGGCGACGCGAAGGCCGTCGAAGTCACGGAACAGGTCACCGTCGAGCGTGCGCTCGTCGAAGAACAGCTGGTAGCGCAGGCCCGCGCACCCACCGGGCTGGACGGCGATGCGCAGGTGCATGTCGTCGCGGCCCTCCTGCTCGAGCAGGGCCTTGGCCTTGACGGCGGCGGCGTCGGTCAACGTGACGCCGTGGGTCTCCTCGGCGGTTTCGGCCTGAGCTGCGGCTGCCTGCTCAGCGGTCGTCATGGTTCTCCCTCTGGTCGAACTCGCTGCGGGTACTCGTCTTGCACATGGTCCAACACGTCGGAGTCCCGATCTGTTCCCCACCATGGTGACATATCGCTCGGCCTGGTGCGTGGCACCGTGACGACCGCGACTACCCTGGTGGGGTGAGGTTCCTGCGCCGTAGCACCACAGACTCCGCCACGACGGACACCGAGACCCCCGGCGACGAGGCCGTCGAGGTCCAGGCCAAGGCGTACACGCCCGGAAAGGGTAAGGCCACGCCCAAGCGGCGTGAGGCCGAGGCCAAGCGCCGCGGCCCGGTGGCGCCCCCGCCGACCACCATGCGGGAGGCGATGAAGCGCAACAAGGAACTCCGGAAGTCCGCGAAGGCCGACCCGGAGTACAAGCTGAAGCAGCGCAACGCCGCCAAGGAACGCCGTGAGCGGATGATGGCGGGCGAGGACAAGTACCTGCTCCCCCGTGACCGCGGCCCGGTCAAGGCGTACATCCGTGACCTGGTCGACTCGCGGCGCAACCTGCTCGGCCTGTTCATGCCGCTGGCGATCCTCGTGTTCGTCGCGCTGATCCTGCCGTACCCCGAGGTCCAGCGGTACGCGACGCTGCTGTGCACCGTGATGCTGCTCGGCATGATCGTCGAGGGTTTCCTCAGCGGGCGCCGGATCGCGAAGATGGTCCGCCTGAAGTTCCCGAACGAGACGGTCAAGGGCACGTCCGTCGGCTGGTACTCCTTCATCCGCGCGAGCCAGATCCGCAAGCTGCGGGTCCCCAAGCCGCGGGTGAAGCCCGGCGACAAGATCTGAGCAGCGGCGGGGCGCCATAGGTGACGTGCGCCGATCGCGGCCGCGGGTTCACCGACCAGCACTGAGCAGGGGAAACCCGGGTCGTTAGCGTGGCTAACGGCCTGGGGTAGAGTCGCGTTCATGGAGTTTCGACGACTGGGCCGCAGCGGCCTCAATGTCAGTGAGATCTCGTACGGCAACTGGCTCACCCACGGGTCCCAGGTGGAAGAGGACCAGGCCCAGGCCTGCATTAAGGCGGCGCTCGACGTCGGCGTCACCACGTTCGACACCGCGGATGTCTACGCCAACACGGCCGCCGAATCGGTGCTCGGCCGCGGCCTGAAGGGCCTGCGCCGCGAGAGCCTGGAGATCTTCACCAAGGTCTACTGGCCGACCGGCCCCAAGGGCCCGAACGACCAGGGTCTCGGCCGCAAGCACATCATGGAGTCGGCGAACGCTTCGCTGAAGCGCCTCGGCACCGACTACGTCGACCTCTACCAGGCGCACCGGTTCGACCGGACCGTCCCGCTCGAAGAGACGTTCCTCGCCTTCGCCGACCTCGTCCGCCAGGGCAAGGTGCTCTACGTCGGCGTCTCCGAGTGGACCGCCGAGCAGATCACCCAGGGCGCGGCGATCGCCCGCGAGCTGAAGGTGCCCCTCATCTCGAACCAGCCGCAGTACAACGCCCTGTGGCGGGTCATCGAGGCGCAGGTCGTCCCGGCCTCCGAACGCGAGGGACTCAGCCAGATCGTCTGGTCGCCGATCGCGCAGGGCGTGCTCACCGGCAAGTACAAGCCCGGTCAGCCGCTCCCCGAGGGCTCCCGCGCGACCGACGAGAAGGGCGGCGCCAACATGGTCGCCCGCTTCCTCAACGACGACGTCCTCGAACGCGTCCAGCGGCTGCAGCCGATCGCGGACAAGGCGGGCCTGACGATGGCCCAGCTGTCCGTGGCGTGGGTGCTGCAGAACCCGAACGTCGCCTCGGCGATCATCGGCGCCTCGCGGCCGGAGCAGGTGCACGAGAACGTGAAGGCGGCAGGCGTGAAGCTGGACGCGGATCTGCTCGCCGCGATCGACGAGGCTCTCGACGGCGTCACCGAGACCGACCCGACGCTGACCCGCTCGCCCTGATCCCCCGCATTCAATCGACTAAACGCGGACGCTTTTCCCGCGTTTAGTCGATTGAATGCGCCGTCAGTCGCCGTGCACGCGGGAGTGGTACGCGATCTGACCGTCCAGGTCGAGGGCGTCACCGGGCGCGCGCAAGGGATCGATGCCCAGACCCCGCAGCAACCTGCTCGCGCCGGCGACCCGGTCGCCGGTCCGGCCGTCGAGCCGCTCCGGCCGGTGGCCCCGCTGGATCAGCAGGCCCTCGACGTCGTCGATCAACCGGTACGGGTCGTAGACCTGCTGTTCAGGCATGGCCACCACCGGGAATCCAGGTCTTCCCGGTGATCCTTTCGTAGACCTCGGTGTAGCGCTTGCGGGTCGCCTCGACGATTTCGTCCGGGATGGCCGGGCCGGGCGGCGTCTTGTCCCAGCCGGTGGTCGTGGACCAGTCGCGGACGAACTGCTTGTCGAACGCGTGCTGGGTCCGGCCCGGCTCGTACTCGTCGGCGGGCCAGAACCGCGACGAGTCCGACGTGAGCACCTCGTCCCCGAGCGTCAGCACACCGTCGGCGTCGAACCCGAATTCGATCTTGGTGTCGGCGATGATGATGCCGTTCTTCGCCGCGTGCTCCGCGCCCTTGGTGTAGACCTCGAGCGTCAGATCGCGGAGACGGTCCGCGGTCTCCCGGCCGATCTCGTTCACGACGTCGGCGAAGGTCATGAACTCGTCGTGGCCGGTGTCGGAGATCTTCGTGGTGGGCGTGAAGATCGGCTCGGGCAGCTTGTCCGCCTCGACGAGACCGGCGGGCAGTTCGACGCCGGAAACCTTGCCGTCGCGCTGGTATTCACGCATTCCGAGACCGGTGAGGTAGCCGCGCGCGATGCATTCGACCTGGATCATCTTCAGCGGTTTGCACCGCGTCGCGCGGCCGGCGAATTCGGCGGGGACATCCGTCGTGGAGATGACGTGGTTCGGCACCACGTCGGCCATCTTTTCGAACCACCAGGCGGAAAGCTGGTTCAGCAGCGCGCCCTTGTCCGGGATCGGGGTAGGCAGCGAGACGTCGTAGACCGAAACGCGATCCGAGGCGACGAGCAGAATGTCGCCGTCGATTTCGTAAAGGTCCCGGACCTTACCCGCGTGAATGTGCTTCATGCCCCGTCCTCGATGTCGTATTCGTAAAAAATCCAGTGGTCCGGTAACGCCGCCGATTCGCCGTACTCGAGTACGTCACCCTCGTTGGACAGAAACCTGTTGCGACTCAACAGAATCGCCGAACCTTCGGCCACGCCGAGTTCCGCCGCCTCCTCGGCACCCGCCAGCCCCGCGGCGTGCTGAGAATGGGTCGACGCCAGAACACGACCTGTCCGGTCCGCCACGTATTTGACCGTGCCTTCGACGATCCGCACCGGCTCGAAGAGCAGAGGAGCCTTCGCCGCGACGGCGCCGTCGAACCACGAGACCGACGTCGACACCGGCCGGCCTTCGCCCGCATACGTGGTCCGTCGCCGACGGATCACCGGAGTACCTTCATCGATTCCGAGCGCGCCCGCCACCCGGTCCGGTGCGGGCAGGAGGCCTGCTTCGCGGATTTTCGCGTAGTGGCCCGGTGGATAGACCTTGCCGGTGCGCGCGATCGAGATCGTCCGATCGCGCGCGGAGCGGTGCAGCGTCCTGGTCTGCACCACTGTCCCGATTCCGCGTACCGCGCGGACCAGACCTTCGGCGCGGAGCGTCGAAAGCACCTTCATCGCCGTCGCCATCGCGACGTTCCAGTTCCTGGCGATCTCACGCGCGGACGGGACCGCGTCGCCTTCCTTGAGCCTGCCCGAAACGATGTCGTCGCGAATGCTTCCCGCGATCTGCAGATACGGCGGTTCGGGTCGATCGACGGCGGGCAAGGTGACTCCTCACAAGGTCGCGCGGTGCGCACAAGCGTTCTAGCACACCAATGGGCGAGCACCAAGGATCCTGCTCACACCCCATTATTACGTACTAGTACACATTCTGGACGGTGCTCTAGTACACCTGTTACGCTCCGAGAAGTTCCCGAAACCCGTTAGGGGGCTCGATGAACCACCTGAGCATCGACGAACTGCTCGAAGAGCTTCGAAGACGCCGGTGGGTCGTCTACATCTTCGGCCCCCGGGAGGAACCGGAGGTCTGTGCCGCGGTCTTCCAGTGGGACACCTGTGCCGACGTCCTCATCCTCCGCGGCGAGGAACGGGCAAGTGCCTTCCGGGTCACGACCCTCCCGGACACGGACGTCTTCCACCCCGCGCTCGTCTCGTGGCAGTACCACTCGACGGCCGACTGGACCCTGCGCGCGGTGCTCACCATCCCGCCGCCCGGCGACGCAGCGGCGCCGATCCAGTTACTGCAACCACATCCGGACTGCGTGATCCCGATGGAGGCACGTCAGCCGGTCACCATCCTGCCCGCCATCCTGACCAAGGCCGACCAGGGAGATCCCTAACCTCGGCCGATCACCTGCTCGGCGACAACGAGGTCGTGCGGGTAGGTGATCTTGAGGTTCTCCGCGCTGCCCGGAACCCACCGCACCGGCAGCGCGGAGAACCTTTCCATGCACGAAGACGTGTCCGTGCCGACGAAACCCTCCCGCTCGGCCGTTTCATAGGCCTCGAGCAACGGTGCGGCGCGGAAACCCTGCGGTGTCTGCACCCTGATCGCCCCGGGCAGCGCACCGGAAACCGTGTCGCCGTCGACGCGCACGATGTCGCCGGCCGCGACCCCGGGCACCGCTCCCCCGTACCGCCGCGTGCCGGCGAGGACGTCCGCGATCAGTACCGGCGTGACGAGCGGACGGGCCGCGTCGTGCAGCAGTACCGCGTCGATCTCGCCGCTTCCGATACGGGAAGCCAAGTGGCGCAAGGCGTTCAGCTCCGAACCCTGGCGCGTCGCGCCGCCGTGGACGAGTTCGACCTCGCCCGGATGCGCGGCGAGTACCTCGTGCGCGAGTTCGGTGTCCTGCGGCCGGACGACCAGCACGAGCACGTCGATTCCGGGCACGCGGGCGAAGGCGTCGAGCGACCACGCGACGACCCGTCTGCCCGCCACCGGCAGGTACACCTTGTTGAGCTTGGCGCCGACCCGGGTGCCCGCTCCGCTCGCGAGCACCACCCCGGCGGCCTTCGTCTGAGCCACAGGCAACTCTGACACAGGCGGGTCGGTAGGTTGGGCGCGGCCACCGAAGCGATCCGAAGGGGCAGGGCGTTGGACGACGATATCCTCGAATTCGCCGAAGTCGAGCAGCCTGATGAACACGCGCGCTCGGCGGCGATCGCCCTGCACTCGAAACTGATCAAACCGGCCGGTTCGCTGGGCAGGCTCGAAGAACTGGGCGTATGGGTCGCGGCCTGCCAGGGCCAGTCGCCGCCGCGGCCGTTCACGCGGCCTCGCGTCGTGGTGTTCGCCGGGGACCACGGAGTCGCCGCGAAGGGCGTCTCGGCCTATCCGAGTGAGGTCACCGCGCAACTCGTCGGCAGCATGCTGACCGGCGGCGCGGCCATCAACGTCCTGGCGGCTTCGGCGGGCGCGAGCGTCCGGGTCGTCGACATGGCCGTCGACAGCGACGCCCCCGCGACGCGGTCGATCGGCGAGTTCAAGGTGCGGCGCGGCTCCGGCTCGATCGACGTCGAGGACGCGCTGACCGACGACGAGGCGCGGGCCGCCGTCCGCGCGGGCCGGGCGATCGCCGACGCCGAGGTCGACGGCGGGGCCGACCTGCTCATCGCGGGCGACCTCGGGATCGGCAACAGCACGCCGGCCTCGGTACTGGTCGCGGCGCTGACCGGCAGTGAGCCGGTGGCCGTCGTCGGCCGCGGTTCCGGGATCGACGACAACGCCTGGATGCGCAAGGCCGCCGTGGTCCGTGACGCGCTACGGCGCGCGCGGACCGTGCTGGCCGACCCGGTCGCCCTGCTGCGTACCGCCGCGGGCGCCGATATCGCCGCGATGGCGGGCTTCCTCGCGCAGGCCTCGCTCCGGAAGACGCCGGTGATCCTGGACGGCCTGGTCGCCTCCGCGGCCGCGCTGGTCGCCGAGGAACTCGTCCCCGGCGCGCGGCAGTGGTGGGCCGCGGGCCAGCGGGGCGGCGAACCCGCGCACGCGCTGGCGCTGGAGCACCTCGACCTGGACCCGATCCTGGACCTGGACGTGCGCCTCGGCGAGGGGACGGGCGCGGTCACGGCGCTGCCGCTGGTGTTCATGGCGACGCGGGTGCTCGCGGAGATGGCCACGCACGAGCAGGCCGGGGTGAGCGGGCCGCTGATCGAGACCCCCGCTTCCTGACGCCCGCCCCCGCCGCCCGCCGGACCCGCTCCCAAGTGCAATGAAAGGTCCCTTCCTTGCAAAATTTGCAAGGA
This sequence comes from Amycolatopsis sp. cmx-4-54, assembly GCF_046548895.1. Lineage (NCBI taxonomy): Bacteria > Bacillati > Actinomycetota > Actinomycetes > Pseudonocardiales > Pseudonocardiaceae > Amycolatopsis > Amycolatopsis sp. cmx-4-54. Next base: position 345,816 of record NZ_JAEBEJ010000010.1, read on the forward strand.
AGGGACCTTTCATTGCAGCGGCCGGGTCCCGGGGGGCGGGCGGCGCGAGGGCGAGCGAGCGGGAGCGCGATGCGCTGGGCGCTGGGCGCTGGGCGCTGGGCGAGAGCACTCCGGGATGCAATGAAAGTGTCGTTCCTTGCAAATTTTGCAAGGAACGACACTTTCATTGCATCTGTGGGCGGGGCGGGACGGGAGGCGAAAGCGCGAGCGGCGCAAGGACGAGGGCGAGGCGGGGGAGGCCGCGGTGCAGAAAGGTCGAAGTACGTGAAGGCCCCCTTCATTGCGCTAGACGCAATGAAGGGGGCCTTCACGTACTTCGAGCGTCAGCCCAGCGGGTACATCCAGCCTTCCGGGGCGGGCCGGGTGCCCTCCTGGATCCCGGTCAGCGCGCCGCGCAGCTTCATCGTCAGCTCGCCAGGCTGCCCGCCCGCGACGGAGAACTCGCCGCCCGCGTGCTTCACGTGCCCGACCGGCGTGATGACCGCCGCTGTCCCGCACGCGAACACCTCGGTCAGTTCGCCCGAAGCCGCCGCCTTCTCCCACTCGTCGGTGGAGACGCGCCGCTCCTCGACCTGGTGCCCGAACGACTGCGCCAGCTCCAGCAGCGACTTGCGGGTCACGCCCGGCAGCAGCGAGCCGGTCAGTTCCGGGGTCACGACGCGGGCCTCGTCACCGGAGCCGAAGACGAAGAACAGGTTCATCCCGCCCATTTCCTCGACCCAGCGCCGTTCCACCGCGTCGAGCCACACGACCTGGTCGCAGCCCTTCGCCACGGCCTGCGCCTGCGCGACGAAGGACGCCGCGTAGTTGCCGGCGCACTTCGCCTCACCGGTGCCGCCCGGGACGGCGCGCACGTACTCGGTCGAGAGCCACACGCTCACCGGCTTCACGCCGCCGGCGAAGTACGAGCCGGCGGGCGAGCCGATCAGCGCGTAGAGGTATTCGTTCGCGGGCCGGTTGACGCCGAGCCCGGCTTCGGTGGAGATCATGAACGGCCGCAGGTACAGCGACTCGCCCGGCTTCGTCGGCACCCAGCGGGTGTCGACCGCGATGAGCTCGCGGATCGAGTCGAGGAAGGTCTCCACCGGCAGCTGCGGCATGGCGAGGCGCTCGGCCGAGTTGCGGAACCGGATCGCGTTCGCGTCGGGGCGGAACGCCGCGATCGCGCCGTCCGGCTGGCGGTAGGCTTTGAGTCCTTCGAAGATGGCCTGGCCGTAGTGCAGCACGGAGGTCGCCGGGTCGAGCGTCAAGGGCGCGTACGGCCCGACGGTGGCGTCGTGCCAGCCCTGTTCGGCACTCCATTTCACGGTCACCATGTGGTCGGTGAAGTGCAGGCCGAAGCCGGGTGCGGCCAATACGTCCGCGACGCGTTCCGGGCTCGCGGGGCTCGGGTGCGGGAGGTGGGTGAACTGCGTCGAGGTCGTCATGGCTAAGACGATAACGCTTGGTCGGACCCACGTTAGTCGGACGTCCGCATATCTTTACCTCCCGCGATCTGTCCGTCGGGACGAACACGGGAGGGTCCTCGGCCCTAGGATGGCGACGTGACGTACAACCAGATGCAGCCCGCCCAACCGGCCCAGCCTGCCAAGTCCGCCGCCCCCGGCGCGGGGGCGGACGTCAAGACCTTCGCGACGGCCGTGCTGCTCACTTTCGGCACCGGTGTGCTGATGATGGACGGCTGGGCCCTGCTCGACAGCGGCTTCGGCGCGTTCCTCGGCCTGGTCGCCGGTGGTTTCGGCATCTACTGGTGGAAGAGCATCCACGGCAAGGTGTTCCCGCGCGAACTGGGCACGAAGTCGGTCGTCATCCTCACGGTGATCAACGTCGTGCTGGTGCTGCTCCTGCTCCTCCAGGTGAGCTAGAGCAACCCCTCGGGCAGGCCGGGCGCGGGCCAGCCCGGGTCGGGCCGGAAGTCGGTCCACGTCCCGTCGAAGGGGAACCGCCCGGCGTCCGCGAGTGCCCCGATCCGCTCGCCCTCGGCGCGCAGCCGCTCCAGCTGACCGGCGGTGATGCGGCCGGCGAGGACGGCCTCCTCCGCCTCGTCCTCGTCCTTCCACCGCCAGCGTCCGCCGGGCTCGACGGCGACGTCGAGGATGCCGTCGATGCGATCGGGTCCCGACGGCGTACGCCCCAGCGGGACCTCGAGGTTGACGTACCAGTTCAGGAAGCGGCCGCCGGCGTCGAAGAACCACCAGACCGACGACCATTCGTCGTCGGCGATGCGGCGCAGCGTGGAGGTGTCGCGCCAGAGGTCGGCGACGCGCACCCTCGGCACCCGGAACCGCTCCGCCAGCGGCGCCTCGCGGAAGAGCCGTCCGTCGGCGAGCCTGCTGCCGACGATCGGGGTGTCGGCGGGCAGCCACCCGAGCAGCACGGTGCCGTCGTCGGAGATGACGCGAAGCGGGTGGTGCTGGCCGATCGAACCGTCCGGTCGCAGGAAGCGTTCGACGACGGTGTCGCCCGGGGTCCAGTGAGGATCACGCACGCCTCGAACGGTACCGACGGGCGCGGACCCGCAGAACCAGTTCGGCGAGCGTTCCCACTCCCGCGAGCGCGAGGGCCACGACCGGCCCAGCGAAGGCCGCGGCGACGGCCACGATCAGTCCACAAGCGAGTGTCGCCTTCGGACGTTCCGGGGAAAGCCGCTCGCGGCCGTCGGTGAAGGCGTCCACCGCGACGGGGACGGTCGCCACGGCGGCCACGACCGTCAGCACCGGCAGCAGCGAGACCGCGTCGGCCGCGGCGAGGAGCTCACGGAACGACGTCGCCGAAAGCCCCAGCCGGATCGGTCCCAGCTGATAGAGGGCGACGGCGGTGATCGCGACGCCCACGGCGCCCACCGCGGCGGCGCGGCCCGCGCCGAGACGGCGGGGCAGCAGGAACGGCAGCAGCACCAGCACGGCGAGGCCGAGTCCGGGCACGGACGGCGGGTCCGGCGCGATGAACTGCGCCAGTGGCGGGATCCCGACGCAGATCGCGATCAGCGACGCGGCCGCGACCAGCAGCAGGCCGGTGACCCAGCGGGCGGCGTAGTCGCCGAGGCGGACCCCGCCCAGATCGGCGACGGTCACCACGATGACGAACACCGCGGCGGCGGCTCCCGAAGCGGACGGGAAGAGGTACTGGCCGAACGTCGTCGCGAAGACGAGGACCAGGCCCAGCCGCGAAACGGAGCCCGCGATCCGGTCGAGCCGGGTGTCGCCCACCGGCGGCAGCAGCGCCTCCACCGCGACGGCGAGCACGGCCGCGATCACGACGGCGACGAGTACCCAGTACTCCGCTCCGGAGGTTCCCACCGCCAGTGCGATGAGCAGACCACCGGCCAGCCTCATGCCGTCTCCCGTCCAGTACGTCCAGTTACCCGATCGGCCCCGCTGTTACCCCAGGTCCCGCTGTCATTAGCATGGCTCACGATCCAACCGGGCGGCCGCCCGGTACCACCGCGAACGCGCGAGGAGCCAGAAGTGACCGTGCCGAAGCTTGCCCTGACCGAGAACGCCGAAGCGGCGCTTGCCAAGACGCGCGCCGACGTCGTCGTCATCGGAACGTGTGAGGGCGAGGACGGCCTGGCGCTCGCCGCCGGCTCCTCCGTCGCCGATTCCGCCTTCGACGGCAAGCTCGCCGACGTCCTCGGCACCCTCGGCGCGTCCGGCAAGGCCGACGAGATCGTCAAGGTACCGACGCTGGGCAAGCTGTCCGCCGGTGTCGTACTGGCCGTCGGCCTCGGCAAGGCGGGCGCGGACGGCGTCACCGCCGAGCAGGTCCGCCGGGGCGCGGGTGCCGCCGCGCGGGCGCTGAGCGGGACCGACCGCGCGTTCGTCACGCTGTCGGCGATCGACCTCCAGGCAGCCGTCGAGGGCACCGTGCTCGGCGCGTACTCCTTCACCGAGTACCGCTCCGAGAAGGGTGACGCCCCGGTCGCCAAGGTCGACTTCGTGAGCCCCGAAGAGGGCAACGCCAAGGACCACAAGGCGACCCTGAAGGCCGCCGGCCTGATCGCCGAGTCGGTCATCGTCGCCCGCGACCTGATCAACACCCCGCCGAACGACCTGTTCCCGGCCTCCTTCGCCGACCGCGCGAAGACGCTGGCCGAGGCGAACGGCCTCGACTTCGAGGTCCTCGACGAGAAGGCGCTCAAGCGCAAGGGCTTCGGCGGCATCCTCGGCGTCGGCGGCGGTTCGTCACGTCAGCCGCGCCTGCTGCGCATCGCCTACAAGCCCGCGAAGGCGTCGAAGAAGGTCGCGCTGGTCGGCAAGGGCATCACCTTCGACTCGGGCGGCATCTCGATCAAGCCCGCCGCGAACATGGATCACATGACCTCGGACATGTCGGGCGCGGCCGCCGTGCTCGCCTCCGTGGTGCTGGCCGCGAAGCTGAAGTACCCGCTCGAGGTCGTCGCGCACATCCCGCTGGCGGAGAACCTGCCCTCGGCCACCTCCTACCGGCCGGGCGACGTGCTCAGCATGTACGGCGGCAAGACCGTCGAGGTGCTCAACACCGACGCCGAAGGCCGTCTCGTGCTGGCCGACGCCATCGTGCGCGCGGGCGAGGAGAACCCCGACTACCTGATCGAGACCTCGACCCTGACCGGCGCGCAGGTCGTCGCGCTGGGCAACCGCACCGCGGGTGTCATGGGCTCGGACGAGTTCCGCGACCGCGTCGCCTCGATCGCGCGGGCCACCGGTGAGGGCGGCTGGGCCATGCCGCTGCCGGAGGAGCTGCGCGCCGACCTCGACTCGCGCCTCGCCGACCTGGCCAACGTCACCGGGCACCGCTGGGGCGGCATGCTCGCCGCGGGCATCTTCCTGCGCGAGTTCGTCACCGACGGCCTGCCCTGGGCGCACATCGACATCGCGGGCCCGTCGTTCAACACCTCCGCTCCGTGGGGCTACACCGGCAAGGGCGGCACCGGCGTCCCGGTCCGCACCATCGCCGCGGTCCTCGCGGACATCGCCGCGAACGGCTGATCTTCATCGCGCGTGAAGGCCCCCTTCCTCTGCTGAGCCGAGGGGGCGGATTCCAGGGGTGGTTGCAACACGGGTGATCAACTGACTTCGGTGAGGAGTTTAGCGAGGCGCTCGGCTGGGGTGTCCCAGTCGAGTGTTTTGCGTGGGCGGCGGTTGAGTTGGGCGGCGACGGCGGTGAGGTGGTCGGGGGTGTGGGTGCTGAGGTCGGTGCTTTTGGGGAAGTATTCGCGGAGCAGGCCGTTGGTGTTTTCGTTGGAGCCGCGTTGCCAGGGTGCGTGGGGGTCGCAGAAGTAGACGGGCATGTTGGTGGCGATGCTGAATTCGTGGTGTCGTGCCATTTCGGCGCCTTGGTCCCAGGTCAGGGAGCGGCGCAGGTGTTCGGGCAGGGTCTGGATGGTGGTGATGAGTGCGTCGCGGACGTGTTCGGCGGTGCGGGAGTGTCCGAGGTGGACGAGCATGACGTAGCGGGTGGCGCGTTCGACGAGGGTGCCGATCGCGGAGGCGCCGTTCTCGCCGATGATGAGGTCGCCTTCCCAGTGGCCGGGGACGGCGCGGTCGTCGGCTTCGGCGGGCCGGTCGCTGATCATCACCATGGGTGCGGTGAACCGGGGCTGGCGTTGCTCGCCGCTGCCGCGGGGTTTGCGCTGGGTGCGGCCGGTGCGTAGCGCGGCTGTGAGTTCGCGGCGCAGCTCGCCGCGGCCTTGGACGTACAAGGCTTGGTAGATGGTTTCGTGGGCCACGTGCAGCTCCGGCTGGTCGGGGTGATCACGGCGCAGCCGGTTGCTGGCTTGTTCGGGGCTGCACCGGTCATCCAGCATGCCTTGGATGAGGTCCCGCAGCTCGGGTGTGGTCGCGATCTTGCCCGGTTTGGGCCGGGGGCGGCGGGCGTCGGCCCGGGCTTGCGCGGAATAGGGAAGATACTCACTGCTGGCGGGATCGGTGTTGCGGTGCAGTTCCCGGCTGATTGTCGAGGCCGGACGGCCGATCCGGCGGCCGATCTCCCGGGGACCGTGTCCAGCCCGCGCCAGATCCGCGATCAGTAGCCGCTCGTCCTGGGACAGGAACCGGGTCGAGGGCGCTGCCCGCCCGCCGGCGGGCGGGTTCACCGTGGCCGGAGACTCCGGCACGGACGGACGCGGCGGCGGGGCGGAAGGCCTGCCGGCCTGCCGCCCCGCCTGACTCGCGCGTCCCTGCCGCCACCGGTGCCCGGTGCGGCGGTTGATCCCGACCATCCGGCACGCCTCCGCAGTGCCCATCCCTTGCGCCACAAGATCAAGATAAGTCCGGCGCTCAGCGAGCAGCTTCCTCGGCCCCTGAGGCGACCTGTCCCCGCGAATCTCGAACAACACAACCCCTGAAACAACTCAGGTGTTGCAACCACCGCTAGAACCCAAGGGGAAGGGGGCCTTCACGCGCTTTGTGGCAAGGTCGGTGCCGTGGACAGGGACGCGTATCTCGAAGGCGCGATCACGGATGTGCTGAGCGGTGACGACGCGGTGCTCGACGATCGGATCGCCCACGCGGCGCTGCTGTTCGCCGTGTCCGGGGCGATGGCGGAAGCCGACCGGCTGATCACCCATTGGCACGCGCTCACCGAACGTCCCGTCACCGCGCTCGTGCCCGGCGCGGTGCAGGCCCGCGCGTGGGCGATGCTCTTCGAGGCGCGAGGAACGCGGCCGGAGTGGGCCGCGGCGCTGACCCCGCTCGATCTCGCCGCCGAAGAACGCGCGCACGACGAGTACCTCGCCCGGCGGGCGTCCGATCTCGACGGTCTGCTCGGCGGCTCCCCGATCGGCGAGGCCGTCGCGCATCTCGGGCCGTCGCGGCCGGACCGGTTGCGCGAGGCCGTCGCGCGAGGCGATCTGGCCGCCTGGACGGAGATCGCGTCGCGCCAGGGCCGCCCGGACGTCGCCGTGCTCGCCGCGACACGACGGCTCGCACCACGGCTGGTCGCGGGAGCCGACCCGCTCGGGCTCGGCGAGTGGCCGGAAGTCTGTGCCGGGGCGCTGGTCGCGGCGCTGTACGAACGCTACCCACCGGAAACCGGCTCCTGGCGCGAAATGATCGCGGGCATCCTGCGGCTGCGCGGTGGCGGCACCGTTCCCCCGGCAGCCTCCCTTCGCACCATCGGCGCCGCCGAGGCGCGGCTGGGACTGCGGCTGCCCGACGACTATCGCGAGTTCCTCCAGACCTGCGACGGCCTGCCCGCCGACGTCGTCTTCCCGCGGCTGCTCGGGACGGCGGAACTCCGCGCGGAAGGCGGCGTCGTCGTGATCGCGGAACCGGCCGTCGTGCTGCTGACGGCCGCGGGCGACGAGTGGCGGACGGTCGAACTCGACCCGGCGCTGGGCACGACGGTGCATCCGACGTTCCGGGCGCTGCTGGAGCGGCACCTGCTCCTTTTGGCGCAATCTGCGTGAATTCCGCCGGAGCGCGTCGCTAGCTTCGCGACCATGACCGCACTCACGCTCACGAAGATCACCCGGGACAACGTCGGTGTCGCCTGCTCGATCGCCGTCGAACCGCATCAGGAGTCCTACGTGGCCCCGGTGGCCCGGTCACTCGCCGAGGCCTACACGCGGCCCGAAGTCGCCTGGCCGCGGCTGGTCCTCGACGACGGCGAACCGGTCGGATTCGTGATGGGCGCGTTCGATCCGGACTGCCCGATCGACTACTTCCGCTGCGGACTCTGGCGGCTCACCATCGCGGCAGGGCGGCAAGGCAAGGGCTACGGCCGCTTCGCCGTCGAGGCCGTCCTCGACGAGGCCCGGCGCCGTGGCCGTCAGCGGGCGACGACCCTCTGGGTGCCGGGCGAGCACAGTCCGGAGGCGTTCTACCTGCGGCTGGGCTTCCGAGACACCGGCACCGTCCACGACGGACAGCGCGTCGGCGAGATCGACCTCTGATCCCGCCTCAGGCTTCGCCGCGCTTCTTCCGCTCGGTGTACTCCCGCATCCGCTTCGGGTAGCCGACCCGCGCCACCTCGTACACGGGGATCGACCGTTTGCGACCGAACTGCTGCGCCGCGTCCAGGCTCTCGATCCGGCGCCGGGTCCACTCGCCGTCGTGGGCGATGAGGACGACAGTGGTCTCCGTGACGTTGGTCTTCGGCTCGACATAGGCTTCGACACCGGTCCTCGACGAGGCCCACTCTTCGAGGTGCTTGAAGTCGTTTGAAGAGGCTTTCCGCAGCGTACCGGGCTTTTGCCCGCCTTTAGAGCGCCGGCGCAGCGAGTCGAACAGACCCACTCCGACCACCTCACTTCCCACTCGCGTCCAGTGCCCATTATCCCGACCCGGGTGTGTGCTCACCGTGGTGACTCTCGCGGGTCGTGTCCCGTGGGTCACAGGACGCGGCCTAGGTCGCAGCCTCTCCGCACGTAGTGACAAGATGGCAAGTGTCCGCGCGCGCGTATACCGCGCGAAGCGGCGCCAGAGCACCACCCCTACCGCTTGCCGAGGAGTTATTGAAGTGACCGACACCTCCGCCGACCTTGTGATCCTGGGTGGCGGATCGGGCGGCTACGCCGCCGCGTTCCGCGCGGCCGAGCTGGGCCTTTCCGTCACCCTGATCGAAAAGGACAAGCTTGGCGGGACGTGCCTCCACCGAGGCTGCATCCCGACCAAGGCCCTCCTGCACGCGGCGGAGGTCGCCGACGAGACCCGCGACGCCGAGACCTTCGGTGTCAAGGCCGTGCTGGAAGGTATCGACATCGCCGGCGTCAACAAGTACAAGGACGGGATCGTCTCGCGCCTGTACAAGGGCCTCCAGGGCCTGGCCAAGGCGCACAAGGTGAACCTCGTCGAGGGCACCGGGACGTTCGTCGGCGGCACGACCGTCGAGGTCGACGGCACCCGATACACCGGCAAGAACGTCATCCTCGCCACCGGCTCGTACTCGAAGACGCTGCCCGGCCTGGAGCTGGGCGGCCGCGTCATCGCGAGCGAGCAGGCGCTTTCGCTGGACTACATCCCGAAGAAGGTCATCGTCCTCGGCGGTGGTGTCATCGGTGTCGAATTCGCGTCCGTCTGGGCGTCCTTCGGCGTCGACGTCACCATCGTGGAGGCGCTGCCCCGCCTGGTCCCGAACGAGGACGAGTACGCGTCCAAGCAGCTCGAGCGCGCTTTCCGCCGTCGCAAGATCGCCTTCAAGACCGGTGTCCGGTTCACCGGCGCCAAGCAGGACGACAACGGCGTCAGCGTGTCGCTGGAGTCCGGCGAGACGCTCGAAGCCGACCTGCTGCTGGTCGCCGTGGGCCGTGGCCCGAACTCGGCCGGGCACGGTTACGAGGAGGCCGGCGTCAAGATGGAGCGCGGTTTCGTCCTCACCGACGACCGCCTGCGCACCAACCTGCCGAACGTCTACGCCGTCGGTGACATCGTCCCCGGCCTGCAGCTCGCGCACCGCGGGTTCCAGCAGGGCATCTTCGTCGCGGAGGAGATCGCCGGCCAGGAGCCGCGCGTGATCGACGAGAGCGGCATCCCGCGCGTCACCTACTCGCACCCCGAGGTCGCTTCGGTCGGCCTCACCGAGTCGCAGGCGAAGGAGAAGTACGGCTCCGACGTCACCACCTTCACCTACGACCTCGGCGGCAACGGAAAGAGCCAGATCCTCAAGACCTCCGGTGGGGTCAAGCTGATCAAGGCTCCGGAAGGGCCGGTCGTGGGCGTGCACATGGTGGGCGACCGCGTCGGCGAGCTGATCGGCGAAGCGCAGCTGATCTACAGCTGGGAGGCGTTCCCGGAGGACGTGGCTCCCCTCATCCACGCGCACCCCACCCAGACCGAGGCCCTCGGTGAAGCGTTCCTCGCCCTCGCGGGCAAGCCGCTGCACGTCCACAGCTGACGTCTCACCGTCGAAGAACCAGACCAAGCAAGACATATCAAGGGAGTCAGCGAACGATGGCCTACTCCGTCACGTTGCCGGAGCTCGGTGAGAGCGTCACCGAGGGCACCGTCACCCGGTGGTTGAAGCAGGAGGGCGACACCGTCGAGGTCGACGAGCCGTTGCTCGAGATCTCCACGGACAAGGTCGACACCGAGGTCCCGTCCCCGGTCGCCGGCAAGGTCGTGAAGATCAGCGCTCAGGAGGACGAGACCGTCGAGGTCGGCGGCGAGCTCGCCGTCATCGACGACGGGACCGGCGGGGTGCCGGAGTCCTCCGGTTCCGCCGAGCCGGCCGCCGAAGAGGCGCAGCCCGAGCCGGAGCCGGAGCCCGCGCAGGAGGAGGCCTCCGCGCCGTCCCAGCCGGACACCGCGCCGGCTTCAGGCGGCGAAGGCACCGAGGTGAAGCTGCCCGAGCTGGGCGAGAGCGTCACCGAGGGCACCGTCACCCGGTGGCTCAAGCAGGTCGGTGAGAGCGTCGAGGTCGACGAGCCGCTGCTCGAGATCTCCACGGACAAGGTCGACACCGAGGTCCCGTCCCCGGTCGCCGGCACCGTGCTGGAGATCCGCGCCGGTGAGGACGAGACCGTCGAGGTCGGCGGTGTGCTCGCGGTGATCGGTGCCGCCGGTTCCGCCCCGGCCCCGAAGGCCGAGTCCAAGCCCGAGTCCAAGCCCGAGTCCAAGCCCGAGTCCAAGCCGGAGCCCAAGCCCGAGCCGAAACCGGAACCCAAGCCGGAACCGAAGCCCGAGCCCAAGGCCGAAGCGGCTCCTCAGGCCGCCCCGGCTCCCAAGGCCGAGGCCCCGAAGCCGGCGGCGAGCAGCGACAACGGCTCGGACAACGCGCCGTACGTGACGCCGCTGGTCCGCAAGCTCGCGTCGGAGCACGGCATCGACCTGTCGTCGCTGACCGGCAGCGGTGTCGGTGGCCGCATCCGCAAGCAGGACGTGCTCGCGGCCGCCGAGGCCAAGCAGAAGGCCGCCCCGGCTCCCGCCGCGCAGCCCGCTGCCGCTCAGGCTCCCGCGGCCGCCCCGTCGGCTCCGCGCAAGGCCGCGGTTTCGCCGGAGCTCGCGGCCCTGCGCGGCACCGTGCAGAAGGCCAGCCGGATCCGTCAGATCACCGCCACGAAGACCCGCGAGTCGCTGCAGGTTTCCGCGCAGCTCACGCAGGTCCACGAGGTGGACGTCACGAAGATCGCCAAGCTCCGCCAGCGGGCGAAGGCGGCCTTCAAGGAGCGCGAGGGCGTCAACCTGACGTTCCTGCCGTTCTTCGCGAAGGCCACCGTCGAGGCGCTCAAGCAGCACCCGAACGTCAACGCGTCCTACAACGAGGACACGAAGGAGATCACCTACCACGGTGCGGTGCACCTGGGGATCGCGGTGGACACCGAAAAGGGTCTGCTGTCGGTGGTCATCCACGACGCGGGTGAGCTCAGCCTCGCCGGTCTCGCGCACCGCATCGCGGATCTGGCGGGCCGCGCGCGTTCGGGCCAGATCAAGCCGGACGAGCTGTCGGGCGGCACCTTCACGATCACGAACATCGGCTCCAACGGCGCCCTGTTCGACACGCCGATCATCGTGCAGCCGCAGTCCGGCATGCTCGGGACCGGCGCGGTCGTGAAGCGTCCGGTCGTGATCGCGGACGCCGACGGCAACGACACGATCGCCGTCCGGTCAATGGCGTTCCTGCCGCTGACCTACGACCACCGCCTGGTGGACGGGGCCGACGCGGGCCGCTTCGTCACGACGATCAAGCAGCGTCTGGAAGAGGGCAACTTCGAGGACGAGCTCGGTCTCTGATCCTCCCTGTGGTCCGTGAAGGCCCTCGCTCCGCTTCGGCGGGGCGGGGGCCTTCCTCTTTCTCCCCGCATTTCGTCCTCTGGATGCGAGTTGACAGGGGTGCCGTACTCTAGTATTCCGGAATTACGGAAAACTAGAGGGAGGATTTCACCCATGCTGACCAGACGCCATCTGCTGGCGGGCGCCGCCGCGGGGTCGGCCGCGTTGCTGCTGCCGGGAACCGCGACCGCGGCCCAGCCGGACACGACGACCGAGCAGGGCTGGCTCGACTGGATCGCCGCCCACCGGAGCGATGTCTCCGTCTTGATCGACGACGGCGCGGGCCGCCGCGCCGCGCGCAACACCGACGTCCGGCGCGTTCTGGCCTCGTCCGTCAAGGTCGTGCATCTCAGCGCGTACGCCGTCGCGGTCGCCGAGGGCAGGCTCGACCCGAAGGAACAGATCCGGGTGGGCGACTGGGACGCCCACCATCCCTTCGTCGCCGACGGCCGCGCGCATTTCCATGCGCTCAGCTGGCTGGGCGTCCCCTGCGACGACTACGGCATCGCCAAGGATCCGACGCAGCGTGTCCCCCTGGCGAGGCTCGCCGAAGCGATGATCCTCTTCAGCGACAACGCCGCCACGGACTATCTCCGCGTCCGCCTGGGCGACCCCGCCCTCCAGCGGGCGGCCGCGCGGGGCGGCTGGTTCCGGCCGGACACCCGATCGCTGGGCGGCGAGGTCCTGATGCTGATGATGCCGGAGTACGCGCCCCGGCCCGGCAGCCCGGTGGCCGTCCGGCGGGCGATGGGCGACGCGGTCGCGCGCCGGTTCGTCCGCGATCCGGGGTTCCGCGCCGAAGCCTTCAAGCGCTGGCCCGACATGCCGGGCACCTCCGAGGCTCAATGGCCGTGGATCAAGGGCCACGGCCAGGGCTCGGCGTCGGATCTGTTCTCGCTTCACCGCAGCATCGCGAAGGGCCTGTACGCACCCGCGCGAGAGATCCTCGCGAAGCCGCTCGCGGACCGCGTACCGCCAGGCGCGAGCGAAGTGCTCTTCAAGGGTGGAAGCCTGCCGCGCACACTGACCATCGGACTTTCCGTCCGCTGGCCGGACGGGCGTTCGGGTACGGCGGCCGTCCTGCTCACCGGCGTGAGCGACCAGGACATGCAGAACGCCTTGCCGCTCATCGAACTCGTCCTCGCGGCGCTGTCCGACCCGGCCCGGTTCACCGCCCTGGAACGAGCGCTCCGCTGATCGACGGTATAGATAACCGGTATGAACGCTGAGCTCGCCGACCGGATCGCCGCCCTCGAGGCACGGGTCGCCACGCTGGAAAACCGGCACAGCGAGCGCCAGGCCGAGCCCGCGGCGAGCCCGGGTGGTCTCGTCGGCTATCACGGCGAGCTGACCGAACCGTTCGAACTGAGCTGGGCGATCAACGTCACGCCCGGCCCGATGCTGGCGTTCGAGGACGGGCCGCGGGTCGAAGTGCTCGCGGCCCTGTCCAGCACCGCACGGGTGGCACTCGTGCGGACGCTGGCCGAAAAGGGCGCGCAGACCGCGCCCGCCCTTCAAGAGGCCGCCGAACTCGGTTCGCCGGGCCAGCTGTACCACCACCTCAAGGCGCTGACCGGCGCCGGGATCGTGGAGCAGGACAAACGCGGCAGCTACCGGCTCCGGCCCGCCGCGACGATCCCGGTGCTGGTGCTGCTCACCGCCGCGTCCGACGTCGCCGGGCAACTGAAGAACCTGAGCGTGCGCCCGGATCGCGGATAGGACACGATCGGATCATGCGAGTTCTGATCGCGGGCGCGAGCGGACTGATCGGCACCTCCCTCACGACACGGTTACGCCGTTCCGGGCACGAAGTGGTCCGTCTCGTCCGCCGGGAGGAGCGGGCGGCCGACGAACGCCGCTGGGATCCGCCCGCCGGCGAGATCGCGGACGGCGCGCTCGACGGGGTCGACGCCGTCGTGAACCTCGCGGGAGCGCCACTCCTGCCCGGGCGCTGGAGCGCGGCCCGCAAACAGGTCCTCCTCGACAGCCGGGTCGAACCGACGGAGGTCCTCGCGGAAGCTGTCGCCGAACACGGGATTCCCGTGCTGGTCAACGCCTCCGCCGTCGGCTACTACGGTGACGCCGGTCCGTCCCTTGTGGACGAAACGAGCCCGGTGGGCCGCGGTTTCCTCGCCGAACTCTGCACCGCGTGGGAAGGCGCCACCGAGGCCGCGACCACCGCCGGCGCCCGGGTCGTGCGCATCCGCACCGGGCTGGTGCTCGCGCGCGAAGGCGGGCTACTGGACGTCCTGCGGCCGCTGTTCCGACTGGGGCTCGGCGGAAAACTCGGTGACGGCAAGCAATACATGCCGTGGATCTCGCTGGACGACGAGGTCGGCGCGATCGTTTTCGCGCTGGAGAACGAAACGCTGTCCGGCGCGGTCAACCTCTCCGGCCCGCAACCCGCCACGAACGCCGCCTTCACGAAGGCGCTGGGCCGCGCCGTGCACCGGCCGGCGATCTGGCAGGTGCCCGGTTTCGCCATGAAGATCGCGCTCGGGCAGGCGGCCGAGGAGATGGCGTTGTTCGGGCAGCGCGCCATGCCGCGTGTGCTGGAGGAGGCGGGCTACGCGTTCCGCCATCCGACCCTCGAGGACGCGCTGGCCGCCGCGACATGACCGTGCGGCGCGGTCTGTACACCCTCGCCGGGTTCGTCCTGCTGATCGGCTTCGTCATCCTCGGGCTGTCCGTCGACGAGCGGCCGCCGCCGGTGGACGTCGCCCTCGCCGACGCGTTCCGCGGCCAGCACACCAAGCCCGCCGGTCAGGTGGCGGGCCTGGTCACGAACGTCCTCGGGCCGGTCCTGCCGTTCGCGCTGGGCACGGTGCTGGTGGTGCTCGCCTGGCGCCGCCGGGACCTGACCGTGCTGTGCGTCAAACTCGCCGTCGTCCTGCTGGTGTGCCGGATGACCAGCCTGATCGCGAAACCGGCCTTCTATCGGGAGCGGCCGCGCGAATTCCCCGATCTGAGCTATCCGAGCGGGCATGTGGTCGCCGTCGCGTGCACCGGGTTCGTCGCGGTACTGCTGTGCGCGTGGACCCGTCCGCACCTCGCGCGCTTGGCGATCGCGATCGCCGCCGCGGCGACGGTGCTCGGTGCCCTCTGCCGCATCGTGCTGGGCGTGCACTGGCTGACCGACACCGCGGGATCCGTGCTCGCCGTGGGCGGTGTCGGCCTGATCGCGGCGGCCGGGCTGGGCCTGCTCCCCCTGCCGAAAGACCCGGCGTAGTGTCGCTGACGTGAGCTCTTCGACCACGTCATGCCGCGCCGCCACCGAGCCCGTCGACGTCCGCGAGATCGGGACGATCGACTACACCGAAGCCTGGGAACTCCAGCGAAAGCACGTGACAGCGCGTGCCGACGGTGACGGCCCGGACACCATGCTGCTGCTGGAGCACCCGTCGGTGTACACCGCGGGCAAGCGCACCGAAGCCGAGGACCGGCCGACCGACGGCACCCCGGTGATCGACGTCGACCGCGGCGGCAAGATCACCTGGCACGGGCCGGGCCAGCTGGTCGGCTACCCGATCATCAAACTCGCCGACCCGATCGACGTCGTGCATTACGTGCGGCGTCTCGAAGAGGCCCTGATCACCGTCTGCGACCAGCTCGGCGTGCACACCGGCCGGGTCGAGGGCCGCAGCGGTGTCTGGATCCCCGCCGACGACCGCGGCCCGGAGCGGAAGATCGCCGCGATCGGCATCCGCGTCCAGCGCGGTGTGACGATGCATGGGTTCGAGCTGAACTGCAACGCCGACCTCGGCGCCTTCGACAAGATCGTCCCGTGCGGCATCCGGGACGCGGGCGTGACGTCGCTTTCCTCCGAGCTCGACCGCGAGGTCACCGTGGCGTCGGTGCTGCCGATCGCGCGCGAAGCCGTGCTCGCGGCGCTGGAAGGCGACCTTCCGGTGAGCGACGAGCGCTGGCTGCCGCGCCCCGAGGCACCCGCGGCCCCCGGCGTCACCTTCGCCCTCCAGAACTGAGAAGCGCGTGAAGGCCCCCTTCCCTCGGCTGAGCCGAGGGAAGGGGGCCTTCACGCGCAAAGCGTCAGTCCAGCTGAGGAGCGACCTCGGAGGCGATCAGCTCGATCTGGTCCAGATCCGAGAGGTCCAGCAGCTGCAGGTAGAGCCGGGTGATCCCGGTCTTCTCCCGCCACCGCCCGATCTTCTCGACGACCTCCGACGGCGTCCCCGCGAGCCCGTTCTCCCGCAGCTCGGAGACCTCGCGGCCCAGCACGCCCGCCCGCTTCGCGACCTCGGCGTCGTCACGGCCCACGGCGACGACGAGCGCGGCCGAGCGGATGATGTCCTTGGGGTCGCGGCCGATCTCGCGGGCTGCGTCGTCGACGCGGCCGAACTGCTCCGCGGCGGCGGCCGGGCCCACGAACGGCAGGTTGAACTCGTCCGCGTAGCGGGCGGCGAGCGCCGGGGTGCGCTTCTTCCCGCCACCGCCGATGATCACCGGCGGCCGGGGCCGCTGCGCCGGTTTCGGCAGGCCCGGCGAGTCGACGAGCTTGTAGTGCTCGCCGTCGAAGGAGAACGTCTCCCCTTCCGGCGTCTCCCACAGCCCGGTGACGACGGCGAGTTGCTCGGCGTAGCGGTCGAAGCGCTCCTTCATCGGCGGCAGGTCGAGGCCGTACGCGGTGTGCTCGTCGTCGTACCAGCCGGAACCGAGGCCGAGTTCGACGCGGCCGCCCGACATCTGGTCCACCTGCGCGACCGAGATCGCGAGCACCGACGGATGCCGGAAGGTGGCGGCGGTGACGAGGGTGCCCAGCCGCACACGGCGGGTCTCACGGGCGAGACCCGCGAGGGTGATCCACGCGTCGGTCGGCCCCGGCAGCCCGGTCGCCGAACCCATCTTCAGATAGTGATCGCTGCGAAAGAAGGCGTCGTAACCCGCGTCCTCGGTGGCCTTGGCCACCCGGAGCAGGTCTTCGTAACTGGCCCCTTGCTGGGGCTCGGTAAAGATCCTGAGGTCCACGCCGTCACCCTAGCCAGGGCGCGGTCAGCTCGCTTTCCCATGCTCGGCGGGCGGGACACGGCGGAATCCGACGAGCAGCCGGACCAGAACCTCTTCGACCTGGGCACTGACCTTCTTCGGCTCCGGAGACGAAGCGATCTCGATGGCGGCACTGGACAGCGCGCCGAACAGCAGCCGTGCGGTGACGTCCACCGGGACGTCGTCGACCTCGCCGACCTCGATGAGCGACTGGATCCCGGTGCGAACCAGGCCGAAGCTGCACCGCTCCTCCGCCTCACGCCAGCGCTCCCAGCCCATCACCACCGGTGCCTCGTGGATCGCGATGCGCTGGTACGCCGGGTCGAGGCAGCTCTGCAGGAAGCCGCGCAGCCCCGACAGCGCCCGTTCCCACGGCGAGGCCGGGCCGTTCATGATCTTTTCGAGCCGGTCGAAGACCTGGCTCTCGACCGTGTCGAAGGCAGCCTCGAACAGCGCCTGCTTCCCACTGAAATGGTGGTACAGCGCGCCCTTCGTCACCCTGGCCCGTTTGGCGATCTCGTCGAGAGACGTGCCGGCGTACCCGCGTTTGGTGAACAGCTCCACGGCACTCTCGACGAGTGCCGACCGGGTGGACTCGGAATAGTCCAGCCGCCTTGACCTCATTGTCGCCACCTTCACAACTTTACGCCGCCGGTCCCACTCCATACCCATGGTATGTTGACTGCTGTCAGGTCCGTACCGGGAGTATGCCGCAAACCTGCGGTATGAACCGGGTCACGGAGGGGAGCCCACATCATGAGCTGGAACGACTTCTACCGGCGGCGCGACATCCTCGAAGCCGCACTGCGCCAGGCGGGTCACCACCCGTCCGACGCGATCTCACTCGAAGAAATCCCTGGCGCCACCCAGTACTTCGCGACCGAGGAAGAGCTTCTGGTCGCGCTTCGGTACAAGTGGAACCAGGTGCTCGCCGGTCGCCTCCGCGCCGAGATGACCGATCCGGACTACGCCGACCAGGATCTCGCGCTCGACCGGGTCGAAGCCGTCACCCGCGCCTGGAACAGCGCCACCGCCGAACACAAGACCCTCCGCGCCGTTCTCGACGCCGCTCTCGACCGGTGCCCCGCGCTGATCCCGTCGCACGAAGCCGAGCTGCGCACTCTCGCGCTGACGGCGGGGCTGGCCGACGGCAACGAACCGGCCGGGGAGATCACCAAGGTCGGCAGCGCGTTCGCCACCCTGCTCCGGCACGGACGGCACGCGAAGCCCGCCCGCCGCCGCAGCCCCATGGGCCACCTGCTCCGGTTGCTCGCGCCGAGCGCCTGACCTGGCGTGGCGGCACAGGCGACGATGTAGTTAGGTGACCGGCATGGCTACTCACGCGCGCTGGACCGAGGCCGACATCCCGGATCAGACCGGCCGGACCTTGTTCGTCACGGGGGCGAACTCAGGGCTCGGGCTGCGCATGTCCGAGGTGCTCGCGGGCAAGGGGGGCCGCGTGCTGCTGGGCTGCCGATCACCGGAGCGAGGCGCCAAGGCACTGGAACAGGTGCGCGCGGCCGCGACCGGAGAAGCACCCGAACTCGTGCGGCTGGACCTCGCCGACCTCGAGTCGGTCCGCGAAGCCGCGAAGAAGGTCCACGAACTCACGAGCGGCAAGCTCGACGTCCTGGTCAACAACGCGGGCGTGATGGCGACCCCGCGCGGCCACACCAAGGACGGCTTCGAGACCCAGTTCGGCACGAACCATCTCGGGCACGCGGTGCTGACCTGGCTGCTGATGCCGTCCCTGCGCGCCGGCTCCGCGGCGCGTGTCGTCACCCTGTCGAGTGTCGCGGCGACCGGCGCGCGCATCGACATCGCCGACCCGAACTTCGAGCGCCGGATGTACAACCCGGGTTCGGCCTACGGCCAGTCGAAACTCTCCAATCAGGTGTTCGCGCTCGAACTCGACCGCAGGCTGCGCGCCGCGGGCGACGACGTCATCAGCGTGGCGGCGCACCCGGGCTACACGTGGACCGGGCTCGGCTCCGGGATGGCCCGCTCCTACCGCAATCGGGTGGTGCGCGCGCTCGTCGCCGGCGGCAACCGGATCGGCGAGATCTTCATCGCGCAGAACGCCCGCCAGGGCACGCTCCCGCAGCTGTTCGCGGCGGCGGCTCCCGAGGTCGAAGGCGGCGACTACATCGGCCCGCGCGGGCTCGGCGGACTTCGCGGCACACCGGTCAAGGTGCGGCCTTTGGCCGCCGCGAGGAGCGAGTCGCTCGGCGCCGCGTTGTGGGACGTGACCACCAAGTTGACGGGCGTCACCCCCGACCCCGCGTGAGCGGCGAGCACTACTTCGGCGGGCGTAGGGTGGCGATGTGAGTGCTGCCCCAGATGGCCGCAAGCTGTTGCGGCTCGAGGTCCGGAATTCCCAGACTCCCATCGAAAAGAAGCCGTCGTGGATCAAGACGCGCGCGCGGATGGGTCCGGAATTCACCGAACTCAAAGGCCTGGTGCGCCGCGAAGGCCTCCACACCGTCTGTGAAGAAGCCGGCTGTCCCAACATCTATGAATGCTGGGAAGATCGTGAGGCGACGTTCCTGATCGGTGGGGATCAGTGCACGCGGCGGTGTGATTTCTGTCAGATCGATACGGGTAAGCCGGCCGAGCTGGATCGGACTGAGCCGCGCAAGGTGGCGGAGTCGGTGCAGGCGATGGGTTTGCGTTATTCGACGGTGACCGGTGTCGCGCGTGACGATCTGGATGACGGCGGCGCGTGGCTGTACGCGGAGACGGTGCGCCAGATCCACGCGCTGAACCCCGGCACGGGTGTCGAGTTGCTGATCCCGGATTTCAACGCGGATCCCGAGCAGCTCGCCGAGGTGTTCGGTTCGCGGCCTGAGGTGTTGGCGCACAACGTGGAGACGGTGCCGCGGATTTTCAAGCGGATCCGGCCGGGTTTCCGGTATGCGCGGTCGCTGGAGGTCATCACTCGCGCTCGTGAGGCGGGTCTGGTGACGAAGTCGAATCTGATTCTCGGCATGGGCGAGACCCCGGAGGAGGTCGCGCCCGCGATGAAGGACCTGGTCGACGCGGGCTGCGAAATCCTCACGATCACCCAGTACCTGCGGCCGTCGCCGAGGCATCACCCGGTGGACCGGTGGGTCAAGCCGGAGGAGTTCGTCGAGCATTCGAACGCCGCCGAGGCCATGGGCTTCGCTGGTGTGATGGCCGGGCCACTCGTACGCTCGTCGTATCGGGCCGGGCGTCTGTTCGCGCAGACGAAGGCCCACCGCGGCGAAGAGCTGTCGGAGAACTTAGCCCATCTCGCCGCCGAAGGACCCGCCGCGCAGGAAGCCAGTTCGCTGCTGGCCAGGTGACTCCGGTCACCCTCTTCGCGACATCGCCACCCACCAGGTCACGAATCAGTAAAGTGACCTGGTGGCGTTGGTAACTGATCTTCTGAACTGGCTGCAGAGTCTCCCGGAACCGGGACTGGTCGCGGCGACCGGCGGACTGGTGTTCGCCGAATGCACCATCGGGCTCGGCTTCATCGCCCCCGGTGAATCGGGGCTGCTGGTCGCGGCCACGACGGCGACGTCGGTCTCCCGTTTCCTGACCCTGTGGGCAGTCGTGACGGTCTGCGCCGCACTCGGCGACTCGCTCGGTTACGCGATCGGCAAACGCTTCGGCCCGCGTCTGCGTGAGACGAAGCTGATCCGCAAGTACGGCCTCGACGCCTGGGACAAGGCGACAGGTGTGCTCGAACGACGAGGCGCGTGGGCGGTGTTCTTCGCGCGGTTCCTTCCGGTGATCCGCACGCTGACCCCGGCGGCGTCGGGCACGTCGGGTCTGCCCTTCCGCAAGTTCCTGCCCGCCGCGGCGGCGGGCGCGGCCTGCTGGTCGGCCATCCACATCGGCATCGGCGCCGCTCTCGGCGAGGCCGCCAAGAAGGTCGAAGGCGTGCTCAATACCGGCGGTCTGATCATCGTCGGGGTGCTGGTGGGTGTCGCCGTGTACTTCCTGCTGCGCTACAAGAAGAAGAGGGCGCTCGCCGCCGTCACGGTCGAAGACGCCACTCCGGCGAAGGTCGGCGCGGAGGACTAGATTCCGGGCATGGCCGCCCTGAACCTGCCCCAGCCCATCGGTTTCGTCCTCGGTGGCGGCGGCAGTCTCGGCGCCATGCAGGTCGGGATGCTCCGTGCCCTGACCGAAGCCGGGATCACCCCGGACCTCGTCGCCGGCACCTCGGTGGGTTCGCTCAACGCCGCCGTGCTCGCCCTCGGGGATGAATCAGGCGACCGGCTGGACCGGATCTGGTCGCGGATGACCCGGCACGAGGCGTTCCCCGGTGGCGTGTTCAGCCAGGTGCGGACGCTCCGGCACAGCAAGACCAACCTGTTCCCCAACACCGGTCTCGCCGCGATCGTCGACGAGCACATCGGCGAGGGCGTCCGGTTCGAGGATCTCGCGCTGCCGCTGGGTGTCGTCGCGACGGACGTCGACACCGCCGAGCCGTTTCTCATCCGCTCAGGACCCGTTCTGGCGCCCCTGCTGGCCAGTTGCGCGATTCCGGGGATCTATCCGCCGGTGCCGTTCGGGAAGCGCATGCTCTACGACGGCGGCCTGGTCGCCAACGTGCCGATGCGCCAAGCGCTCGCCATGGGCGCGAAATCGCTCGTCGTCCTCGACTGCGCCTTCCCCGGCAAGATGCCCGGGACCCCGCAGACCTTCGCCGAGGTGCTGATGTTCACCGCGATGATCAGCATGCGGAACCAGGCGGTCTTGGAGGCGCCGATCGCCGCGGCCGAAGTGCCCGTGGTGTACGTGCCCGGGCCGAAGCCGGTGCGGGTGAGCCCTCTGGACTTCAGCCACACCACCGCGTTGACCGCAGAGGCTTATGAGGCCGCGAAGACCTATTTGGGCGAATTGAGTGTCGATGGCCCCGGTCTTTATGGTGCCCCTGGTCTCGTCGTGGCGTGACGAGCAACCGACCGCCATCGATCACGTCTTCTTCGTCGCGTAGTTTGAAAGAGAACTTTCCGCTGATCGAGCGACGTAAAAAGAGAATCATATGTTTCCCAAGAAGACATTACTTTTAATGGCGGGAATACTCGCCGCAGTATTGCTGATCTCGGCCTGCTCGTCCTCGGGCGGCACCACTTCATCCGGCACGAGCGCCGAATCGGACACGAGCCCGGTTTCGGTGACCATCGACCCGGCGGGCGGGACGGACGTCAACCCGGCGATCCCGGTGGTGGTCAAGGCGGAGCACGGCAAGCTGATCGACGTCACCGTCAGCAACGCCGACAAGGGCAACCAGGTGAAGGGCGAACTGGCGGGCGACGGGCTCAGCTGGAAGACCACCGAACCGCTCGGCTACGGCAGCACCTACAAGATCGTGGCGCATGCCCAGGGCACCGACGGGAAACCCGTCGAGCAGCAGAGCAGGGTCTCCACACTGAGCCCGAAGCAGCAGGCGAACCCGAACCTGATCCCGGCTCCCGCGGCGGTGGCGTCCGCCGGCGTCGGCGTCGGGCAGCCGATCGTGTTCGCCTTCGGCCAGGCGGTGAAGAACAAGGCCGAGGTGGAGAAGAAGCTGTCCGTGGAGTCCACGCCGAAACAGGAGGGCTCCTGGTACTGGATCGACGACAAGAACGTCCACTACCGCCCCAAGGTGTATTGGCAGCCCGGGACGACGCTCAAGGTGTCGGCGATGATCTACGGCGTCGATTTCGGCAATGGCGTTTACGGCGCGACCGATCGCACCGAAACGTACAAAGTGCATGATTCCTGGGTCGCGAAGGCCGACGGTGACACCGAACAGATGCAGATCTTCCACAACGGCGCCCTGGCGAAATCGATGCCGATTTCCATGGGCAAAGACGCCACGCCCACACATTTGGGCGCACACGTCATTTCGGACAAACACGAGAATTACGTGATGGACTCGTGCACCTATGGCGTCTGCCAGGGCCAGCCGGGGTACTACAAGGCGAACGAGAAGTGGTCGCTTCGCATCTCCAACGACGGTGAGTTCGTCCACGAGAACCCGAACAGCGTCGGCGCGCAAGGCAGCTCCAACGTTTCGCACGGCTGCATCAACCTCAACGCCGCCAACGCCCAGTGGTTCTACCAGAACATGGGGCTCGGCGACGTCGTCGAGGTGACCAACTCCGGGGGCCCGCAGCTGCCGGTGTGGGACCTCTACGGCGACTGGTCCAAGTCGTGGGCGGACTGGCAGGCGGGCAGCGCGCTCAAGTAGAGGCATGATGGGCCGGTGACCAGCACCCTGAGCACCGCCCGCTCACTCGTGGCCGGCGCCGGCCGGGTCGTCGCACTGACCGGCGCCGGGATCTCCACGGATTCGGGGATCCCCGACTTCCGCGGCCCGCAGGGCCTGTGGACCCGCGATCCGGCCGCGGAGAAGATGTCGAACCTCAAGGCGTACCAAGGCAACCGTGAGGTCCGAGAGCGGACCTGGCAGGCGCGGCTGGTGCACCCCGGCTGGGACGCGGCACCGAACGCCGCGCACTACGCGCTCGAGCGCCTGTCGCCGGCGCGGATCATCACCCAGAACATCGATCGGCTGCACCAGAAGGCGGGCTCTCCGCCCGAGCGGGTGCTGGAACTCCACGGGACGATGTTCGAGTCCGTCTGCCTGTCCTGTGACGACCACCGGGACATGCGCTCGACACTGGAGCGCGTCCGAGCGGGCGAGCCCGATCCGCCCTGTCTGGTGTGCGGTGGCATCCTCAAGTCGGCCACCGTCTCGTTCGGCCAACACCTGGACCAGAACCTGCTCCGGGCCGCGCGGACCGCCGTCTCCGACAGCGACCTCCTGCTGGTGGCCGGGTCCTCGCTGCGAGTGCAGCCGGCCGCCTCCCTCGTGAGCGTCGCTTCCCGCTCCGGGTCCGCCGTGGTGATCTGCAACGGCTCCGAAACGCCCTACGACTCGATGGCCACAGCCGTCGTCCGCGGCCCCCTCAGCGACATCCTCCCCGCCCTGATCCCGTAACTCGATCACAGTTGCCGACGAGGCGAAGGGCGTTGCGCGACCACTCGACTCCGGTACGTGCACGATCACGATTGCGTTGCGGAGCCAACTATTCGGCAGACTCGGACGACATCCCCCTAGGGACTCACTTCGAAGTCACGTGGGGAGAAGATGTTCATGGGTACTGAATTCGTGGAGCACTCCGCGGAACAACAGATGTTGCAGCCCGGAGTCGGCGCGCCGTCCGCGGTCCGGCGATACCGGCATCCGGTGGACAAGGACTGGCTCTCGGTACCGGCACACGGCAACCAGCCGACCACCGCGAAGCTGCAGTCCTACGGGTACCAGCCCCCGACCGAACCGCAGTTCTACGTCAGCCTGATCGGCAGCGGCGACATGGTCGAGGTCTTCCGCTGGTGGCACCCGGTGGACAAGGACTGGATCGACATGCCCGCCGGAATGGCCACCGATGCGCAGATGACCTCCTGGGGCTACCAGACCAAGACATTCCAGTACTACGCGTTCCCCACCCAGCGCACCGGCACCGTGGCGGTGCACCGATGGTGGCATCCGGGTGACAAGGACTGGCTCACCGTGCGCGCCGGAGAGTTCACCGACGCGCAGCTGCAATCGTTCGGCTACCGGGACAAGACCTTCTTGTTCTACGCCTTCGCGCAACAGTCGCCGACGCAGGAACCCGGATACTTCGCCCTGAGCACGCCGCAGAAATCGGTCCTGAGTCCGGTTTCGTGGAGTGGTAACGACGATCATCCGCACACCTTCAGCGTGCTGGACGTCAACCCGGGACAGTCGCCGTCGATCAACGGGGGCTTCCGTTATCTGGGGTACTTCGGCCACCACGAGTGTGCCGGCCTCGGTATCGCCCGGACGAACGACCTGAATGCCACCGCGTGGACGCAGTCGACCACGCCGTTGCTCTCCGGCACCGGCGAGCGCTGGGGCTGCGCGCTCCTGAACCCGGGCGACACAATCGGGCTGGTGCACAACGTCTACTGGTGCGGCGGCAACCCTGATGGCGGCGCCTACTACATCGTCGGGCGCAAGAGCACCGATGGCCTCAACGGCACGCAGTTCACGTCCTTCGTGCCACTGGTCAAGGAAATGGCGGTGAACAACGGAAACCCGACACTCTTCCGCGAGCCGGACACGCAAGCCGTGTACCTGTACTGGTTCCGGGAGGCGGGCGGCCGCAAGGAGATCCGCGTCAAAAGCGCGGCCTCCTTCGACGCGCTGCTTCAGACCGACCCGGCCGATCTCGGCACGCTCGTGGCCTATTCACGCGACGTCGTGGCCGCACCACACGTGATCAAGGTGGGTTCCCTGTACTACCTGGCCGTCGAGACCTTGGAACAGACCAATGTCTGGAAGACCCGGGTGCTCACCGCGGCCGGCGCCACAGGGCAGTTCTTCGAAATCCCCACCGGGCCGGTCTATGGCAACGGATCCGCATGCGTCTTCCAACACGTCTTCGACAACACCTTGCACAGCTACTACTGCAACGAAGGAACCCCGGGGGTGGGCAACTGGACGCTCGACCACGTGAGCGCTCCATTGGCGTGACCTCGGCATTCAAGACCTCGGCCAGGATCCGACAAGATCCCGCACGGCCCGCGGAACTCACGTGTCCGGCCCCGGAGCTCGCGTGATCAGAGACGTAATTCGCGTGTCTGGCGACGTCATTCGCGTGATCAGGTGGACGACACGCGTGTTTGCGTGGACGGCACACGTGATCAGATGGACGACACGGCGCACGGCCCCGGCCAACATCGTGTCGTCCGTCTGATCACGTGTGTCGTCCATCTGATCACGCGAGTGGCGTTTCTGATCACGCGAGATACGGCTCAATCACGCGAGATACGGGTGTCCGTCACGGGTGTGCCGGGAGGCAGACATGAAAAGAAGGCCCAGGTCGGGAGAACTCTGGGGTTCTCGACCGACCTGGGCCTTCTTTTTAATGTTAGTCCGGCGGTGT
>NZ_JAEBEJ010000011.1:0-352678 GCF_046548895.1 Amycolatopsis sp. cmx-4-54
AGCGGTCCCTGGCGGCACGGGCGGACGCGGCCGAGTACGACCCGGTACGAGGCCGGCCCGCCCGCACCGCCAGGAACCACCTGGATCACGAAGCCCATCGAACAGACTTACAGGACACGGCCTAGCCGCCCATCAGCTCGATGTAATCGGCGACCTCACCGTCGGGCGGCGGGGAGACATCGACGGCCGCTCCCCAGTCGCTGTAGGTGTAGGTCGATTTGGCGTCGGCCGTCTCGGGTGCCCCCATCCCCTTCATGAGCGAGGTCATGTCCATGGTCATCTTCACCGGAAGCTGCTCGGCGTTGATCCACAGCTCGGCCGGAACCCGCAGGTCCTTGCCTTCGAGCCGCTTCTCGACGTCTGCCCGCTCGTCCGCGGGCAGGTCGTCGCCGAGGAACAGGTCGAACTGCTTCCGCATGTCGAATTCCACGAAGTAGTGGTTCACCGGCACGCCGTTCAGCTGGGTCTGCTCCGACTTGATGATCCTGCCGGTCTTCTCGACCATCTCCAGTTGCTTCGCCGGGTCGCCCATCTCGAAGGACCGCTGCATGGCTTTTCCGAAGGCCTTCCTTCGGGGTTCCTCGCTGTCCAACGGGACCTTTCCCCAGGTCTTGGCCGTCTTGAACTCGGCCCGCTGGTCGCCGGACAGCTTGATGAACAGGACCCGGTCCACCAGACGCATCCCGACCGTTTCGCCGTCGGCGGTCAGGTTCGCCTCGAGCTTCGTGGCGGGACCGTCGTAAAACGCCTTCACCGTGCCCGTGACCGCCTTGGCCCCCAGCCTGCCGTCGATGATCGTCGTGGAGGACTTCGCCTTCTGGGTCCCCTGCTTCGCGGCCTCGACGAGGCCGAGCGCGTCGGTGAACGGGCTGGCCAGCGCGAGTTCGCCGCCGCCCTTGTGCTCGGCGGTCTCGGCGGCCGGGCCCGGGCGGGTGCCGCAACCCGTGACCACGAGGGTCAGGGCCGCGGCCACCGCGGTCAGCTGGAAAACGCGCCTCATCTACTGACCGCCGGCCTTCTTCATGATCTCCGTCAGGTCGCCGACCTGGTCGGCGGGCGGGGCGGTGATGTCGACCGGGCTGCCCCAGTCCGTGTACTTGACCGTGGTCTTGGCGACGCCGTCACCGGGAGCGCCCATGGCCTTCACGAACGCGGTCTGGTCCGAGACGACCTGCAGCGGCAGCTGGTCGGCGTTGAGCCACAGCTCGGTGGGGATGGTGACGTTCTTGCCCTTGAGCTTCGCGTCGATCTTCTGCTGGACATCCGCCGGGAACGGGACGCCCGCCTCGCCCGCGATGAGGGCGATGACCTTCTCGGCCTCGATCTCGACGACGTAGTGGTTGGTGAGCTGACCGTTCAGCTCGACCTGGTCCGACTTCGTGATCTTGCCCGCCTTCGAGACCTGCTCGAGGGTGCGCGACGGGTCACTGTCCTTGACGGCCTTCGACATCATCTTGCCGAGCAGCTGCGAGATGGGGTCCTGGCCGTCGGCGGAGATCTTCACGTACGCCTTGTCGGTCTTCAGCTCGGCTTTGTCGTCCGCGCCGAGCTTGAAGAAGAACGCGTTGTCGACGAAAAGGACTTCCACCTTCTTGCTGACGTCGTCCATGACCATGGAGAACTCGGTGTTGTCACCGTCGTACACGCCCTGCCCGGTCACCGTGTTCTTCTCGGTGCCGGCGACGCTCTCCATCGTCATCTTGAA
This sequence comes from Amycolatopsis sp. cmx-4-54, assembly GCF_046548895.1. Lineage (NCBI taxonomy): Bacteria > Bacillati > Actinomycetota > Actinomycetes > Pseudonocardiales > Pseudonocardiaceae > Amycolatopsis > Amycolatopsis sp. cmx-4-54. The sequence continues at coordinate 1,706 of NZ_JAEBEJ010000011.1, forward strand.
CGACTTGGCCTTCTTGGTGCTCTCGCGGGTCAGGGCCGCGAGCTGGATCGGGTCGCCGAGCGGCGCCGAAAGCAGGCTCTTCTGCTCGGAAGGAGCAGGAGCGGGGGCAGCCGCGCCGGGCTGCTTCTCGCCACCGCAGGCGGACAGCGCCAGGACGGCGGCCGTCGTGATGGCGGCGAGCATGGTTACGCGCTTCAAGAGGACCCCTCAGAAAAAGTTGATCTAATCCGAACGGGTTATCGCGCGAAGCCGGAATTAGTTACCGTTCGTCGTCGTGCCCAGCTCGGGAGCCCAAAAGACGCCGCAACGACGTCAACCGCTCCGGACTGGCGTGACCCTCGGTGACCACGTCGTCGAGTGCGCAGTCCGGGTCCGAAGGCGGCCCGAGGTGCCCGCAGCCGGAGGGGCACTCTTCGGCCGCCTCGGCGAATTCCTCGAACGCCAGGACGATGTCGTCGGCGGTCACATGCGCGAGCCCGAACGACCGGATGCCCGGCGTGTCGACCACCCAGCCGCCGCCGGGCAGGGAGAGCGCGACGGCCGCGACGGACGTGTGCCTGCCCTTGCCGACCGCGCTGACCACGCCGGTCGCCAGTCCGGCGTCCGGCACCAGCCGGTTGACCAAAGTGGACTTTCCGACGCCCGAATGCCCGACCAGCGCGGTGACCCGGTCCTTGAGCCGCCCGGTCAGCTCCTCCGGATGCTCGTCGTGCCGGGTGACCACGGCCGGGATGTCGAGGCCCGCGTAGCCGGCGAGGAGTTCGTCCGGGCTCGCGAGGTCGGCCTTCGTCAGGCACAGGACCGGTTCGAGTCCGCCCGCGTAACAGGCGACGAGACAGCGGTCGATGAATCCGGTGCGCGGCGGGGGATCGGCCAGCGCGGTGACGATCAGCAACTGCTCGGCGTTGGCGACGACCACCCGTTCGAAGGGGTCGGTGTCGTCCGCGGTCCGGCGCAGCACGCTGGAGCGTTCGTCCACCCGGATGATCCTGGCGAGGGTGTCCGGCTTGCCGCTCACGTCGCCGACGATGCCGACGGTGTCACCGACGACGACCGAGACCCGGCCCATCTCACGGGCCCGCATCGCGGTGACGACCCGGTCCGGATCGGAATCGATCGCGCAGGTCCAGCGCCCGCGGTCCTTGCCGATGACCATCGCGGTGGAGGCGTCCGCGTGCTCGGGACGGCGTTTGCTGCGCGGCCTGGTGCCCTTGCCAGGACGGATCCGGACGTCGGATTCGTCCAGCCTGCGCCAGTCCTTGCCCGCCAAACCGCCTCCTGCTCTTCGCATCCCGCCGAACTATGATCCCATGCTGCTCGCCAACGCATCGGTAGCGTGTAACGATGGCTGTCGATCAGGGAGGTTTTCGCATGTGCGGGCGTTATGCCGCGACCAAGGACCCGGCGGCGCTGATCGACGAGTTCGCCGCGGTGGACCTGACCGACGGCCGGGTCCGGACCGATCACAACGTGGCGCCGACCAAGGTCGTCCCCACCATCGTGCAGCGGCATCCGCGGGACGCCGACGGCGCGGTGCTCGAAGACGAGCCCGCCGTGCGGTCGCTGCGGATGATGCGCTGGGGGCTGGTCCCATTCTGGGCGAAGGACCCCGCCGTCGGCTCGAAGATGATCAACACGCGTGCCGAGACCGCGAAGGAGAAGCCGTCGTTCAAGAAGGCGGTCTCCGCGCGGCGTTGCCTCGTCCCCGCCGACGGCTGGTACGAGTGGCGGCGTGACGGCAAGGAGAAGCAGCCCTTCTTCATGACCGGACCGGGTGACGAGTCGCTCGCGTTCGCCGGGATCTGGGAGACTTGGCGGCCGAAGGACGACAAGGAAGCCGACCCGCTGATCACCTTCTCCGTGATCACCACCGACTCGGTCGGCAGGCTCACCGACATCCACCACCGCATGCCGCTGCTGATGCCACGCGAAAAGTGGGACACCTGGCTCGACCCGGACCTCGCCGACGTCACCGAACTGCTCGTCCCGCCCCCGGCGGACCTGGTCGACACGATCGAGCTGCGGCCGGTGTCCAGCCTGGTCAACAACGTCCGCAACAACGGCCCGGACCTGGTGGACCGCGTCGAACCCGCCGCCGAAAGCCCGCTTTTCGAGCTGCCGAACTCATGACGAAGCTGGAGATCGACACCGCCTACGGACCCGCGCGGGCCGAGTTGCACTGTGCCGAAGAAGGCGTCGCGGTGCTGATGCTCGGACACGGCGCGGGCGGGGGGATCGGCGCGAAGGACCTGGTCGCGGTCACCCGCGCGGCGCAGGCGGCCGGTGTCCACGTCGCGCTCGTCGAGCAGCCGTACCGGGTGGCCGGCCGCCGGGCGCCCGCTCCCGCCACCCAGCTCGACACCGCCTGGCTCACCGTGGCCGACGAGATCTCCGCGCGTTTCGACGATCTTCCGCTCGTGTTCGGCGGCCGGTCGTCCGGTGCCCGCGTCGCCTGCCGGACCGCCGCGACGGGGCAGGCGGTGGCGGTGCTCTGCCTGGCCTTCCCCGAGCATCCGCCGGGGAAGCCGGAGAAAACCCGGCAGGGTGAACTGGACGCCGTCGAGGTCCCGACCCTGGTGGTGCAGGGTGACCGGGACCCGTTCGGCCTGCCCAAGGCGGGGCCGCATCACGAGATCGTGGTGCTCAGGGGCGACCACAACCTCAGCGCCGACCTCGAAGGCGTGTCACGCGCGGCCGCCGAGTGGCTGGAGCGTGTGCTGCGGCCGCTCGCCTGAGAGCCGCCGCCGGGCGTAGTGCACGGTGACGGCCGCCAGCAACGGACCCCAGAGCAGGAGCGGCGCGTAACAGGCCGCCATGACGACGCCGTAGACCGGCGAGTCCTCCCAGCTGCCCGCCGCCATCGAAGAACCGGCCTCCGCCCAGCCGAACAGCCCCTGGACGCTCAGCGCGGTCAGGGCGATCGCCCCCGCCGCGGCCGGGAGGATCGCCGCGAGCGGCGGGATCCGGTGGCCTCGCAGCCCCGGTATCCAGCGCGGCCACACCTCACCCCACGGCCGGACCAGCCCGAGGGTGAGGAACGCGAGCGCCTCGGCGAGCAGGCTCAGCCCGAAGACGTAAGCCTGACCCCAGCCGGGGATGCCGAATTCGTCCAGCCCCTGCGCGGTGAACCCGACGGGGATGCCGAGGCCCATCGCGATCCGCCACAGCCCGGATGGCAACGTCACCAGCAGTGTCGCGTGGGCGGCGAGGTTCGCCCATCTCGGTACGCCGGGCAAGGTCTCGGTCATTCGTCACTCCCAGGAGTCGTCGTTCGCTTGCCGATGACGATTCCCGAGCACGGTCGCGTGATCTTCCCGCTGCGGACCGACCCACCTCCCTCGCGAGGGTGAACGACCACCGCATTCAGTCGACCAAATGCGGAACGGGCTCGACGGCGTCAGGCACTACTGCGGCGAAGCCGGGTCGCCGTGCCGTGAAGGCCTCCTTGAGGGACCCAGAGTCCCTCAAGGAGTCCTTCACGGACTTGATCCAGCGCCCTCACCCGCCGGGGTGAACTCAAACGCGGGGAGGTCAGCCGGCGATCGGCGCGACCACGGCACCGGTGAGCCGCGCCAGTTCGCCGGGCGCGAGTTCGACCTCCAGCCCGCGCCGTCCGGCCGAGCAGTGCACGGTCTCGAACTTCTCCGCCGACGCGTCGATCACCACCGGCAGCCGGCTCCGGTGCCCGAGCGGCGAGATCCCGCCGAGCACGTATCCCGTCGCGCGCTGTGCGGCGGCGGGGTCGGCCATCTTCGCCTTCTTCCCGCCCACGGCGGCCGCCAGCGCCTTCAGATCCAGCTGACCGGTGACCGGGACCACGCCGACGGTCAGTTTCCCGTCGACCTCGGCGACCAGTGTCTTGAACACGCGCGCGGGGTCGAGCCCCAGCGCTTCGACGGCTTCGAGGCCGTACGACTCGGCCCGCGGGTCGTGGTCGTAGGCGTGCAGAACATGCGCCACCTTCTGCTTCACCAGCAGCGCCGTCGCCGGGGTTCCCTTGCCTGCCATGGGCGGAGTCTACGAGCGCGCCGGGAATGCCGGGCCGGGCCGCACTGTTGGAAGGCACGTGTCCACCACACTCGAAGCTCCCCGAATCCTGATCCCGCGCACGCCGGGCGGCCAGGTGATCCGCCCCCGCGTAAACTCGACGACGTCTCATGCGCACAAGCGCATCGACGCCGATCGGGAAGGGAACGGTTTGCCGAGCACGCAGAATCCCGCGCCGGACACGGGCACGGACGCCGAAGAGGCGGCCGCGCGGGCCGAGCGCTTCGAGCGGGACGCGATGCCCCTGCTCGACCAGCTGTACTCGGCCGCCATGCGGATGACCCGGAATCCCGCCGACGCCGAGGACCTCGTCCAGGAGACGTACCTGAAGGCGTACGCGGCCTTCGCGTCCTTCAAGGCGGGCACCAACCTCAAGGCGTGGATGTACCGCATCCTCACGAACACCTACATCAACGGCTATCGCAAGCGTCAGCGCCAGCCGGTGCAGCAGCCCACCGAGGAGATCACCGACTGGCAGATCGCCAAGGCGGAGAGTCACACCTCCAGCGGGCTGCGCTCGGCCGAGGTCGAGGCGATGGACAACCTGCCCGACGCCGACGTCAAGGAAGCGCTGCAGAAGCTGCCCGAGGAGTTCCGCCTCGCGGTCTACCTCGCCGATGTCGAAGGTTTCGCGTACAAGGAGATCGCCGAGATCATGGACACGCCCATCGGCACCGTGATGTCCCGGCTGCACCGCGGCCGCGCCCAGCTCCGTGACCTGCTCGCCGACGTCGCCCGCGAGCGGGGCTTCATCCGCTCGGGCAAGGAGCAGGAGGTGGCGGGGCGATGACCGAGGACTACTGCGCCGGCGCGGACGACAAGGTCAGGTGCGGAGAAGCCCTCGCCGACATCTACCTGCTGCTGGACAAGGAGTGCAGCGCCGAGCGCGACGCCGCCCTGCGCAAGCACATCGAGGACTGCCCGCCGTGCCTCGAGGAATACGGCATCGACGAGCACATCAAGCAGCTCCTCGCCCGCAAATGCGGCGGTGACCACGCGCCGGACGACCTCAAGTCCCGGCTGCGGGCCTCGATCCGCCAGACCGTGCAGACCAAGGGCTCGCTGACCATCGAGCGCACCGAGGTCAAGATCGAGCAGACCTTCGAATAGGGCGACTCAGGACACACGAAGGCCCCCGTACCGGATCGGTGCGGGGGCCTTCGCCGTCTGATCGAATGATCAGGAGTTGGGCTTCTTGCCGTGGTTCGCGCCGTTCTTCTTACGGTCGCGACGCTTGCGGGCGCGCTTCGACATGTTTCACTCCTCGTCCGAGTGGCCCTCGCGGGGTGATACGACACCGCTGGGCCAGGGTCAACCTCTCCAGTGTGTCATGCGGCCCTCACCCTGCTTGGATGGGGACGTGTCCACCCTTTCCGATCTGCTCGCGGAGAACACCGGCCTGTCCGGTGAAGCCGCGGACCATCTCCAGACCGTGGTCGCCGAATGGCAGCTGCTGGCCGACCTGTCCTTCGCCGACTTCCTGCTCTGGGTCGCCGTTTCGGAGGAGCTGCAGCCGGACGGGGGCGACTACGTCTGCGTCGCCCACGCGCGCCCGACGACGGCGCCGACGGCCCATCCGGAGGACGTCGTCGGCTCCCGGTTCACCGTCGACGAGCATCCGCAGCTGGCCAAGGCGAGCCGCGAGGTGCGGATCTGCCGCGAAGAGGATCCGCACTGGTACCGCGACCTGCCGATGCGACGCGAGGCCATCCCGGTGGTGTTCGCCGGCACGGTGATCGCCGTCCTCAGCCGCGAGACCAACCTGGCGGCCTCGCGGGTGCCCAGCCCGCTCGAGATCGCGTATCTCGGCAGCGCGGGCGACCTGTGCCAGATGATCGTCGACGGCACTTTCCCCAGCCCGGGGAACCAGACGGACACGCATACGAGCCCACGGGTCGGCGACGGCCTGATCCGCCTCGACCCGACCGGCACGGTGGTCTTCGCCAGCCCGAACGGGTTGTCGGCCTACCACCGGATGGGGCACGAGTCCGATCTCGTCGGTCAGCGTCTCGCGCCGCTGACCCGGTCGCTCATCCGTGACCCGTTCGACGCGACCGAGGTGTCGCATCGGATCATCGAGGCGCTCGACGGCAAGCCCAGCAGCCGGACGGAGGCGGATTCCCGGCGTGGCGCCGTCGTGCTGTTCCGTGCGCTGCCGCTGCGTCCCGCCGGGCAGGCCGCGGGCGCGCTGGTGCTGGTGCGCGACGTCACCGAGGTGAAGCGCCGTGACCGCGCTCTCCTGTCGAAGGACGCGACCATCCGCGAGATCCACCACCGGGTGAAGAACAACCTGCAGACCGTCGCCGCGCTGCTGCGGCTCCAGTCGCGCCGGACCTCCAGCGAGGAGGCGCGGCTCGCGCTCGGCGAGTCCGTGCGCCGGGTCTCGTCGATCGCGATGGTGCACGAGGCGCTGTCCATCTCGGTGGACGAGCGGGTCGATCTCGACAAGCTGCTCGACAACGTCCTCCCGATGGTCGGTGAGGTCGCGACGGCGGAATCGCAGGTCGGGCTTTCGCGCACCGGCTCGTTCGGCGTCGTCGTCGCCGAGATCGCGACGCCGTTGGTGATGGTGCTGGCCGAACTCGTCCAGAACGCCATCGAGCACGCGTTCCCCGATGGACGGCCTGGCAAGGTCGAGCTCGAGGTGGAGCGCTCCGCCCGCTGGCTCGACGTCGTCATCCGCGACAACGGGCGCGGGCTTCCCGCGGGTTTCTCACTGGAACGCAGCGACGGCCTCGGGCTCCAGATCGTGCGGACACTGGTGGAGTCGGAACTGCGCGGATCGCTGTCGATCCGGGGGCTGCGCGCGGATTCCGACGAGACCGGCGGGCGACGGCTGGGAACCGAAGCGGCGCTGAGGATCCCGTTGTCGCGGCGTCTCTAGTGGACTGTCGCGTTTGATCGTCCACAAGGGACAGTCTCATCCGGACACGTTTTAGGGCCGGCGCCCGAAGAGAAGTGGCGCCGGCCCTGTAACGGTTCCGCGGGAGGACTTGGAAAAAGTCCACTGAAGCCATACCCCCGTGAGGGCGTGTCGGCCTCGCTTGTTAAGCTCAAGTCGGGTACGTGTCACCTCACGACGCACGGCCATACAGCCATTACGCCGCGGGAGTTTCCCGAAGCTTGGGGTCTTGCTCAGTTGTGAGTGATTCGATGAAGCGTGCTGAGTCCGAAAGACTCAGGCGGAGGTACGCGTGCCGATGTGCGTACGACGGCGCTTCAGGGCCCGTCGCTCGTCCTCGCTCATCCCGCCCCAAACGCCTGCGTCCTGCCCGCTGGCCAATGCCCAGGCCAAGCAGTCGGAAGCGACGGTGCAGCGGTGGCACACGGCCTTCGCCTGCGCTACCTGCGACAGAGCAGGACCGCTGGTTCCCACGGGGAAGAACAGCTCGGGGTCCTCGTCTCGGCAGGCCGCGTCGTGGCGCCAGTCCATGTTTCTGAGCTCCTTCATAACGGCGCGGTACTCCGCGCCATAGTCGTCATGGCGGTCGTTTTTTTGGGTGCTTGTGAATGCTTTCACGAAGCACCCGTTTCGACAAGGGTTTTCTGAAGATCGGTGAGTCAGCTCACCCGGCCGAGCGACGCTTCTGACCTGCGGTTTCGTTCCGAAACAGCCTCCCGAAGGGAAGGCCGATGCGGTGAGCGGAGGTTCTGCGTCGATGAGCGGCAGTTCGTACTTTGCCGCAGGCGATCAGCGGCCCGGTCGTCAGACGATTACCGTCAGTGCTCCCGGGACGCTGAAGAACTCCACCCTCTTCCGCTGGCCGACGAGGTCGCCGTCCACCTGGAAGTTTACCGGTTCAGCAGCGTCTATGCGGATCATCGGCAGGTCATCGTGACGAAGGAGACGTCGCCCGCGTTGATCGCTCTTAGTGAGCAATGCCTGCCGTACATGCTTGAACACGGTGGGCAATCCCAGACCGCTCAACGCGAAAAGGCCCAGTCCGGTGTCGAACGAGCTGCCCGGGTTCAGATGGACGGGACGGTTGCCCAGGTAACTCCACGGATCGGTGTTCGACACGAAAGCGGTCAGCACTTCGGTGGGCTCTTCGCCCGGGATCCGGACCGTGAGCGGCGGACGGCCGAGCGGAGGCCGCAGATGCGACGCCACCGCGGCCCTCAGATAGAGCCCGGCGGTGGTCTGCTTGCCCCGGCGTTTTGCGACGCGGCCGACGACGTCGGCATCCCAGCCCAAGCCGGCGTTGAAGGTGAACCAGTGGCCGTCGGCGATCCCGAGGCCGACTTCGCGGCTCCGGTCGTTCTCGATGGCGTTGAGGAGCTGATGGGTCGCTTCCACGGGATCGTGCGCGATACCCAGCGCCCGGGCGAAGACGTTCGCCGAGCCGCCCGGCACGACACCGAGCATGGGAGCGGCCCCGACCTTCGCGGGATCGCCGTCGGCGTCCGCGAGCAGACCGTTGACCACTTCGTTGACCGTGCCGTCGCCGCCGTGGGCGACCACCAGGTCGATCCCGTCGCGGGCGGCGGATCGCGCCACAGCCATCGCGTGGCCGCGGTAGTCGGTCTCCACCACGTCGAGTTTGACCTGGCTGGCCAGTGCGTGCGCCAGCACGTCACGGCCACCGGCGGTGGTCGAGGTGGCCTGGGGGTTCACGACGAGGATGGCACGCACATACCGCAGCGTAAGCCTCTTCGGCCCGAAGAGGGGAGCGTCAGGTGACGCGAAGCTCAACGGCCTGTGCGTCATCGAGGCAGCGTTGCTGGACGCGCGCTTTCGAATTTCCGAAGCGGGCCGCGGCGTCGACCGTCCACTCACTTGGCCGTGTCAGTGGCCCGTCTTCGCAGATCCGAGGCCTGCGGCCGCGGAGAAACGCGCGCGTGACCTTGTGACCCCTGTGGCGGGCGTCCCTCCTCACCGTCGGCTGGTGACAGCGCGTCGTGACAAGTGCACCCGGGCCGACCGCCCGCTCATCGACGACACCGCCAATTCTTCTCATACGGCGGCGAGGGGAAACCGGCCGACCGGGTGGCATACGATCGAAAGTGCTCACGTACGGTGACCCGCCCTGGTGGAGCACCGTGTCCGGAAGCCTGGAAGGCTGTTTCGTCGTGTCCATCGCAGACAAGCTCTCGCCCGCGCCCCGTGAAGTCCGCCTCGCCGGGGCCGTCACCGCGCTGCCGGGGCTCGCCCTGATCGTGTTCGCGATCCTGCTCCTGGTCAACGGCCAGGCCGGACCGGAGAACCTGCTGGCCGAGGTCGCCTATTACCTCGTCCTCGCCGCCGGAACGCTGGCCTGCGCGGCCGGCCTGATGATGGGGAAGACCTGGGCGAGGTCGCCCGGCGTGGTCGTCGCGCTGATCCTGGTCGGCGTCGGCTGGTACGGCGCGGGCCCGTCCGGGCAACCGGTGTGGGGAGTGCCGCTCGCGCTGATCGGCGTCGCCGTCATCGTGCTGCTGTTCCGCCGCCCCTCGCGCGCGTGGGCGCTGGGGATGGAGGAAGGCGAGAGCGAGGAAGAAGCCGCCGAGCGTGACGGCGCCGCCGGCCGCGCGGCGCGTCGTGAGCGCGAGGAACGCGACTCCTAAGCCGTGTCCTGCAAGTCTTGTTCGCGGTCTCCGCGCCCAAGTGGTCCCTGACGGCACGGGCGGACGCGGCCGAGTACGACCCGGTACGAGGCCGGCCCGCCCGCACCGCCAGGAACCACCTGGATCACGAAGCCCATCGAACAGACTTACAGGACACGGCCTAGACCTCGCGACGGGGCGAGTTACGCCTGTGCTTTCGCTAGGCCTGCGCGGCGAGTGCCTTGAGCGGTTCGTCGGTGAGCCGGTCGACGGTCCATTCGTCCATCGGCACGGCGCCGAGGGACTTGTAGAACCCCTGCGCCGGGTTCCAGTCGAGCACCGACCACTCGAGGCGGGCGTAGCCACGCTCGACGCAGACCGCCGCGAGAGTGGCCAGGAGCGCCTTGCCGAGGCCGGAGCCGCGCTGCTCGGGGCGGACGTAGAGGTCCTCCAGGTAGATGCCGTGCACGCCGCGCCAGGTCGAGAAGTTGAGGAACCAGAGCGCGTAGCCGACGATCTCGCCGTCGACCTCGGCGACGTGCCCGAACAGGCCGGGTGCGTCCCCGAACAGTGCGACGCGCAACTGCTCGGGAGTGAGGTGGCACTCGTCCGGGGCGCGTTCGAACTCGGCGAGGTCGTAGACGAGCTGGACGACGGCGTCCACGTCTTCTTCGCGGATCCGCCGGATGCGGTCGTCGCCCATTTCAGTCCTCTGTGGTGGGGAGCAGGTTGAGGTGTTCGATCTGCGGCTCGCCGCGTTCGTCGCCGAGCACCGCGACGCCGGCCGGGTCGAGTCCGAAGTGGACGCCCGCGGTCGATGGGAGACCGATCCAGCGCGCGACCAGGACGCGGCTGAAATGCCCGTGGCCGACGAGGATCACGTCACCCTCGCCGAGCGGTTCGCGGACTCGTTCGATCAGTTTGTCCGCACGGGCGTTGACGTCCTCCGCGCTTTCGCCGCCGGGGATCGGATGCGACCAGACCGTCCAGCCGGGAACAGTCTCGCGGATCACCGGGGTGGAGACGCCCTCGTAGTCGCCGTAGTCCCATTCGGCCAGTTCTTCGGTGACCTCGTCGACGCGCAGCCCGGCCAGTTCGGCCGTCCGCAGCGCGCGGGTGCGAGGGCTGGAGAGGACGAGCGCCGGGTTGCCGCCGAGGACCGCGCGCAAGGTGCCGCCCGCGGCGCGGGCCTGCCCTTCGCCCGCGGTCGTGAGCGGGATGTCGGTGCGTCCGGTGTGCCGTCCGTTGACGGACCACTCGGTCTGGCCGTGCCGGAGGAGGAAGAGCCGATGTGCCACGTTGCGAATATAGCCTGCGGTCCGGTTATGCTACTGGTGAGTAACATGATGAGGAGACCGTGATGGCGCAGAATCCGACCTACGCGATGTGGAACCGGCTGGCTGGCAAGCCGGTCGGCAAACAGCTGTTCTCGGCGGCGATGTGCCTGCGTGTGCCGTATTTCCGCACGGTGCTCCCGTCGGTGCGCGAACTGCGTCCCGGCCGGTGTGAGGTGACGTCCCCGAAGTGGTGGGGTGTGCACAACCACATCAAGACCTTTCACGCGATCGCGGCGTGCAACCTCGCCGAGATCGCGATGGGCATGCTCGCCGAGGCGACCGTCCCGGCGACGCACCGCTGGCTGCCCAAGGGCATGACGGTCGAGTACGTGGCGAAGGCCGGGACGAGCCTGCGCGCGGTCGCCGAACTGCCGGAGCTGCCGGAATTCGGCGACGAGGGTTTCGAGCTTCCCGTGCCGGTGACGATCACGGACACGAACGGGAAACCGGTCGTGACCGCGACCATCACCATCTGGGTGACCAAGAAGAAGTAGGCGTCTCGGCGCGGCGCATTTCGTCCTCTGGACGCGGTCCTTGCACGCGCAACTACCGCGTCCAGAGGACGAAACGCGGGTGGTCAAAGGGGTTTGAACTGCACGTAGGTCGCCATCTTGAAGGTGTTCCGGCCGCCCGCGGACGGCAGGTCCAGCAATTCGTCGGCTACTTGCGCCAGCGGGCCGCAGCCGGTCGTGCGCGGCAGGGCGAGCTGCGTGTCGACGACGCCGAACTTCACCGTCGTCGGGTTCTGCGAGATCACCTCGAAGGGCACCGCGGGATCGTCCTTGACGATCGAGTGCATCGGCTCGGTGCGTGTGCCGATCGTGCATTCCTTGGGCAGTAAGGGATGCCGCAGGACGGCGTAGAGATCCAGTTCGCCGCGCCGCTCGTCGTCCGACAGGAAGTCCGAGTAGCCGCCGTACTTCAGCTGCAGGCTCGCGCCGAAAGTGCCGCGGATCCGAGCGGGTGTGTGCCGCAGTTCGCCGAACGCCTGCGCGTACTTGCCGTCCACTTTGCCTTCGGAGAACGTCAGCCGCATCTCCCCGAGCGGGATCTCCCGGTCGCCGATGGTCAAGAGTCCTTGGGCGACAAAGGCTTCACATCGCCAGGTGCCGGGGTCGGCGTCGGCGGGCGGGGCGGGGCAGGCGGAGAAGTCGAAGTCGGGCAGCGGCGACGGTGCCGCGGAAGCGTGGGCGGGGAAAGCGAAGAGGGCGACTGCGGACAGTGCGGCCGCGGTCGCGCCGAGAAGACGTCTCATGACCCGAAAGGGTGGTCTGTCCGGGTTTGGCTCACATCGGGGAAGCCACCCAAGGGACCCCTGGGATCGCCACGTTCGAGTGAAAATAAACGGTGTTTACCCAGCTGACGCGAACCCGCTTCGGATTCGCCCTTGAAGGCGGCTCGAACAGCGGGCGATCATCGGCCCATGTCCCCACTGTCGCGCCGCGGGTTCCTCGGGTTCACCGCGCTCAACTCCGCCGCCGCTCTCGGGCTCACCACGATTTCCACCGCGCGGGCCGGAGAATCGTCTCCCGGCTTCTCGACGGCAGTGGTCGTCGGCACCGGGTACGGCGCCGCGGTGACCGCGCTCCGGCTCGGCGAAGCCGGCATTCCCACGGTCATGCTCGAAATGGGCAAACTGTGGACCGAACCCGGCCCCGACGGAAAGATCTTCTGCGACATGCTCCGGCCGGACCGGCGGGCCGCCTGGTTCAAGAACCGCACGCAGGCCCCGCTCGCGTCGTTTCTCTGGATGGACCTGGCGAACCGGGACATCAAGCGGTACCCCGGTGTGCTCGACCGGGTGGACCACGGCGACATGTCCGTCTACGTCGGCCGGGGCGTCGGGGGCGGTTCGCTGGTCAACGGCGCGATGGCCGTGACACCGAAGCGGTCGTACTTCGAGGAGATCCTGCCCGCCGTCGACGCGGACGAGATGTACGGGAAGTACTTCCCCCTGGCCAACCGGGCCCTGGGGGTGAACCACATCGATCCGCAGTGGTTCGAAACCTGCCGGTCCTACCGCTACGCGCGGGTCTCGCGGAAGGCCGCGACGCGGGCGGGACTCAAGACGGTGTTCGTGCCCAGCGTCTACGACTTCGAGTACATGAAGCGGGAAGAAGCGGGCACGGTGCCGAAGTCGGCACTCGCGTCCGAGGTCATCTACGGCAACAACCACGGCAAACGATCCCTCGACAAGACCTACCTCGCGGCCGCGCTGGGCACGGGGAACGTGACCATCAAGACGCTGCACCAGGTGCGCGGGATCACCCGGCAGAGCGACGGCACGTACGTCCTCACCGTGCACGAAACCGCCGAGGACGGCGCGGTCGTCGCGAGGAAACAACTCGGCGCGAAGTACCTGTTCCTCGGCGCCGGCAGCCTCGGTTCGACGGAACTGCTCGTGCGGGCACGGGAAACCGGGACGCTGCCCGGGCTGAACGACGAGGTCGGCCGCGGCTGGGGCACCAACGGCAACGTGATGCTGGGCCGCGCCAACCACGGGTGGGATCTCGGCGGATCGCTGCAGTCGGGCATGCCCGCGCTCGGCATCGACGCTTGGGACGACCCGGTGAATCCGGTCTTCGCCGAGGTCGCGCCGGTGCCTGCCGGGGTCGAGACCTGGCTGAGCCTCTACCTGGCGATCACGAAGAACCCCGAACGCGGCCACTTCACCTACGACGCCACGGCCGACTCCGTGCGGCTGCGCTGGGACGCCGCGCAGGGGAAGCCGTCGATCGACGCGGCGAAGTCGTTGTTCGACAAGGTCAACCGGGCCAACCGCACGATCTACCGCAGTGACCTGTTCGGGGATACGCGGTCGTTCGAGAACCGGTTCACTTATCACCCGCTGGGTGGACTGGTGCTGGGTGAGGCCACCGACCTGTACGGCCGGGTGAAGGGCTATCGGAATCTCTACGTCACCGACGGGTCGCTCATCCCGGGCAGTACCGGCGTGAATCCCTTCGTGACGATCACCGCGCTGGCGGAACGGAATGTGGAACGGGTGTTGAGCGAAGACGTGGCGCGCTAGCTCAGTTCGCGGCCCGCAACTTCTCGTAGTAGGCCACGCAGTCGTCGTACTGAGGCAGCAACCCCTGCTCCAGGGCCTCTTTCAGATACGGCGCCGTGGTGTCCTTTTCGGACAGCAAGGGTTCGATGTCCTGCGGCCAGGACAGCGCGAGGTCGGCGTCCATCGGGTTGACGCCGTGCTCGCCCGTCGGGTTGTACGGCTCGGAGCAGAAGTACGTCATGACCGTGTCTTCTTCGAGCGCCATGAAGGCGTGGCCGAGGCCTTCGGCGATGTAGACCGCTTTGTACTCGGTGCTGTCGAGCAGCACGGAAGCGGATTCGCCGAAAGTGGGCGAGCCGACCCGGAGGTCCACGATGATGTCGAGCAGCGCGCCTCGCGGGCAGTACACGTATTTCGCCTGCCCGGGCGGGGTGTCCGCGAAGTGCACGCCGCGGATCGCGCCGCGCCGGGAGACGCTGGTGTTGGCCTGGCCGAGGCGAAATCGGTGCCCGACCGCGTCGGCGAAACCCTGTTCCTGGTACGGCGCCACGAACAGGCCGCGGTGATCGGGGAAAACCCGCGGGGTGAACTCGAAACAGTGGGAGATGCTGAGGCGCCTGGCTTGCATGGCCTCAATGCTAACCAGGGCTGAGACCGCCTTCCCAAACCGGATGGACGTCTTGCGAAAGGTCTCTTGAGCTGCGGAAATCCGGGGCGGTCTGTGACATGAACCGCACCAGAGGGGCACACTGGTCCGCATGCCTGTCACAATGATCTGACCGCTGCGTCCGCGGCCGTCGCCATACCCACGGCACCGATGGCCGATTGGACGCTTCGCCGACAGGCCGGCGCTACCGCGCTGGGCTGCCGTGTCGGAGGACGAGTTACCCCAGGTGGCCGGGCCATGCCCAGTTTTGGCCTGCTCACCGGCCAGTTCCCCCGCTCGCAGTCCCAGGAGAATCCCATGACCTTCGCTCGAATCGAGACTTCGCCGTCCTTAGACACGGCGGAAGCAATGACGGGAACCACGATGACCACGCCAGTGACGGACACCGAGATCTTCGAGGGCCACGAGGGCGGCAAGCTCTCCGTGGCCGCGACGCGCCCGATCTCCTCGCCCCGTGACCTCTCGGTCGCGTACACGCCTGGGGTGGCGAAGGTGAGCCGTGCGATCGCCGAGGACGCGGCCAAGGCGAAGCGGTACACGTGGGCGGACAGGCTGGTCGTGGTGGTCAGCGACGGTACGGCGGTGCTCGGTCTCGGTGACATCGGCGCGAGTGCCTCGCTGCCGGTCATGGAGGGCAAGTCGGTCCTGTTCAAGACCTTCGGCGGGCTCGACTCGATCCCGCTGGTGCTCGACACCACCGACGTCGACGAGATCATCGAGACCCTGGTCCGGCTGCGCCCGTCGTTCGGCGCGGTGAACCTGGAGGACATCTCGGCGCCGCGCTGCTTCGAACTGGAGGACCGCCTCAAGGAGGTCCTCGACTGCCCGGTCATGCACGACGACCAGCACGGGACGGCGATCGTCACACTGGCCGCGCTGCGCGGGGCGAACCAGGTCCTCGGGAAGGAAATCTCCGGCCAGCGCGTGGTCGTCTCGGGAGCGGGCGCGGCGGGAGTGGCCTGCGCCAGGATCCTGCAGAACGCCGGCGTCGCGGACGTCACCGTGCTCGACTCGCGCGGCATCATCCACTCCGGCCGTGAGGGCCTGAACCCGATCAAGCAGAAGCTCGCCGAGACCACGAACACGGCCGGTCTGCGCGGTGGCCTCGGCGAAGCGCTGAAGGGCGCCGACGTCTTCCTCGGCCTGTCGGGGGCGACCATCGACGAGACGCTGCTGGCCGGGATGGCGGACGACGCGATCGTGTTCGCGCTGTCCAACCCCGACCCGGAGGTGCACCCGGTCGCGGCGTCGCGGTACGCCAAGATCGTGGCGACCGGGCGCAGCGACTTCCCTAACCAGATCAACAACGTGCTGGCGTTCCCCGGTGTCTTCCGCGGCGCGCTCGACTCCGGCGCGCGGGCGATCACGGAGAACATGAAGCTCGCCGCGGCCGACGCGATCTTCGCGGTCGCGCAGGACGACCTCGGCCCGGACCGGATCGTCCCGAGCCCGCTGGACCCGCGCGTCGCGCCCGAGGTGGCCGCCGCGGTCGCGAAGGCCGCCGAGGCCGACGGCGTGGTGTGAGAGTTCCTTTCACGCTCGCTCAAGCGCTATAAAAGGCCCCTTCATTGCAAAATTTGCAATGAAGGGGCCTTTCATAGCGTGTGGGGTCGCGCACGTCAGCCGGTCGGGATGGACAGATCGGCACCGGGGGCGAGTACGGAACCGATCAGCTCCGAGCCGGGCGTGTGAATCGTGCAGAAGACCGTGCGCAAACCGTTTTCCCAGGCTTCGCGCTCAGGCTTCAGGTAGCTCAGGTCGGCGCGGACACCGGCCGCGTCGAGTCGCGGACGGTCCACGTTCTTGGCCATGATCCGCTGACAGTGGGCCGAGGCTTCCGCTTTCAGTTCTCCGCCGCCTGGCCAGGGGCCGTCCGCCGCGATGAAGGTCCCGATCGCCTGGGTGTCGTGCGTGTCTCCGCACGCGGTGAGTTCGACGCTGGTGAAAGTGCCCATGGCCGTGGACTGCCGGAAGCAATCGCCCGGTTTCAAGGTGCAGGCGTTGGCGTGGCCGGACGGCGGGGCCGCGCAACTCGCGCTCGGCGGGCTCGCGGTGTAGCGGTCCGGGTCGCCCATGGTGTTCCCGAGCAGGGCGACCCAGCCGATGGCCCAGAACCCCGCGGCCGCGAGGCCGCCGATCGCCAGGCCCCGGCCTCGCTGCTTCCCCGGACCGGTCTGAGTGAGCGCGATGATGCCCAGGATGATCGCGGGGAGCAGCGGCAGCGCCAAGCAACCGGCCAGGCCCAGTACGAGCGTGGCGATCGCCAGGCCGCTGGTCTTGGGGCTTCGCGGCGGGTACCCGGGTGGAGGGGCAAACCCGTACGGCTGAGTCATGGAACCGAACTTAGGAACGGCTCATGACGTTGCGATGACACAGCCGAGCGCGCTCAGGCGAGCAGTTCCGCCAGCCGGTGCCGGGGCAGGTCGATCAGCCGCGCGTCCGTCAGATCCGGCGGGACGTCCAGCGAGACGTTCGCCAGCCGCGCGTGCGCCCGGGTCAGCAGTTCTTCCTGGTGCTCGACGGCGTCCGCGACGACGATGGCGTGCCGGTTGTCCGGGGTGCTCCGCAACAGCCGCAGCCTGTACTTCGCGCCGATCAGCCGGTTCAGCGCGGACTGCGCTTCGGCGTTCGTCAGGTCGGGATGCGAATTCGGGACCAGCAGCGCCAGCCGTCGCGCGTTGGTGCCCAGCAGGGTCCGCAGCAGCCACGGTCCGGGGTCGGCCGAAAGGTCCATCGCGACCGCGTCGCCCTCGGGGCCGGAGACGGACCAGTCGACCGGACGCGACTCGAGCGCCAGCCCGCCTTCGGTGGCGATCTCGTGCAGTTTGTCGAGCAGTGACGGCTTGGCCGCGCCGGCGGATTCCACCGACTGCGGGCCGTGCGTGTAGATCGTGGCCTTCCCTTTGCCGCCGCGGTTCTTCTTCGATTTCGCGGTCGGCTGGCAGACGTAGAGGTCCGCCGCGCTCCCGATCGCCTGCGCGCCGAAGTACCGGTTGAAGCCCGGCAGGATCGCCTCGAAGGTCAGCCCGAGCGTCGCGAGCGCACGCTGTACCTGCGCGCCCAGCGCTGGATGCCGGGGGCTGTAGCCGTAGGCGAGCAGCAGTCGCCCGTCCGAGGGTTCGGCGAGCGCCTGGACCCCCCGCGCCGCGAACAAGCCCATTCCCTCGGGGGTGTAAGGCGGATCACTGAACACGAGATCCATCCGCCCGGTCACCGAGGGTGGGAGGCCGACGCGCAGATCCGTGTGCAGGGTGCGGATGGACCGCTCGCTGAGTTCGTCGATGTAGGAGAGCACACGATCGTCGAGGTCGACGACGGTGAGGTCCGCGTCGGGCCGCAACGCGCGCACGGCCAGTGAAGTGAGGTCGTGGTCGCCGAGGAACAGCAGCTTCGCCGTACCGAGGTCGTACCGCTCGTCCAGCCACAGCGCCCGGTTCAGCACCGTCTCCGGCGTCGCCTGCACGTGGTCCAGCGCCGCCAGCGGCGCGGGCACGTTCTCGACGTAGCTGGTGATGGTCTTCAGCAGGTCGGGGTCGGATTTCCGGTCCCGGGCCTCGAAGCGCGCGTACTTCTCGCGCGCGGCGGGGGCCAGCCGGAAGCGGGACTCGGCCCGCTCGAGGTCGTCGCCGAGCGCGTTCAGGACGTCTTCGACACTCCGGCGTGGCGCGGTGCTGATCCGGACCAGTTCGCCGAGGTCACGCCAATCCGTCCGGAGCAGAGAAATCACCTGATGGAGCGGTCGCACGTGGACACCGTGTACCGCGAGGACGTCATCGACGGAGGAACTCACAGCCCGCAGCCTAGTGACCCGTCCCCTGGGACACCGTGCCAACAGGCAGGATCTGGGCTACGGTTTTTCGACCAGACATGGGGAGAGACACGTGACTATCGAGTTCCGTGGTGTGACCAAGCGGTATCCGGACGGGACGGTCGCGGTCGACGACCTGAACCTCACCGTGGAGGACGGCACCATCACCGTCTTCGTCGGGCCGTCCGGCTGCGGCAAGACCACGTCGCTGCGGATGATCAACCGGATGGTGGAGCCGACTTCGGGCACGGTGCTCCTCGACGGCAAGGACGTCAGCGACGGCGACCCGGCGCTGCTGCGCCGTGGCATCGGTTACGTCATCCAGCACGCCGGCCTCTTTCCACACAGGACGGTCCTGGACAACGTCGCCACCGTGCCGCTGCTGTCCGGCTGGGACAAGGGCAAGGCGCGTAAACGCGCGGCCGAGCTGCTCGAGACCGTCGGCCTGCCGTCGGAACTCGGCAAGCGGTACCCCGCCCAGCTTTCCGGTGGCCAGCAGCAGCGCGTCGGCGTCGCCAGGGCGCTCGCGGCGGATTCGCCGGTGCTGCTGATGGACGAGCCGTTCTCCGCCGTCGACCCGATCGTCCGCGAGGAACTGCAGGACGAGTTGCTGCGTCTGCAGTCGCAGCTGGGGAAGACGATCGTGTTCGTCACGCACGACATCGACGAGGCCGTGCGGCTCGGCGACAAGATCGCGGTGCTCCGCGTCGGTGGGGTGCTCGCGCAGTACGGCACGCCCTCGGAGGTGTTGCGTCATCCCGTCGACGACTTCGTCGCGTCGTTCGTGGGCAAGGATCGCGGCTACCGCGGGCTTTCCTTCCTGTCGGCAGAGGGGATCGTCGTCGAAGAGGTGAAGCGGGTCGAGGTCGGGAAGCCCGCCCCCGGGCCGTCCGACGACTGGCAGGTCGCGGTCAACGCCGAGGGACAGCCGCGCGGCTGGCTGCGCCCGGGGTCCACTGTGGACGGTGCGCTCGCGGAGACCGATCTCGTCGCGGGCGGATCCCTGTACGTCCAGGGCGCGCCAATCCGTGGCGCGCTCGACGCCGCGCTTTCGTCGCCCGCGAGCCTCGGTGTGGTGGTCGACGCCGACCTGAAGGTCCTCGGCGTGGTCAGAGCCAAGCAAGTCCTCGAAGTGATCGAAGCGCCGTCGCTGAGTTCCTGATGGGGGACTTCTTCGCGGAGCTCGGCCGCTACCTGGGCAGCGCCAACAACCGGTCGCAGTTCTTCGGCGACCTGCTCGACCACATCTATCTCTCGTTGGTCCCGCTGGTGCTGGGCCTGGTGATCGCGGTACTGGCGGGCTGGCTCGGGCACCGGTTCGCGGCGGTGCGTTCCGTGCTCCTGGTGGTGTCGAACCTGCTGTACACGATCCCGTCGCTCGCCCTGTTCGTGGTGATCCCGGGCATCATCGGTTCGAAGATCCTCGACAGCGTCAACGTCATCGTCGCGCTCACCGTGTACACCGCCGCCCTGCTCGTGCGCCCGGTGCTGGACGCGCTCGACGCCGTCCCGCCGCACGTCGTCGCCGCGGCCACGGCGATCGGCTACAAACCCGCGCGCCGTTTCCTCGCCGTCGAGCTGCCGCTTTCGGTGCCGGTGCTCGCGGCAGGCGTCCGGGTGGCCTCGGTCAGCAACATCAGCCTGGTCAGTGTCGGCGCGCTGATCGGCACTGGCGGGCTCGGCGTGCTGTTCACCGACGGCTTCCAGCGCGAGTACTTTTCGCCGATCGTCGTCGGGATCGTCGCGACCCTGCTGCTCGCGCTGATCGTGGACCTGGTGCTGGTCCAGTTGCGTAATGTCCTCACACCCTGGGACCGGGTGGCGACCACGGCGGGGGCGAAATGATCGGCGACGTCCTGAACTGGTTCGGCGACCCGGCCCACTGGCAGGGCGTGGACGGCATCCCGGCCCGGCTGCTGCAGCATCTCGGCTACACGGCGCTGGCATTGGTCTTCGCGCTGCTCATCGCGATCCCGCTCGGGCTCTACGTGGGGCATACGGGTCGCGGCGCGGTGCTGCTGGTGAGCGGCGGCAACGCGATCCGCGCGCTGCCGACGCTGGGGCTGGTGACCTTCCTGTTCCTGCTCTTCACCGAAAGCGAGCTTTCGACGATCATCGGGCTCGTGGTGCTCGCCATCCCGCCGATCCTCGCCGGGACTTACGCGGGTCTCCAGGCGACCGACCACGGCGTGGTCGACGCGGCGCAGGGCATCGGAATGACCGGCTGGCAACGGTTGTGGAAGGTCGAGGTGCCCATCTCGCTGCCGCTGGTGCTCGGCGGCGTGCGGAACTCGGTGCTGCAACTGGTGGCGACGGCCGCCGTGGCCGCCTACGTCGGGCTCGGCGGGCTGGGCCGGTTCCTGCTCGACGGACTGGCCATTTTGGACTATCCGCAGGTGGTCGCGGGCGCGCTGCTGACGACGTTGCTCGCGGTCGTGCTCGACCTCGCGCTGGCGGGTGTCCAGCGGCTGCTGGTGCCCAAGGGAGTTCGGCTGGCGCAGGCGGCGAGCGGGAAGAAGGCGAAGGTATGAAGCGGACGGTGACGGCGCTGCTCGCCGGGATCGCTTTGCTGGTGACGGCTTGTGGCAACCCGCTGGCCGGAGGCGCCGAGGGTGGCGCGACCGGCGACATCATCATCGGCGCGTCCGACGTCGGGGAAAGCCTTCTGCTGGCCCAGATTTACGCGGGCGCGCTGCGCAACGCGGGCGCCGAGAACGTGACCGTGCGCCCGCCTGTCGGCAGCCGCGAGGTCGTCGTCAAAGCACTGCAGGACAAGTCGCTTTCGGTGGTGCCGGACTACAGCGGGAACCTGTTGCGCTACTTCGACAAGGACACTCAGGCGACCACACCGCAGGACGTTTACGCGCAGCTGAAGCAGAACCTGCCGTCCGGATTCGAAGTCCTCGAGCAGGCGCCCGCGGAGGACAAGGACCTGCTGGTGGTGCGCAAGGAACTCGCCGATTCCGGGATCCGCACCTTCTCCGATCTCGGCAAGCGGTGCGGGGAATTCGTGTTCGGCGGTCCCGGCCAGTGGAGCAGCCGCTGGAAGGACAAGATCAAGGCGCTGTACGGCTGCGAGTTCGCCGAGATCCGGACGACCGACACGGGCGGCCCGGTCACGGTCGCCGCGCTGAAGTCGGGCGACATCCAGGTCGCCGATCTGTTCAGCACGTCGTCGTCGATCGCCGCGAACGGGTTCGTCCCGCTGGTGGACGACAAGAACATGTTCCCCGCGCAGAACATCGTGCCGCTCGTCGCGAAGGGGACGCTGTCGCCGAAGGAGGTCGACGCGTTGAACCGGGTTTCGGCGGTGCTCACGACCGACGAGTTGACCGAGCTGAACGTCCAGTTCAGCGAGGAGAAGCGCAACCCGCTCGACGTCGCCGAGGAGTTCCTGCGCCGGCACGACCTCCTCGCGCCCGCCTGACCTCCCCCTGCATTTCGTCCTCTGAATGCGGTGGTCGCACGCGCAAGGACCGCATTCAGAGGACGAAATGCGGGAGGGGCTAGAGGCGCTCGAAAGCGGGCGAGTAGCGGAACTCGCCCTGGAGCGCGGGCGTGTACGCGCGAAGGGTGCGGACCTGGAAGTGCGGCGCCCATTCCGCGACCGGCGGCGTGATCCCGTGCCGCGCGGCGAGCACGAAGCCGAAGCGGGAGTAGTAGTTCGGGTCACCCAGCAGGACCACGGCGCCATGACCGAGCGCGTCCGCCGCGCCGAGCACGGCGTGCACGAGCGCGGAGCCGATGCCGGAAGCGTGGTACCGGGGAAGGACTCCGAGCGGGCCGAGACCGACCGTCGATTTCGCGTCCGAGCCGAGCTTGGCCGGGCTGCAGCAGACGTGCCCGACGACCTCCCCGTCGCGTTCGGCCACGATGGACAGTGCGCCGATCAGGTCACCGTCGGCACGCAGTTCGTCGACGAGTTTCGCCTCGACCACCGGGACACTGAGTTTCTCGAACGCGGCCAGATGGACGGCGTGGATCGCCTCGCGGTCGGCCGGGGTTTCCTGTCGGAGCAGCATGCGCACGAGCATGCTCCATCCGAAGGTAGGATGGAAATCGATTTCCGCGCCGCGAGGTCGCGACTTTAGTAGGCGGCCATCCGTGTGTACTTATACGGCGCTGAAACGGGCGGGCGGACGGAAAACGACCTCCAGATGTGCGGATCCCCAATTCTTCGTGGGCCGTACGGGCGCAAAACGCGACTAACGGCGGGGGCTGAACGGTGCCCGAACTGCGCCGACGTGACGTCCACTACTACCGGGATGTCCGTAATGCAAGGTCTTCCTTGGGGTGAAACCGCGACTTAGTCTCAGCCTGCGCTCCTAAGTGGAACGCGCTTCACCTCTGAGTCACCCCAACGATCCGGCGGGCTTCCTCATGCCCGTGGGTCGCCCCTGCCTGGGAGGAATATCTTGAACAATTCCCTGGGAACCTTGAAGAGACGACTGCCCGCCTTCGGTGTGGCCGCGGCCGTCGCCGTGCTGACGGCGCTGGGCGGCACCACCGTCGCGTCGGCGGCCGAGGGTTCGATCGTCAACGCCGGTAGCGACAAGGCGATCAAGGACAGCTACATCGTCGTGCTGAAGGACGGCTCGTCGGTCGAAGCCACCGCGAAGAGCGTGACCCAGCGCCACGGCGGCACGGTCGAGAAGACCTTCGCGTCTTCGGTCCGTGGTTTCTCCGGTGCGCTGACCGAAAAGCAGGCGAAGCGCGTCGCCGCCGACCCCGCGGTCGCCTACGTGGAGCAGAACCAGACCGTCTCGATCTCGGCGGACCAGCTGAACCCGCCGTCGTGGGGCCTGGACCGGGTCGACCAGCAGAGCCTTCCGCTCGACCAGAAGTACAGCTACAGCACCACGGCGTCGAACGTCACCGCGTACGTCATCGACACCGGCATCCTCACCACGCACCCCGACTTCGGCGGGCGCGCGACCCACGGCCGTGACACCGTCGACAACGACAACGACGCCACGGACTGCCAGGGCCACGGCACCCACGTCGCCGGCACCATCGGCGGTACCGCGCACGGTCTGGCCAAGGGCGTCAAGCTCGTCGCCGTCCGCGTGCTGAACTGCTCCGGTTCCGGGACGACCGCCGGCGTCATCGCCGGTGTCGATTGGGTGACCGCGAACGCCGTCAAGCCGGCCGTCGCGAACATGAGCCTCGGCGGCGGTGCCTCGAGCACCCTCGACCAGGCCGTCCAGCGCTCGATCGCGGCCGGCATCACCTATGGTCTCGCGGCAGGCAACGACAACGGCGCCAACGCCTGCAACACCTCGCCCGCCCGGACGCCGGAAGCGATCACGGTCGGCTCGACCACGAACACCGACGCCCGGTCCAGCTTCTCCAACGTCGGCACCTGCCTCGACATCTTCGCGCCGGGCAGCGGCATCACGTCGACGTGGCTGAACAACGGCACCAACACCATCAGCGGTACCTCGATGGCGACCCCGCACGTCGTGGGCGCGGCGGCCCTGTACGCCTCCGCCAACCCGTCGGCGACGCCGAAGCAGGTCCGTGACGCGCTGGTCGCCAACGGCACCAAGGACAAGGTGACCAACCCGGGCACCGGTTCACCGAACGTGCTGCTCTACACCGGTGCCGGCGGTGGCCCCGGCCCCGAGCCGACCCCCTGTGGCACGCAGACCAACAGCGGCGTCGTCGCCATCCCCGACGCCGGTGCCGCGGTGACCAGCACGATCACCGTCGCGAACTGCGCCCGCAACGCCTCGGCCACCACCAAGGTCGCGGTCAACATCACGCACACCTACGTCGGTGACCTCGTCATCGACCTGGTCGCGCCGGACGGCAGCTCGTACCGCCTGAAGGGTTCGAGCAACGACTCGTCCGACAACATCAACACCACCTACACCGCCAACGTCTCGACCGAAGCCGCCAACGGCGCTTGGAAGCTGAAGGTCCAGGACGTCTACCGGGTCGACAGCGGCTCGCTCAACAGCTGGTCGCTGACCGTCTGATCCACCCCTGGAGTACGTGAAGGCCCCCTTCCTCCTGCTGGGAAGGGGGCCTTCCCGTCACCGGAGAGTGATTCGGCGCCCAGTTGCGGCGTTCGTCCACTAAGGACCTTCGCGAGGCTTTAACCTCTCCGCATGCAGCCCGGACCGCCCTATCAGCAGGGACCTCAGCAGCCGTATCCGCCGCAGGGACATCAGGGGTATCCGGGATATCCGCCGCCCGGATACGGTCCGCCGCCCAAGAAGTCGAACACCGGGCTCGTCGTCGGTCTCGTCATCGGCGCGGTGGTGCTGCTCGGTGGTGGCGGGGTCGCCGCCTTCTTGCTGCTGTCCGGCGACGACGGTTCGTCGCCGACCGCGGCGCCGACGTCGTCCAAGAAGACCGGACCGCCGGACAAGTACACCGCCATGCCGGCCTGCGAGCGGATCGGGAGCAAGGTGCGGAACCTGCCGCCGCTCGAAACGCCGAAGGGCGAGGAGCCGGCGAGCACGTCCAACGACGAGATCACCTACACCCGTTCGTCCTGCAGCTGGCGTGAACCGAACGCGCCGTCGGCGACCGTGTCGATGTACCTGTCGAAGTCGAAGGAGCCGGGTTCGGGCGCCGGGGAAGCCTGGGCCAAGGCCGGGGTCGAGAACGCCGTGACCGATGGCGGCGTCCTCATCCCCGGCATGGCGAAGGCGACCAAGGCCGTGCACACCAAGCTCGACTCGTCGAGTCAATGCCAGATCAAGTTCTACCAGGGCAACGTCGAGGGCGAGATCATCGTGACCGGCCCCGACCCGTCCGGCACGGTCAACCAGACGGTGTGCAAGGAGAACGCCTTGAAGGTGGCCAAGGCGACCTCCGAGGCGATCGGTTAGGCAGTGTCTCTCAAAGCGCGCTTTCGGATTTCCGCAGCCGGGCCGCGGCATCAGCTGGTCGCTCACCCAGCCGCAACAGCGGCCCGCCTCCGCAAATCCGAGGCCTCCGGCCGAAAAGAAACGCGCGCGCGCGTGTCCTCGCCCAACCTGCCGACTTCAGCTGGGAAGACACGCCCTAGCCGATTTCGATGACCTGGACCTGCCCGGTCGGCCCGTCGCCGAACGGGTTCTCCCAGCCGTGCCACTCGGCGGCGAGGACGTAGAGCGAACGCCCGTCCTCGCCGCCGAGCGTGCAGGAGAAGCAGCCCCGGTCGGATTCGACCTTCTGAAGCACTTCGCCTCCTTCGCGGACGCGGACGCAGTGCTTGCCCGCCACGTCCGCGTACCAGACCGCACCCTCGGCGTCGAGGCAGATGCCGTCCGGGTGGTCGCCGCCGAGCTCGGCCCACACCCGCCTGCCGGACAGCGAACCGTCCTCGGCGATGTCGAACGCGGTGAGCCTGCTGCCGTACGACTCGGCGACGATCAGCGTCGCGTCGTCGGGTGTGACGGCCATGCCGTTGCCGAACAGGATGCCGTCGGCGACCTGGCGCACTTCGCCGTCCGGGGTGACGACGGCGATGGCACCGGGCGTCTGGAAGTCGTTCATTCCGTTGACGAAGGCGTTGCCGCGGCCGTCGACCACGACTTCGTTCCAGAGGGAGGCGACCAGGCTCAGGTCCGCGTAGGTGCTCAGGTCCGCGTTGAGCAGGCGGGCGTTCGGGCCGTCGACGATGAGCAGGCGGCCGTCGGGGAGCCAGTCGAAGGTGATCGGCATCGCGGTCGGCACGTTCGCGATCAGTTCGCTCTCGCCGCCGGGTGTGACGGCGAGGATCTGCCCGCCGCCCCAGTTCGCCAGCCAGAGACGGCCGTCGTGCCAGCGGGCGGATTCGGGGAGCTTGAGGCCGTCGAGCAGGGTGTTCATGGTGTCTCCTTCGTTCGTTTCCCCCTACACGAACGGGACTCACCGTTTTCGACACCTCAAGTACATGAAGGCCCCCTTCCTTGCGACAGGCGCAGGGAAGGGGGCCTTCATGTACTTCCAGGCGATCAGTCGAAGGCGCGCGCGATCAGCGCCTTCTGCTCGACCTCGTGCACCTTGGACGAACCGGCCGACGGCGCCGCCATCGGACGACGCGACACGACGTCCAGGCTGGAGAACACCTCCGGGAGCTTCCGCGGCAGGTTCAGGCCGAAGAACGGCCACGCACCCTGGTTCTCCGGCTCCTCCTGGACCCAGACCGCGGGAGCGCCGTTGTAGCGCTCGAGCGCCGCCAGCAGCTTCTTCTTCGGCAGCGGGTAGTACTGCTCGATCCGCACGATCGCGATGTCGTTCGCCTCGCGCTTGGCGCGCTCGGCCACCAGCTCCCAGTACAGCTTGCCCGACGTCAGCAGGACCTTGCGCACCTTCGACGGGTCGACGTCGGCGTCGTCGATGACCGACATGAACTTCGACTGGCCGGTGAAGTCCTCGACCGCCGAGGTCGCCGCCTTGTTGCGCAGCATCGACTTGGGGGTGAAGACCACCAGCGGCCGGTTGACTCCGTCGAGGGCGTGACGGCGGAGCAGGTGGAAGTAGTTCGCCGGGGTGGACGGGACCGAGACGGTCATGGAGCCTTCGGCGCACAGCGAGAGGAAGCGCTCGATGCGGCCGGAGGTGTGGTCCGGGCCCTGGCCTTCGTGGCCGTGCGGCAGCAGCAGCACGACGTCGGAGAGCTGGCCCCATTTGGCCTCACCGGAGGAGATGTATTCGTCGATGACGGTCTGCGCGCCGTTGACGAAGTCACCGAACTGCGCTTCCCACATGACCAGTGCTTCGGAGTTGGCCACGGAGTAGCCGTATTCGAAGCCGACCGCCGCGTACTCGGACAGCGCCGAGTCGTAGATCATCACGCGGCCCTGGCCCTCGGCCAGGCTGGCCAGGGGTGAGTACTCCTGGCCGTTCTTGCGGTCGATCAGCACCGAGTGGCGCTGGGTGAAGGTGCCGCGGCGGGAGTCCTGGCCGGACAGCCGCACGAGACGGCCTTCCATGGCCAGCGAGCCGAAGGCGAGCAGTTCGCCGAACGCCCAGTCGATGCCGCCTTCGCGGGACATCTTGTGGCGGCGCTCCATGACCGGCTTGACCCGCGGGTGCGGGGTGAAGCCCTCGGGCACGTTGAGGAACGCGTCGCCGATGTGCTCGATGACCTCGGTGGTGGTCGCCGTGGGCACCTTCGCCGGGACCTGCTGCTCCTCCTCGACCGAGGGGCTGGCCTTCGCCGGGTGCTTCTCCAGCTCGCGGACCTCGTTGAACACGTGCTCCAGCTGGCTGGAGAAGTCGCGCAACGCGGCCTCGGCCTCTTCGACGGAGATGTCGCCGCGGCCGATCAGCGATTCGGTGTAGGTCTTCCGGACCGACCGCTTCGTGTCGATGATGTCGTACATCGCCGGCTGCGTCATCGAGGGATCGTCGCCCTCGTTGTGGCCGCGGCGGCGGTAGCAGATCAGGTCGATCACGACGTCCTTGTGGAACGCCTGGCGGTAGTCGACGGCCAGCTTGGCCACCCAGTGCGCGGCCTCGGGGTCGTCGCCGTTCACGTGGAAGATCGGCGAGCCGATCATCTTCGCGACGTCGGTGGCGTACTGGCTCGACCGCGAGTTCTCCGGCGCGGTGGTGAAGCCGACCTGGTTGTTGATGATGAGGTGGACGGTGCCGCCGGTGCGGTAGCCGCGCAGCAGCGCCAGGTTCAGGGTCTCGGCCACGACACCCTGGCCCGCGAAGGCCGCGTCGCCGTGCATCAGGACAGGCAGGACGGTGAAGCCCCCTGTGTCACTGTCACCCTTGTCGAGGATGTCCTGCTTCGCCCGGACGATGCCTTCGAGGACCGGGTCGACGGTCTCCAGGTGTGACGGGTTCGCGGTCAGCGACACCCTGGTCTCACCGTCGCCGAACATGCGGAAGTACTTGCCTTCGGCGCCGAGGTGGTACTTCACGTCACCGGAGCCGTGCGCCTGGCCGGGGTCGAGGTTGCCCTCGAACTCCTGGAAGATCTGCGCGATCGGCTTGCCGACGATGTTCGCGAGCACGTTCAGGCGGCCGCGGTGGGGCATGCCGACGACGACCTCGTCGAGTTCGTACTCGGCCGCCTTGTCCAGCAGCGTGTCCAGCAGCGGGATCGCGGTCTCGCCGCCTTCGAGGGAGAACCGTTTCTGGCCGACGTACTTGGTCTGCAGGAACGTCTCGAACGCCTCGGCGGCGTTGAGCTTCGAGAGCACGTACTTCTGGACCGCGGGGTCCGGCTTCTCGTGCGGGACCTCGACGCGGTCCTGGATCCAGCGGCGCTCCTCGGGGTCGAGGATGTGGGTGTACTCGATGCCGACGGTGCGGCAGTAGGAGTTGCGCAGGACGCCGAGGATGTCACGCAGCTTCATCCGCTCCTGGCTGGCGAAACCGCCGACCGGGAACTCGCGGTCCAGGTCCCACAGGGTCAGGCCGTGGGACAGGACGTCGAGGTCGGCGTGGCTGCGCTGCCGGTAGTTCAGCGGGTCGGTGTCGGCCATCAGGTGACCGCGCATGCGGAAGGCGTCGATCAGCTCGATCACGCGCGCGGTCTTGTCGACCGGGCCGTCCGGGATGTCGGCGACCCAGCGGATCGGCTCGTAGGGCAGGCGCAGACTGGTGAAGACGTCGTCGTAGAAGCCGTCCTCGCCCAGCAGCAGCTCGTGGATGCGCTTGAGGAACTCCCCCGACTCCGCGCCCTGGATGATGCGGTGGTCATAGGTCGAGGTCAGCGTCATGATCTTCGAGACGCCGAGGTCGACCAGGGCCTTCTCGCTGGTGCCCTCGAAGTGCGCCGGGTACTGCATGGCACCCACGCCGATGATCGCGCCCTGGCCCGCCTGCAGCCGCGGCACCGAATGGTTCGTGCCGATACCGCCGGGGTTGGTCAGCGAGATCGTGGTGCCGGCGAAGTCGTCGGCGGTCAGCTTGCCGTTGCGGGCCTTCTTGACGATCTCCTCATAGGCCTGCCAGAACTGCATGAAGGTCATGTTCTCGGTGGCCTTGATGGAGGCCACGACGAGCGTGCGGGACCCTTCCTTGCCCTTCATGTCGATCGCGAGACCGAAGTTCACATGCTCCGGCGTGACCGCGAACGGCTTCCCGTCGATCAGCTGGTAGTGCCGGTTCATGTTCGGGAAATTCTTCAGCGCGCGCACCATCGCGTACCCGATGAGATGCGTGAAGGAAATCTTCCCGCCGCGCGTGCGCTTGAGGTGGTTGTTGATGACGATGCGGTTGTCGGCCATCAGCTTCGCCGGGACGGCGCGCACACTCGTCGCCGTCGGCACGGACAGCGAGGCGTCCATGTTCTTCGCGATCGCCGCCGCGGCGCCGCGGAGCTGCTTCGACTCCGGCTCGGCGTCCTTCTCGGCGGGCTTGGCGGGGGCCTTCTCCGCCGCCTTGGGCGCGGGCTTGGACGCGGCCTTGGGGGCCGCCGCCTTCGCCTCGGTCTTCGGGGCCGTCTTCGGCGCAGCCTTCGCCGGGGCGGTCTGCTTCGCGGTGGACTCGGCGTTGCGGACCGTCTGCGGCGTCGGCGTGGCGGCCTGGCCGTTCGCGTCCGCGCTTCCCTCCGCAGTGGTCTGACGTGCGTCGTCGGCCTTCGCCTGCGCGTCCTGCGTTGGCTTGAAGTCCGCGAAGAAGTCGTGCCAGGCGGCATCGACTGAGCTGGGGTCGGCAAGGAACTGGTCGTACATTTCCTCGACGACCCACTCGTTGGGGCCGAATTGTGACGCAGGGCTGCTGCTGGACACGGCTTGGACTCGCCTCTATCCGTCTCGAGATCTTGAACACCGCTGATGCGCCTACCAGGCTAACCCCCTCGGTCGCGGCCGTGTGATGGAACTGGCCTGTGTGAGGCGTGGCGCACTAGGTGATGGGTCACTGTCTCGATCAAGAGACCGAAAACAGGCCGGGTCCGCTTCCTGCGGGGGAGCAGGGGACCTTTGCTGCCACTTTCACCGTCCGTGCAGGTCAGGTCACTGTCTCGTCGGTAAAGGTTGGCCGGGTCGTCGTGCCCGGACAGCCTGGAGTTCACGTCGGGGGGTTTCGCTGGGTGGAGGATGCGGCCGGTGTCGTGCCGGCCGCCGATCGCCCGCGAGGTGGTGGCAGCCGATGTGGCTCGACGAGTGCCCGTCGTTCTGGGACGAGGGGCGCGTACGCCCGCTGGTCACCGAGTCCGGCAAGGTCGTGCTGATGTGCGACTCGTGCTCGGCGGTCTGGCCGACACTCGACGACTTCAAGGAGATGGAGCACGTCGAGCCCGACGAGCCGGACTGGGCGGTGACGGCCGGGGTGCACGTCCGGCCGGGGACCGTCCGCTGGGCTTCGGCCCAGGACGTCGAGGTCGCCGGGATGAGCAGCCTCAAGTGGCGGCCTTAGCCGGGGTACGGACGCTCCGCGGGTAGCAGCGCTTCGGCGTCTTCGATGCGGTTCGCCGCGACCAGGGCGCCGACCTCGTGCATGACCGGGGTGACGTCCGTGACCGCGGTGATCCATTTGTCGACATAGCGATCGACGGCCTCGCCGCTCAGGCCCATCTGGAGCGAACGGTGCTTCAGTGCGCCGAGCCGGATACTGCGTTCCGGATCCCACTGGATACGGACCGGGCTGGCCTTGACCTCGCCCTGCCACGTCTTCAGGTCGGCGTGGACGTCGGGGTTGTAGTGGCTGAGCGCCGCGTGTTCGAGCGCCCACGCGAAACCCTCGCGGGTGATGTCGAGGGCGAGCACGCGCTCCTGGCCGGGCTTCGCGGCCCAGCCGCAGCGGTACGCCATCCAGAGGAAGGACGGCTTGATCCAGGTCATGCGTTCGCGTTTGAACGGCGGCACGAAAGTGCCCGCCCTCAGTGCGGCGTCGGCGATGGCCGGCGAGTACGCCTGATAGACGCGGATCGTGGTCTCGGTGTACACGGCGCGGATCTGCCGCGCCGGGATCTCTTCTTTCATTTGCCGTGATGGTGACAGGTGCAGGGCTTCACGCGCGACCGAAATTCCCTTGCCCTGCTCGTCATGCTGGCTTCATGGCATTGCTGCGCAAGGGTTCTCGGCGGATCGTGGTCGACGAGACCGCTTATCGGTGGATCGTCCGGCGGAAGCCCACCTACGCCCAGGACGGCGGGTATTTCCTTTCGTACGGGGTGGAATTGGAGGACGCGCGGGGTGCGGTGCTGGTGGTCCAGACGGATCACGCGCATCCGTTGAACTACATGGGGGTGCCGTCGAAGGCAGTGCTGCCCTCGGATGTCGAACGGGCGATCCGGCTGGCGTTGGCGCGGGGATGGGAGCCGGCGGCTCCGGGGGCGCAATTCCAGCTGGACCTCTCTGTGCCCGCTTGAAGTACATGAAGGGGTCCTTCATGTCCTCGGCAAGGTGTGACGGTCGGGGTTGTGAAAGCCACTTTCGCAACCTTCAACGTTGCGAAAGTGGCTTTCGCAACTCCTCCGCCGGAGCCGCGTTCCCGGGTGAGCGACGGCGGATGGCGTGAGTGGTAACGACGGTTCTCAGCGCCTTACCGCTCGCGAGGCTGCACCGGCGAGGTCATGTGACCGACTGGACGAGACGCGTGATCGGGTGACCGACACGCCGTGGCCGGGCTCCGCCGCGTGTCGTCCGTCCAGTCACGCGAAACCGCCACCAGCGCACCGGCAGTAGGTAGCCAACACCTTGGCTCTGACCGTCTTCCACTCACGAGACATGTCCCACCACGCCACCGCCGCTGTACCGACACGGTGTGAAGGCCCCCTTCCCTCGGCTGAGCCGAGGGAAGGGGGCCTTCTCGCGCACCTGTTGTGCCTGCTGATGTTGCTGGGGCTGGGGGTGGCGATCACGGACCTGCGATCAATGCCGCCATATTCAGTAGGTGCCTGGAAGACCTCTCGGCTCCTGACCGGCGCGCGAGCGGGTCAGCCGAGGGACCACAGGCGCGCGTAGTGGCCGTCCGCCGCGACCAGTTCCGCGTGGGTGCCCTGTTCGATGATCCGGCCGTGGTCCAGCACCACGATCCGGTCCGCCTTGGCGGCGGTGGCGAGGCGGTGCGCGACCACGAAGGTCGTGCGGCGGCGTGCGAGCTGTTCCGTCGCGCGCAGGACGGCGGCTTCGGTGGACGGATCGAGGGCCGCGGTCGCCTCGTCGAGCAGGAGGACGTCCGGGTCGACGAGTTCGGCGCGGGCGAGGGCGACGAGTTGCCGTTGCCCGGCCGAAAGGGACCGTCCGCGTTCACCGACGGGCTGGTGGAAACCGGCGGGGAGCGCGGCGACACCGTCGAGCGCGCCGACGGACCGCACCGCTTCCTCGACCTCCGCGTCCGTCGCGGAAGGCCTGCCGTAGCGCACATTGTCCGCGACGGTCCCCGAGAACAGATGCGCTTCCTGCGGTACCACGCCCATCCGCGTGCGCAGGGCGGCCAGGTCGTACTCGCGGATGTCGGTTCCGTCGATCCGGACCACGCCGCCGGTCGCGTCGTAGAAGCGCGCGACGAGCTTCACCGCTGTCGACTTTCCGGCGCCCGTCGCACCGACCAAGGCGACGGTCTCCCCGGATGCTACCTCCAGCGTCAGTTGCTTCAGCGCGGGATCATCCGTTGCGGTGTAAGCGAAATCGACGTCCTTGAAAGAGACCTCGCCGCGCAGCCGCTCCGGTACCGGGACCGGGTTCTCCGCCGCCGGAACGGAAGTCGGCGTGCGCAGGAGGTCGCCGATGCGCGTGAGGCCGACCCGCGCCTGCTGATAGCCGTCGAACACCGAGGACAGCTGCTGAATCGGCGAGAAGAACTGGCCGAGGTACAACAGGAACGCCACCAGCACACCGGCTGACAGCGTGCCCGCCGCGACCCGGTTCGCGCCGACGATCAGCACGACCACCTCGGCCAGACCGGAAAGCATGGCCGCGAAAGGGAAGTACGTCGCGACATAGCGTTGGGCGCGCAGCCGCGAACGCCGGTACTCGTCGCTGCGGGAAGCGAACTTCTCCGCCGTCCGCTCTTCGCGGGTGTACGCCTGCGCGACGCGCAGCCCGTTCACGTTCTCCTGCATGTCCGCGTTGACGACGCTGACCCGTTCCCGGGCTTCGTTGTACGCCTTGGACGACGCCCGGCGGAAGATCACCGTCGCCACGATGAGGATCGGCAGCACCGCGAGCGCGTACGCCGCGAGCCCGATGTCGGTGATCATCAGCGCCGCCGCGATCCCGACCAGGGTCAGCGCGCTCACCACGGCCTGCGCGACACCGGTCTGCAGGAACGTCGAGAGCGCGTCGACGTCGGTCGTCATCCGGGTCATGATCTTCCCGGACAGCTCGCGTTCGTAGAAGTCGAGCCCGAGCCGTTGCAGATGGGCGTAACTGCGGACGCGCAGCGAATACAGCACCGTCTCGCCGACCCGCGCGGTCATCTTGGTCTGGAGATAGACCACCAGCCAGTCCGTGAGGATCACCAGCGCGCCGATGCCGGCGGCCAGCCAGATCACCGCCTCCACTCCCGCGCGCACCCCGCCGTCGATGCCGTACTGGTACAGCGCGGGCATCGCGATGGTGGCCAGCGCGTCCGCCGCGACCAGCCCGATCACCACGGCGAGCGGGCCGCGCACCGGTTTCAGCAGACGGCCGAGGCGGAACTTCGGTTCGGGCGCGGTGACATCGGTGCCCGGCAGGCGGGGGACGTCCGTGGCGGGCGGCAGTTTCCGGACGCCTTCGACGAGCTCCTGGCTCGGCGGCAGGTCGACGTCCCATTCGCCGCCGGTGCCCTTCCGCTCGCCCGGCAGCTCGTCGGCCTTGTCCTGCTCCGGCCACAGGGCCGGGGTGATTCCCGCGGGGCCGCAGTCCAGGCCCTCGCAGCGGTGTGGTTCCTCGACGTCGTCACCCGGACCCGCCACGAGTTCGCGGAACAACGGGCAGCGCGCGAGCAGTTCCTCCTCGGTGCCGACGTCGACGACGCGGCCCTTGTCGAGCACGGCGATCCGGTCGGCGAGGGCGAGGGTGGAGCGGCGGTGCGCGATCAGCAGCGTCGTCCGGCTCGCGGTGACCGAACGCAGCGTGTCGTGGATCGCGGCCTCGGTGACCGTGTCGATCGCGGACGTCGCGTCGTCGAGGACCAGCACGCGCGGATCGGTCATCAGCGCCCTGGCGAGCCCGAGCCGCTGCCGCTGGCCGCCCGACAGCGTGAGACCGCGCTCGCCGACGAGCGTGTCGTAGCCGTCGGGGAGGCGTTGGATGAACTCGTCCGCCTCCGCCGCCCGCGCGGCCGCGCGGATCTCCTCGTCGCTCGCGTCCGGCCTGCCGTAGGCGATGTTGTCTCGCACCGACGAGGAGAAGAGGAACGCCTCCTCGAAGACCACGCCGATGACACTGCGCAGGTCTCGCTGCCGGACGTCGCGGACGTCGAGGTCACCGACCTGGACCGAGCCGCTGTGCACGTCGTAGAACCGGGGGAGCAGCAAGGAGATCGTCGACTTGCCGGAACCGGCCGTGCCGACCAGCGCGAGCGTCTCGCCCGGCCGGGCCTCCAGGGTGAGCCCGTCGAGCACCGGATCCGACCGCGTGTAGCCGAAGGAGACGTCCTCCAGCCGGACGCCGAGCGGGCCTTCTGGCAGCGGCCGCGCGTCCGGGCTGTCGACGACGTCCGGCTGCGCGTCGATCAGTTCGTTGACCCGCTCCGCGCCCGCCCTGGTCAGCTGCGCCTGCACGACGAGGCTTGAGATCATCCTGGCCGGGCCGATCAGGATGGACAGATAGGTGGCGAACGCCAGGAAGGTGCCGAGGCTGACTTCACCCTTCAGCGCGAGGACGCCGCCGACCGCCAGCACCGCGACCTGACCCGCCGCGGGAAGCGCGGCCGTCGTGGCCGTCGGCAAAGACGAGAGCCGGGCCGCGCGCATGCGTTCCGCGAAGAGCTTCTTCGCGGTCTTCTCCAGCTTCGCGACTTCGCGCGCTTCCTGGCCGAAACCCTTCACGACGCGTACGCCCGTGACGGTCTCCTCGACCTGCTGCGCGACGTCGGCCGCGCGCTGCTGGGCCGCCCACGTCGCGGGGAAGAGCCGCTTCCGGCTCACCGCCATGATGATCGCGATCGCCGGGGCGACCACCATCGCGATCAGGGTCAGCGTCGGCGACATCCACAGCATCGCGCCGAGCGACAGCAGCGCGAAGATCACCGAACCCGCCGAAAGCGGCACCTGCATCAGGACCGACGTGACCAGCTGCAGATCCGAGATCGCGCGCGAGGCGACCTGGCCGGTGCGCAACGCGTCCTGCTTGCCGCCGTCGAGCCGCGAGACCGCGCCGAACACCTGGCGGCGCAGATCGTGCTGGACGTCGAGGGCCAGCCGCCCGCCGACGTACCGGCGGGCGAAGGCGTTGCCGAAGGTCAGCACCTGCAGCACCGCCATCACCGCGGCGAGCAGGCCTAGCCGGGAGGTGTCGCCCGCGACGGCGTCGTCCAGCGCCTCGCGGATCAGCAGCGGACCGGCGGCCTGCAGCCCGACGCCGATGATGGCCGCGCCCAGCGAGAGCACGACCAGCCAAGGATGTTTCCAGCACGAAGCGGCCAGGCGGCGGATCCAGCCTCCGGTGGGCGCGGAGGCGGTCTCACGAGCCGGACTGGCTTGACGCGGACGAGGTGGAGCAGTAGTCACCCCGCAAGCCTATGCGGCCGCACCGACATGATCGGCGGGTTCGCGCAGGGCCGAATGACATGAAAGGCCCCTTCATTGCAAATTTTGCAATGAAGGGGCCTTTCATGTCACATGTGAGGGTGACTTACGTGATGTCCTTCTTCTGGTTCACGGCCCAGCCGGCCAGGAAGAAGATCATCGTCCAGCCGAAGAAGATGAGCGCCGAGGCCCACCACGAGAACGCGCCTGGGGCACCGGCCGCGTACTGCAGCGCCCACGCCGTCTCGTCCTCCAGCGCCGGCACCTTCACACCGGCGGCGCCGAACGCCTCCGCGCCGATGGCGCCCACGATGCCGTTGACCGTGCCGTTCGGCAGGACGCCGCCCAGCCAGGTGATGTCGGCGGCGCCGAACATGACGAACACCAGGACGTTCTCGACCACCAGCATCCAGATGGTCAGCGTGATGATGCTGCCGACCACGCTGCGCCAGACCGCGCCGACCCCGATGCCGAACAGGGTCGCCAGGATCGTCGCGAGGACACCCGCGCCGAGCACGCCCAGCCACTGGCCCGCCGTCGGCAGGCGCGCGCTGTCGACCGTGATCACGGTGCCGAGGCTCGCCGCGCCCACGATGATCACGCCGTAGATCGCACCCCAGGCGATGTAGGTGATCATTTTCGCGCTCAACGCCGAAACCCGGTTCGGGGCGGTGAGGAACGTCGTGGTGATCGTCTTCTTCGTGTACTCGCCGGCGAGGGCGAAGACGCCGAAGATGATCGGGATCATCGTGCCGATGTTGATGCCGTGCCCGAGGGCGAGCAGGCCCACGGGCAGCTCGCCGGTCGAGATGCCGAGCGCCTCGGTCAGCTCACGGGTGTCGGAGCGGCCGAGGAAGTCGCTGAAGTCGTTGGTGATCATGCCCCAGAACAGGGCGAACGCGAAAGCGAAGACCACCGCGGGGATCATCAGCGCCCACCACGCCTTGAGCGTGAGCGTCTTGCGGAACTCCGCCTTGATCAGGTTGCCCATCAGCCCTGGCCTCCCCAGCCCTCGTTCTGGCCCTGCTGCTGCGCCTGCTGCTGAGGCGGCGCCTGCTGGTACTGCGGTTGCTGCGGCGGCGGACCCTGCTGCTGGAACTGCTGCGGCGGCGCGAATCCGGGCGGCGGCGTGTTCTGCGGCGCGTAGCCGGGAGGCGGCCCCTGATAACCGGGCGGCGGACCCTGGTAGCCCGGCGGCGGACCCTGCTGGAAACCGGGCGGCGGCGCGGCGTACTGACCCTGGGTCAGCTGGAAGAACATCCGCTCCAGATCCGCGGTCTCCTCCTGCATGCCGTAGACGGCGATGCTCGCCTTGGCGGAGATGTCACCGATCTGCTGCACCGTCGCACCCGACACCGCGACACGGCCGTCCGGTATCGGCGAGACCTGCGTGATCCCCGCCTCCTGCAAGGCGGAGACGAGGCCGTTCGCGTCGGCGGACTGCACCAGCACCCGGGACTGGTTGCTCTTGCGCAACTGGTCCAGCGAGCCGTTGTAGCGCGTCATGCCCTGGCTGATGATGATGACCTGGTCGATCGTCTGCTCCACCTCGTTCAGAAGGTGGCTCGAGACCAGCACCGTGCGCCCCTCACGCGCGTACGCTCGCAGGAAGTTCCGCAGCCACAGGATGCCCTCGGGGTCGAGACCGTTCGTCGGCTCGTCCAGCACCAGCACCTGCGGGTTCCCCAGCAACGCCGTCGCCAGCGCCAGCCGCTGCCGCATACCGAGCGAGAACCCGCCCGCCTTGCGGTCCGCCGCCGACGAAAGGCCGACCAGCCCCAGCACCTCGTCCACCCGCTGATCCGGCATCCCGATCGCCGCCGAGTACACGCGCAGGTGATTCCGCGCCGTGCGCCCCGGGTGGAAACCCTCGTTCTCCAGCACCGAACCGACGACCCGCGCCGGATTCCCCAGCTGGTCGTGCGGGCGCCCGTTGATGGTCGCCGTGCCGTTCGTGGGCGTCACCAGCCCGAGCAGCATCCGGAGCGTCGTGGTCTTCCCGGCCCCGTTGGGCCCCAGGAAGCCGGTCACCGACCCGGGCTCCACCGTGAAGCTCAGATTCTGGACCG
Source organism: Amycolatopsis sp. cmx-4-54 (assembly GCF_046548895.1). Taxonomy (NCBI): domain Bacteria; kingdom Bacillati; phylum Actinomycetota; class Actinomycetes; order Pseudonocardiales; family Pseudonocardiaceae; genus Amycolatopsis; species Amycolatopsis sp. cmx-4-54. Next base: position 39,730 of record NZ_JAEBEJ010000011.1, read on the forward strand.
CGTTGACCGCGCCGAACTGCTTGCTCAGGTTCTGCACCGCGATGCGGCCACTGCCGTCGTGCATACCGTCCCCTTTTGTTGACGAAGGCCGATCACGCGACATCCTGCCTCACGGAGTGAGTCCGCACCCGAGGAAGGGGTCAATCCGCCGAAAGCGACCTTCGTCACGTTCGCCACGGTGACGACTCCGTCCTCCAGCGCATCCGCCGCTGCGCCGAATGGCCGCTGACTACCGGTTATGCGCCGCGAAGCATGGAAAATCACCGACCATCAAGAAGGCCCGTGAAGAAATAATTCGGAAGACATGGCAACCCCATGCAGCGCGACGGCGACTTATTACCTACGATGTAGGAGGCGGCCCGCTCCCAGTGACCCCCAGGCTGGTTGAGCGGGCCGCCCTCAGCCCCTTTGCCCCACCTTGGTCGGTGCTTGCGCACCTTCCCTGAGGTGGGGCTTCGTCGTATCACCCGGGGGGCCGAGCCCCCCGGACCCCCGCGGTGCGGTCGGCGCCGGTTGGCGAGGGGGCGGCCTAGGGCGCGGGGCGCCCTGGCCTGGTGAGGTGGGCCTAGGGCGCGGGGCGCCCTGGCCTGGTGAGGTGGTTGGCCTAGGGCGCGGGGCGCCCTGGCCTGGTGAGGTGGATGACCAGCGGTGGGAAGCTCGCTCCATAAAAGGAGCGAGGGACCTTTGCGCTGGGTGGCAAAGCTCCCTCGCGTGGGGATGTGGCGTGGGGGTCAGGCCAGGACGTCGGCCAGATCGGTGGCGGCCAGGCCGTGCGCGGCGGCGACGGGGGCGTTGGTGAGGGCGCCCGCATGCGTGTTGAGGCCCTTCGCCAGCGAAGCGTCGGCCTGCAGCGCCTTCTGCCAGCCGTGCTCAGCCAGCTGGACGGCGTACGGCAGCGTCACGTTGGTCAGGCCGTAGGTCGACGTCCGGGGCACGGCGCCCGGCATGTTCGCGACGCAGTAGAACACCGACTCGTGGACCTTGTAGGTCGGCTCGTCGTGCGTGGTCGGCCGCGAGTCGGCGAAGCAACCGCCCTGGTCGATCGCGATGTCCACCAGCACGCTGCCCGGGCGCATCCGCGAAACGAGGTCGTTCGAGACCAGCTTCGGCGCCTTCGCGCCGGGCACGAGCACCGCGCCGATGACCATGTCGGCCTCCAGCACGGACTGCTCCACCGACAGCGCGTTCGAGGTCACCGTGCGGATACGGCCGCCGAAGTCGTTGTCGATCTGACGGAGCCGGTCGACGTTGGTGTCGAGGATCTCGACGTCCGAGCCGAGGCCGAGCGCGACCCGCGCCGCGTTGAGGCCGGCGACACCGCCGCCGATGACGACCACGCGCGCCGGGTGCACGCCGGGGATGCCGCCGGGCAGCACGCCGCGGCCGCCGCTCGGCTTCATCAGCGAGAACGCGCCCACCTGCGGGGCCAGCCGTCCGGCGACCTCGGACATCGGCGCGAGCAGCGGCAGCGCGCGGTTCGGGGTCTGCACGGTCTCGTAGGCGATCGCGGTCGTGCCCGCGGCCAGCAGCGCGTCGGTCAGCGGGCGGTCCGCGGCGATGTGCAGATAGGTGAAGAGCACCTGGTCGGCGCGCAGCCGCGGGTACTCCTCGGCGATCGGCTCCTTGACCTTGAGCACGAGCTCGCCCTCGGACCAGGTCTCCTCCGCCGTCGCGAGGATCTTCGCGCCCGCGGCGACGTATTCCTCGTCGGTGATGGAGGAGCCGACGCCGGCGCCGGTCTCGACGAAGACGTCGTGGCCGCGCCCGGTCAGTTCGTGCACGCCCGCCGGGGTGAGCGCCACCCGATACTCGTGCTTCTTGATCTCACGGGGGACGGCGATACGCACGGAATGCCTCCTGGCGGCGGGTCTGCGGACGAAGGTGCTGCCACTCACGGTGAGCCACCCGGACGGCGGTGTCATCGTTTGCCCGCGACAGTGTTGAGAACCGATCATGGTTTCGTCAGCACAATCGCTTGACCTCCAGTCGACTGGAGCTTGCATCTTCGGTCACATGAGAGCCGTGTGGTTGAAAGAGTTCGGCGGGCCCGAAGTGCTCGTCGCGGGCGATGCCCCGGATCCGGTGCCCGCCGCGGGCCAGGTCCTGGTCGAGGTGGCGTTCGCCAACATCACGTTCGTCGAGACACAGTTCCGGGCAGGCGGTGGCGGGCCGTTTCGCGCCGAACTTCCGATGATCCCCGGCAACGGCGTCGGCGGCGTGATCAGCGCGGTCGGGGAGGGGGTCGACCTCGGCCTGGTCGGCAAGCGCGTCGTCACCTCGACCGGTGGTTCCGGCGCGTACGCGGAACGGGTCGCGGTCGCCGCCGACGGTGTCTTCGAGGTGCCGGACGGCCTGGCCCTCGACGCCGCGGTGGCGATCCTCGCCGACGGCCGCACGGCGACCGCGCTGGTGACCGCCGCGAGTATCCGTCCCGGCGAGCGCGTGCTGGTGGAAGCCGCGGCGGGCGGCGTCGGCGGGCTGGTCGTCCAGCTCGCCAAGGCCGCGGGTGCCGAGGTCGTCGGCGCGGCGGGTGGCGCGGCGAAGACCGAGTACGTCCGGGAGCACGGCGCGGACGTGGCGGTCGACTATCGCGAGCAGGACTGGGCGGCGAAGGCCGGCGAGGTCGACGTCGTGTTCGACGGGGTCGGGGGCGACATCGGGGCGACGTCGTTCGGATTGCTCAGGACCGGCGGACGGATGCTGATCTACGGGCTCTCGAGTGGATCGTGGACGGAGGTGTCCGAAGAGGACGCCGCCGCGCGCGGGGTCACCGTGATCCGGGGCCTCGGCGGACCGGCCGAGATGCGGGCGTTCACCGAATCGGCGCTCGCCGAAGCCGCCGCCGGACGGCTGGAACCCATGATCGGCCAACGATTTCCGCTCGAACGGGCGGCCGACGCGCACGCGGTCATGCAGTCGCGTGGCGCGATCGGCAAGACGGTGCTCGAGATCTGATGTTCGACGTCGACGAATTCCTCGCCGGACCGCTCACGGCCAGGGTCGCCGCTGCCGGGCCGACCGTGCGCCCGACCTGGTACCTCTGGGAGAAGCAGGCCTTCTGGATCCTCACCGGCCCGTGGGCGCGGCTGGCCGGTCTCGTCCGCGAGTCGCCGTCGATCGCGGTGACCGTCGATGTGTGCGACATCGGCACCGGCCTCGTCCGGCAGGTGCTCGCGCGTGGTGAAGCGGAGGTGCTGCCGTTCGACGTTGCCCGTGGACGGCGGCTGCTGAGCCGGTATCTCGGTCGGGACGAACGCAAATGGGATGCCCGCTTTCGTTCTTACCTGCACGACGATCCCGAGGTGAAAGGGACCGTCTGGGTCCGGATGGTGCCGAAGCGTTTCGTCGCCGAAGACCTCGGCTATCGGGTATGACGAACGGCCGGGCAACCTGCGAAACGGTAAAAGCAGCACGATCGAGTCAAGATGTTGATCTTACTGGCCGGTAAGCTGCCATTCTGTTCCGCATGACAAATCAGGACTGGCGGCGGGAGCGGCGTGTCCGCACCGTCGACACCGAAGGCAATCCGGCAGATGTCATCGTGGGCCTGGTCGAGACCCCGGGAAACGGCTTCGAAGCCGCGCTGCGGGTCGACGGCGGTCCCGGTGTTCTTTTGCCGCTTTACCCCGGTGCCGATCTGCTCGCCGCGGTGCGGCAGACCATTGAGGACGGTTATCGCGCCAGCGCGCACTGAACCGTCGGATGTCAGGAAAGGGTCTTTCAAGATTTTTCTCGTCCTGAAAGACCCTTTCCTGACGTCTGGGCACGATTTTGTCGAACTACAAAGTGTTCGTTGTCGAACAGTTTGTAGTTGAGTCAGCTCCAGCGCAGGGAAACGAGTTGTGTGATCAGCGCCAGCCGGACATCGGGATCGTCGAGGTCCAGCGGGACGAGGTCGAGCAGCCGCCGCATGCGGTACCGCAGAGTGTTGGGATGGATCCGGAGCTCCTTCGCGGCCGCGCGCGGGTCTCCGGGATGCCGCAGCCATTGGTAGAGCGTGTCGACGTAGCCGCTCTCGTGGGCTTCGTCGTGCGCGCGCAGCAAGCCGAGCGGGCCGAGCTCGGCGACCCTCGCGGTACTTGCCGCCGTCGCCCCGCGGTGCAGCGAAAGCGCGGTCCACGCCTCGTCGAAGACCACGACGCGACCGGGCACGAGCTTCGCTCGAAGCAGCCCCAATGCCTCGTCTGCCTGAAGCCGCGACGTCGCGAGTTCGCCGATTTCGCAGGCCGACCCCGCGGCCGCCCGTGGTGTTCCGCCCTTCCTCGACGACGGCAGGGCTTCGAGCGCGGTGCGGAGTTCGTCCCAGCCGTCGCCGTCCGGGACGACCGCGTAGAGCACGCCGCCGAGTTCCGTGGCCACCGGCCGCCTCCCGACACCCTGTGAAATCCGTTCGAGGAGGGCGAGCCGCAGGCCTTCGTCGTCGCGGCCGTCGCCACCGGCGACTTCGACGACCACGACGCGGTGCGGCTCCTCGGACAGGTCGAGTTCCGCGATCGCCTTGCGCGGGCTGGCCTTCCCCTCCAGCACGGCACGCAGGAGTTCGGCCGAGACCCGGCGTTGCGAATCGGTGTGCGCGCGGCGGCGCAGCAGGTGCAGTGCGACGACGGGCGCCGCGTCGGCGAACGCGGCCGCGCGTTCGTCCGAGACCGGGCCCGCGACGACCGCCCACATCGACCCCAGTAGCTCACCGCCCATCCGGATCGGCACGATGAGCCGGGGCAGGGTGCCGTCGCGCTGCGCGGGCACGAAAATCGTCTGCCGCCCGCGGGAAAGCTCGCGGAACACCCCCCGCGACCGGAACCGCGCGAGCACGTCATCGGGGATGCGGCGGCCCATGATCGTGGACACGCGCGCCGAGTCGGTCAGGTCCTGCCGGGCCGAGTAGGCGAGCACCCGCGAGTTGGTGTCCTCGATGGTCACGGGCGCGTCGACCACCGAGGCGACGGCGTCCGCGAGCCGGAACAGGTCACCGGAACCGGGTCCGCCGCCGTCCTCAAGCGCGTCCGACTCGTCGGCCAGCGCGTCGAGGACCGTCCTGAGCAGCCAGACGAGCTGGGCCCACGAAGTCGCCGAGCGCACCTCGATCAACGCGATGTCCGCCGATTTCGCGGCCCGTTTCACCGACGGTTTCGCCGCGAGCGGCGGTTTCAGCAGGACGGCGGCGGCGCCTTTGGCCGCGCAGAGCCGGACGAGTTCCGCGGCGTCGGGCGTTTCGGTGATCGCGACGCCGAGCACGAGGTCGCCCGCGGCGAGGGTGTTGCCGGGTTCGGCGATGACGACGTCGCCGACGGCCGGGGACTCCTCGGGGATCTGGAGGGCGTGCAACAGCGTCGGACCGACCCGATCGACCACGCTCCGCACGGAAACCATGCCTTATTTTGCGCCCGCTGACGAAAACGCGCCGCAGGGGCAGTCTCGAAGGCCGCTCGCGTCGAGCGTCGAGGTGCCCCTTCGTCGCGTTTTCGTCAGCGGGCGCGGTGAAGTCTCCTCGCCGCGCTGACGCGCTGCCCGAGGAGACGTCCGCCGGTCACCGGACCGCCGCACACGTCAGACCTCGCGTGGGGTCCTCGCGTCGATGTCTTCGGGCGTGAACCGCTCCCGTTTGGTCGTCAGCGCCCATCGGTGGCCGTCGGGGTCGATGATCCGGCCGTAGCGCTCGCCGAAGAACATCTCCTCGACCGGCGCCTCCACCCGCGCGCCCGCGAACACCGCGCGCCGCACGAGGTCGTCGGGGTCCTCGGTCTCCAAGGTCAGGAGCATCGGCGTGCCGCCGAGGGTCGACGGCGCGAGGGCGTCGAGCTGCGGGATCTCCTGGCTCACCAGCAGCCGCGCGTCGCCGACGGCGAGTTCCACGAACAGTACGACGCCGTTCGGCAGCACGTTGCGGAACAGTTCCACGCCGCCGAAAGCCTTGGCGTAGAAGGAAAGCGACGCGTCGACGTCCTTGACGAACAGATGCGGCGTCAAACCGAGCGCCCGGCTCACGCCGACTCCGCCCGCTTCAGCAGCCCGGCCTGCCCGGCCACGGCGACGAGCCTGCTCAGGAACTCCGCCTCGCGGGCGGCGACGTCCCGGCCGGCGCGGGTCAGCCGGTAGTAGCGGCGGCGCGAGTCGTGCGGCTGGTCCTCGCTCGCGTCCGGGGCCTCTTCGACCAGGCCGTCGGCGACGAGCCGGGCGAGCGTCCGGTACAGCGTGCCGGGACCGAGCTGGGCGGTGCCGCCGCTCACCTCGTCGACGAATCCCATGATCGCGTAGCCGTGCGCGCGTCCTTTCGCCAGCGCCAGCAGGGTCTGGAACGCCGCGGGGGTGAGCTGCGGGTTGCCGTCGGCCATCCGGGAAGCATACACTCCGATCTCGTTATATCCATGATGGATACAAAGGAGCTGACGTGGCGATTCAGGGTGTGCACAAGATCGTCGTCGGAGTGCGGGACCAGGACCGGGCGAAGAGGTTCTGGTCCGAGGTCGTCGGGTTCGAGATCACCACCGACGTGCCGTACGACGACAACGGGAGCCGGTGGGTCGAGGTCACGTCCGCCGATGGTGCGACGGCGCTCGTCCTGAGTGCCGCGCCGGAGGACCTCAAGCGGTTCGAAGTGCGTGACGAAGTGCCGACGGGCAATTTCTTCTTCTACGCCGACGACATCGAAAAGACGTACGAGGAGCTTTCGGCGAAGGGGGTCGAATTCCCCGCCCGCCCGGAGAAGCAGCCGTGGGGCTGGTGGGCGATGTTCACCGATTCGGAGGGCAACAGGTTCGCCCTTCAGGAAAGGAATCCCACCTCCTGAGAGCAGTTGGATGGTCCGTCCGGCGGAGCTAGCTTCGGCGTCATCAGCCGAAACCCCTTGAGCCGCTAGGAGAATCGCGATGAGCGCGGACGGATGGTCGTTCGAGACCAAGCAGATCCACGCGGGTGCGGCGCCGGACACCGCCACCGGCGCGCGGGCGACCCCGATCTACCAGACCACCTCGTACGTGTTCCGCGACAGCCAGCACGGTGCCGATCTCTTCAGCCTCGCCGAGCCCGGCAACATCTACACGCGGATCAACAACCCCACGCAGGACGTGCTGGAGCAGCGGCTCGCCGCGCTCGAAGGCGGTGTCGCGGCGCTGGCGTTCGCCTCCGGGAGCGCGGCGACGACGGCGGCCATCCTCAACCTCGCGAACGCGGGCGACCACTTCGTCTCCAGTCCTTCGCTGTACGGCGGCACCTACAACCTTTTCCACTACACGCTGCCGAAGCTCGGCATCGAGGTCTCTTTTGTCGAGGACCAGGACGACATCGAGCAGTGGAAGGCCGCCGTCCGGCCCAACACCAAGCTGTTCTTCGCCGAGACGCTGGCCAACCCGGGCAGCAACGTGCTCGACATCCGCGCGGTCGCCGACGCCGCGCACGAGTCCGGTGTCCCGCTGGTCGTGGACAACACCGTGCCGACGCCGTATCTCGTACGCCCGATCGAGCACGGCGCCGACATCGTCGTCCACTCGGCGACCAAGTACCTCGGCGGGCACGGCACCACGGTCGCCGGAGTGCTGGTCGACGGCGGCACCTTCGACTTCGGCAAGGACCCGGCGCGGTTCCCGGGCTTCACCGAGGCCGACCCGAGCTACCACGGCCTGAAGTACTGGGAGGCCCTCGGCCCGGGTGCCTTCGCCGCCAAGGCCCGCGTCCAGATCCTGCGTGACACCGGTGCCGCGATCGCACCGTTGAACAGTTTCCTTATTCTGCAAGGGATCGAGACGCTTTCGCTGCGTTTGGAGCGGCACGTGTCCAACGCGCAGGCGCTGGCCGAATGGCTGGAGCAGCGTGACGAAGTCGAAAAGGTGTATTACGCCGGGCTGCCGTCGAGCCCGTACTACGAGGCCGCGAAGAAGTATCTGCCGAAGGGCGCCGGCGCGGTGCTTTCGTTCGACCTGCGCGGCGGTGTCGCAGCCGGACGGGCCTTTGTGGACGGTACGGAACTGCACAGCCAGCTGGTCAACATCGGTGACGTGCGCAGCCTGATCGTGCACCCGGCCTCGACGACGCACAGCCAGCTCACGCCCGAGGAGCAGACCTCCAGCGGTGTCACGCCGGGGCTCGTGCGGCTCGCCGTCGGGCTGGAAGGGATCGAGGACCTCAAGGCCGATCTCGAGGCCGGATTCCGGGCGGCCAAGGCCGCTCTGTGACCGGTGCGTGGCGCGAGGGAGACCCGCCTGGGCGTCGCCGCTTCGTCAGCGGCGTCCAGGCGCTCGAAACCGGCGGGACGCTGCCCTTCACGCTCGCCTACGAGACCTGGGGAACGCTGAATCCCGGTGCCTCCAACGCGATCCTCGTCGAGCACGCGCTGACCGGGGACAGTCACGCCGTCGGCCCGGCGGAGGAAGGCCACGTCAGCCCCGGCTGGTGGGACGGCCTGATCGGGCCGGGCAAGGCGATCGACACCGACGCGTTCTTCGTGGTGGTCCCGAACGTGCTCGGCGGCTGCCAGGGATCGACCGGTCCGTCTTCGCGGCATCCGGGCGGAAAGCCTTGGGGCAGCAGGTTTCCCGCCGTGACCGTTCGGGACCAGGTGGGCGCCGAGACCGTCCTCGCCGACGCGCTCGGCATCGGCCGATGGGCCGCGGTGATCGGCGGGTCCATGGGCGGGATGCGCGCGCTCGAATGGGCGGTGAGCGAACCGGATCGGGTCGCGGCGCTGCTCGTGCTCGCGTCGACGGCGCGGGCGTCGGCCGATCAGATCGCCTGGGCCGCGCCGCAACTGCACGCCATCCGCGCCGACCCGGGCTGGCACGGCGGCGACTATCACGACATCCCCGGCGGCGCCCCGGACGTCGGACTCGGCATCGCGCGGCGTATCGCGCACACGACCTATCGCAGCGAAGCCGAACTGGAGCAACGCTTCGGGCGTCGCCACCAAGACAGTGAAGACCCGTTGCGCGGCGGACGATTCGCCGTCGAGTCCTATTTGGACCATCACGCCGGGAAGCTTTCCCGCCGGTTCGACGCCGGCAGCTACGTGGTGCTCACCGAATCGATGAACACGCACGACGTCGGCCGCGGGCGGGGCGGGCTCGCGAACGCGCTCGGCCGGGTCACCGCGCGCACGGTCGCGGCCGGGGTGGACAGTGACCGGCTTTACCCGCTGTACCAGGCGCAGGCCATCGCGGACGGGATCGATGGGGCGGAGTTCGCCGTCATCGGCTCGCCGTACGGGCACGACTCGTTCTTGATCGAGACCGAGCAGATCTCGCGGCTGGTGAAGCTGCTGCTGGGGTAGGCCGCGGTGCCTGCCCTCCCGCCGATGCTCGGTGAGGAACACGTTGCGAAAGCCACTTTCGCAACCTTCAACGTTGCGAAAGTGGCTTTCGCAACGTGCTCCCGCTGGAGCGCTTGCCTGCCGCCGGTACTCGGAATCGCCCTTATTGGAGGGTAAGACAGCCCCTTCGCGATATTGACCGTCCTCAAAAGGACACCATTGCCTGACCGGCGTCCCTTATGGACGGTCAGGGGGCCCAGGCACCTTGGCGACCCACTCCACCACCGACTTGATCTCGCCACTTTCGCAACGCTGAACGTCGCGACACCCGGCGGACCCACGCCCGGCTAGTCCGCGACGGCGTCCGAGATCCAAGGCGCCACCGGCAGATCCCGGTCCAAGCATTCCGCCGACAGCCGGATCGTCCAGCGCAGCGCCTGCAGCACGAGGCTGTCGACCTCGTCCGGCGCGGCGTTGGCGAGCGCGATCTCGACCTGTTCCTGCGCGGCCTCGCTGTTGCCGTGCACCTCGGCCAGCAGCGTGCGCACGGCCGTCCGCACGGGCGGGTCCGCCTGGTCGATCGAGACCTCTTCACCGTCCTCGTCGAACACCTGGACCTTGACTGGCGCGCTGCCGCCGTCACCGAGGGTCGACACCATGGCGCTGCATTCACCGAAGAGCATCATCACGAGCTCTTTGGTCTCTTCGGAGCGGGCTTGGGGCTCGACGGCGGTCGGCGTGAGCTCGTCGAGCGCCTCGGCGTCCTCCCCGAGGCTGATCGCGACGAGGGCGCGCTGCGCCTTTTCGACGAGCCTCCGCTCGTACTCGCTCCTGTCCGGCTCCACGTGCCTATCAAACACCAGAGGACGGAAAAGTGGGGATAGGCCGAAACCCGGACGTGGTCACTTGGCGGCGTGCAGTGCACCCAGCGCGAGGCGGCAGAGCATTTCGGCCAGTTCGCTGTCACCGAGATGGCGGTTGTAGGGCGTCGAGTTGATCAACCCGAAGACCGCGTGCGCCGCCGACCGGGCCTGCCGTTCGCCGATCCCGGGGACGGCGTCGCTGATCGCGCGCACCCAGACCTCGACGTACTGACGCTGCAGGGCGCGGACCTGTTTGCGGTCACTGTCCGTGAGATTGGCGAGGTTGCGTTCCTGGACGGTGATCAGCGCGGGATGCGCGAGCGCGAATTCGACGTGAAAATTCACCAATGCTTCGAGAACCTCACCCGGCTCGTCCCGTTGGCTCGCCCTGGCAGTCCCACCGTCGAGGAGGTAGCGGCTGATCGAATTCAACATCTCGCCGAGGATGGCGTCCTTGCTGCGGAAATGCCGGTACAGCGCCGGACCGGAGATGCCGACGGCCGCGCCGATGTCGTCGATGCCGACGCCGTGGAAACCGTGGTGGGCGAAGAGTTCGGCGGCGGCGGCCATGATCTGTTCACGCCTGTTCGCCTTCTCGCCGTTCACGAGTGGGGTGGGGTTCGCCGGCATCTGGCCATATTAAGGCCGCATGTTAGCGAGCGCTAACACGCGGCCGTACTTCCAGCCTGAGCCAAGCGGGTTACCTGGGGAAATGACCCTTTTGCGTGTGGCTACCACCTGGTAATGCTGTGTCTCGTTAACTTGTCACGAAGGAGTGACCATGGCCGTCCCTGCTCGGATCAAAGCTCTTTCCTTCACTCGTTTAGGTGCGGCCCTGGGGGTCGCTGTCCTTGCCACCCTGGGTCTCGCGGGCACCGCCCAAGCGGCGACCGACTACGTGGCGCTCGGTGACTCGTACTCGTCCGGCGTCGGTGCCGGCAGCTACGGCGACTCGGGCGACTGCATGCGCAGCGCCAACGCCTATCCCCAGCTGTGGGCCAACGCCCACGCCGGGACCACCTTCAAGTTCGTCGCGTGCTCGGGGGCGCGCACCGGCGACGTCCTCAACCAGATCGCGAACGTCACCTCCAGCGCCACGCTGGTGACGGTCTCGGTCGGCGGCAACGACGCCGGGTTCGCCGACGTCATGACCACCTGCACCACCGGCAGCGACCAGACCTGCGTCAACCGGGTCAACACCGCGAAGACGTATGTGAACAACACGCTTCCCGGCCTGCTGAACAACGTCTACGGCAAGATCAAGGCCAAGGCGCCCGGCGCGAAGCTGGTCGTCCTGGGGTACCCGCGCTTCTACACGGTGCCGGGTTCGTGCTCGGTCGGGCTGAGCGACACGAAGCGCTCGGCGATCAACTCGGGTTCCGACGCGCTGGCGTCGGTGCTCTCGGCCCGCGCCGCCGCGAACGGCGCGAAGTTCGTCGACGTGCGGCCCGCCTTCACCGGGCACAACATCTGCTCGTCGGCCGACGACTACCTGCACAGCCTCACCTGGCCGATCGTGAACTCGTACCACCCGACGGCCGCCGGTCAGCGTGGCGGCTACTACAACCCGCTGGTCTCCGCGATCGGCTGATCGTTTCGCGCGTGAAGGCCCCCTTCCCTCGGGTCAGCCGAGGGAAGGGGGCCTTCACGCGCTACGAGGACGCGGTGGACAGAGCGGGTTAGTGGGCGTTAACCTACAAGGGCAAGTTAACGACGGCTAACTTGGCGACGAGGAGCCATGGACACACCCGTACTGAGCACTTCGGCCGATCCGGGCAGCGACGAGTACGCCCGCAGCGTCACCTCCCACGCCGAGCTGGTCGAGGACCTGCGCAAGCGGCTCGCCGCGGCCCGGCTCGGGGGCCCGGAGAAATCCCGCACCCGCCACGTCGAGCGGGGCAAACTCCTGCCACGCGACCGGGTCGACACCCTCCTCGACCCGGGTTCGCCGTTCCTGGAGCTGTCCCCGCTGGCCGCCACCGGACTGTACGACGACGAGGCGCCCTCGGCCGGGATCATCACCGGAATCGGGCGGGTCTCCGGCCGCGAATGCGTGATCGTCGCCAACGACGCGACGGTCAAGGGCGGCACCTACTACCCGATGACGGTCAAGAAGCACCTGCGCGCGCAAGAGGTCGCGCTGCACAACAACCTGCCGTGCGTCTACCTGGTGGACTCCGGCGGCGCGTTCCTGCCGAGGCAGGACGAGGTCTTCCCGGATCGTGAGCATTTCGGCCGGATCTTCTACAACCAGGCCACGATGTCCGCGCGGGGCATCCCGCAGATCGCCGCGGTGCTCGGCTCCTGCACGGCGGGCGGCGCGTACGTCCCGGCGATGAGCGACGAAGCGGTCATCGTGCGGAACCAGGGCACCATCTTCCTCGGCGGTCCGCCGCTGGTGAAGGCCGCGACCGGTGAGGTCGTCACGGCGGAGGAGCTCGGCGGCGGCGACGTCCACTCGCGCCAGTCCGGCGTCACCGACCACCTGGCCGAGGACGACGCCGACGCGTTGCGCATCGTTCGCTCGATCGTGTCGACTTTGGGGCCGCGAACGTCACGCCCGTGGGATGTCCTCCCGACGGAGGTACCGGTCGCCGACCCGAACGAGTTGTACGGTGTCGTCCCGACCGACCCGCGCGTGCCCTACGACGTCCGCGAGGTCATCGCCCGGCTCGTCGACGGCAGCCGGTTCGGCGAGTTCAAGAAGGAGTACGGCTCGACGCTGGTCACCGGGTTCGCCCGGATCCACGGTCACCCCGTCGGCATCATCGCGAACAACGGCGTCCTGTTCGCCGAGTCCGCGATGAAGGGCGCGCACTTCATCGAACTGTGCGACAAACGCTCGATCCCGCTGCTGTTCCTCCAGAACATCACCGGTTTCATGGTCGGCAGGGCCTACGAGGCCGGCGGCATCGCCAAGCACGGCGCGAAGATGGTCACCGCGGTGGCCTGCGCGCGCGTCCCGAAGCTGACCGTCGTCATCGGCGGCTCGTTCGGCGCGGGCAACTATTCGATGTGCGGCCGCGCGTACTCGCCGCGGTTCCTGTGGATGTGGCCGAACGCGCGCATCTCGGTTATGGGTGGCGAGCAGGCGGCGTCGGTGCTTTCGACGGTTCGCCGGGACGCCATCGAGGCACGCGGCGGCGAATGGTCCACTGAGGACGAAGAGGCCTTCAAGGATCCGATTCGCGAACAGTACGAGGCGCAGGGCAGCCCGTACTACTCGACGGCGCGGCTGTGGGACGACGGCGTGATCGACCCGGCGGACACCCGCACGGTGCTCGGCCTCGCGCTGTCCGCGACGGCCAACGCGCCCTTGTCCGATGTCAACTACGGCGTCTTCAGGATGTGAGCGCAACGATGCGGAGGATCGCCCGACTCGACCGAAGCCGACGCGTATGCCGTCCGGAGGACTCGCGAACGTGGAGGCGGGCCGCCCTGGACACACGACTCGAGTTCGACTTACCAACGAGCGGCCTGGCTACGCGTTCGCGATCGCGCGCCGCCGGAAGACACAGGATGTGAGCATGTTCGACACGGTTCTGGTCGCCAACCGCGGGGAGATCGCGGTCCGCGTGATCCGCTCGCTGCAGGGGCTCGGCATCCGTTCGGTCGCGGTGTACAGCGACGCGGACGCCGACGCCCGGCACGTCCGCGAGGCGCACACCGCCGTCCGTATCGGCCCGGCCGAAGCGGCGAAAAGCTATCTGTCCATCCCGGCGATCGTCCAGGCGGCGCTCGACACGGGAGCGCAGGCGGTCCATCCCGGTTACGGCTTCCTCGCGGAGAACGCGGAATTCGCGCGTGCCTGCGCCGACGCCGGTCTGGTCTTCATCGGCCCGCCGGTCGAGGCCATCGACGCCATGGGCGACAAGATCCGCGCCAAGGCGACGGTGTCCGAGGCCGGTGTCCCGGTCGTGCCCGGCGCGTCCGATGTGGACATTCCCGAAGGCGGTTTCGCGGCCGCCGCGGAGAGGGTCGGGTTCCCGTTGCTGCTCAAGCCGTCCGCCGGTGGTGGCGGAAAGGGTATGCGGCTGGTCACCGAACTGTCCGAATTGGACGCGGCGGTCGAGTCCGCGCGCCGTGAGGCCAAGGGTTCGTTCGGCGACGACACCCTGCTCATGGAGCGGTTCGTCACCACGCCGCGCCATATCGAGATCCAGGTGCTCGCCGACACCCACGGCAACGTGATCCACCTCGGCGAGCGCGAGTGCAGCCTGCAACGGCGGCACCAGAAGATCATCGAAGAAGCGCCGTCCGTGCTCCTCGACGAAGCGACGCGCGCGAAGATGGGCGCGTCCGCGGTCGAGGCCGCGCGCTCGGTGGGTTACGTCGGCGCGGGGACGGTCGAGTTCATCGTGTCGGCCACCGCGCCCGACCAGTTCTTCTTCATGGAGATGAACACCCGGCTGCAGGTCGAGCATCCGGTGACCGAGCTGGTGACCGGGCTGGATCTCGTGGAGTGGCAGGTCAAGATCGCCGCTGGCGACGTGCTCACCGTGGCGCAGCACGACGTCCGGCTGGACGGCCACGCCGTCGAAGCCCGCGTCTACGCCGAAGACCCCGCTCGCGGCTTCATCCCGACGGGTGGCACCGTGCTCGCGGTCCATGAGCCGTCCGGCGAGGGCGTACGCGTCGACTCGTGGATGAGCGAGGGCGCGGTCATCGGCTCGAACTACGACCCGATGCTGGCCAAGGTCATCGCCTGGGGCCCGGACCGCGCGGCCGCGTTGCACCGGCTCGATCTGGCGCTCGCGGACACCGCGCTGCTCGGCGTCGGCACCAACGTCGCCTTCCTGCGCGGGCTCCTCGCCGACGGCGACGTCCGTGGCGGCAAGCTCGACACCGGCCTCGTCGACCGGCGACTGTCCACTTTGGTCTCCGAGGAGGTGCCTCCGGAGTTCTTCGTGGCGGCAGCGCTGGACAGGCTGCTTTCCCTTCAACCACAGGGCTCCGTCGTCGATCCGTGGGACGTGCCGGACGGCTGGCGGCTCGGCGGTTCCGGCGGGATCGACTTCGCGTTGAAGTCCGGAAGTTCCGAAGTCGTCGTACGGGTGCAGGGCACTCCGGCGAACGCGCTCGTGAGTGTCGACGACGCCGAGCCGGTCCGGGTTTCCGCGCGACGCGACGGCGATCTGCTGGAAGTCCGGCATCCCACCGGTTTCCACCGCTACCGGCACGCGGCCGGGAGCGGGCGGACGGTATGGCTCTCGCGGGACGGCCACAGCTTCGCGATCGGCGAGCGCGAAAGGCTGCGTTCGGCGGCCGGTGCCGCGGGTGGCGCCGGACCGGTCACCAGTCCGATGCCCGGAACCGTGCTGGTGGTCAAGGCCGCCGCCGGTGCCGTGGTGAGCGCCGGGACGCCGCTCGTGGTCGTCGAGGCGATGAAGATGGAGCACACGATCACCGCGCCGATCGACGGCGTGGTCAGCGAACTCCCCGTCCGGGCGGGCCAACAGGTCGCGCTGGACGAGACGGTAGCCGTCGTGACACCCCAAAAGGATGAGCAATGATCGACTTTCGGCTGGATGACGAATACGAGGCGCTGCGCAAGACGGTCGAGGAATTCGCGCGCTCCGAGGTCGCCCCGGTCATCGGCGACCTCTACGAGCGGGAGGAATTCCCGTACGAGATCGTCGCGAAGATGGCAGAGATGGGCCTGTTCGGCCTGCCCTTCCCCGAGGAATACGGCGGCATGGGCGGTGACTACTTCGCGCTCTGCCTGACGCTGGAGGAACTGGCGCGCGTCGATTCCTCGGTCGCGATCACCGTCGAGGCCGGTGTTTCCCTGGGCGCCATGCCGATCCACCGGTTCGGCACCGAGGAGCAGAAGCAGAAGTGGCTCCCGGAGCTGTGCGCCGGCACCGCGCTCGGCGCCTTCGGGCTCACCGAACCCGGTGGCGGCTCGGACGCCGGCGCCACCCGCACGCGCGCGAAACTCGACGGCGACACCTGGGTGATCAACGGCAGCAAGTCGTTCATCACCAACTCCGGCACCGACATCACGAAACTGGTCACGGTCACCGCCGTCACCGACGTGAAGGAGAACGGGCGCAAGGAGATCTCGGCGATCATCGTCCCGTCCGGCACCCCCGGCTTCGCCGTCGCGCCGAAGTACTCCAAGGTCGGCTGGAACTGCTCGGACACGCACGAGCTCTCCTTCGACGACGTCCGTGTCCCGGCCGAGAACCTGGTCGGCGAACGCGGCCGCGGATACGCCCAGTTCCTGTCCATTTTGGACGAGGGCCGGGTCGCGATCGCCGCGCTGAGCGTCGGGCTCGCGCAGGGTTGCGTCGACGAATGCCTGCGGTACGTCAAGGAACGCGAGGCGTTCGGCCACAAGATCGGCGAATACCAGGCGATCCAGTTCAAGATCGCCGACATGGAGGTGCGCACGCACACCGCGCGGCTGGCCTACTACGCGGCGGCGTCGAAGATGCTGCGCGGCGAGCCGTTCAAGAAGGAGGCGTCGATCGCGAAGCTCGTCGCGTCGAACGCCGCCATGGACAACGCGCGCGACGCGACGCAGATCTTCGGCGGGTACGGCTTCATGAACGAGTTCCCGGTGAGCCGCTTCTACCGGGACGCGAAGATCCTGGAGATCGGTGAAGGGACCTCGGAGGTGCAGCGGATGCTGATCGCGCGGCATCTCGGCGTCGTCTGACCCGTAACTCGCGTGATTGAGGCCGTACCGGCTCTGATCACGCGAGTTACGGCTCTGATCACGCGTGTTACGACTTGACGCACGCGATCGGCGTGAGCCTGGAAGAGCTGGACGAGATCGCCGCGCAGGTGATCAGGGACGACGGCGCGAAACCGTCGTTCCTCCACTATCGGCCGCACCGCCTGCGTGACGGTGACCTGGTCAGCATCGACGCCGGCGCCTACATCGACGGCTGGCACGGCGACGCGGCGATCAGTTACGTCGTCGGCGAGGCCGATCCCGCCGACCTCGAACTCATCGCGACCAACGAACGCGCGCTGGCCGCCGGAATCGCCGCCGCGCAGGCGGGAAACCAGATGGGCGACATCTCCCACGCCATCGGCACTGTCGGGCGCGAAGCGGGCTACGGCCTCCTCGCTCACCACGGCGGTCACGGGATCGGCCGCCGCATGCACGAGGATCCGCATCTGCCGAACGAGGGCAAGCCGGGGCGCGGCATGCGGCTCAAGCCGGGGCTCGTGCTGGCGATCGAGCCGATGTTCATCGCCGACGGCCGCGACGGCTACCGCATCGACGACGACGGCTGGACGCTGCGCGCCGTCCGCGGTGCCAGGGCCGCGCACGTCGAGCACACCGTCGCGATCACCAAAGAAGGTCCGCGTGTCCTCACGATGTTGTAGAACGGAAGGATGAGCGACTTCATCATCCGCCCGGGTGGTTCTGGGGACTTCCAAACGTTGCTGGACATGTTCGACGAGGTCGTCGCGTGGCTGGCCTCGCGCGGCAGCGAGGGGCAGTGGGGGAGCGAGCCGTGGTCCACGATCCCGAAACGGGTCGAGCGGGTCCGCGGGATGGCCGATGGGCCGGGGCTGTACATCGCCGAGATCGACGGCCAGGCGGCCGGGGCGATCATCCTCGGTGACCGTTTCCCGCATGTCTCGCCGGTCGACGAGCCGGAGATCTACATCGGCCTGCTGCTGACCTCGCGCCGGTTCACGGGTCATCGGGTCGGCGCGCGGCTCGTCGAGTTCGCGTTGGCCGAGGCGCGGGAACGCGGCATCGGCCTGGTGCGCGTCGATTGCTGGGCCGGTGGCGACGGCGACCTGCAGCGCTACTACGAGAGCCAGGGCTTCAAGCCGACGGAACGCTTCGACGTCAAGGGCTGGATCGGGCAGGTGTTCGAGCAACGGCCGTAGGACTGGCGCCTTCACGGCTTCCGGTGCACCATAGTTGGCGCAACGCCAACAGTGCCCTGGACAGTGAAGTCGCAGAGGAGCCCAGCATGGCCAAACGTGAACGTTCCCTGGCAGGCAAGGTCGTCGTGATCACCGGAGCGGCGCAGGGCATCGGGGCCAGCACCGCGACGGCGCTGTCCCGGCTCGGCGCCAAGGTGGTCATCGGCGACCTCGACCAGGTCCTCGCCGAGAAGACCGCCGCCGAACTGGGCGCGGAGGCGCTGCCGCTCGACGTCACCGACACGCGCGGCTTCACCGAGTTCCTCGACGAGGTCGAACGGCGCGTCGGTCCGATCGACGTGCTGATCAACAACGCGGGCATCATGCCGCTCGCACCACTCGACGAAGAGGACGACGCGGCGACCCGCAGGCTGCTCGAGATCAACCTGCACGCGGTCATCCACGGCACCAGGGAAGCCGTGAAGCGGATGCGCCCGCGTGGCACCGGCCACATCGTCAACATCGCCTCGATGGCGGGAAAGGCCGGATTCCCCGGCGCCGCCACCTACTGCGCCACGAAACACGCCGTCGTCGGCCTGTCGGAATCGGTGCATCTGGAATTGCACGGGACGGGAGTACTCGTGTCCTGCGTGATGCCCGCGGTGGTGCGCACGGAACTGGCCAGCGGGCTCGGCGAGGCGAAGTTCTTCAAGTCGGTGCAGCCGGAAGATGTGGCGCAGGCCATTGTCGATGCGTTGCGCCGTCCCAAGTTCGACGTCTTCGTTCCCACGTCGCTGGACGCCATGGGCAGGATCACACGGCTGCTTCCGCGCCGCCTCGGTGAAGGTCTGCTTCGTGCGCTCGGCGGTGACAAGATTCTGTCCTCCGCAACGCATTCCAGTGCTCGGGCGGAGTACGAATCGCGGGCCGCGCGGAGTGCCCCGGCGGTGGAAAACGGCACCGATTCTTAACTCGTCCGGCCTAGCCACTGTCCGAAATGGACGGCCTGTGGTGACCGGGGTGTTGAGTAGTGCGCTCCCAGGCGGCAAGATTACGTCTTACCGCGTTGATTCCCCAGGAGGCACACCATGGCCACACCCCCGGCACGGCTCGCCGCCGCCGCGTCGAACGTCGTCGGGAAGGTGCTGCACGGTGGTGTCGCCGATCTTCGCCCGGTGCCGCGCGTCCTGATCGACCAGGGCCCGAACCGTTCGCTCTACCGGCTGACGAACGGCAAGGGCCCGCAGGCGGGGCCGCCGGTGCTGCTGGTGCCGCCGCTGGCCGCGCCCGCACTGTGCTTCGACCTGCGCCGCGGGTGCAGCCTCGCCGAGCATCTGGTCGAGGGCGGCCGCAACACCTACCTCGTCGACTACGGGAACGTCGCCTTCTCGGACCGGCGCCTCGGCATCGAGCACTGGATCGAGGAGGTGCTCCCGCGCGCGATCCGCAAGGTCAGCGAGGATTCCGGCGGCCAGGGCGTGCACGTCGTCGCCTGGTGCCTCGGCGGGATCTTCTCGCTGCTGACCACCGCCGACCAGCCCGATCTGCCGATCGAATCGATCGCGACCATCGCGTCGCCGTTCGATTTCACCGCGATCCCGCTGATCGCCCCGTTCCGCCCGCTGGTGGACCTCACCGGCGGCCACCTGCTGACCCCGTTCTACCGGGTGCTCGGCGGCGCACCGTCCTATTTGGTCAGCCGCGTCTTCCGGGTGACCGGGATCAGCAAGGAGATCACCAAACCCCTTGCCATCCTGAAGAATCTCGACGACCGGGACTACCTGGCGCAGATCGAGGCCGTCGATCACTTCATGGACAACATGATCGCCTACCCCGGTCGGACGTTCGGCCAGATCTACCACCGGTTCTTCCGCGCCAACGATCTCGCCGAGGGGACGGTCGATCTCAACGGCCGCATCATCGCGCTGTCCGGGGTCAAGGTGCCGACGCTGGTCATCGCCGGGCAGAACGACACGATCGCCCCGCGCGCGGCCGTCGAACGGCTCACCGAGCTGCTGGACAACGCGCCGTCGGTGACCTTCGAGACCGCGCCCGGCGGCCACCTCGGCGTCCTCACCGGCCGGAAGGCGCGCGGGACCACGTGGCGCTACCTCGACCGTTTCCTGGACGAGCAGGCTTCGTGAGTGGCTAGGACGGTCAGAACCGTCCTAGCCACTCACGGCTTACTTGAGCTCGGCGCTCGTCTTGCCCAGGATCCGGCGCGCCACGATCAGCTGCTGGATCTGTTGCGTGCCTTCGAAGATGTCCAGGATCTTCGCGTCCCGGCTCCACTTCTCCAGCAGCGATTCCTCGGTGTAGCCCAAGGTTCCGGCCAGCTCGACGCATTTCAGCGTGATCTCGACGACCGACCGGCCCGCCTTCGCCTTGGCCATCGAGGCCTGCAGCGAGTTCGGCTTGCGGTTGTCGGCCATCCACGCCGATTCCATGGTCAGCAGGTACGCCGCTTCGTAGTCCGCCTCCAGTTGCAGGAACGTCGCGGCCGCGGCGTGCTGGCTGTGGACGGGCTTGTCGTAGTCGATGGTCACGCGTGCGTCGGTGAGGATCTTCCGGGTCTCTTCGAGCGCCGCGCGGGCGACACCGATGGCCATGGCGGCGACGAGCGGACGGGTGTTGTCGAAGGTCTGCATGACCCCGGCGAAACCCTTGGCGGTGTCGATCTCCGGCGTGCCGAGGAGGTTCTCCTTGGGCACGCGGACGTTCTCGAATCGCAGCACGGCGGTGTCGGAGGCGCGGATGCCGAGCTTGTGCTCGACGCGCACCACCTCGAAGCCGGGCGTGCCCTTCTCGACGACGAACGACTTGATCGCCGCGCGACCCTTCGTCTTGTCCAGGGTGGCCCAGACGACGACGGCGTCGGCGCGCTCGCCGGCGGTCACGAAGATCTTCTCGCCGTTGATCACGTACTCGTCACCATCGAGCCGCGCGGTCGCGGTGATCGCGGCGGAGTCCGAGCCGCAGTCGGGTTCGGTGATCGCCATCGCGGCCCACAGCCCGGAGAACTTCTTGAGCTGTTCGTCCGTGGCGACCGAGCCGATGGCGGCGTTGCCGAGCCCCTGACGCGGCATCGACAACAGCAGGCCGACGTCGCCCCAGCACATCTCGATCGTGCCGAGCACGATGTTGAGGTTGGAACCGTTGCGGTTGCCCGGTTTCTCGTTCTTCTCGGACCGGCGGACCCCCGCCGCGCCCGCGCCGCCCTCGCCGGAGGAGTTCAGCCCGTCCAGCAGCGCGGCGAACATGTCGAGTTCGGCCGGGTAGGTGTGCTCGGCGCGGTCGTACTTGCGCGAGATCGGCCGGAACACCTCGGCCGCGGCCTGGTACGCCTGGTTGATCAGGGTGCCGGCCTTCTTCGGAACCTCAAGGTTGATCATGATTGCCTTTCAAAGTCCTAGAGGAGGACGGCGCCTTCCATCACGCCGATCGCACGAAGGTCGCGGTACCAGCGTTCGACGGGGTGTTCCTTGACGAACCCGTGCCCGCCGAGCAGCTGCACCCCGGCACTGCCGATCTGCATTCCCTTGTCGGCGGCCAGTTTCCGGGCCAGCGCGACCTCGCGGGCGTACGGCTTGCCCTGTTCGGCGCGGGAAGCGGCCCGGAGCGTGACCAGCCGCAGCCCTTCCAGCTCGATCGCGATGTCGGCCACCGAGAACGCGACGGCCTGCCGGTGGCTCACCGGTTCGCCGAACGCCTTGCGCTCGTTGACATACGGCACCACGTAGTCGAGAACGGCCTTCGCGGTTCCGGCGGCCAGCGCGGCCCAGCCGAGGCGAGAGAGCCGGACGACTTCGGTGAAGACCTCGGCCTTGCCGCCGCCGAGCAGCGCTCCGGCCGGAAGGGCGACCTTCTCCAGGTGCAGCTTCCCGGTCGCCGCGCCCCGCAGGCCCATCGCCGGTTCGGACTCGATGGTGACACCGGAGTTCGACGACTCGACGAGGAACAGCGCCGTGCCGCGTCCTTCGAGGTCGGCCGACACGATGAACAGCTCGGCGTCGGCGGCCCTGGGGACCAGCGACTTCACGCCGTCGAGCTGGTAGCCCTTCGGCGTGCGGCGGGCCTTGGTCGCGGGCTTGAACGGGTCGAACAGCGCGGTGCGCTCCTGCAGCGCGAGCGCCGCGGCCGGGACGTTCTCGCCGACGAACGCGGGCAGGTAGTCCGCCTGCTGCTGCTCGTCGCCGTAGGACACCAGCGCGGTGCTGACCGCGGACGGCGCGAGCACCGCGACCGCCAGGCCGAGGTCGCCGTGCGCGAGCGCCTCGGCGACCAGCGCGTTCGTGACGACCGACCGTTCGGTGCCGACCCCGCCCAGCTCCTCCGGGATGCCGACGAGCGTGATGCCGAGTTCGGCGGCACGGCTCAACAGGCCCCCGGGCGCCTGAAGCTTCGCGTCGGCATCGGCCGCGGCGGGCCGCAGCTGTTCGGCCGCGAACTCCGTCACGGTCTCGACGATGAGCTGCTGGTCCTCACTCGGGGTGAGGTCGAACAGTCCCGTGTCCTCCGCCGGCGCGAGCCGCGCGGGCTTGCCGAGCTTCTGGGCGGACTTGAAGGTCCGTCCCGCCGCGCCCGCGACCCGGAAGCCGTTGCGCGTCCCGGCGCTGACCAGGTTCTGCACGGGCTTCCGAAGTCCGGCCCGTTCAATGACCTTGCTCCCGGCCAGCCGGGTGAGCGCGGACAGGCCAAGGCCCATCACGTCTCGTTTCCTAGGCGCACCCACGGTGAGTCTCCCTGCCTCGCTTACCTACTCGTGAGTAGGTTAACGCTCCTGGGATCGATGCGCCACCACGGGGGAGGCGAACGTCACGCTCGTGAGTGATTCGGGTCGTTCTCACTGTGCAAAACACTCACGACTTTGCGTCGCTCGAAGGTCACCAATCCCACCGCCGCCACCGCCACGACGCCGACCAGCACGATCGCCGGCACCAGCTCCAGAAGCGGAGTCGCCGCCAGCAGGACCACCGCGAGCACCAGCCGCTGGATGTTCCACGAGCCCAGGTTCCGCCGCCGCAGCCCGCTCAACGCGATGAGGTACAGCGCGAGCCCGCCGGTCAGCGCCCAGATCGGTGTCCCGTGAAGGCCGTCGGCGAGGCTGTGGTGCTCGGTGTCGGACACGTACAGCAGCGACTTCTTCAGCCCCAGCGCCACGAGCACGATCCCGGCGATGAGCGGGAGATGCAGGAAGGTGTACGAATCGGTCCCGATCCGCACCCGCTCCACGCCTTCCGCGCGCTTCAGGTTGCGTTCGGAGACGTGCGCGACGACGGCGAAGTACATCCACCACATCGCCGAAGCGAGCGCGAGCCCGAAGACGGCGGCCAGCGTGATCGGCCAGGACATCGGATACGAGCTGATCCCGATGCCGATCGCCACGATCGACTCGCCGAGCGCGATGATCACGATCAGCCCGAACCGCTCGGCGAAGTGACCGGGCTGGTGCAGCCGCCAGTCCGAGGACCGGGTCCGGAAGACGTTGACGTAGTCGGCCAGCATCGCGACGGCCCAGATGCCGAGCTGCACCCAGCCGGAGAAGAACGCGGCGACGCCCAGCAGCGCGACGCTCGGCAGCAGGCCGACGAACATCGTCAAGACGGTTTTACGCAGCTCGGGGTCGGTTCGCGCGGCGCCGAAGTACGCGGTCAGGTGCAGCAGGCGGACGAGGAAGTAGCAGCCGACGAACATCAGCGGCGCGTACAGGCCGCCGGGCAGGTCGGTGAACGCCTCCGGGATGGTCAGCGAGACCAGGAACATCGTCCCCATCGCGGCGAACATCGCCAGCTGGGCGATGCCCCGGTCGACGTGCAGGGTGTTGGCGAGCCAGGCGTAGGCACACCAGCACCACCACAGCACGGCGATCATCACCACGCCCTGCCCGATGCCGAGCGGGGTGAGGTGATCGGCCATCAGCTGCGTGGTCTGGGTGATGGCGTAGACGAAGACCAGATCGAAGAAGAGCTCCAGCGTGGTGACCTTGTGGTCTTCTTCCCGGGTCACCAGACGCAGGCCGCGTTTCGTGGGCACGCGCATATCGTGCCCGTCACGCCTTTGCGGGACACGGGAGTTTGCTAAGAGCTGACTTTCAGGACGGCGTGCGTCAGCGCGGTCAGCTCGGCCTCGAAGTTCGGGCGGCCGTTGACGCGCCGGGTGCGCGCGAGGTCGTTCGCGATGGTCAGCGCCGCGTGCACGGTGATCTTCACTTCGCGCAGGCTCAGTTCCCGGCGGACTTCCGACACCAGCGCGATCCAGCGCGCGACGTAGTCCCGCTGGACGCGGATCAGGTCCGCCTTGTCGCGTTCCGGCAGTTCCATGGGGCTGCCGGAGAACGAGACCAGCAGTTCGGGCGTGTGCAGCAAGGTGTGCACATAGGACGCCGCCAGCCTGCGCAGCGCGTCGCGTTCGTCGTCGGTCCGCAACGCGCGTTCCGCGGCGAGTGCCAGCCGGTCGGCCGCTCGATGCCCGATCGCCACCATCAGCGCGGCCTTGCTGGGGAAGTGCCGGTACACGCTCGGCCCGGCGATCCCGGCGGCCGCGCCGATCTCCTCCATGCTCACCGCGCGGAAGCCGCGTTGCCCGAACAGCTCGGTCGCGGCGGCGAGGATCTGCTCGCGGCGGGACGGCTCGCCGAGTGCGAGCGACGGCGTCTCGTCCGGTTGCTCCGCGGGTTCGGGAAGTGTGACATGCAGCACCGACTCCGCCAGTCGCACCAGGATCTGCGCGAAGCGTTTTTTCGCCACGGACGTGTGATGCACGGAGACGCTGCCGAAGACGCTCAGCCCCGCCCAGCACAGCAGCTCGGCGTCGTCGGCGGTCAGTTCCGGACGCAACGCGCGCAGCGCCTTGGACCACGCTTCGAGCACCGCGCCGGACCGGCGGCGGATCTCGCGCCGTTCCTCCCGGGGCAGATGCCTGCCCTCCCAGCGCCACAGCGCGGCGACCTCGCGCCGCTCCACCGCCTGCGCGGCGAGGGTGCCCAAGAGCGCGTTGACCTGGGCGGGAACGGGGAGACCGTCGGCGAGCGTCTCGGTGGTGGCCGCCTCCATGTCGTCGATGCCGGACAGCACGACGTAGGACAGCACCGCCTGCTTGTCCGCGAAATGCCGGTAGAGCGCCGGGCCGGTGATCCCGGCAGCGGCGGCGATGTCGTTGATGCCGACGCCGTGGAACCCGCGGGCGCGAAACAGCTCCGCGGCGAGGCCTGCCAGCTGGGCCTTGCGGTCGCGCGGTCGGGCTGAACGCTCGGTCGGGTGATCCATAGGTGAACCCACGATAGCGCCGGTTGCGTGCATCGCAACCCATTGACACCATGGGGTTATCGCGGTTTATGTTAATCGGCATTAGCATGGCTACTGGCCGGTACGTTTCATCCTGTTACAGCGCCGTACGCGGAGGAGTTTTTCTGTGAGTAGCGAGGCCTACATCTACGAGGCGATCCGTACGCCTCGCGGCAAGAACAAGGGCGGTGCCCTCCATGGCACCAAGCCGGTCGATCTCGTGGTCGGCCTCATCGAGGAACTGAAGGTCCGGCACCCGAACCTCGACCCCGCCGTGATCGACGACATCGTCCTCGGCGTGGTGTCCCCGGTCGGTGAGCAGGGCGCCGTGATCGCGCGCACCGCCGCGCTGAACGCGGGTCTTCCCGAATCGGTCGCCGGTGTCCAGCTGAACCGCTTCTGCGCCTCCGGCCTCGAAGCCACCAACACCGCCGCGCAGAAGGTGCGCTCCGGCTGGGACCAGCTGATCATCGCCGGCGGCGTCGAGTCGATGTCGCGTGTGCCGATGGGTTCCGACGGCGGCGCGCTGTTCATGGACCCGGCCACCGCGTACGACAACTACATCGTCCCGCAGGGCACCGGCGCCGACCTGATCGCGACCATCGAGGGCTTCTCCCGCGAGGACGTCGACGCGTGGGCCGTGCGTTCGCAGGAAAGGGCCGAAGCGGCTTGGTCCGGCGGCTACTTCGCGAAGTCCGTCGTCCCGGTGAAGGACATCAACGGCGTCACGATCCTCGACCACGACGAGCACCGTCGCCCCGGCAGCACCGTCGAAGGTCTCGGCAAGCTCAAGCCCGCCTTCGCCGGCATCGGTGAGCTGGGCGGCTTCGACGCCGTCGCGCTCCAGAAATACCACTCGGTCGAGAAGATCAACCACGTCCACACCGGCGGCAACTCGTCCGGCATCGTCGACGGCGCCGCGGTGGTGCTGGTCGGCAACGAGCAGATCGGCAAGGACTTCGGCCTGACCCCGCGCGCCCGCATCGTGGCGACCGCGACCGTCGGCTCCGAGCCCACGATCATGCTCACCGGCCCGACCCCGGCCACCGAGAAGGTCCTCAAGATCGCCGGTCTCACCCCGGACGACATCGACCTGTGGGAGCTGAACGAAGCCTTCGCCTCGGTCGTCCTCAAGTGGATCAAGGACCTGCACCTCGACGAGGAGAAGGTCAACGTCAACGGCGGCGCCATCGCGATGGGGCATCCGCTGGGCGCCACCGGCGCGATGCTGGTCGGCACCGTCGTCGACGAGCTGGAGCGTCGTCAGGCGCGCCGCGCCCTGGTCACCCTGTGCATCGGCGGCGGCATGGGCGTCGCGACCATCATCGAGCGGGTCTGAGGAAGAGACAATGACTGAAGCGAAGACCATCCGCTGGGAGCAGGACGCCGACGGCATCGTCGTGCTCACCCTGGACGACCCGAAGCAGTCCGCCAACACGATGAACGCCGACTTCCGCGAGTCGCTCGGCGTGGTCGTCGACCGGCTGGAGGCGGAGAAGGACAGCATCACGGGTGTCGTCCTCACCTCGGCCAAGAAGACCTTCTTCGCCGGTGGCGACCTCAACGACCTGATCCAGGCCAAGCCGGAGCACGCCGCCGAGATCACCCAGAGCAGCGGCCTGATGAAGGGGCAGATGCGCCGGCTCGAGCAGCTGGGCAAGCCGGTCGTGGCCGCCATCAACGGCGCCGCGCTCGGCGGCGGCCTCGAACTCGCGCTCGCGACGCACCACCGCATCGCGGCCGACGTCAAGGGCAGCCAGATCGGCCTCCCCGAGGTCACCCTCGGCCTGCTCCCCGGCGGCGGTGGCGTGGTCCGCACCGTGCGCCTGCTGGGCATCCAGAGCGCCCTGCTGAACGTGCTGCTGCAGGGCCAGCGGCACCGGCCCGCCAAGGCGAAGGAACTCGGCCTGGTGCACGAGCTCGTCGGCACCGTCGAGGAGCTGGTCCCGGCCGCGAAGGCGTGGATCAAGGCCAACCCCGAAGGCGGCGTGCAGCCGTGGGACGTCAAGGGCTACAAGATCCCGGGCGGCACCCCGTCGAACCCGAGCTTCGCGGCGAACCTGCCCGCGTTCCCGGCGAACCTGCGCAAGCAGATCAAGGGCGCGAACATGCCGGCCCCGCGGGCGATCCTGGCCGCGGCCATCGAGGGTTCGCAGGTCGACTTCGACACCGCGATCACCGTCGAGACCCGCTACTTCATCAGCCTCGCCACCGGCCAGGTCTCGAAGAACATGACGAAGGCGTTCTTCTTCGACCTGCAGAGCATCAACTCCGGCGGTTCGCGGCCGGAGGGTTTCGAGAAGTACACCGCCAAGAAGGTCGGCGTCGTCGGCGCGGGCATGATGGGCGCCGCGATCGCGTACGTCTCGGCGAAGGCCGGCATCGACGTCGTGCTCAAGGACGTCACCCTCGAAGGCGCCGAAAAGGGCAAGGGCTACGCGGTCAAGCTGGAGGAGAAGGCACTCTCCCGCGGCAAGACCACGCAGGAGAAGTCCGACGCGCTGCTCGCCAAGATCAAGCCGACCGACAAGGCGGAGGACTTCGCCGGCGTCGACTTCGTGATCGAGGCCGTCTTCGAGAGCGTCGAGCTGAAGCACAAGGTGTTCCAGGAGATCGAGGGCTACGTCAACCCCGACGCCGTGCTCGGTTCCAACACCTCGACCCTGCCGATCACCGCGCTCGCCGAAGGTGTCCAGCGGAGCGAGGACTTCATCGGGATCCACTTCTTCTCGCCGGTGGACAAGATGCCGCTGGTCGAGATCATCTGCGGTGAGAAGACCTCGCCCGCCACACTGGCGAAGGTCTTCGACTACACGCTGCAGATCAAGAAGACCCCGATCGTCGTCAACGACAGCCGCGGCTTCTTCACCTCGCGCGTCATCGGCACGTTCCTCAACGAGGCCGTCGCCGCGCTGGGCGAGGGTGTCGAGCCGGCGTCGATCGAGCAGGCCGGTGCGCAGGCCGGGTACCCGGCCCCGCCGCTGCAGCTGATGGACGAGCTGACCCTGACGCTGCCGCGCAAGATCCGCAAGGAGACCCGCGAAGCGATCGAGGCCGCCGGCGGCACCTGGAACGCGCACGCGTCCGAGGGTGTCATCGACCGGATGGTGGAGGAATTCGACCGCAAGGGCCGTTCCACCGGTTCGGGTTTCTACGACTACGACGAAGCGGGCAAGCGGACCGGTCTCTGGCCGGGCCTGCGCGACGCGTTCACAGTGCCTCGCGGGACACCCGCACCCGGGCTTGGCACCGCCGAGGTTCCGTTCGAGGACCTCAAGGAGCGCATGCTGTTCGCCGAGGCGCTCGAGACCGTGAAGTGCTTCGACGAGGGCGTGCTCACCACCGTCGCCGACGCCAACATCGGTTCGATCTTCGGTATCGGTTTCCCGGCGTGGACCGGTGGTGTCATCCAGTACATCAACCAGTACGAGGGTGGCCTGCAGGGCTTCGTCGACCGGGCTCGTGAGCTGGCGGAGCGCTACGGCGACCACTTCACCCCGCCCGCGTCGCTGGTCGAGAAGGCCGCGAAGGGCGAGATCTACGAATAAGCGCGTGACATGAAAGGCCCCTTCATTGCAAAATTTCGCAATGAAGGGGCCTTTCATGTCGTTCGGGGCTAGCGAGCCGACGGTTCCAGCGCCACGTGCGGCAACCGCCGGTCCAGCCATCGCGGCAGCCACCAGGCGCGCTCCCCGAGCAACCGCATCACCGCGGGCACCACGAGACAGCGGATCACGAACGCGTCCACCAGCACCGCCACCGCCAGCCCGAGACCGAACTGCGCCAGCATCCGGTCGGGATTGAGCAGGAACGCCCCGAACACCAGGATCATGATCAGCGCCGCGGCCGTGATCACCCCGCCGGTGGAAGCGAGTCCTTCGCGGACGGCGTGGCGCGCGTCGCCGGTGCGCCGCCATTCCTCGTGCATCCGGGACACCAGGAACACCTCGTAGTCCATGGAAAGCCCGAACACGATCGCGAAGATCAGCACCGGCACGAACGCTTCGATCGGGCCAGGCTGCGCTCCGAACAGGCCGTCGCCGAACACCGCCGTCATCACGCCGAGCGCGGCGCCGATGCTCAGCAGGTTCAGCAAGGCCGCCTTGAGCGGGATCAGGATCGAGCGGAACACGACCATCAGCAGCAACGCCGAGAGTCCGACGACCACCAGCACGAACAGCGGCAACCGGTTACCCACCGCGTCCGCGAAGTCCACCGCCGCCGCGACGCTCCCGCCGACCAGGTACTTGCCCGGCAGGGTCGGCAACACCTCGGTCCGCAACCGTTCCACCAGCTCGGCGGTCGCCTCGTCCTGCGGTGAAGAAGTGGGGAAGGCGAGCACCGTCGTGACGCCCTGCCCCATCGGCGGTGTCACCTCGGCGATCCCCGGTGTGGTTTCGAGTTTCCGTCGCAGCGCGGCACCATCGCCGTTCTCGGTGACCACGATCAGCGGCTCGCCGAACCCGGGACCGAAACCCTCCGCCATCAGGTCGTAGGCCTGCCGGGTGGTCGACGGCTCCGGATCCGTGCCCGCGTCGGCGAACCCGAGGCGCATGCCGAGCGCGGGCAGGGAAAGGCCGACGAGGACGAGCAGCCCGATCGCGAGCGGCACCATCGGCCGTCGCTGGACCGCGTCCCCGAGCTGGCCCCACGCCTTGCCGTGTTCCCGTTTCGAGGCATGCTTGCGGATGCCTTTTTCCAAGCGGCGGCCGAAAAGGGAGAGCAGGGCCGGCAGCAGGGTGATCGAGGCGAGCATCGTCACGAGCACGGTCAGGGCCACCGCGAGGGCGACCCCGCGCAGCGAACCGAGACCGAGGGCGAGCAGGCCGAGCAGCGCGATGATCACCGTGCCGCCCGCGAACAGCACCGAGCGGCCCGCGGTGTCCAGTGCCCGCCGCGCCGCCTGCTCGCGGTCGAGACCGGCCAGGATTTCGCCGCGATAGCGGGAAAAGATGAGCAGCGCGTAGTCGACGCCGACGCCGAACCCGACCAGCATCATCAGCGGCGTCGTGTAGCTCGCGATGTCGACGAACCTGCTGACGAGCACGATCACGCCGAGGGTGCTGCCGACGGCGAAGATCGCCGTGATCACGGGGAGCCCCGCGGCGAGGATTGAGCGGAACAGGAACACGAGGATCACGAGCGCGGCCAGCAACCCGACGCCTTCCGACGGACCACCGCCCCCGCCGGTCCGCTTGATCGGGTCGCCGCCGAGTTCGACCTGGAGCCCGGCCGATTCCGCCTTCTTCGCGGTGTCGACGACGCGCACGATGTCGTCGTACGGCAGATCTTTCGACTCGAGGTCGAAGGCGACCGCGGCGTAGCCGATCGTGCCCTCACGCGAGATGGCCGTGGGGCTGTCGAAGGGGCTCGTCACCGCCTTCACGTGTGGCTGGTTCCGGACTTCGGCGAGCATCCGGTCGATCGGTCCGCGTGCGGTCGCGAGCCCGCTTTCGGTCTTGAAGACGATCTCGGCCGTCGCGCCGGCCTGCGCCGGAGCCTGTGCCTTGAACAGGTCCATGATCTGCTGGGATTCGGTGCCCGGCAGGGAATGGTCGTCGTGATACGCACTGTCCGCCAGCTGTGAGCCCAGCGTGACACCGACGAGGGTGAGCAGCCAGAGCGAAACGGCGAGCCAGCGATGACGCTGAGACCAGCCCGCCAGCTTCGAGAGCGCGCCCCCAGGCGGCTGTCTCGGGGAAAGAGTGATGGTGTCCATGGCGGAAAAGCATCGGCTTTCCCGGCCCGCATATCGTCGGGCTCCGGCGGGCACTCCGGCCGCGACTTCTGGGTACCCCTAAGGCTCCTCCCGTACTACCGGGGTTGTGGTCACGGGGTCAACCAGCGAGGGGTGACCATGCCCGATTCGTAGGCGAGCACGACGAGTTGCGCGCGATCACGGACGTCGACCTTGGTCATGATCCGGCTGACGTGCGTCTTGGCCGTCGCCGGGCTGAGCACGAGTTCCTTCGCGATCTCGTCGTTGGACAGGCCGGCCGCCACCAGGCTCATCACCTCGCGTTCCCGTTCGGTGAGCCGGTTCAGGGTGGGCGAGGGGACCGGCCGGTCCACCCGGCAGGCGAATTCGGAGATCAGGCGGCGGGTGATCGACGGCGCGAGCAGGGCGTCGCCCCTGGCGACCACGCGGACGCCGTGGATCAGTTCCTCCGGTTCGGTGTCCTTGACCAGGAACCCGCTGGCACCCGCGCGCAACGCGCCGTAGACGTCCTCGTCCAGGTCGAAGGTGGTGAGGATGACGACCTTGATCCCGGTCAGCGCGGGGTCTTCGAGCAGGTGCCGGGTCGCGGTGAGACCGTCCATCCCGGGCATCCGGATGTCCATCAGGACGACGTCGGGCCGGTGTTCGTACGCGGCTTGAAGGGATTCGCGCCCGTCGGCCGCTTCGGCGACCACGGTGATGTCGTCTTCACTGTCCAATATGGACTTGAATCCGGCACGCACCAGCCTCTGGTCGTCGACGAGCAGGACCCGGATCATTTCTTCACCCGCAGAGGAAGCCGGGCGCGCACCCGGAAGCCGCCGTCATCGCGGGCGGCCGCGGTGAGTTCGCCCCCGAGTGCCTCGGCCCGTTCGGTCATGCCTCGGATCCCGTTGCCGGGTTTCGCCGTGCCGCCCCGGCCGTCGTCGTCGATTTGCACGGACACATCATGGGGTGTGTAGCCGATCCGCACCACGACGGTGTTCGCGGCGGCGTGCCGCGCGACGTTGGTCAGCGCCTCCTGGACCACTCGGAAGGCCGCGTGTTCGACGTCGGGTGGCAGTTCCGTGGCGGTGCCGTCGATCTCGGTCCGGACGGTCAGCCCGTGCGCGCCCGCCGACTCGGCGAGCTCGGCGACCCTGGCCAGGCTCGGCGTGTCCGCCTGCCGCAACATGCCCAGTGTGGCGCGGAGTCCGCGCAAGGCCTCCTTGCTGGTCTGTTTGATCGTGGTCAGCGCCTCCTCGGATTTCACCGGATCCTTGCCGTGCAGGGCCGCGCCCGCCTGGACGTTGATGAGCGCAAGGTTGTGGCCGAGGACGTCGTGCAGTTCGCGCGCGATCCGGAGCCGCTCGTCCGTGGCCCTTCGCCGTGCCTCGGTCTCCTTGGTGCGCTCGGCTTCGCGGCGGTAGTACGTCACCGCGCCGACCGCGACCAGCGCGATGAACCAGCCCGCCATCAACAGGAACGCGAAGTCGTCCACCTGTCGTGCGGCGCCTGCCTGTGCCTCGCCGATCGCGACGCCACCCATCGAGGCCGCCGCGACGACCGCCGCGCTGCGGATCCGCCCGGTCGAGGCGGCGTTGTACAGCGCGAAGGCGAACGCGAGGAGCACGAATCCGTCGGGATCGGTCTGTGGGTAGTAGATCGCGCAACAGGCAGCGGTGAAGATCGCGACGGGAAGCGGATACCGCCGGCGCAGGAACAACGCGGCACAGGCGAGTGCCACGCAGACCCAGCCGACGACCGCGTTGCGCGGTGCTTCCGCGTCATCCCCGACCGAGGCCACGACGGAACCCGCGATCACCGCCGCGGTGACCGCGATGTCCGCCGCGTACCGCCGCAGGATCGCCACACGACGAGAGTAGCGCGATCCACCCTGATTGACAAAATGAATTTTTACGTTCAAACTGGTTTTTGTGATCAAGGGTGTGGCGCTGTGAGAGACGTGGAGTACCTCGAGCGGCTGGAGCAGGCGGAGGCGTTGCTGAAACCGCAGCGGGTGGACGTCCTGCGGCAGCTGGCGGAGCCGCGGTCCTGCACCGAGGTGGCGGCGGTGCTGGAGCAGACTCCGCAGCGGGTCTATTACCACGTGAAGCGACTGGTGGAAGCCGGTCTCGTGAAGCAGGTGTCGGAGCGGAAGGTGCGCGCCGTCAGTGAGGGTGTGTACCAGGCGACCGCCCGTTCGTACTGGTTGTCCCCGGGGCTGGTGGGCCGGCTCGGACCGAGGGTGGCGCGGGACGAGCTGAGCCTTGGCTACCTGGTGGACCTCATGGAAGAGGTCCAGGCGGACGTCGCCGCGCTCGACAGGGCCGCGCCCGAACTGCCGTCGATCGGTGTCTCCGGCGAGATCCGGGTGGAGCCGGAGCGGCGTCAGGAGTTCCTCGACGAACTGAAGACGACTTTGCAGGATCTGTTCACCCGCTACGGGGGAGCGGAAGGCGACGCCTTCAAACTCGCCGTGGCCTGTTACCCGAAGGGAGATGCCCGTGACTGAACCGACGAGGTTCCAGTTGCGCATGCGCGCGCCGATCGAAGAGGTCTGGCACGCACTGATCGATCCCGCCGCGCTGCGGGAGTGGCTTTCCGAATACGCGGAAGTCGACCTGCCGTCCCGGTACGAGTTCTGGGGTCGCTACACGCCGGAAGGCGATCGTCCGCGCCAGCGACTGCTGCTGGCCGAGGACAACGTCCTGCGGTTCGCGTGGATCGTCGGCGGTACGGAGACCGTCGTCGAGATCGCGCTGACGGAGGACGGGGACGGGACGTCCTTGTCGTTCAGCCAGAGCGGTCTGCCGGATTACACCGCGATGCTCGCCGACCCGGATTCGGCACTCGGCATGATGTACACGTTCTGGGCGCTTTCCGTCGCGAACCTCGTGGACCACGTCGAAGGGCGGCCGCTCACCGCCCGCTGTGACCTCACTTCCCCGCTGATGAGCGAAGAAGTGCGGATCGACGCGCCGCGAGGTGAGGTCTACTCCTCGATCGCCGACCCCGCCGTGTTCACGCGCTGGTTCGGTGCCCGGATCGAGGCGGAGGCCCACGTCGGCGGCCGCTGGGCGATGGGGTCGCTGGAAATCGACCCGGATCCGGCGAAGATCGTCGACCTGGTGCCCGGCTCCAAGATGTCGCTCGCTTACCAGGACGGCGTCGTCGCCTCATGGGAACTCGAGGACTCCGACGGCGGTACGAGGCTGACGTTCGTCCAAAGTGGATTCTCCGAGGAGAAGCCGCCGTACGGCGCGTGGATGGGCTGGCTCAGCGGCCTGGCGGAGCTGCGCAGGTTCCACGAAGTCGACCCGTGGCTCCCGTTGTGGGTCGACGTCCAGCTGGAAGGGGCTCCCGAAGGACTCATCACGCTGCAAGGGAAATAGGAGGAGTCGATGTTGCTCGGAGGCAGGAACGCGATCATCTACGGGGCGGCGGGCGGGATCGGGAGCGCGGTGGCCCGCGGTTTCGCCGGAGAGGGTGCGACGGTCCACCTCACCGGTCGCACGCTGAAGAAGCTCGATGCTCTGGCCGATGAAATCCGGGCGGCGGGCGGGAAAGCCGAAACGGCGGAGTTCGACGCGCTCGACGAAGCCGCCATCGACGAGCATGCCGCTTCGGTGGCTTCCTCGGCGGGGAGCGTCGACATCTCGATGAACGTGATCACGCACAACGACGTCCAGGGCACTCCGCTGGTCGAGATGTCGTTGGAGGACCTCGAAAGCCCGGTCCGGACGGCGGTACGGACGAACTTCCTGACCGCGCGGGCGGCCGCCCGGCACATGATCGGGCAGGGGTCCGGGGTGATCATGATGTTCGGTGGCGACGGTGATCCGCTGCCGGGGTACCACCTCGGCGGGCTGCAGGTCGCGTTCAGCGCGATGGAGGCGTTGCGGCGCGGGCTGGCATGCGAACTCGGGCCTCAGGGCATCCGTGTCGTGACTCTGCGCACCGGCGGGATCCCGGAGACGATTCCTGAGGGCGCCGGCCTCGACGACGCCATCCGTGACATGGTCGACGCGACGATGCTCAAGCGGACGGCATCACTCGAAGACGTCGCCCGGGTGGCCGCCTTCGCCGCGTCGGACCACGCGCGCAGCATGACGGCGACGGCGTTGAACATCAGTTGCGGCTCAATGGTCGACTAGGACACGGCCCAGCTCCCGCCTGGCGGTAACGCCAGCGGACGATCTCCCGACTACGCGGCACTACCAGGTGCCGGGGAGGTCGTATGCCGAAGAGAGCGACGAAGCTGGGCATGGCACTGGCGATCGGACTTCTGGTCGCCGGCGGTTGTGGTGTGGAGACCGCGCCCACCGGACGGGTCACGCCGCAGAGCGGCCCGGTGTCGACAGCGTCGACCACGCCGACTGGGCCGACAGTGCCGACGGGGCCGACGACAACGCCGACGCCGGCCAGCAGTCGGACATCGCCGACGCCTCAGCAGTTCGTGCCGACGACCACAGCCGCGGTCGAGGTGCCGAAGCAGGTCGAGCCCAAACCGACGAGAACACCTCCGAAGACAACGCAGGCGGCGAAGGCGCCGAACCTGGTGGAGTGCGGAAGCGACTACTACCGCAACACCGTCGGTGTCTGTGTCCATCGGCCGTCGGCCGGACCCGGCGCGGCCGACGGAGCGACCGCCCTCTGCAAGGATGGTTCCTATAGCTACAGCCAGAATCGCCGCGGTACCTGTTCCGGCCATGGTGGGGTTCGCACCTGGCTGTGATCCCGTCGGTCAACCGTTCACTGAGAAGGGTGGTGCTGTGTAAGGTCGGATCATGGGATGCGCATGGTGAAACCGGTCGGACGGGCACCTTCGCCCCGGGTCTTCGTCGTCGTGCTCGCCACTTGCGGTCTGGTGGCCTCGTTCATGCAGACGCTCGTCGTCCCGCTCATCCCCGCGTTTCCCCGGCTGCTCGATGCGACTCCGTCGGACGCGTCGTGGGTGGTGACGGCGACCCTGATCGCCGGGGCCGTGGTGATGCCGGTGAGCGGCAGGCTCGGCGACCTCTACGGCAAACGCCGGTTGCTGCTGATCAGCCTGGGCTTCCTGGTCGCCGGTTCGGTGGTGTCCGCGCTGACCAGTTCGCTCGCGCTGATGGTCCTCGGGCGAGGGCTGCAAGGCTGCGCGATGGGCGCGATCCCGCTGGGCATCAGCATCATGCGGGACGAACTTCCGACGGAACGGGTCGGCGCCGCGATCTCGGTGATGAGTTCGACGCTCGGTGTCGGAGGTGCCATCGGGCTCCCGGTGTCGGCGCTGGTCGCGCAGAACGCCGACTGGCACGTCCTGTTCTGGGCGTCGGCGGGGCTCGGGCTCGTCTGCGGTCTGCTCATCCTGTTCGTGGTGCCGGAGTCGCCGGTGAAGACACCGGCGCCGTTCGACTACCTCGGCGCGCTGGGGCTGACTGTAGGCCTGGTCTGCCTGTTGTTGCCGATCGTCAAGGGCAGTGAGTGGGGCTGGGGAAGCGGCCGAACCCTCGTCTTCGCGGGGAGCGCGGTGGTGATCCTGCTGGTTTGGGGCGCCTACCAGCTGCGGCGGCGTGATCCGCTCGTGGACCTGCGGGTCTCCGCGCGGCGGCCGGTGCTGTTCACCAACCTCGCGTCGATCATGATCGGGTTCGCGCTGTACTCGATGGCGTTGTCGTTCCCGCAGTTGCTGCAGGCTCCCGCGTCGACCGGCTACGGCCTCGGCCTGACCATGGTGCAGGCCGGGCTCTGCCTCGCGCCGAACGGCCTGGTCATGTTCATGCTGTCACCGGTTTCGGCCCGGCTCATCGAACGCTACGGGCCACGTACGACGCTGATGGTCGGTGCCACCACCATCGCGGCCGGATACGCCTTCGCGACCGTGTTGATGGACAACGCCTTCGAGCTGATCACGGCTTCGATCATCATCGGCGGCGGGGTGGGCATCGCCTACGCGGCCATGCCGGCGCTGATCATGGGCTCGGTCCCGGTCAGCGAAACCGCGTCCGCGAACGGGTTGAATTCGCTGATGCGCTCCGTCGGCACGTCGACGTCCAGTGCGGTGATGGCGTCCATGCTCGCGTCGCTGGCGATCACCGTCGGCGGGGTTTCCGTCCCGTCCGCGACGGGGTTCCGGCTGAGTTTCGTGGTCGCCGCCGGTGCGGCGCTCCTGGGGCTCGTCTTGACCGTTTTCGTCCCGAAGCAACGCCGGCCTGAACCTCTGGTCGCCTCGGTCCGCTAGCGCCCTGCGCGCGATGAAAGGACTCATCGCACGCAGGGACGCTCCGCTCAGAACAGCGTCGGGACGATCGCGTCGATCAGGTGCGGTCCCGGTTCGGCGAGTGCGCGCTGGAACTGCTCGGCCAGCTCCTCCGCCGTCGTCGCCCGGGTCGCCGGGACACCCATGCCTTCGGCGATCTTGACGAAGTCCATGTCGGGCCGGGAGAGGTCGAGCAGTTCGTTCGCCTTGGGACCATTGGCGTCCGCGCCGACCCGCTGCAACTCCAGCCGCAGGATCGCGTACGCGCGGTTGTTCAGCAGGACGGTGGTGACGTTGAGGTTCTCCCGGGCCTGCGTCCACAGCGCCGAAATCGTGTACAGCGCGCTGCCGTCGGACTGCAGGTTGATCACCGGCCGGTCCGGCGCGGCGACGGCCGCCCCGGTCGCGACGGGCATGCCGTAGCCGATCGCGCCGCCGGTCAGGGTCAGCACGTCGTGCCGGGGTGCCCCCGCGGTCGCGGCGGGCAGCAGCAGGCCGGAGGTGTTCGCCTCATCCGCGATGATCGCTCGCTCCGGCAGTAGCGCGCCGATCACCTCGACCCAGTTCTGCGGCGTCAGCGGTCCGGACGGCAACGCAGGCCGGGAAGCCTCCTGCAGCACCGGCTCCGTCTCGGCCGCGACCAGTCCCGCGACGTCGTTCAGCGCTCGAGGCACGTCCTGTCCGACTTCGGCCAGCACGTGGACCTGAGCGCCCTCGGGAACCAGGTTGCTCGCCTTGCCGGGGTAGGCGAAGAACGACACGGGCGCCTTCGTCCCGGCGACGATCACGTGCTTGATCCCGTCGAGCTGGTACGCGACCTGCTCGGCGAGATAACCCAGCCGCTCGATCGTCGGCAGGCCTTCGCCGCGTTCGAGCCGGGCGGGGAAGGTCTCGACGAACGCCTTCACCCCGGTCGCGGCCGCGATCCGGCTGGTCGCGCGCAGACCGGCCTCACGGCAGCCGCTGCCGCCGACGAGCAGGGCGACCGGTTCACCACTGGCCAGCACCTCGGCGATCTTCTTCACCGTCGTCGCGTTGACGGCCTGCGGAATCCGCGGCGGGATCGGCGCGCAGGGCTCGCCGCCCTCGCCCCATGAGGCGTCGGCGGGGAGGATCAGCGTCGCCACCTGGCCGGGGGCGTCCTGGGACGCCGCGACCGCGGCGGCGGCGTCGGCGCCGACGTCCTTCGTGTGCTCGGACCGGCGGACCCAGCCTTCGAGCGAACCGGCGACGGCCTCGATATCCGATTCGAGCGGGGCGTCGTACTGCTTGTGGTAGGTCGCGTGATCGCCGATCACGTTGACGATCGGGGTGTGCGCGCGGCGCGCGTTGTGCAGGTTCGCCAGCCCGTTGCCGAGGCCGGGGCCGAGGTGCAGCAGCGTGGCCGCCGGCTTGTCGGCGATGCGCGCGTACCCGTCTGCGGCACCGGTGACGACGCCTTCGAACAGGCCGAGCACGCCGCGCATCTCGGGCACGGTGTCGAGCGCGGCCACGAAGTGCATCTCCGAGGTGCCCGGATTCGAGAAGCACACATCAACGCCACTGTCGACGAGCGTGCGGATCAGGGACTGGGCGCCGTTCATCTCACTCACTTTTCAAGCCCTCTCAGCGAAAAGAACGCCGGGGTTGAGGATCCCGGCCGGGTCGAAGCTCTCCTTGATCCGCCGCATCAGCGCGATCTTCGCCGGGTCCTCCAGTTCGCGGAAATACCCGGACTTGGTCCTCCCGAGACCGTGCTCGCCGGAGATCGCGCCGCCGAGTTCCATGCCGAGCGCGAAGATGTCCGTCAGCAGCTGCTTCCGTTTGTCCGGGTCCTTGCAGAAGATGGCGAGGTGGACGTTGCCGTCGCCGGCGTGCCCGCAGCCGAGTGCGCCCGACTCGCGGGACAGCGCCATTTCCCTGGCCTTGCGCAGGAACTCCGGCATCGCGGACCGCGGCACCACCACGTCGATGATGTCGTCGGCCCCGACCGACTTGGCCGTCCAGAACGCCTTCTCGCGGGCCTCGATGAGCTTGCGCGCCGAGTTGCCTTCGAGCACGTACACGTCCATCGCGCCGAGCTCGCCCAGCATGCCGCCGAGTTCCTCGATGTCGGCGTGCAACCGGTCGCTGTCGCGGTTTTCCAGCGCCACCACCAGATACGCCTGCGCGGTGTCGCGGATGGAGTCCGGCACGCCGAGGCTGAGCTTCTCGTTGTAACTGATCGCGGCGAGCGTCAGGTTGTCGATGTACTCGAGGATGTGCGGCGCGAGCCCGCCGGCGATGATCTTCGGGACGACGGTCATCACCTCGTCGAAGGTCTCGAACGGGGCGAGCACCGTGGCGCCGTGCGGCAGACGTGGGTACAGCTTCACGATGACCTCGGTCGCGATCGCGAGGGTGCCTTCGGAACCGACGATCAGCTGCGTCAGGTCGTACCCTGTCGACACCTTCGAGGTCTTGCCACCGGTGCGGATGATCTCGCCGGTCGGCAGCACGGCCTGCAGACCCACGACGTTGTGCCGCGTGACGCCGTACTTGACCGCGCGCATCCCGCCCGCGTTCGTGCCGACGTTGCCGCCGACGCTCGCGCTCAGTTCCCCGGGATAGACGGTGTAGCCGAGTCCGGCCACCGTGGTCTTTTCGTCCAAATCGGACAACGTGACACCCGGCTGGACGACGGCGACGTGATTCTCCGTGTCGATCTCCAGCACCGCGTTCATTCGTTCGAAAGAGATCACCAGACTGTCTTCGCGTGGTGTGGCGCCACCCGAAAGCCCGGTGCCCGATCCTCTCGCGGTGACCGGCACGCCGTGTTCGCTCGCGGCCTTGAGCAGCTCCGCGACCTCCTCGGCGCTTCCCGGTTTCGCCAGGTGGGCGGGCCGCCGCGCCGTGGTGGTCAACGCCTCGTCGTGCGCGTAATCCTCGGGGATCGCCTCGCCTGAAAGCAAATTCGTGTCCCCGACGATCTCGGCGAACCGTGCCGCAACTTCGCCCATCGACTGCCCTTCCTCACACTTCTTTGCCTGGTTACCGAAGCGTAGTACGTAGCGGGCGATGATGGCCATGAATCATTTTCACGTTTGCTCGCACGGTGGCCACAACCTCGCTCGGTTACCCACGTCGCAGCGGGCCGCGGCGGCCCGGCGGAAGGGGCGGACGCTCGATGGGGATCCAGGATGAGACGGATCGCGGCGCTGGGGGCGGCGCTGGCGGTCACGTTCGGACTCGCGGTACCGGTGGCCGAAGGCGGGCAAACGGGCTGCACCGCGTCCGTGGCGAACGTCAGCGGAGTCAGTCAGGCCGAGGGGACGAGCGCCGGGTACACCACCCTTGTCTTCACCGTTTTCGCTCACCGACGGCGGCTGCGCGCCGCAGGGCTCGGTCGAATACCGGACGATCGAGGGCAACGGCTCGCCGGTCGATCCGGCGTTCGTCGCGAAGGAGAGCGTCGACTACCTGCCGCGTGCGGGCACGCTGACCTGGTCCGGAAGGCGGACGCACAGACGGTCGCGGTCAAGGTCCGCGCCGACTCCCTCGTGGAGAACGACGAAATGTTCTCCCTGCGCCTGTGCGGCGAGAAAGGCGTGCGGATCGGGCACAGCGTCGGCGTCGCCTGGGTGGCCGACGACGACAACGGTCCCGACCCCACGGCGGTCGGCGACATCGTCTTCACCCAGCCGGGCAGGCCGTTCACCGGCCCGGGGTGGATCACCATCGATCTCGGCCCCGACCTCGCCGCGCTGGCGGGCGGCCGGTGCGAAGGGTGAAGGTGTTGAACGGATCGGTGAGACCGAGCTGGCCATCGTGAACCCGCAGAGGGCTCGGATCAGCGGTTTGACATTCAAGTCCGGCGAACAGGTGGACGCCAGGCTGAGCTTCACCGCGGAAGCCGAGGCGGCAGGGGGACAGCGGTACACCGTCCACGTGACTCAGGTGGACCAGCGCGGCGAAGAGGTCGGTGGCGTCGAGTACCGGCTCTCCGAAGCGCGGCAGTAGCCAGGGTGGGGTGCCGGCCCGTGGGCGGTGAGGGTGCGAACCCGCACCGCCCATGGGTTTTCACGCGCGTGCGAACGAAAGCGTCTCGCCCTCGACACCTCGCAGCCAGAGATCCTGGGCGGCTTCCGCCATTTCGGCGAGCCCCTCTTCGATCGTCGCGAACACGTTGCCGGGCACCCAGCCCGCGTCACCGTTGATCAGCAGGTTGTTGCGGCCGTAAAAGATCGCGAGGTCCGTCGCGCCCTGGTCGCTGTGCGCCTCACTGTCCTCGTCGTAGCCGTACGCCGGGTTGCCAATCTCCCAAGCCTCGAACCCGAAGTACACGACATCCCCCGGAATCGGGGTCACCGTGGGATTTTCGCGGCCCGGCTTCGGTTCGGCGAAGGGCGGCACGAGCGTGTAGACCTCGTTGCGCGCGTACTTCGCGTGGTACGCCGAACCGCTTTGCGGCAACGCGTCCCAGACCGCGCGACAGGTCCGCGGGGCTTCGGCGTCAAGCAGCCGGGCCCGGCAGGACACTCCGCGCTTGTCGAGCGTGATCGTGATGTAGCGGGCCATCACTCGACCCCCGCCACGACGTCACCCCAGATCCGCAGGGCCTCGTCGATTTGTGCGGAATCGACGATCAGCGGCGGCACCATCCGGACGACGTTCATGTACGCCCCACAGGTCAGCAGCAACAACCCGTTGGAGGACGCGGCTTTCTGGGCCGCCTGGGCCTTCGCGGTGTCCGGCTCGCCGTCCGGCGTGGTGAACTCGGAACCGACCAGCAGCCCCAGCCCGCGGACGTCGCCGATCGACGGTGATTTGTCCGCGACCACCCGCACGCCTTCCAGGAGCTGGCGTCCTCGTTCGGCGGCGTTCTCGACCAGGCCCTCCTGCTGGATCACCTCGAGCGTGGCGATCGCCGCCGCGCAGGCCACCGCGTTGCCGCCGTAGGTCCCGCCCTGGGAACCGGGGAGCGCCTTCGCCATCAGTTCCTCCGACGCGGCGATACCCGAGATCGGGAAGCCGCTCGCGAGCCCTTTCGCGATGAGCACGATGTCCGGGCGCACCCCGAAGTGCTCGTGCCCCCAGAACCGGCCCGTCCGGCCGAAGCCGGTCTGGATCTCGTCCATCACCAGCAGGATCCCGTGCTTGTCGGCGCGTTCCCGCAGTCCGGCGAGGAACTCGGTGTTCGCCGGGACGTACCCGCCCTCGCCGAGCACCGGCTCGATGAAGAACGCGGCCGTTTCGTTCGGCGCGCAGACCGTCGCGAAGAGGTAGTCGAGCTCGCGCAACGCGAACTTCGTCGCCGTCTCCTCGTCCCAGCCGTAGTGGAACGCGTAGGGGAAGGGCGCGACATGCACGCCGGACATGAGCGGCGAGATCGCGGCGCTGAACCGGGTGCCCGACGTCGTCATCGTCGCCGCCGCGACCGTCCGGCCGTGGAACCCGCCCTGGAAGACGATGACGTTGGGCCGTTTCGTGGCCTGCCTCGACAAGCGGAGCGCCGCCTCGACCGCCTCGCTGCCCGAGTTCGCGTAGAAGAGTGAATCCAGGCCTTCCGGGAGGACACCGCCCAGCTTCTCGGTCAGCTCGAGCATCGGCTTGTGCATGACCGTCGTGTACTGCCCGTGGACGAGTTTGCCGATCTGCTCCCGCGCCGCGCTCACCACGTGCGGGTGGCAGTGGCCGGTGCTGGTCACGCCGATACCGGCGGTGAAATCCAGGTGACGTTTGCCATCGGTGCCGTAGAGGTAAACCCCTTCACCGTGGTCGACCACGACCGGCGTTGCCTGCTTG
This sequence comes from Amycolatopsis sp. cmx-4-54, assembly GCF_046548895.1. Classification (NCBI taxonomy): domain Bacteria; kingdom Bacillati; phylum Actinomycetota; class Actinomycetes; order Pseudonocardiales; family Pseudonocardiaceae; genus Amycolatopsis; species Amycolatopsis sp. cmx-4-54. Next base: position 82,655 of record NZ_JAEBEJ010000011.1, read on the forward strand.
AGCAGCGGTGATAGCTGGGCCATGGGCTGCGCTCCTAGGTCGGCTGAGCTGTTGTCGATTGTTGACAATATCCATAGCATGGCGTTCGGGACAACATGGAGGAGCGTTGGGATGAGCTCGATCAGTGAGGCCGGCGTGGTCACGTCGGTCGGCAAGGAACTGTTCATCGGCGGCAAGTGGGTGCCCGCCACGGACGGGAAGACCTTCCCCGTTCTCGACCCCTCGACAGGCGAAGCCCTGTGCGAGGTGGCCGACGCGTCACCGGCGGACGGCGTCAGCGCGCTCGACGCGGCCGTCGCGGCACAGGCCGGCTGGGCGAGCGTCGCCCCGCGCGAACGCGGTGAGATCCTGCGCCGCGCCTACGAGCTGCTGATCGAACGCGCCGACGAACTCGCGCTGCTGATGACCCTCGAGATGGGCAAACCGCTCGCGGAGTCGAAGGGCGAGATCACCTACGCGGCCGAATTCTTCCGCTGGTTCGCGGAGGAAGCCGTCCGGATCGACGGTGGTTACGCCGTCGCCCCCAACGGGGCAGGCCGGTTCCTCGTGACGAAGCAGCCCGTCGGGCCGTGCCTGCTGATCACGCCATGGAACTTCCCCATGGCGATGGGCACCCGCAAGATCGGGCCCGCGGTCGCGGCAGGCTGCACGATGGTCATCAAACCCGCTGCCCAGACTCCCCTTTCGATGCTGGCCCTCGCGGCGATCCTCGCCGAGGCGGGACTGCCGGAAGGGGTGCTGAACGTGCTCACGACGTCGGACTCCGGCGGCGTGATGGAGCCGTTGATCCGCGACGGCCGCGCGCGGAAGCTGTCCTTCACCGGCTCGACCGGCGTCGGGCGGAAGCTGCTGGAACAGTGCGCGGACAAGGTTCTCCGTACTTCGATGGAACTCGGCGGCAACGCCCCCTTCCTCGTCTTCGAAGACGCCGACCTCGACGCGGCGATCGAAGGCGCGATGACCGCGAAGATGCGCAACATCGGCGAGGCCTGCACGGCCGCGAACCGCTTCTATGTCCAGCGAGGCATCGTCGACGAGTTCTCCCGGCGTCTCACCGAGCGGATGGAGGCTTTGCCGATGGGGCGTGGAACCGAGGAGGGTGTCGTCGTCGGTCCCCTCATCGACGAAGCCGCCGTCGAGAAGGTCAGCGGTCTGGTCGCCGACGCCACCGAGCGAGGAGCGCGCGTTCTCACCGGTGGATCCACAGTGGACGGTCCGGGAAACTTCTATCAGGCCACGGTGCTCGCCGACGTGCCCAAGGACGCCAGGCTCGCTTCGGAGGAGATCTTCGGGCCGGTCGCCCCGATCACTCCGTTCGACAGCGAGGACGAGGCCATCGCGGCGGCGAACGACACCGAATTCGGTCTCGTGTCCTATGTGTACACCTCCGATCTCAAACGGGCACTGCGGGTCTCGGAGCGGCTGGAAGCCGGCATGATCGGCCTCAACCAGGGACTGGTCTCGAACCCGGCGGCGCCGTTCGGCGGGATCAAGCAGTCGGGGCTGGGCCGTGAGGGCGGCAGTGTCGGCATCGACGAGTTCCTCGAGACCAAGTACATCGCGGTGGCTCTGTGATTTCTCGAGCAGGGACCTCCTATCGGATCGCGAGCATTCCCGGCGACGGGATCGGCGTGGATGTGACGGTCGAGGCCCGCAAGGTCCTCGACCGCGCGGCGGCATCGCATGGCTTCTCCTTGTCTTGGACGGAGTTCGACTGGAGTTGTGAGCGGTACACCAAAACCGGCTCGATGATGCCTGCCGACGGGATCGAACAGCTTTCGGCTTTCGACGGGATCTTTCTCGGTGCCGTCGGTTTTCCCGGCGTCCCGGACCATGTTTCGTTGTGGGGTCTCCTCATTCCGGTCCGGCGCGCGTTCAGCCAGTACGTCAACCTCCGGCCGGTCCGGCTGCTGCCGGGGACGACGTCGGCTCTGGCGGGCCGCGGCGCCGAAGAACTGGAGATGGTGATCGTCCGGGAGAACTCCGAGGGTGAGTACTCGGAGATCGGCGGCAGGCACAATCGGGGGCTGGGGAACGAGTTCGTCTTACAGGAATCCGTGTTCACGCGGGTCGGGGTGGAGCGGATCATCCGCTACGCCTTCGAACTGGCGAAGACGCGCACGGGGCGGGTCTGTTCGGCGACCAAGTCCAACGGGCTCATCCACTCGATGCCTTTCTGGGACGAGATCTTCGCCGAAATCGCCGCGGAGTACCCGGACGTGCATGCCGAGCAGTGCCATGTCGACGCGCTCGCCGCGCGGATGGTGCAGGCGCCGGACCGGCTCGACGTCGTGGTGGCTTCCAATCTGTTCGGTGACATCCTGAGCGACCTGGCGGCGGCCGTGACGGGCGGGCTCGGAATGGCACCCTCGGGCAATATCAATCCGACCGGTGAGCTCCCTTCCATGTTCGAGGCGGTGCACGGCAGCGCTCCCGACATCGCCGGGCAAGGCATCGCGAATCCGGTGGCGCAGATCCTGGCGGGAGCGATGCTGCTCGACCATCTCGGGGAAACCGCCGCGGCACAAGAGGTACGCGCCGCGGTGGAAAAGGTTCTCGAGGAGGGGGCCGTGCAAACCCCCGACCTCGGCGGGAAGTCCACCACCGCCGAACTCGGGTCCGCGGTGGTCGCCGCTCTATCTTGAACCATCCGCATAGTGGCGTGTCAAGTCCCGGAAGTCATGAACGGTACATTCATGACTTTTGGGTGCAGGAAGGCCCTTCTTTGCGTTAAGCGCAGAGAAGGGGCCTTCGTGCACTCAAGGGAGTTAAGGTTGTAGTGGTGTTTCGAGTGGAGCAGCCGCGGTTCGGTGTTACCGATGTCGCATTAGGAAACTCAGCAACTCGAATGCGACATCAGGAACCCTGACCCCTGCCTGCCGAGTCGCCGCTCGCGACGCATATCGGCTGAATCGTTCGGTGCATCCGATGTGGCATCGGGGACGTCGGGCCCGTGAACTCGGCCCCTGCAAGGGCCCGACAGTCCATCACGCGGCCATGCTCTCGGAAAATTTTCTCAAGCAAGGTAAAAATGTTGCCCTGAAAGGGAATCTCGGCGCGAAATCCAGCACGAAAGCCCGTTCGTCGCCTGTGCGTCACCCCGGGCCGTGAGTTTTTGTCGGTGCCCCGGTGCACAGTGCCGGTCATCGGATTCGACGACTGGAGGAGCACCGATGTGCTGGCATTGCGACAACCCCGGAAAGACCCGCGACGACTACCTCGTCGAGGAGGTCCGCCCGCTGATCCGGAAGTACGGCTGGATGGTGCAGACGGTCGAGCGCGGAACGGTCCAGCCCGGTTTCGCGTACACGGTCGGGCTCACCGATGCCGGGCTGCCGGAGCTCGTCGTCACCGGCCTGAGAGAGCGAAGATCCGGGCAGCTGCTGAATTATTTCGCCCAGCAGGTGGTCCGGTCGGGTCCGCCGCAGGCGGGTGAGGTGCTGCCCGCCGCGGTCGGATGGCCGTCGTTCGAGGTCGTCCCGCTCAGTGCACCGTCGGCGCACCTGCTCACCGCCGTTCTCCTGTACGGCGAGGAATTCCGCGCGGTGCAACTGGTCTACGAGGACGAGCACGGAAATTGGCCGTGGGACAGGGAGTTCCGCGGCGGGACGGGCGGTCAGCCGGTGCTGGGGGCGCGGGGCCGTGGATGAATCCCTATGGCACCGCGGGAGCTTCGCCTTCCCGCAGGCTGGTTCCCGGGGCCAGCCGCTGGACGGCGTCCTCCATATGGGCTTCCAGCAGCGACAGCGCGGTCTCTTCGTCACCGGCCCGCAGTGCTTCGATGATCCTGGTGTGCTCGGTGACCCGTTCCTCGACCTGCTGATAGGTCGCCTGCAGCGCGGTGAGGCACATCCGGGTCTCGATCAGCAGGGTTCTGGCCATGCGCACGAGCCGTTTGCTGCCGGAAGCGGCGATCAGCGCCTCGTGGAAACGGAGGTCCGCCCAGGAGAGCGCGGTCGGGTCGTCGTCGTCCGCGGCGGTGGCCATGGCGTGCACGGCCTCTTCGAGTTCGGTGGCGACCCGTTCCCTGTCCCCGCGCAGTGCCCGCAGCATCGCGGCGCGTTCGATCGCCGAGCGCGCCGAGTAGATGTCGTAGACGTCGCCGGGCTCGAGGTCGATCACGAACAGGCCGCGGTGGCGCTCGCTGCGCAGGAGTCCTTCGGAAACGAGGTGCTGCATCGCCTCGCGCAGTGGCCCCCGCGAAACCTGGAACCGGGAGGCCAGATCCGTTTCGCCGAGCTGGGTGCCGGGAGGGAGGGCGCCGGTCATGATCGCGTCCCGCAACTGGCGCGCGATGATCCCGGCGGTCGACTCCCGGCTGACCGGCTCGATATCCGGCAAGGACATGGTTCAGTCGCCCCTTCTCCCGAACAGCGCGCCCAAGGTGCGGACGAGCGGGGACTTCCCGGTGAGCCGCAGACCTTCCCAGACGGTGACCTGATTGGCGGTCAGCACCGGCTTGCCGAGCCTGGTTTCGAGCGTGTTGATCTCGCCGAGCGTCCGCATGGCGGTGTCGGGGACGAGCAGCGCGTCGGCGGCCGGGTGGTCCCGGCTCACCGCGAGTTCGACGACGGCTTCCGGGCTGAGTTCGCCGACCTCGGCCGCGGTGTCGATGTCCGCGCTGCCCATCGAGACCACTTCGACCCCGCCCGCGCCGAGGAATTCGACGAACAGCCGGGCGACGTCGTCCGGGTAGCTGGCGGCGACCGCGACCCGCCGGACGCCGAGCGCTCGTGCGGCGTTGACGAAGGCGAAGGACGTGCTCGACGCAGGGACACCGGCGACGGCGGCCAACCGGTCGGCCTGGTCGCGGGCGCCTTCCCAGCCGTAGACGAAGCTGCCGCTGGTGCACGCCCACACCACCGCGTCGGGTTCGTGCTTGGCCAGGAGCGCGGCACCGTCGGCGAGCCGGCTTTCGCTACCGAGGTCCAGGAGCTCGGGCACGGCGTGCAGGTCGGTTCCGTAGATGTGCTCGACCGGCAGCTTGATCCCGGCCATGTCCCCGCCGAGGAGCTGTTCCGCGAGCGGGTAGTCGTCTTCGGCCGCGTGATCGGGATAGATGAACCCGATGGTGGTCGTCTCGGACGGCGGCTCGGGCGGGGCGAACGGCGTGATGGGCACGGAACCTCCGGAGGGCAGATTGTCGACAATCGTAGGCGAAGAGGTCAGTCGACCTCCCGGAGCCACTTGCCGGGCCCGACGATCGGCAGGTTCATCCGCCGGAGGCAGGCCCACATGGTGAGCTGATTCGCGGTGAGGACCGGTTTGCCGAGCGCGCTTTCGAGTGGCTCGATCAGATCGTAGGTGGGGAGGTTGGTGCAGCTGACGAAGATGGCTTCGGCGTCGGCGTGGTCGGCGGCGAGGATGCGTTCGGCGATGGTCCGGTAACTGACCTTCCAGATGCCGCCGCCCAGGCCGAGATGGTCGCTGGAGACGGTGTGGACGCCGAGTTCGGCCAGGAAGTCGTGCAGCTTCCCGGTCAGGTCGCCGTCGTACGGGGTGAGCACCGAGACTCGGTGGAGGTCGAGCTGGTGCAGAACCTCCGCCAGCGCTCCGGACGTGGTGACGGCGTCCGTCGCGCCCGCGTCGCAGATCGCCTTGGTCAGAGAGCGTTCGTAGTCCACACCATTGACGAAACTGCCGGAGGTGCACAGATAGGCGACGACTTCGGGCTCCACGTGGAGCACGTCCCGCGTGGCGGCGGCGAGATGCCTGCTGTCGCTGACGAGCTGGGCCATCTCCATGCTGACGGGCACGGGCTCATACGGCGTCCGCGCCAGATGGAGGGAGACCTCCATGGGCACCCAGCGCCACAGCTCGCGTTCCAGGGCCAGGTCGAAGGGAGCGATCACGCCGATACCGCGCTGCGCCAACGGGCCTTCGAACTCCAGTAAGTCGAAATCCAAGTCTCAGCCTCCGGAAACTTCTGCTGTCACAGTCCGGTGCTCCGGGGGTCGTTCCTCGGATTGTTGACAATCATACGAGCCACTTTTACGGTGTCAACGTGATCGCCTCGGAGACCCCTGTGCTGGCGGTGCTCTGCGGAGACACACGCCCACCGGACATGCGCGCTATCGAAGACCGCGCGGTGGTTCGTTACACCGGTGAGGCCGGGCTGGCCGACGCGTTGTCCGGCGCCGACGCGTTCTTCGTTTACGACTTCCTTTCGACCGCCGTCCCGGGCGCCTGGCACGCGGCCGACAAGCTGCGCTGGCTGCACATCGCCAGCGCGGGCGTCGACCCCGTTCTCTTCCCGGGGCTGCAGGAAAGCGACGTCGTGCTCACCAACTCCCGCGGGGTGTTCGACGGGGCGATAGCCGAGTACGTCCTCGGGGTCGTCCTCGCGTTCGCCAAGGACTTCGTCCGTTCTTGGGACCTGCAGCGACAGAGGCAGTGGAAACACCGGGAGAGTGAACGGATCTCCGGCCGCCGGGTCCTCGTGGTCGGCACCGGGCCGATCGGCCGGTCGATCGCGCGGCTGCTGCGGGCGGCCGGGATGTCGGTGGCGGGCGTCGGACGCCGTTCTCGTGAGGGCGATCCCGACTTCGGGGACGTGTACGCGTCTTCGGATCTGGCCCGCCATCTTCCCGGGGCGGACTACGTCGTAGCGGTCGCGCCACTGACCGAGCAGACCAGAGGCATGTTCGACGCCGAGGCCTTCGCCGCGATGAAACCCGGCGCACGGTTCGTCAACGTCGGCCGCGGCGAACTGGTCGTCACCTCGGACCTGATCGGCGCACTGCGGGACGGGCCGCTCGGCGGCGCGGCGCTCGACGTCTTCGACACCGAGCCGCTGCCGTCCGATAGTCCTTTGTGGACTATGGAGAACGTGCTGATCTCGCCGCATATGTCGGGTGACTTCGTCGGCTGGCGTAATACTCTGGTAGAGGTGTTCGCGGACAACTTCCGTCGCTGGCGCGCGGGGGAGCCACTGCGCAACGTCGTGGACAAGCAGCTCGGGTACGTGCCGTCGGAGACGCTTCGCCAAGGTTAGGGGCCGGATGAACGACACCAAGTTGACCGCGAGCGAGCTCGTCGCCGCGTACGCCACCGGGGAGCTGTCGCCGGTCGAGGCCACTCAGAGCGCCTTGCGTGTCATCGAAGAACGCGACGGCGAGACGAACGCCTTTTGCCTGGTCGACGCCGACGGCGCGCTCGAACAGGCGAAAGCGTCCGAGATCCGCTGGCGCGACGGCAATCCGATCGGCTGGCTCGACGGTGTACCGGCCTCGATCAAGGACATGTTCCTGACCCAGGGCTGGCCGACGCTGCGTGGTTCGCGGTGCATCGACCCCGACCAGCCGTGGGACGTCGACAGCCCGGTCACCGCGCGACTGCGCGAGAACGGCTTGGTGCTGCTGGGAAAGACCACGACACCGGAACTGGCGTGGAAGGGTGTCACCGACAGCACGCTGACCGGGATCACCCGTAACCCGATCGACCCCTCGACGACGGCGGGAGGGTCCAGCGGGGGAAGCGCCGCGGCCGTGGCGGCGGGGATGGGAGAACTCTCCGTCGGCACCGATGGCGGCGGCTCGATCCGGATACCGGCCTCGTTCTGTGGAATCGTCGGCCTCAAACCGACGCACGGCCGGATCCCGCTGTTCCCGGCGAGCCCGTTCGGCCCGCTCTCGCACGCCGGTCCGATGGCGCGTTCGGTCGACGACACCGCGCTGCTCCTCGACGTCCTCGCCCTGCCGGACCATCGGGACCCGGCCGCGCTCGCCCCGCCGGTTTCGACCTATCGCGAGGCCGTCCGCCGGGACGTGCGCGGGCTGATCGCCGCCTATTCGCCGACGCTCGGCTACGTCGACGTCGACCCGGAGGTCGCGGAGATCGTCAAATCGGCGGTCCGGTCGCTGGGTGACGCGGGCCTGCACATCGAAGAGACCGATCCCGGCTTCGCCGACCCGAAAGCGGCCTTCGACATCCTGTGGTCGACGGGGGCGGCCAAGTGGCTGGACACCTTCCCCGCCGGTTCGGAGACGAAGGTCGATCCCGGGCTGCGGAAGGTGTGGGAACTCGGCAAGACCTTCTCGGCGAGCGACTACCTCGGCGCCAACGCCGAGCGGGCCGCGCTGGGCATCCTGATGGGCGAGTTCCACACGCGCTACGACGTGCTGATCACGCCGACCCTGCCGATTCCCGCCTTCGAGGCCGGGCACGAGGTGCCGCCGGGCAGCGGGTTGAGTGGCTGGCCGGACTGGACGCCGTTCACCTACCCGTTCAACATGACCCAGCAGCCCGCCATCAGTGTGCCGGCGGGCCGCACCTCCAGCGGTCTCCCGGTCGGCTTGCAGATCGTCGGCCCGCGGCACTCCGACGACCTGGTGCTCGCGGTCGCGAAGCTGCTCGAGGAGATCCGCCCCTGGCCGTGACCTGCGGAAAGGGAGCAAGGGACCTTTGCTATCACTTTTCTGGGCCGTGGATCAGGGCTGCGCGGCGTAGGACTTACGGACCAGCCCGCGCACCTGGCCGCTGCACAGCGCGAGACCGGTGGCGACCACGACCAGCGCGGCGCACGCGAGCAAGGTCGTGCTGACCCCGAAGTGCTGCGCGGCGGGCCCGGCCGCCATCTGGCCGAGGGGCAGGGCGATGAAGGAACCGAGCATGTCGTAGGAGTAGACGCGCGCGAGTTTGTCCTCGGGCACGTTCTCCTGCAGCGAGACGTCCCACGCGACCACGAACTGCTCGATCGCCAGCCCGGAGACGAACATGGCCATCAGCAGCAGCGGCAGCAAGGGGGCCTCGCCGAGCAGGATCAGTGGTGGCGCTTCGAAAAGGATCACCGCGACGCCGACGAACAGCGCGCGCCGCGGTTGCCATCGGGCCACGAGGATCCCGCCGACGAGTGAGCCGATGGTCTGCGCGGCGAGGGCGAATCCCCAGCCGGAGCGGCCGAAAGTGCTGTCGGCGACGACGGGGCCGAGCACCGCGATCCCACCGGCGATGACGGCGTTCACCACCATGAACTGCACGACCACGACCCACACCCACGTCCGCGACCGGAACTCGTGCCAGCCTTCGACGAGTTCCGCCAGCGGGCGGCTGCCGGGGATCCGTTCCCGCCGGCTGAGGCGGATGCGTCGGTAGGACAGGGCGGAGCCCAGGAACAGCAGCGCGTTCCCGCCGAGCGCCCAGCCGGGGCCGACCGCGGTGACCAGGATGCCGCCGAGCCCGGCGCCGGTGATCCGGCCGGAGTTCGACAACAACCTGGCCAGCGCGTTGGCCTGGGCGAGAAGAGTGGTGGGCACCGTCAGCGGGGTGAGCGACGCCGACGCGGGGGCGGAGATCGCGGCCACCGCGCCGTTGACCACGCTCAGGCCGACCAGCAACGGGATCGACGCGAATCCACAAAGGACGCTCGCCGCGATGACCGCCTGGGTCACGGTGGCGGCGACTTCGGTGCCCTGCAGGATCACCGACCGCGGTAGCCGGTCCGCCAGCACCCCGCCGAACAGCAGCAGGACCACGCTCGCCACGGATCGCGCGCCGACGACGATGCCGATGTCGACGGCCGAACCGGTCAGGTCGATCACCGCGAACGCGAGCGCGAGCGGGGCGACGGCGTTGCCGAACTCCCCGAACGTGCGGCCGCCGATCAGCCAGCGGAAGTTGTGATGGCGCAGGGGTTCGCGCAGGGACGTCACCGTCGCCTCATTTCGAACAGCGAGACCGTCGCGCTGACCGGGATCGTGCCCTTGGTGCGGGGCGGCTTCGCGGCCGAGTGCAGGAGTTCGCTCAGTTCGCGAGCGTGTTCGAGCGCCTTCTCCCAGGTCTCGCGGTCGACCCACATCTCCGCGTCGCTCGTCGACCCCGGTTTGCCGGGAACGCGGAATTCGCTTCGGCGCTTGAGTTCTTCGGCGATCGTCGCGATGAGAAGCTGTTCCTCCCGCGGATTCGCCGACGTGAACCGCGCCCCGGACTCAGGATCGTGCCGGTAGCGTTTCGCCAGACCGCCCCGGATCCGGACCTCCTCGGCGACGTCCAGCAGGCCGGCCTCGTGCAACCGCCGCAGGTGATAGCTGACATTCGCTTGTGTCTCACCGAGTTCGCGCGCGGCTTCGGCCGCGCTCATCGCGGCACCGGTCAAAAGGGACAGAATGCGCAGCCGGACGGGGTGGGCGAGGACGCGCAGCTCGTCGAGGCCGGGGGACTCGGACATGAGACGAGTATCGACTGCCGGGACGCAAACCGTCAAACAGTTATTTGGGGGTTTCATTGGCCGGGAGATCCGGTGCGGTGATCCGATGTCTGTGCTCTGCTGGAGACATGCGTACGACGACATTGGGCAGGAGCGGTCTCGAGGTGTCGAGGATCGCTTTCGGCACTTGGCAACTCGGCGGCGACTGGGGTTCGTTCGATGAGGACGCGGCGATCGCGGCGATCCACCACGCCCGCGAACTAGGGGTGAACTTCTTCGACACCGCACAGGCCTACGGTTTCGGCAAGTCCGAAGCGATGCTGGGGAAGGCACTGCGCGAGGAACTCAAACGCGACCGCGACAACCTCGTCATCGCCACGAAGGGCGGCATCAAGCCGCGTTCCGAACGGCCGCGCGATTCGCGGCGCGAGTGGCTGGCACAGGGTATCGAGGACAGCCTCCGTTTCCTCGACGTCGACCACATCGACCTCTACCAGATCCACTGGCCCGATCCCGATGCTCCGGCGGAGGAGACGGCCGGGATCCTGCAGGAGTTCGTCGATTCCGGCAAGATCCGGCACGTCGGTGTCTCGAACTACGACGCCGCGGGGCTCGCCGCCTTCGACAAGAACCGGCCCGTGGAAACCCTGCAGCCGCCGTATCACCTGTTCCGCCGCGACATCGAGACCGACCCTCTCCCGTACGCGCGCGAGAACGACATCGGCGTGCTCGTGTACAGCCCGCTCGGCAGTGGGCTGCTGACCGGAGCCTTCACGCCGGAGACGACGTTCGAGAAGACCGACTGGCGTTCACGATCGTCGGCGTTCACCGGCGAGACCTTCCGGCGCAATCTCGCCGTCGTCGACCGGCTCAAGGAATTCGCGGCGGACAAGGGAATCTCCGTCAGTCAGCTCGCGATCGCGTGGACCCTCGCCCAGCCGGGTGTGCACGTCGCGATCGTGAGCGCGCGCAAGGCGGCCAACATCGAGGCCAGTCTCGCCGCCGCCGGCATCGACCTGACCGTGGACGAACTCGCGGAGATCGACCGGCTCACCGCCGACGCCGTTCCCGTGTCGGGCGCGAGCCCCGAAGGCGTCGCCTAAAGCCTGTATTCGGTACCGTCCAAGGGAAGCGACGCGCCGCCGTCCAGTACGGCGGCGTGTTCGGGCGACGCGGGATCGATCACCGGGTTCGTGTTGTTCAGGTGTGTGTACGCCCACCGCGGGCCGGGCCGGAGCTTCGCGAGACTGCCGGTGATCGGCAGATGACCCATCGCCGGTTGAGCGCCGGCATCGGCCGCGGTGGCGCCCGACATCTCGTCCGGTGCGTAGAAGGTCCCGTCCAAGAGCACCAGACCGGCGTCGCGAGTGAAGTCGTCGAACCCGTCCGGCCAGCTCTTCAAGCAAGGCGCGTACACGAAGACGCCGCCGGTCTCGACGTCTTCGATCCGGTACGCCACCACCCAATGACCGTCCTCAGTGGACGAACGCGCGTACTTCGGTCGCTTGTCGCTCACCGGAAGCACGCTCACCCGGAGACCGTCGATGGAGACATCCGAGGACGGCAACCACTCCCAGCCGCCGTACCCGTCGATGATCGACCGCGCGGGGAAGTGCTCGGACAAGGCGCCCAGCACGGCGTCCGGCGCCCACACCGGCAGGCCGCCCGCTTCCCGCAGGAGGAGCAGACCGAGCGAATGGTCGAGTTCGGCGTCGGTCAGCAACACCCCGCGCAGCGGGATCTCCCGCGGCCCGGGACCGGCGCGCAGCGCCTGCGTGGCGAGGATCTGCGCGCGGATGTCCGGTGACACGTTGAGCAGGTACCAGCCCTCGCCGTCCGCGCTCACCGCGACACAGTCCTGCGTCCGCGGCGGCGCGTCCGAAACGCACAGCGCGCAGGCGCAGTTCCACTGCGGGAAACCGCCGCCCGCCGCGGTGCCGAGCAGGATCACCCTCATCGTGGCGTCCGCATCACGAGTTCGTCCGTTTTCGCCTGCGTGGCGAGAATGAGGTCGACGACCTCCCGATGCGGCGAACGCGAGCACACCGGGTCCGTCGCCGACGCGTCACCGGTGAGCTGGAACGCCTGGCACCGGCAGCCGCCGAAATCGATCGCGCGCCGATCACACGTGCCGCACGTGTCGGGCATCCAGTCCTCGCCGCGATAGGCGTTGAAGGAACCGGATTCGTACCAGATCCACGCCAGCGGCTTGTCCCGCACGTTGTCGAATTCCAGTGTCTCGATCGCCGTCGAGGCGGGGCACGGCAGCACGTTCCCGTCCGGCGCCACGGTCAATTGCCGTGCGCCCCAGCCGTACATGCACGGCTTCGGGTACTTCTCGTAGTAGTCGGCGACGACGTAGATGATCTCCATGCGATCACGCAGGCGTTCGGTGGCCGCGCGCACGATCGGCTCGGCCTCGTCGAGTTGGCGCCGGGTCGGCATCAGGGCGTCACGGTTGCGCAGGGCCCAGCCGTAGTACTGCGTGTTGGCCAGTTCGAGCCGGTCCGCGCCCATTTCCTCGGCCAGGTCGATGATCCCGGCCAGTTGATCGTGGTTCTGCCGGTGCAGGACGACGTTCACCGAAAGCGGCAGTCCGGCCTTCTTGATCAGTTCGGCGACGACCAGCTTCCGGTCGTGTGCCCGTGCTCCGGCGAGCCGGTCCGCGCGTTCGGCGGTCGCGCCCTGGACGGACAGCTGGATATGCGCGATGCCGCCTTCGACGAGATCGTCCAATCTGGACTCCGTCAGCCCGAGCCCGGACGTCACCAGGTTGACGTAGCACCCCAGTTTCGTGGCGTGTTCGACCAGAATGGGCAGATCCGGCCTGGCGAGCGGCTCGCCGCCGGACATGTGCACCTGGAGCACCCCGAGTTCCCGCGCCTGGGTGAGCACGGAAAGCCATTCCTCTGTGGACAGTTCGCCGTCGCGGGTGATCAGCTCGACCGGATTCGAGCAATACGGGCAATGCAGCGGGCAGCGGTGGGTCAGTTCGGCCAGCATGCCCAGTGGCGGTTGCGCGGCTTTCAGGTCCATTCGACGATCCGCCGTTCTCCCAGCCGGGACAGGACGTCCAGGATCTCTTCCTCGCGCACACCGGTGTAGCGTTCGCGCAACGCCGAAGCGATTCCCGCCACGTCCACGACGCCGTCGCAGAGGGAGAGCACGGCCGCGGCGGTCGGATTCGGGACGAGCACGCCTTCGGGGAACAGGAGGACGTGCGTTTCCCTGGTCTGGTCGTAGCTCAGCCGGACCCCGCGTCGCAGCCGCGGCACCGAATCCGGTTCGAGGGTGGTCATCACTTCTCCTCGGCCGCCGCGCGCTCGATGGCGTCGAGCATCGACCAGAGCACGTCGGTCTTGAACGACAGCGCGGCGATCGCCTTGTCCTGCTGCTCGCGGGTGACGGCGTGCCGCACGACGATGTCGAGCGTGTCCTTGCCCTCGCCGGAGACCTTGTCGATGCGATTGGTGAAATACGCGAGGTCCTCCGGCGCGATCCACGAATAGTTCGCCAGCATGTCGGCGACCCGCCGCTGCATGAGATGGCCGGCGAACATTTCGGTCAGCCCCGAAGCGACCGCTTCGAGCCAGGGGCTCGTGCGAGCGAAATTCACGTAGGCGTCGACGGCGAACCGTACGCCGGGGGCGACGTGCCGCTGATCGAGAACCTCTTCACGGTCGAGCCCTACCGCTGTACACAAACGGAGCCATCGCTCGATTCCGCCGTCACCGGCCTGCGTCCCGTCGTGGTAGACGATGCGGTCGAGCCATTCCCGGCGGATCTCCGGCAACGGGCAGTTGCTGATGATCGCCGCGTCCTTCTGCGGGAGAACGCACTGGTAGTACCAGCGGTTCGCGGCCCAGATCTTCAGCTCGTGCGCGGACAGGCCGCCGTCGTGCATCCGCACGTGGAACGGGTGGGTGCCCCAGTAGCGGTGCGAAAGCCCGCGCAACGCCGCGATGAACTCCGACGACGACATGAGGGACACCGTGCTGCCTCCGGGGGCTCGCTGATCGGGACGGCGGCGGTGGTGGGGGACGCCCCCCACCACCGAAAGCGGATTCAGTCCTCCATGCGGGCCGCGTAAGCGGTGACCTCCATGGGGGTTTCGTATTCGACGAAGTCGGGGGTAGACCATACCTCGATCATTTCTGCTCCTAACGTCCACATGGGATCGAACAGGGCCGAGCCACCGTCACCCTAGAAGCGCGTCGCCGATTCTGACCAGACGCAAGAACCGACTTCCGGCGGCTTTTTGTAAAGTTTCCTACCTATGGCCGATCGAGCCGGGCCGGTCGTCACGCTCGGCGCACAGAACGGTTAACGACCGGTGCCGCCGATAGCCCGTCCAGTGGTGTCCGTTTCGTCCCACGGTGTGTTTCTATCCAACTCGACGGGTGTACCCCGACCACCCGCCTACCGCCGCCATCCGAGCTCCAGGGGTGTAGCTGAAGGAGGCGTCCCATGTCCTTACGTCGTATTCTCGCCGCCACGTTCGCCGCGGCGACGGCCGTTTCGATCGCGGCCGTCCCGGCGGCCGCCGAAGCGCCGTCGATCCAGGCGATCAGACAGCTCGCGAGCGGCCTCAACCAGGCCTGGTCGATCGACTTCCTGCCCGACGGCACCGGCGTCTTCACGCAGAAGGACGCCAGGACGATCAGCAAGATCGACAAGGCGGGCAAGGTCACCACGGTCCAGACCGTCCCCGGGGTGAGCGTCACCGCGGAGGCCGGTCTGCTCGGCATCGCCGTCTCGCCGAATTACGCCACAGACCAGACGGTCTTCATTTACTACACGACCAGTTCCGACAACCGGATCGCCAAGCTGAAGCTGGGTCAGACGCCGACACCGATCGTCACCGGGATCCCGCGCGGTTCGCAGTACCACCACGGCGGGCGGATCCGGTTCGGCCCGGACGGCTACCTCTACGCGGGCACCGGCGACGGCCAGAACGGTGCCAACGCGCAGAACAAGAACTCTCTCGGCGGCAAGGTCCTGCGGGTCACCACCGACGGCGCGGCCGCGCCCGGCAACCCGTTCAACAGCCGCGTCTACTCCTACGGCCACCGCAACGTCCAGGGCCTGACCTGGGCGAACGGCCAGCTGTACGGCTCCGACATCGGCGCGAACCGGCTCGACGAGCTGAACAAGATCGAGCCGGGCAAGAACTACGGCTGGCCGACCTGCGAAGGCCCGTGCAACACGGCCGGGATGACCAACCCGGTCAAGTCGTGGCCGACGTCTTCGGCGACGCCGAGCGGGCTCGCGGCCTACAAGGGCTCGCTGTACATGGCGTCCCTCAAGGGTGGCACGTACAAGCTCGACCTGAATGGCAACGGCGGCAAGCTCTGGACCAACCTCGGCCGCACCCGTGACGCGGTCGCCGGCCCGGACGGCCAGCTGTACACGATCACCCCGGGTGCCCTCTACGTCTCCGACGGCAGCTAACGGTCAAGGGTCTCGCCCGGCGGAGACTTCACCGGCTCAGCCTCTTTCGAGCCGGAGGCCCACGAAAACGTTTCGCGGGGCGCCATGTACGAGAACGTGAGGTTCTTGTGGCCAGGTGCCCCGCGGAACGTTTTCGTCAGCTGCGCCCGATGGACACCGCGTGTTCGAGTTCGGCGAGCGCGGTGTCGAGGTGGGTCAGGATGCGCTGCAGATGCGGCACGCTCCGGCGGCAGCCGGTGATGCCGAAGTCCAGGTCGTCCCCGTTGCTGGTCAGCGTGATGTTCAGCGCCTGCCCGTCCAGCAGCACCGACGCCGGATAGATGCCGTCGAGCGCCGCGCCGTTCCAGTACATCTGCTTGCGCGGCCCCGGAACGTTGGAGATCACCAGATTGAACGGCGGTTTCGTGTTGTTCACGAAGCCCGGGATCGGGGACACGCCGAGCTGGGCGACGTTGATGCCCGACAGCAGCAGCGTCTGCAGCGGGGTCAGCTCCGAGAAGAGCTTCTTCCCGTTCCGCATGGACGCGTTGATCGTCGCCAGCCGGGCGGCCGGATCGGTCAGATGGGTGGCGAGGTTGCACAGCAGCGCGCCGATGTTGTTCCCCGCCGCGTCCCCGCTGTCCTTGCGCCGCAAGGAAACCGGGACCATCGCGGTCAGCGGCGCGTCGGGGAGCGCGTTCTGTTCCATCAGGTAGTCCCGCAGCGCGCCCGAGCACATCGCGAGGACGACGTCGTTGCGCGACACGCCGGTGGCGGTCGCCACCTTGCGCACCCGGTCCAGCGACCACGACTGCGCGGCGAACCGGCGGGCTCCGCCGATCGGGACGTTGAACATCGTCTTCGGCGCCTGTGACGGCAGGGTGAGCGTGTGCTCCTGGAACGCCTCACGCGCCACCTTCATCGCGGCGGGCGCGATGCCGGCGAGCTGGTTGACCGTCTTGCCGAAGGTGTTGAACACCGAGGGCGACACCTTGCCGTTGCGGCCCCCGTCCGGTTTGGCGCGGCGCCCCCACGGCGGCGGGCAGTCGAGGTCGAACGGGTCGTCGGACAGCGTGCCCTGCAGGTGGCGCAGTGCCGAGACGCCGTCCATCAGCGCGTGGTGGATCTTGCTGTAGATCGCGAACCGGCCGTCCTGGAGGCCCTCGACCAGATGGATCTCCCACAGGGGACGATGCCGGTCGAGCAGGGTGCTGTGCCAGCGTCCGGTCAGCTCCAGCAGTTCGCGGATCCGGCCGGGCTGCGGCAGTGCCGAATGCCGGAAGTGGTAGTCGAGTTCGAGATCGTTGTCGGTCGCCCACGCGACGTGGCCCGCGGTGTTGACCGGCCGGGCTGGGCGGCGCCGGAACACCGAGCGCATGTTGTCGGAATCGAGCAGGCTCTTGCGGACGTCACGCAGATAGTCGGGGCCGGCGCCCTCGGGTTTCTTGAACAGTTGCAGTCCGCCGACGTGCATCGGATGTTCGCGCGTCTCCACGAGAAGGAACATCGAGTCGGTCACGGGCATGAACGGCATCGTCGGACCACCTTCCGCGCGGCGGCGTGCGAACACGCCGGGTGCCAGAGTCTACGCACACCGAAACCACCTTCTCACGCTTTAGGGTGGCTCACATGACGATCCCGACCGATCCGCAGACTGGTGAGTTCCGTCGGTCCGCCAACCATTTCGACGCGCGTGTCACCGCCGACGGCCGCGACGGCTGGCCGGTGGAGGCGGGGAGATACCGGCTGGTGGTCAGCCGGGCCTGTCCCTGGGCCGGCCGTGGCCTGGTCGTCCGGCGGCTGCTCGGCCTCGAGTCCGCGCTGAGCGTGGCCGTCGCCGATCCGATCCAGGACGAGAAGAGCTGGCGGTTCACCCTCGATCCCGATGACCGGGATCCCGTGCTCGGCATCAAATACCTGGCCGAGGCCTATCACGCGGCCGATCCGCACTACATGGGCGGGATCAGCGTTCCGGCCATTGTGGACATTCCGAGCAAACGGCTGGTGAGTAACGACTATCCGCAGATCACCCTCGATCTGTCCACCGAATGGACCAGCCTTCACCGGCCCGGCGCGCCCGACCTTTACCCAGAGCGACTTCGCGGCGAGATCGACGACGTCAACGCGGGGGTCTACGCCGATGTCAACGCCGCTGTGTACCAAGCCGGTTTCGCGACCAAGCAGGCCGCGTACGAGGATGCCTACACCCGGCTTTTCGCCATGCTGGACGCGCTTTCCGACCGGCTCGAAAAGCAGCGCTACCTCGTCGGTGACACGATCACCGAAGCGGACATCCGGTTGTTCACCACGCTCGTCCGCTTCGACGCCGTCTACCACGGGCACTTCAAGTGCAACCGGAACAAACTGACCGAAATGCCGGTGCTGTGGGCCTATGCCCGTGACCTCTTCCAAACGCCGGGCTTCGGTGACACCGTCGACTTCGACCACATCAAGCGGCATTACCACGCGGTGCACGAGCAGCTGAACCCGACGCGGATCGTCCCCTTGGGACCGGATCTGTCCGGCTGGACGAAACCGCATCACCGGGAGCAGCTGGGCGGTCGCCCGTTCGGCGACGGCACGCCGCCCGAGGACGAACGGATCGGGGACCCGTATGGAGCCACTTCCTGAACGCGCCGACGTCGTCGTGATCGGCGGCGGCATCATCGGGGTCGCCTGCGCGTACCGGCTCGCCGCCGCCGGCGTGTCGGTCCTGCTGCTCGAACGCGACATCCTGGGCGCGGGCTCGACGGCGAAGGCGGCGGGCGGGATCCGGTCGTCGTTCACCACCCGGGTCAACATCGAGATCGGGCTGCGCGGGCTCGCCGAGTACGCCTCCTTCGCCGAGACGTACGGGACCGAGATCGACTTCCGCCGCGACGGCTATCTGTACCTGATCACCGACCCCGCGGACCTGCCCGAATTCGAACGCTGCGCCGAACTGCAGAACTCCTACGGCGTCCGCAGCCGTCTCGTCGAGCCCGCCGAAGCGCGGCGGCTCTCCCCGCTGATCGACACCGAGGGCGTCGTCGCCGCGCTGTGGTCGCCGGACGACGCGAAGGCGACTCCGGACGCCGCCGTCCAGGGCTACGCGCGGGCGGCCCGCGGGCACGGCGCGGTGCTCAGGACCGGCGTCGAAGTCGTCGGGATCGAACGCGACGGCGACCAGATCACCGGCGTCCGGACCGGCGACGGTTTCGTGCGGACGGACGCGGTCGTCTGCGCGGCGGGCGCGTGGTCGGGCCGGATCGGCGAACTCGCCGGTGTCGACCTCCCGGTGCGGCCGTTCCGGCGGCAGGTCGTGTTCACCGGACCGGTCGCGGATCTGCCCGGATCCGTGCCGCTGACCATCGAGATGCCGTCCGCCTTCTACTTCCACCGCGAGGGCCTCGGCCTCGCGATGTCCTTCTGCGACGGTGCCGGCGACCCCGGCTTCGACACCCGCTATCAGCCGGGCGAGTGGCTGCCGAAACTCGCCGAGATCGCCGCGCGCCGGGTGCCCGCGGTACTCGACGCGGGGATCCGCGGCGGCTGGGCCGGGCTGTACGAGGTCACTCCCGACCGCAACCAGATCGTGGGGGAAAGCGTCCAGGTGTCGCGGTTCTTCTACGCGACCGGCTTTTCGGGACACGGGTTCCAGATGGGTCCGGCGGTGGGGGAACTCGTGCGGGACCTCTACCTGGGGCGGGTCCCGGCCATCGACATCAGCGGGCTCGACGTCCGCCGGTTCGCCGGCGACCGGGCCGTGACGAGGGAGCACAACATTGTCTGAGTTCGTCGAGGTCACCACCGAGGCCGAGCTGCGCGAGATCCTGCCGCCACCGCTGGAACGGACGGCGAACAAGGCGCGCCCGAAGCTGCACGAGATGGACCGGCAGTGGCTCGCGGAGTCACCGTTCGTGCTGATCGCGACGTCGGCGGCCGACGGCACTTGCGACGTCTCGCCGAAGGGCGACCCGGCCGGGTTCACGCTGGTGCTGGACGACACGCGGATCGCCATCCCGGAGCGTCCCGGCAACCGGCGCGCCGACGGGTTCCACAACGTGCTGTCGAATCCGCACGTCGGGCTGATCTACCTCATCCCGGGCCGCGGTGACACGCTGCGGATCAACGGCCGCGCGCGGCTCGTGCGGGAGGCACCGTTCTTCGACGACATGGTCGTGAAGGGCAGCAGGCCGAAGCTGGCGCTGGTCGTCGACATCGACGAGATCTTCCACCACTGCCAGAAGGCGTTCATGCGGTCGAAGCTGTGGTCGCCGGAGAGCTGGGCGCCCGACGCGCTGCCGTCGCGGGCGGCGATCTCCCAGACCTTCGAGCGGCCAGAGGATTCCCTGGCCGACCTCGAGGCGTATTACGCTCCCGCCGCCTACTCGGCCGGGTTGTACTGAGCTCGTGAGTGGTAAGGCAAACGTGTCGTGTCGGGTGGTAGGTCCGTGAAGGCCTCCTTGAGGGACCTAGAGTCCCTCAAGGAGGCCTTCACGGACTTTCAGGGCCGGGCAGGACGTCACAACTGTCGCAGTGTCACCAGGGATCACACCGGCGAGTGGTGAAGGGCCCCTTCCTTACCATCAGGGTAGGGAAGGAGGCCTTCACGGCCAGCCGTAACCGTGACAAGAGACCGCCACGCCATATTTGACTTACCCCTCGATAACCGTCCTTACCACTCACGAGGCCGACCGCGGTGGTTGCTGGATCGTTGAACGATCTGGCACTATCGGCGGAGTGCCTGCACCCACCGGAGCCCAGCATCTCGCCGACGCGCTGACCGCTCTGGGGACCGAAGTCGTCTTCGGTCTCCCCGGGGTGCACAACCTGCCGTTATGGGAGGCGCTGGCCGATACCGACATCCGGCTCGTCGGGGTCCGGCACGAGCAGACGGCGGGGTACGCCGCCGACGGCTACGCCCGCGCCACAGGGAAGCTCGGCGTCGCGCTGGTGACCACGGGGCCCGGCGCGGCGAACACGCTCGCCGCCGTCGGCGAGGCCATGGCGTCGGCCGCGCCGGTGCTGATCATCGCGACCGACATCCCCTCCACGCTGCGGCGGCCGGGTGTGGTCCGCGGCGTCCTGCACGAGACGTCGGACCAGCAGGCGATGTTCGCGCCGGTCACCAAGGCCGGCTTCACCGTCACGAGCGCCGACCAGGTCGCCGCCACCCTCCACCGCGCGGCCAGGCTCGCGCTCCAGCCGCAGAGCGGGCCGGTGTACCTCGGCATCCCCGCCGACTTCCTGTCGGAGCGGACGCCCGCGCGCCGCCCGCCGCGGTCACACGCCCGGCCGTCCGAGATCCCGGACCTCACCGAGGCCGAGGCGCTCCTGGCCACCGCGGACCGGCCGCTGATCTGGGCGGGCGGCGGCGCGCTGCGAGCCGAGGCGGGTGAGGCGATCGGGAAACTCGCCGAACGACTGGCCGCGCCGGTGCTCACCACGTTCGGCGCTCGCGGGCTCCTGTCGGTCGATCATCCCTGTCTCGCCCCGAATCCGGTACACGCGCCCGAGGTCGGCGCGTTGTGGGACGAGGCCGACGTCGTGCTCGCGATCGGCACCGACTTCGACGGGCTGATGACGCAGAACTGGCTGATGCCGCAGCCGAAGAAGCTCATCGCGATCAACGTCGACCCGGACGACGCGGCCAAGAACTACCGGCCGGACATCACGCTGGTCGGTGACGCCAGGGTGCTCGTCGAGGCGCTGAAAGTCGAGGAACGGCCGGGTATCGCGGCTCTCGTCGGCAGGCTCGCCAAGGTCTCCGCCCGGGTCCGGCGGCGGATCAAGGAGGAGGAACCGCAGGCCGCGGACCTGCTGTCCACTTTGGACGAGGTGTTGCCGCAGGACGCGGTCGTGGTCGCGGACATGTGCGTGGCCGGGTACTGGATCGGCGGGTTCCATCGCGTCCGCGCGCCGCGCAAGCTCGCGTACCCGATGGGCTGGGGCACGCTCGGTTACGGCTTCCCCGCCGCGCTCGGCGCGGGCGCCGCGGGCGCCGGCCGCGCGATCTGCGTCAGCGGTGACGGCGGTTTCCTGTTCGGCTGCGGCGATCTCCACACGCTGGCGCAGGAACAGCTGCCGGTCACGGTGATCCTCGTCGACGACGGAGGCTACGGAATGCTCCGCTACGACCAGGATCGCGCGGGCCTGCCGCGTCGCGGGGTCGACTGGGACAGTCCCGATTTCGTCGGCCTGGCGAGGTCGTTCGGGGTGCACGCGGACCGCGTCTCCGGATTCGGGCGCGCGTTCCGGCGATTGCTCGGCGAATTCGTCGAGTCCGACGAACCCAACGTGCTGGTCGTGCGTGCGAAGATGGCTCCGCCGCTCAACACCTCGCCGCGCTGGTATCGCAAGGAATCCCCGTGACCGGGCTCCGCGTCGGCGTGGACATCGGTGGCACGTTCACCGATCTCTGCGTGCTCGACGAGACCGGGATCGTGGCCGTCGGCAAGGTGCTGACGACGCACGACGAGCCCGCCCGTGCGGTCGAAGAAGGTCTCAAGAGGACACTCGACGACGCCGGGCTGGACGTGGGTGACGTCGAGCATTTCGTGCACGGCACGACACTGGTCACGAACGCGCTGATCGAACGCAAGGGAGCGCGCACCGCCCTGCTGGCGACGGCCGGTTTCCGCGACGTGCTGGAGATGCGGCGTGAGCACCGGTACGAACTCTACGACCTGCTCATCGAATTGCCGACGCCGCTGGTGCCACGGCACCTGCGGTTCGACGTCCCGGAGCGGATCCTCGCCGACGGTACCGTCCACACAGGACTGGACGAAGACTACGTCGCGCGGCTCGGCCGGGAGCTCGACACCCGGGGCATCGACGCGGTCGCGATCTGTTTCCTGCACGCCTTCACGAATCCCGTGCACGAAAGGCGGGCGGCCGAGGTGCTGCGGAAGGTCGCGCCCCGGTTGCGGATCGCGCTCTCCAGCGAGGTCGTCCCCGAAATCCGCGAGTTCGAACGGATGTCGACCACGGTCGGATGCGTCTATGTCCAGGACCTCACCGAACGTTATCTGCGTGACCTGGAAAGACGCCTGCACGAGGCCGGGGTTCGGCCATCGCCGCACATCATGCTGTCCAACGGGGGTATCGCGACCGTCGACACCGCCGCCCGCTACCCGATCCGCATTCTCGAATCCGGGCCGGCGGGCGGGGCGCTGGCCGCGTCCGCGATCGGGTCCGCGGCGGGGATCGAGGATCTGCTGGCCTTCGACATGGGCGGCACGACGGCGAAACTGTGCCTGATCTCCGGCGGCGCGCCGCTGGTGACGCACGAGTTCGAAGTGGACCGGAAGTACCGGCTGCTGCCGGGATCCGGGCTGCCGGTCAAGGTACCGGTCACGGACATGATCGAGATCGGCGTCGGCGGCGGTTCGATCGCGCGGATCGACGCGCTCGGCCTGCTCACCGTCGGCCCGGATTCGGCGGGGTCCGAGCCCGGCCCGGTCTGCTACGGGCGAGGTGGCACCGAGCCGACGGTGACGGACGCCGACCTCGTGCTCGGCTATTTGGATCCGGAGTATTTCCTCGGCGGCGGAATGGCTTTGGATCTCGACGGCGCGCGCGAGGCGATCCGCTCGAAGATCGCCGGGCCGCTCGGCATCAGCGTCGAAGAGGCCGCCTGGGGCATCCACACCAGCGTCAACGAGGACATGGCGAACGCGGCCCGCGTCCACGCCGTCGAGCGCGGCAAGGATCCGGCGAAGCTGCCGATGTTCACGTTCGGTGGCGCCGGTCCCGTGCACGGCGTCGGGGTGGCGCGGGCGCTCGGCGCGCCCGAGGTGGTCGCGCCGCCCGCCGCCGGAGTGCTCAGCGCGGCGGGATTCCTCACCGCGCCACTGGCTTTCGACTTCGTGCGTTCGGTGCGCTCCGCGGTGCTCGACCTTTCCTGGGAACAGGTCGGCGCGCTGTTCGGAGAGATGGAGACCGAGGGCGCGGAGCTGCTGGAGAAGTCCGGAGTGGACGGTTCGGACGTGACGCACCGCCGGATCGCCGAGATGCGGTACGCCGGGCAGGGCTATGAGATCCGCGTGCCGGTCGAGGGCGGGGACTGGCCGGCATCGCTGATCGACGCGTTCACCGAGACCTATCGGACGCTGTACCGGCGGACCGGCCCGGACGTCGCGATCGAGGTGCTGAACTGGCGCGTCGTCTCCAGTGGCCGCGCGCCCGAGGTCACGCTGAAACTCGCGGGCGCCGCGGCCGAGGGCGACGCGCGCAAGGGGAGCCGTCCCGCGTACTTCCCCGGCGAAGGTGGATTTGTCGACACGGCGGTGTTCGACAGGTACCGCCTCAAGCCGGGTGATCGCGTCGAAGGACCGGCCATTGTGGAGGAACGAGAGTCCACTGTGGTCGTTCCGCCGGGTGCGCGCTGTGTTGTCGGTGAAGACGCCAGTCTGGTGGTGACGGTATGAGCGTGGACCCGATCCTGGTGGGGGTGCTGGGCAAGCGGCTGCACTCCATCCTGGCCGAACAGCAGAACGCGCTCGTCGACACGGCGTTCTCGTCCGTGGTGCGGGAATCACTCGACCTCGCCTGCGCGGTCTTCGACTCCCGCGGCGAGATGATCGGGCAGTCCGTCGGCGGAACGCCCGGCCATATCAACGCGATGGCGACCGGGATGCGTCATTTCGTCGCCGCGTACCCGCCGGAGACGCTGGAACCCGGCGACGTCCTGCTCACCAACGACCCGTGGCAGACGGCCGGGCAGATCAACGACATCACCGTCGCGACGCCGGTGTTCCTGCGGGGACGGCTGGTCGCCTGGTTCGCTTCCTGTTGCCACGCCCCGGACATCGGCGGGCGGCTGGTCTCCGCCGAGGCCCACGAGGTCTTCGAAGAGGGACTGCGCCTGCCGATCATGAAGTTCCTCCGCGCGGGCGAGGTCAACGCGGATCTCGAACTGCTGATCCGCGCCAACGTCCGCACTCCCGAGGAGACCATCGGCGATCTGTACGCCCAGGTCACCGGCAACGAGGTCGGTGCGGCCGGCCTGGTGCGGCTGCTGGAGGAATTCGGCCTGGACTCGCTCGACGACGTCGCCGCGGAGATCATGAACCGCTCCGAGCGGGCGCTGCGGGACGCGCTGGCGAAACTGCCGGACGGCACGTATACCAGCGAATTGGCGACAGACGGTTTCGACGACGAAGAAGTCGTCCTCAAGGTCGCCGTGACCATCGACGGTCAGGACATCCACCTCGACTTCGCGGGATCGTCGCCGCAGAGCCGCCGCGGGATCAACGTCGTCCTGAACTACACCAGGGCATACGCGTCGTTCGCGGTCAAAGCGGCGATCTCGCCGGAGGTGCCGCACAACGCGGGTTCGTTCCGGCCGGTGCACGTCACCGCGCCGGAGGGCTCGGTGCTCAACTGCACGCCGCCCGCGCCGGTCGCGTCCCGGCACCTGATCGGGCACTTCCTGCCTTCGCTGCTGATCACGGCCCTGCCCGGTAACGCCATGGCGCACAGCGCGGACGCGTTGTGGATGACGATCTGGCGCGGGGCCGACGCCGAGGGCCGCGCGTTCATGCTGAACGTCTTCCAGACCGGCGGTATCGGTGCACGGTCCACAAAGGACGGACTGAACACCACGGGATTCCCGAGCGGACTGCGGTCGACGCCGACAGAGGTCATCGAGACGATGGCACCGCTGATCCAGCGTGAACGCGCGCTGCGCACGGATTCCGGCGGCGCCGGACGGTGGCGTGGCGGCCTCGGTCAGCGCACCACCATGGCCGCCCGCGGCGAGATCTCGTGGAGTGTCAACGGAAACGTCGACCGGGTGCTGCGGCCGGCGGCCGGGGTGGACTCGGGACACGACGGCGCGGTGGGCCGGTTCGAGCTGGCCCGCGGTCCCTTGCCGTCGAAGAGCCGGGTGAACCTGCGGCCCGACGACGTGGTGAACGTGATCCTCCCGGGCGGCGGGGGTCACGGCGACCCGTTCGAACGGGACCCGGAGGCCGTGCTCGCCGACGTCGTCGACGGATACATCTCGGTGGAAGCGGCGCGCGAACTGTACGGCGTCGAGGTCACCTATCACGGAGAACCCGGTGCGCTGGTGCGCCTTCCGGAGGACTACACAGCGGTTTCGTCAAGAGGGAAGAGATGAGCATGGGTCGGCTGGCCGGCAAGGTCGCGGTGGTCTTCGGGGGCGCGAGGGGTATCGGCCTCGCCACCGTGAAGGAGTTCGTCGCCGAGGGCGCGACCGTGTTCTCCAGTGACATTCGTGAACCCGCGGAAGCCGTCGAAGGCGCCCGTCAGTCCCTGGTGGACGCCACCGACGAAGGACAGGTCGACGAATTCGCGCGCGGCGTGGTCGCCGAAACCGGGCGGATCGACGTGTTGTTCAACAACGTCGGCGTCCACCTCGGGAAACCGCTGGTGGACACGACGCTGGCGGAGTTCGACGACCTCTTCGCGCTGAACGTGCGCGCGGCCTTCCTCGGCACGCGGGCGGTACTGCCGCACATGATCGCGAACAAGGCGGGCAGCATCGTCACGACGTCGTCCAACGGCGGGGTGATGGGCCGCCCCGGCGACCCGGTGTACAACGCCACCAAACACGCGCTGGTCGGCCTGACCAAGTCGATCGCCGTCGCGCACGCGCACCAGGGCATCCGCGCGAACACGGTCAACCCTGGCGCGATCGACACGGACATGCTGCGCGGCACACTCACCTCGCCGGAGGACTTCGAAGCCGAGCAACACCAGTTGACCGCGAGCACCCCGGCGGCGCGGGTCGGCGAGGCGTGGGAGGTCGCGAAAGCGGTGGTCTTCCTGGCCAGCGACGAATCCCGGTTCGTCAACGGGGTCGCGCTGCCGATCGACGGCGCCAAGGCCGCCGGTGCCATGCCAGGCAACCGGTACAGTCTCGACTTCGAACTCGGTGTCAGGTAGCGCCATGTCCACCTCTGCCGCCGAGGAGACGCTGGCCCGCGACAGACCGTTGCTCGAACGGAGCGGGACAGCGGAACGGGTCGCCGAGATCCTGCGCCGGCGCATCACCGAAGGTGTCTTCCCGCCCGGGTCGAGGCTTTCGGAACCGTCGATCAGCGCCGCGCTGGGCGTCTCGCGCAACACCCTGCGCGAGTCCTTCCAGCTCCTGGCGCACGAACGGCTCGCGGTGCACGAACTCAACCGCGGCGTGTTCGTGCGGGAGCTGTCCGTGCAGGACATCTCGGATCTCTACGTGATGCGGCGGGTCACCGAATGCGGTGCGCTGCGGCGCGCGGCCGAGCTGTCCACTGTGGACTTGTCGGCGATCGCGGCCGCGGTGCGAGACGGCCGGGCCGCGGCCGACGAAGGTGACTGGCAAGCCGTCGGAACCGCGAGTATCGCTTTCCACCAGGCCGTGGGCGACCTGGCGGGCAGCGAGCGGGTCAGCACGACGATGCGTCAGGTGCTGGCGGAGACGCGGCTCTTCTTCGTACTGGCGGAGAACACGCGTGCGTTCTTCGAGCCGTTCCTGGAGCGGCACGAGCGGATCCTGCGGGATCTGGAGCGGGGGCGCTTCGGACCGGCTGAGACGGCGCTGGAGAAGTACTTGCGGGATGCGGAGAAGCAGCTTCTGGCCGCTTACGACAGACGGGAGGCGTGAGGGCGCTTTCCAGGCGTTGCGAAAGCCACTTTCGCAACACTGAAGGTTGCGAAAGTGGCTTTCGCAACCTTCCGGTGGGGCCGCGGGTAGGTTCCCGCGGCCGATCCTGGGGTGACAGGTCGGACAGGTCGGACAAGTCCGAAGCGCGAACTGTGCACGATGGAGTGTTCGCGTTCCGGCCGGATCCGGGTGAGGATGGGGGCACGAGCACGAGGAGGAAGATCATGGTTTCGTCGGCGTCCGCGCGCAATCCGCTGTGGCACCCCTTCGCGGACATGGGAGCGGTCGACGGCGACCGGCTCGTCATCACCCGCGGCGAGGGTTCCTACGTCTGGGACGACGAGGGCAAGCGGTACTTCGACGCGACGGCGTCGCTCTGGTACGCGAACTTCGGGCACGGGCGCGAGGAGATCGCGCGGGCCGTCGCGGACCAGCTGCGGACCCTCGATTCGTACAACCTGTTCGGCTACAACGCCAACGAGCCCGCGCTGAAGCTCGCCGAGCGGGTCTCCGCGCTGGCGCCCGAACCGGGCTCGAAGGTGTTCTTCGGTTCGGGCGGCGGCGACGTCATCGACACCGCGGTCAAGATCGCCCGTTCGTATTTCGCGCACACCGGGCGCCCGGAGAAGGTGCACGTCATCGGCCGGGTGCAGGGTTACCACGGCACGCACGGTTTCGGCACGGCCGTCGGTGGTATCGCGGCCAACGCGGCGGGCTTCGGGCCGCTGCCGGGCGACATCTCGCACGTACCGTACGACAGTGCCGAAGCGCTCGAAGCGGAGATCCTGCGGGTCGGGTCGGAGCGGGTCGCGGCGTTCTTCTGCGAACCGGTGATCGGCGCGGGCGGCGTCCTGCTTCCCCCGGACGGGTACATCGAGACGGTCGCCGAGATCTGCCGCAAGCACGACGTGCTGTTCGTCGCGGACTGCGTGATCGCCGCATTCGGGCGATTGGGTACCTGGTTCGGGATCGACCGGTGGGCCGTGAAACCGGACATGATCACGACCGCTAAGGGCATCACCGGCGGGACGATCCCGCTGGGCGCGCTGATCGTCGCGCCGAGGGTGGCCGAACCGTTCTTCACCGGCTCGCCCGGTGCGCCGGTGCTGCGGCACGGCGCGACCTACGCCGGGCATCCGGTCGCCTGCGCCGCGGGAAACGCGACGCTGGACATCTATGAGCGCGACGGGCTCATCCCGCGCGGGCGGGAACTGGAGAAACCGCTGGCGGACGCGCTTGCCGGGCTCGCTTCGCATCCGTTGGTGGCGGAGGTCCGGGCCGGGCTCGGCTTCCTCGGCGCCGTCGAGCTGAAGGCCGAAGTCGTCGAGGCGAACCCCGGCGCGGCGAACCGGTTGCAGCGGCTGGCGCGGGACGAAGGCGTCCTCGTGCGGAACCTGGCCAAGGGGATCGCGGTGTCACCGCCGCTGATCGCCGGCGAGACCGAGCTCGACGTGCTCGCGACGGCTTTGCCGCGTGCTCTGGACAAGCTCGCCTAGGTGAGTCATCCCGCGGCGGCGATCACCTGTGGCTGCCGCGGGAACGCGTTCCGGTAGGCGCCGGGCGAAACACCGACCT
This sequence comes from Amycolatopsis sp. cmx-4-54, assembly GCF_046548895.1. Classification (NCBI taxonomy): domain Bacteria; kingdom Bacillati; phylum Actinomycetota; class Actinomycetes; order Pseudonocardiales; family Pseudonocardiaceae; genus Amycolatopsis; species Amycolatopsis sp. cmx-4-54. The sequence goes on from NZ_JAEBEJ010000011.1 coordinate 111,397, forward strand.
GCTTGAGGAAGTGGTGGCGCAGGTTGTTCGCGGTGCCGAGCCCGCTGAGCTCCGCGATCCTCTCCACCGGCAGGGCGGTCGATTCCAGCAGGCTCTGCGCCCGCGAAAGCCGCTGGGTCAGCAGCCATTGGAGGGGCGTCGTGCCGGTCGCCTGCTGGAGGCGCCGGTAGAACGTCCGGCGGCTCATCATGGCGCGCCGGGCGAGATCTTCGATCGTCAGCGGCCGGTCGAGATGTGCCCTCGCCCAGTCGAGCACCGGTGCCAGCCCCTGGTCGTCGGTGGCCGGAACGGAAAGATCGATGAACTGGGCCTGCCCGCCCGGCCGGTGCGCGGGCACGACCATCCGGCGGGCCAGCTGGTTGGCCACATGTGCGCCGAGATCGCGCCGGACAAGATGCAGGCACAGGTCGAGGCCGGCGGTCATCCCGGCGCTGGTGAGCACGTCGCCGTCGTCCACGTAGAGCACGGAGTCGTCGACTTCGACCTCGGGGAACCGCTCGGCCAGCTGTGCGGTGTGCATCCAGTGCGAGGTCGCTCGACGGCCGTCGAGCAGCCCTGCCTCGGCGAGCGCGAAGGCGCCGGAACACAGCGAGACCATCCGCGCGCCCGCGTCGTGGGCGCGCCGTAACGCGCTGATCAGCTCGGGTGAGACCGGCGCGCCGTCACTGAGGACCTCGTCCGGGACCGACGACACGATGACCGTCCCGGCGCCGACGATGTCGTCGAGCCGGTACGGGGTGCGCAGCGCGAACCCGAGGGCCGCTTCCGCGGCGCGGTCACCGGTTCCACACAGCCGCAGGTCGTACCAGGGATCGGCGAGATCGGGCTGGGGCATCCCGAAAACAGTGGCGGGAATGCTCACCTCGTACAGGTCCCAGAAGGCGATCCCGATCTCCTCGGGGACGACCAGGGCGACCGAACCAGCGCTCATGGCCACAGTCTATGGCACGAATTTGGTGCTTCCGGTCATCAGTGTCACTGGCAGCGGGGAGTGCGGGCCAGCAGGCTGGTCACATGAGTACGACACCTGAGCGAGTCGCCGTGATCGGCCTCGGCAACCTGGGCCACGCGCTGGCTGAAACCTTTTTGCGCCAAGGGATTCCCACGACCGTATGGAACCGGGACGCCACCAAGGCGGACGCGCTCGTCGCGGACGGCGCGACGGCGGCGGCGACCGCCGCGGAGGCGATCGCGGCGAGCGACCTCGTGATCGTCGCGCTGCTCGATGCCACCGTCGCCCGGCAGGTCCTGACGACCGCGGGTGCTGCCGTCGCCGGGCGCGCGCTGGTCAACGTCACCTCCGGCGGGCCGGAGGACGCGCGGGAACTGGCCACCTGGGCGGCTGGACACGGCGCGCAGTACCTGCACGGAGCCGTCTACGCGGTGCCGCAGACGATCGGCACCGCCGGATCGTCGATCAGCTACAGCGGTGCCGAGGCCGTTCACCGCCGTTGGCAGCCGACGCTGGATCTGTTGGGTAAAGGCACTTTCCTCGGCGCCGACGCCGGTCTCGCGTCGGGCTACGACGTCGCCATCCTGGCCGGGATGTACGGCATGATCGGCGGTTTCCTGCACGCCACGGCGATGGCGTCGGCGGCAGGGGTGCGCGCCACCGAGCTGACGCCGATGCTGCTGTCCTGGCTGGCGGATTCGTTCCCGGCGCTGACCACCTTCGCCGAGGAAATCGACCGCGGCGGATACACCGGTGGCGAGTCCAGCCTGGCCATGAACCAGGCGGGACTGAACACGATCATCCGGGCCAGCCGGGCGCTGGACGTTCCGGCGGACACCCTGCTTCCGATCAAGGACCTGATCGACCGGCAGATCGAGGCCGGACACAGCGCGGCCAGTCTTTCTCGCGCCGTCGAGTCCTTCCGGAGCGCCGCATGAGCACGACGACCCGGGACTTCGGTGAGCTGGAAGCCGAGTTCGACACCTACGTCGGAGCCATCAACTACGCCACGATGGTGACCGTCGACGCCGAGAACCGCCCGCGAACCCGGGTGCTCATCCCGGTGTGGGAGAAGGTCGACGGTCTTCCGCTCGGCTGGCTGGCCACCTTCCGGACCCCGGTTAAGGCGGCTCATCTCGAAGGCAACCCGCACACCAATTTCTCTTACTGGGCACCGGGGAACAACTCGGTGGCGGTCGACGCGGTGGCCGTCTGGGACAACGAGCCCGCCGTCAAGGAGCATGTGTGGGACCTGTATCGCAAGACCAGCCCGCGCGGCGCCGGCTACCCCCTCGGCAGTTTCTGGCAGTCTCCGTCCGACCCGCGGTTGCACGTGTTGCGCCTGACGCCGTGGCGGATCCAGGTGATCCGCGGTGCCGACCTGCGCAGCCGGATCTGGCGAGCGGACGGGGAGCACCGAAAGTGACGGGCCTCCAAAGGTGTCTCAGTACCTACTGACTACCGGCTGCGGTTTCGGTCCGTGAAGGCCTCCTTGAGGGACTCTGGGTCCCTCAAGGAGGCCTTCACGGACAGCGAGAACCATCCCTGGTGGAACCAGGAGCGTTAGGCGGGGAGTATCCGGAAGAGCCGCTCTCGCGCGATGTCCATGCGTTGTTTGAGCTGATCGCACGCGGCGTCGAACTCTCCCGCGCGGAGCAGGTCGACGAATTCCCGGTGGTTGGCGATGACGATCTCACCGTCGGGACGGCCGGCCGCCAGGGTGGCCAACCGGGCTTCCACCATCAGTTGCCGGTGCAGCGCGACCAGCTTCCGGGAACCGGTCAGTGCGACGACGGCCGTATGGCACGCCGAATCCAGGTGGCTCTGCGACAGGGGATCGGAAGTGACCACCGAGGATTCGAGCGCCTCGATGCTCCGGTCGAGTGCTTCCCGGTCCTCGAGCGCGGCGGTGGCGAACGCGCGGGCCCCGGCCGTTTCGAGATGGAACCGGGCCGTGTAGATCTCCACCAGCTGGGCACGGTCGATCCGGGTGACCGCGAGTGCCACGCCGCGGCCTTGCCGTTGGACGACCCCTTCGTTCTCCAGCCGGAGCAGCACCTCACGGACGGTCGGCCGCGCGATGCCCAGCCACTCACTGACCTGCCCTTCCGGCAGCGGGGTGCCCGGAGCGAGCGAGCCGTCGATGATTTCACCGCGGAGCTGCTCCACGGCCTGGTCCACCAGGCTCTTCGGCTTCAGTTTGTTGGCTGGGCGCATCGGTCCCGATCTTAGACTCCGGAGCTCACTCCTGGCCAACCAACTAACTAGACAACTAGACAACCTGGTTACTAGGTCGTATGGTCTCGCTGTTGCCACGCCTCCCGTCGAAAGGCACAACGTGAGCGAATCGACCGACCATGGCCCCATGTGGGGGCGAGTGACCTCGCTCGCCCTTCAGAACTCGCCGAGCACCGGGCTGCGTCTCCGCGACCTGCCCGCCTTCGTCCGGACGCTCGCCGAGGTCAAACTCGCCGCCGTCCGGGCCAACCAGGAGCTGGGCGTCCTCGATGAGGCGCGAGCCGGCGCCATCGCCAGCGCGGCGACCGAGGTCGCCGGTGGCGGGTTCCTCGACCAGTTCCCGTTACGTGTGGTCGCCACCGGCGGCAGCACGGCGACGAACATGAACGTCAACGAGGTCCTCGCGGCGCGCGCGTCCCGGCTGGTCCCGGGCGTCACGATTCATCCGAACGACCACGTGAACCGCTCGCAATCGTCGAACGACGTGTATCCCACCGCGGTCAAGGTGCTTCTCGTGCGGCAGGCTCTCGAAGTCGCCGACGTCCTGCGCAGGCTCGCTCGCAGCTTCCGGCGGCAGGCGGAGCGGCACGAGGGCGTCGAGCGGCTGGGCCGCACCGCCTGGCAGGACGCCGTCCTCGTCCCGGTCTCGGAAACCCACCGGGCCCACGCCCTGGCGGCGGAGCGCTTCGCGGATCAGTTCGTGGCCGCGGCCGAGGCGCTGCAGGCCGTCCAGCTGGGCGGGACGGCGCTCGGCACCGGCGTCGGCGCTCCAGCGGGGTATGCCGGCGTGGCGGTGGGCCACCTCGCCGAGATCACCGGCCTGCCGATGCGCCCGAGCGTGAGCTGGGTCGACGCCTTCGCGCACGCTGACGGTTACGGTGTCCTCGCCGACACTGCGGCCCGGTGCGCGAGCATCCTGTTCAAGCAGAGCCAGGATCTCCGGATTCTGAGTTCCGGCCCGCACGGCGGCCTGGGGGAGCTGGTGCTGCCGAAGCTCCAGCCGGGGTCGTCGATCATGCCCGGCAAGGTGAATCCCGTCGTTCCCAGCATGGTCAGCCAGGCCAGCTTCGCCATCCGCGCGGCCGCCGCCGCCGTGGGCATGGCGATCGCCGCGGGGGAGCCGGACTACAACTCGAACAGCCCGGCCGTCGTCGCGACTCTTTCACCGGCACTGGACGAATTGGCCGCCGTGGTGCTGGTCTTCGCCGACCGGTGCATCGACAGCCTCCACTGGAACCGGTCCAGGGTCGCCGAGCTCGCCTCACGGCCGTTCGACGCTCTGATCGAACAGGCCGAAAATGACGGTTACGATGCCGTGGCCGCCCGTTCTGTCTAATTTCTCTAGCGCTAGGAATGAAAGATGACAGAGTCGCAACGGCGCGCACCTGCCATGAAGCCCAACTTCCTGTTCCGCGCGATCACCACTATCGAGCGGTTGGGGAACAAGCTCCCCAACCCCTTCTGGCTCTTCTGGATCATGAGCGGGATCCTGGGCGTGGCCAGTCTCGTGCTGGCCGAACTGGATGTTTCGGTCATCCTGCCGAACTCCGGCAAGGTCGTCGAAGTCAGGAACCTGCTGTCCCTCGAAGGCCTCAACCACGCCGCCGAATCGGCCTTCGACAACTTCGCGGAGTTCCCTCCGGTCCCGCTCGTGATCACGATGGTTCTTGGCGTGAGTGTCGCCGAGGCGAGCGGCCTCATGACGGCGCTGCTGCGAGCGACGGTCATCCGGCTGCCCGGCCGGTGGGTGACCTTCTCGATCGCCTTCGCGTCGATGGTGTCCCATGTCATGGGCGACTCGGCGTACATGGTGATGATCCCGCTCGGGGCGCTGGCGTTCCGTGCCGTCGGCAGGAGTCCCGTCCTCGGCGTCCTGGTCGCCTTCGTCTCGGTCTCCGCGGCGTTTAACGCCAGCCCGCTGATCACGCCGTCCGCGGCGATCCGGGCGTCACTGACGACTGTGGCCGCCCAGACGGTCGATCCGGCGGCCGTGGTCACCCCGCTGTCGACGTACTTCTACGCCGCCGTCGGATCGATACTCCTGTCGATCGTCATCACGCTGATGGTCGAATTGGTGCTGGCCAAGCGACCTGAATTCACCCAGTTGCCGTCGGAGCACGACGACGAACCCGCCGAGATGGATGCCCGGCTCACCGCCCCGGAGCGACGCGGCCTTCGGTGGGCCGGCGTGGTGTTCGTCGTCTACGTGGCAGTCGTCGCGACGCTCTTGCTGCTCCCGGGTTCTCCGCTGCTCGGCAAGGGCGGCAGCATCGTGCAGTCGACCGTGGTCTTGGACGTCGCCGTATTCGTGGCGCTGCTTCTCGGAATCATGGGCTTCGTCTACGGCAAGATCACGGGAAGCGTTCGCTCACTGGCGAGCCTGCCCAAGATCATGTCCGACGGCATGATCCCGGTCGCGCCGGTCATCGTGCTCTTCTTCGCGGCCGCGCAGTTTCTCGCCTATTTCGAATGGACCGGGCTGGGCTCGGTGATCACGGTCGAAGGCGCCGAGTTGCTGCACAAGGTGAACGCCCCCGACCTGGTCGTCCTGGTCGTCATCGTCTTCGCGATCGCCGTGCTCAATCTGGTGATCTCGAGTGGCACCGCCATGTGGTCGATCCTCGCGCCGATCCTGGTGCCGATGATGATGTACGTCGGCCTGCGACCCGAGGCGACGCTTTCGGCCTTCATGATCGGGGACTCGTCGACCGGCCCGGTCACCCCCATGAACGCCTTCTTCATCCTGGCACTGACCTACGTTCAGAAATACAAGAAGGACGCCGGGATCGGAACGGTGATGTCCTTCGCGATCCCCTTGTCGCTCGTCATCCTCGTGGCTTGGACCGCGTTGTTCGTCGTCTGGTACCTGCTCGGCGTGCCACTCGGCCCAGGCGGCTATCTCTACTGACGTCCTTCGTGGTTTTGGAGCCACGCGGACGCGCGCCGGGCGGAGGCTTGGGCGAGCCAGGCGTCCTGGATGACCTCGGACAGCTCGTCGTGGGTCAGCTCGCCGATGCGGCAGGCGCGCACCAGCACCGATGGATGCCCGTCGAAGTGGGAAGTGGTGAAGAACGGTGATGCTTCGTCCTGCACCATCGCCTGCTTGTCCGCTTCCGACGGGGTCCAGAACACGATCACGTCGTCGTAGCGTTCACCGGTCTCGGGGTCGAAGGCGTCGGGCCGCGGAGTACGGAAGAAGACGAACGACTTCCGGCCCACCTGATAGACGGGGTTTCCCGCGGTCCCCCGCTCCACCGTCACGTGCGGCATGCCAAGCGCGAGGATGTGCACGTCCTCGACCTCGGCTGCCCGGCCTTCGTCCGACACGGATTCAGCTTATCGGGGGTTCGCGAGGTCGCCCGGAAACCCGATGGGCGACCGGGACAGTCCCCGCGCCGTGAATACGGACTCCGCGTCAAAACGACCACCGGCGGGTGGCACCACGTTCGCCCGCACCATGATCTTCACGTTGTTCCTGGACGGCGGACTGCCGATCATCGCCTGCTACGAGGGCGCGGACGGTCTTGGTCGCGTTGGCGCAACGGCGAGTCGACCAGCGCGTGCTGCTCACCGAGGTATGGGGCGGCTGGCTGCCGACCACCCACGAGGGCCGCGCGCTCGGTCATGAAGAGCACAGCCCTTCATGACACCCCAGTGGCGGGCCCTCGTGGGCCCGCCTCAGGAGAGGCAGAGTTCGTTGCCCTCCGGGTCCGCGATCGTGATCCACTCCGCGGGCCCTTGCTTGCCGCGGTGCAGGAACGTCGCACCACGCGCGGTCAGCCGCTCGAGCTCGGCCTCGATCTTGCCCGCCCCCATCCGGATGTCGAGGTGCAGCCGGTTCTTGACCGTCTTCCCCTCGGGGACCAGCTGGAAGAGGAACCGCTGCCCGGTCTCCGGATGGACGATCGCCGCGCCGTCCTTCCACACCAGGACACCGTTGTGCGTGGTCGTCGCTTCCTCGTCGGCGTATCCCTTGGCGACCATCTCGCGGATGAACTCCTCGTTGCTCTCCTCGACCCGCCACCCGAGCAGCTCCGCCCACCAGCCGGCGAGGTCGTGCGGATGGGCGGAATCCACGGTCACCTGGAAGTCATACGCCATACCGGCACATTAACGACCCGTCCCGACAATTCCGGGCGGTCATGCCCGCTGACCACGGTGAACCGCCATTTGTCGACCCCGCCGCCGATGATCTCGGCGTAGCGCCGGGCGCCGTCCGCGTTGGCGAAGCGCACCTGCTGGCCGTTGGTGAGATGGGTGATCTTGACCGCCATCCGTGCCTCCCTGAAGTCCGGTGCCGGCCCGCGGAGCTTCCCCCTCCGGGGCCGGCGCCGACAGTAGAACACATGTTCGACGCTCGTCGCCAATCCGGCCCCCCGGGCGGGTCATCGCCGCATGGTCACCCTCGGCCACGCGTCCAGGCCGCGGGCGATTTCGTGGTCCCGGACGGCTCGCAGGCCCTCTGTGAGGTTCTTCTCGTCGAGCGTCGCGAAGCCGAGCCGGGCGTAATACGGCGCGTTCCACGGCACCTCGGCGTACGTCGTCAGCGTCAGCCCGGCGAGTCCTTCTCGCGAAGCCCACTCCGCGACGTGCTCGATCAGCCGTCGCCCGAGACCGCGGCGCGCGTGATCCGGATGGACGGACACCTGTTCGATGTGGCCGTGTCCGTCGACGACGTCGGCGAGCAGATACGCCACCGGCCCGTCGCCCGCGTCCCACACCCAGGCCCGGCCCTCGCGCTGGAAGGCCGTGAGGTCCGCGATCGACGGCGGGTCGTCGTCGGCGATCGCGGCCATGCCGAGCGCGCGGAACGGTTCGCCGGCGGCGCGTTCGATGTCCTGGAGTACGGGAAGGTCTTCGGAGGTGGCGAGTCGGATCACGGATCGAGTTCTACCCCGCCGTGGCGCGTGGGGCGCGTCAATTAGGGGGCGAGGCCGACGTGCCCGAACCGAACGGCCGGTTCCCGTGACCGGCCGGACGGCACGTGTGATCAGACGGACGACACGCGTGACTGGATGGACGGCACTCGCGGAGTCAGAGGGCGAACGACGAAACGGCGCGGTGGATCCTGCTCGCGTACGACTGGAGCGCGACGATGGCGGCCCGCTTCGCGTCGTCACCGATTCGGGTGGCGGGGGCGGCCAGCGTCAGCACCGCCGGGCGGTGCCCCGTGTTCGGGATCGGCACGGAACACGACCAGACGCCGTCGTCCAGTTCGCCCCAGCTGACCGCGAACCGGTTCGCCCCGGCGCGTTTGACCTCTTCCCGCACGCTCGCGCCGCGGCGCTGGACGAGCGACGAAAGGCGCCTTTCGCGTTCGGCCTCCGGCAGCATGGCGAGCAGCATCTTGCCCGACGCGCCGGTGCCGAGCGGGACGGAATGCCCCGGCTGGAAGGTGAACCGCATCGCGCGTTCGCATTCGACGCGGTCCGCGCAGACCGCGGATTCGCCGAAATGCTGGAACAGCAGCACCGTCTCGCCGAGGTCGCGGGCCGCCTCTTCCATCGCCGGGCGGGCCAGCCGGGCGAGGTCGTTGGCCAGCTGCGCGGCCCGCGCGAGCGGCATCACCTGGCTCGTCACGTGATAGCGCCCCGTCCTGCCCTCCTCCAGGAGCTGGAGTTCCTTCAGCAGCGCGACATAGCGATACGTCGTGGCGACCGGGGTGCCGATCCTCGCCGCGAGTTCGGCGACGCTCGCGTCCCAGCGGCGTTCGGAAAAGGAGAGCAGCAACTGCAGTACTTTGCGCGAGCTGCTGGCGCCGGGGGTGCGTTTCGGCGGGGCGGTGGTGTCCAGGGATCGTGCGGCAGGCGTCATCTCGACCTCTCGCCGGGGAATCACGAAGAGTCAAGAAGCTAGCACATTGTGTGAATTGCGGACCAGGGTCTTTGGTCCACGAACAAGCGGACTTCTTGCTAGGTTCGGCCCATGGAAAAGCCATTGGCAGGCAAGATCGCGTTGGTCGCCGGGGCGACTCGCGGGGCCGGGCGGGGAATAGCGGTACAGCTGGGCGCCGCCGGCGCGACCGTTTACGTGACCGGTCGCAGTACCGGTTCCCGGCGATCGGAAATGAATCGTCCGGAGACGATCGAGGAGACCGCGGCGCTCGTCGACGAAGCAGGCGGGTGCGGGATAGCGATCGGTGTGGACCATTTGGCGGCGGACCAGGTCCGCGAACTGGTGGAGCGGATCGACACCGAACAGGGTGCGTTGCACGTACTGGTCAACGACATCTACGGCGCGCCCATCGAGTGGGACAAGACGGTCTGGGAGTCCACTTTGGACGTCGGACTGCGGACGCTGCGGCTCGCCGTCGACACCCATGCCATCACCAGCCATTTCGCGCTCCCGCTCATGATCAGGAAGCCCGGCGCGCTGGTCGTCGAGGTCAACGACGGCACCGCCGAGTACAACTCGGAGAATTACCGGGTTTCGTTCTTCTACGACCTGGCCAAGACCGCGGTGAACCGGATGGCGTTCGCGCTCGGGCACGAATTGGCGCCGCATGGCGGTACCGCGGTGGCGGTCACGCCCGGCTGGTTGCGTTCCGAAGCGATGCTCGACGCTTATCGGGTGACCGAAGAGAATTGGCGGGAAGCGACGAAGGTGCAGCCGCATTTCGCCATTTCTGAAAGCCCGGCGTTCGTCGGCAGGGCGGTCGCCGCGCTGGCCGGTGACGCGGAAGTCGCCCGCTGGAACGGGAAATCGGTGTCCAGTGGCGAATTGGCGAAGGAATACGGATTCACCGACCTCGACGGCAGCCGTCCCGATTGCTGGCGCTATCTCGTCGAGGTCCAGGACCCCGGCCTGCCCGCGGACGTCACCGGTTACCGCTGAACCTCCCGGCGCAGGAAGGGAGTGAGCAGGCCGGGCGCCGCCTGTTCCGCCATCGCCAGCCCGGCCGATTCGCCGACGTCGACCACCTGATAGTCGCCCTTGCCCGCCGCGATCGGGGCCGTCACGGTGATCAATCCGGCGCGGCGCTGGAAGAACGAACGGCTGACGACGACACCGGTGACCCCCTCGCGCCGGATCGCCACCGTCGCCCGCGCCAGCGAACCCGACCGGCTGACCAGGTACCGCCCGACGATCGCGTGGCCGAGGTTGCGATAGCGGTCCCAGCCGACCAGTGCGGCGAGCGGGACCAGGGCGAGCGCGACCTGCCACATCCATGACGGCAGGAAATCGATCCACGCCAAGCCGAACAGGGCGGCCGCCAGAATCAGCACGCCGCCGACCGCGCGGGTCAGCCGCCTGGTCAGCGCCCGCCGGGGATGCCGGTTCAGCGGGACGGTGGCCGGATCGAAGTTCTCCCGCAGCACTTCGGCCGCGACCTCGTGGACCCGGCCGACCGGCGCGGGCGGCAGCAGGAGCCCGCCACCCTTGTCCCCGCCCTTGCCCTCACGAAGCCCGCCGACGATCGCGGTGAGCCGCGCCCCGCCGGCGATCCGCAGCGGCAGCGGCTCCTTCACTTCGACGCCGCGAAGCCGTTCTTCTTCGATGGACACCGAACGCGTGGTGATCAACCCGCGCCGGATGTGAAGGGTGCCTTCCGTCTCCCGGGTGAGCTTGAAGTTCCAGAACGACAGCACATAGCCGCCGACGGAAAGCAGGGAGACGACCACGAGCAGGGCGACCGCGGCGACGACCACGATCAGCCACAGCGCCGTGTCCGCCAGATCGTCCATGAGATCCCGCAGTGGCCCGACGTTCTCCGGCGCGATGTTCAGCTGGTGCGCGAAATGCCAGACGGCGGCGAAGATCGCGCCCACCACGGCGAGCCCGGACAGCGTGAACGGCGCGTACCGCACCCACTTGCGGTCGATCTCCGCCACGACCTGCTCGGGAGGCGGGGCGGTCTCGGTGATCTCCTTGCGGTGCAAGAGAACCGTGCGCAGCCGGTCGGCCTCTGTCCGGCTGACGGCGTCGAGCACCAGCTGGTCGCCGTTCGTGCCCTGGGCGAGCGAATGCCGTCCGGTGCCGATGCGCACGGCGCTGAGGGAGAACAAGCGGTGCTTGGGTTCCGAGGTGACGTCGACCGTGCGCACCCGGTCCAGCGGGATCGCGCGATGCTTGCGCAGCAACAGGCCCGTGGTCCATTCCACCTGGCCGTCGGCGATGCGGTAGCGGGAAGTGAGCACATGCGAGACACCGACGAGGACGGTCAGCGCGGTGACGCCGAGCCCGAACCATTCCCAGCCGTTGCCCCGGCCGAGGATCACCGTCCCGATCAGCACCGGGAGTGATTTGACGACGTCGAGCACCGGCCGGATCAGCAGCATCCGGCGGTCGAGCCGGCGCCACTGGCCGACGGCGGCCTCCGGTGGTGCCTCGGTGCTCATGTCGCGTCACCCGGCGTGGCCTGCGTGGTCTTCGTGAGCTCCGCGGCCAGCTTCAGCGCTTCGGCGTGGTCGAGACCGGCGATCTTGACCGGTCCCGCGGCCGACGCCGTCGTCACGGTGATCTTCGCCAGCCGGAACAGCTGCTCGATCGGGTCGCGTTCGATGTCGACGGTCTGGATCCGCGAGATCGGCGCGATCCGCCAGTCCTGGCTGAGCCAGCCTTCCTGGGTGTACACCGCCTCGCCGGTGACCTCCCAGCGGTGGATCCGGTAGCGCCACTGCGGCATGACCAGCAGATGCAGCGGCGCGACCACGCAGGAGATCGTCAAGGTCACCGTGAGCCACGTCGGCGCGTCGTCGCTCGTGAGCACGAACACCGTCTGCGCGGCGATGAGGATCACCCAGCCGACCGCGGCCCACACCGTCCAGTAACCGATGGCGCGCCTGCTCACCCGATTGGCGGGCGGGCGCAGGCCGAGAGTCTCTTCTGTCACCCCTCCAGCCTGCACCACCCCGGTGTGGACCGCCCACGACAGCTGTCACGGACCGATAGGATCGAAGCCACCGTCGGCGGAATGGATACCCCCTATCGAGGCGTTGGTACCTGTGGACGGTCGTACCCACGAAACCTGGAGGATCTGGTGGCGCTGGACCCGGAAGACCTGTACGAGGTGGACTCGGACGTCCCTGACCTCGGCGGGGCCGTGCTCCTGCACTACTTCGACGGCTTCATGGACGCGGGTTCGGCGGGCAGGCTCGTCGCCGAGCAGCTCCTGAACTCCTCCGAGCACCGGGTGATCGCGCGGTTCGACGTGGACCGCCTCATCGACTACCGCTCGCGCCGCCCGGCGATGACCTACTCCATCGACCACTGGGACGCCTACGACGCCCCCGAACTGGTCGTCCACCTGCTGCACGACGCCGACGGCGTGCCGTTCCTGCTGCTCACCGGGCCGGAACCGGACCACGACTGGGAGCGGTTCTGCGCGGCCGTGCGCGGGCTGGTCGAACGCTGGGACGTCCGGCTCACCACCGGTTTCCACGGCATCCCGATGGGCGCGCCGCACACCCGGCCGCTCGGCGTGACCGCGCACGCGACGCGGAACGAACTCGTCGGCGAACACCGCCCACTGCCCAACCGGATGCAGGTGCCGGGCAGTGTCGCCGGGCTGCTGGAGTTCCGCCTCGGCGAGTGGGGACACGACGCGTCCGGTTTCGCGGCGCACGTGCCGCCCTATCTGGAGGACTCGACGTACCCGAGCGCCGCGCTGAACCTGCTCGGCGCCGTCGCCGCGGCGACCGGGCTGAACCTGCCGGACGGGGAACTGCGGAAGGCGTCGCACGAGGCGGAGGCGGAGATCGCCCGCCAGGTCGCCGGCTCGGAGAAGGTCGCCGACGTCGTGCGCGCGCTGGAGCAGCAGTACGACACGTTCATGGAGGCGTCCGGCAAGGAAAGCCTGCTCGCGGAGTCGGTCGAGCACATGCCGACCGCCGAGGAACTGGGCAACCAGTTCGAGCGGTTCCTGGCCGAGCAGAACGGCGGCGACGCCCCAGAGCGCTAGAAGTCTTACGACCGGGGAGCGCGTGAAGGCCTTCACGCGCTCCCCGAACCGGCTCCTGTACTGGACGCCGACCGCCTGACGGCTCGCCAAGTACATGAAGGCCCCCTTCCTTGCGCCAGGCGCAAGGAAGGGGGCCTTCATGTACTTAGGAAGGTGCGAAGGTCGAGTTTCCCCTTCACTCGCAGCCGCCATGCCCTTCACGCGCTTTACATCCAGGGCTGTGGCTGCTGGCGGGCGCGTGGTCCGTGAAGGCCTCCTTGAGGGACCCAGAGTCCCTCAAGGAGGCCTTCACGGACCCGCTCATCGTCACACCCGCCCCACCTGCACCAGCAGGCGCATGGCCGTGAAGCCTCAGTGGTCGATCGCGACCATCACCCGTGAATGCTTCGGCCGCTCGATCTCGTCGACCAGCGCGACCGCGAGATCCGCGTAGGAGAACGGCCCCGCGTCCGCCGCGCGCGGCAGTACTCGGTGGTCCCCGCTGCGGTACTCGCCCGTGCGTTCGGCGTGTTCGTCGAGCATCACCGGCGGCGGCGCGACAACCACCCAGTCGAGCCCGCCGCCGGACGTACGGAAGACCTCCAGTTCCGCCGTGTGCCCGAGCGAGAACTCGCGGTGCTCGGGCGGCCAGCCCGGCTGGTCGTGGAAGGCGACGCCCGGAGCGATCTCCAGCGCCGATCCGACGCCGACGACGACCAGTCTGGCGACACCGGCCCGGCCGAGGCCGTCGATCAGCGCGTGCGCGGCGGCCGGGTAGTACTCGCGTGACGAGAGATCCCCGCGGTAGATGGAACTGATCGCGGCGTCGTGCCCGGCGGCGGCCTTCGCGACGTCGTCCGCGACGGTGACGTCTGCGGCGGTCAAGGTGACGTTGTCCCCGGCGAGGTCCGGGTGGCGGCCGGGGTCCCGCACGGCGGCGGTGACCTGGTGCCCGCGGCTCACGGCTTCGGCGACGGCACCGCGCCCGCCGCGTCCGCCCGCCCCGAAGATGACGATCCTGCTCATCGTGCTCCCTTTTCCGTGCCGGTACCCCGAGTACCGGCGGCGATCGCGATGTTAGGAGCGGACCCCTCGGTTACCGCAACGAAACCGGCCCCCGGGCGTTCTGGACCCGTTCACCCGAAAGGGACGGGTGTATCTTCCCGGGATGCGTCACCTGGTACCCCATTCAGCCCTGAAAACCCTGAGCCGGTCGGCTCGCGGCACGCTCGGCCGGGGCCTGCACCGGCTCGCCCGGCGATTCCATGATCCTTATCCGGAGGAACTGGACCGGGTCGCCGCGGAATTGCGCGCGGAGATCGTCCGGCAGGGGGATCGCTGTTTCGATCGGATCGTCGAGTTCGAAATCCGGAGCCGCCGCGACATCATCTACGCCGGCGACCAGGACGCGGCAAGGGACAGCAATCGTTTCGCCCGTGAGCAGCTGACCGGCACCAAGCATTTCGCGCGTCCACAAGAGACTCTCGCGTACGCGCTTTCCCTTGCCCCGGCCGGGGGAATGGCCCTCGAGTTCGGTGTCGCGACCGGGAACACGCTGCGCGTGATCGCCAAGGCCCGCGGTGGTGTGGAGACCTACGGATTCGACTGGTTCCAGGGCCTGCCGGAGAACTGGCTCAACGGGATGCCCGCCGGTTCGTTCGCGCGCGACGACCTGCCCGATGTCCCCGGCGCCGAACTCGTCGTCGGTCTTTTCGCCGACACGCTTCCCGGCTTTCTCGGGCAGCACGAAGGCGTCGTCGATTTCCTTCACGTGGACGGCGATCTGTACAGCTCCGCGAAAACCGTGCTCGATCTCGTCGGCCCGCGTCTGCGGTCCGGCAGCATCGTGCATTTCGACGAGTTCTTCAACTATCCCGGCTGGCAACGGCACGAGCATAAGGCGTGGCTGGAGTACGTCGAACGCACCGGCGTCGAATTCGAATACGTGGCCTACACCTACGCCGACAATCAGGTCACCGTCCGGATCGCCTAAAGCAGTTCGCGGACCTCGATCGTGCCGATCGCGGCCCACGGGTGGGTCTTCGCCGCCTCGACGGCTTGTTCGCGGCTGTCGCATTCGAGGATGTTGATTCCGCCGATCTGTTCCTTCGTCTCGGCGAACGGCCCGTCCGTGAGCAGTGCCTCGCCGCCGCGGACGCGGATGGTCGTCGCCGACGACGGTGGGTGGAGGCCCATGCCGTTGACGCGCAGACCGCGCCGCGCCATCTCTTCGCCCCAGGCGCGGCAGGGTTCGGTGATATCGGTGGTGACCGCCGGATCGCCGTCGGTCCCGCAGAGCATCAGCAGGTAGCGCACCGCTCCTCCTAGTCGGTCAGTCCGTCTTCGTACGCGCGCAGGGTATCGATGAACATGCGCCGCTCGGCCGGCGTCAACGGCGTGAGCGCCTTCTGCCAGGCGCGGGCGCCCTGCGCGAGCCAGCCGTCGATCGCGGGCCGCATCCCCTCGGCGATGGCGACGATCCGTCGTCGCCGGTCCGCCTCGTCCTCGCGCCGGACGAGCACGTCCTTCTTGGTCAGTTCGCCGACCATCAGGCTCACCGTGGTCGGGGCGACCTCAAGCCGTTCGGCCAGCTCGTTCACCGTCATGGGCCCGTCGAAGAGCAGGTACGACAACAGCGACAGATGACGCGGCGCCAGTGACAGCGACTGGAGTTCTTCGGGGATCTTGATCCGCTTCGCGCGTCCGACCATCCGCGGCATGAGCAGCAGCAAGGCGCGTACGGCGTCGTCGACTTCCATGTCCTCGGTTGACACCGTGCACCCTCCTGGATACCTTTGCAAACAAAGAGGCTTTGCTTGCAAAGCAAAATAGCTTTCATGATGATGCTACCTGGGGAGTATCGGTGCTGATGACCACCGCTGACGCCGGAACGGGCCGTCCCCGCACCACTCGTGTCGACTGCCGCCCGGCCGGAAGCCGGTATCTGGTGTTCGCGCCCGACGGCGATTCACCTTGGTATCGCGACCTTCTGGCCAGTCCACAAGCGACACTCGAGATCGACGGCGTGCCGCATGCCGCGCGTGCCGTCCCGTTCGAAGGCGGAGAGCGGGGTTTCACGCTGCATCTCTTGGAAGTCGACGCCGCCCGCGGCCGGGCGATCGCCGATCAGCTGCTCGTCCACCACAGGGAGCTCCGCAAGACGCTGGCGGCCGCGCGGGCCGAGCTCGACGGAGCGCCGGTCGCGGACCGGCCGCATCCGCGGCGCGAACTGCTCGGCCATTGCGTGACCTTCTGCAACGACCTGCGCATGCATCATCTCCGCGAGGACGCCGCGTTCACCGCGATCGAGAAGGCCCATCCCGGGCTCGCGCCGGCGTTGAAGCGGCTGCGTCAGGAGCACGAAACCGTGTCCCGCGCGCTGCACGATCTCGACCAACTGTTGCAGGGCAAGGGGAAGATCGAACGCGCCGCACTGCGACAGGAGTTCGAGCGCGTCGTGAAGGGACTCGAACAGCATTTCGCCTACGAGGAGGCGAATCTGCTTCCCGCGCTTCGCGGCGAGGGCACGAGCTAGCTAGCCGGCGTTGGTCACAGCTTGGGAACGGGCGTGGTGATCGAACTGCTGACCGAAGACGCGTTCTGCGCACCTGGAACACGCGGGAGGGTTGCTCCGAGCGGGTGAGAACGACGGGCCGGCCGGTGGAAGACACCGGTAACGAACGCCCGTCACCCGGCGACTGATCGTTGTCCGCACCGACGCCCGGGATTGTGAGAATCGATGAAGTTTCGAAGAGCCGCCCTTCTGTCGCTTGTGGTCGCGGCCGCCACGATCACGCTCGTGTCGCCGTCCCCGGCCTTCGCCGAGACTCCCACCAGTTCGGTGGTGGTCGGCCCGACCACTGTCCAACGTGGACAGACGTTCACCGTCGAGCACTCGCTGTACAACGCGCTCACGGACGCGGCCATCGAGGGCGGGGCGGCGACGCTCTACACCGCCGAGACCCCGCTCACCGGGATCGCCGATGTCGTCTCGTGCCCGGGCGCGCTCAGCTGCAGCTCGCACGTCGTGAGCATCCGCGGCGGGGTCGGGGACGTGGCTCCCGGCGACAGCCGCAAGGTGACGTTCACCCTGCGGATCAAGGACGACGCCCCGCTCGGCCCGGTGACCCTGCGGCACCAGTTCCTCGGTGAGAACTACAGTTTCGAGACGTTCGACGGTCCGGTGCTGACCGTCACCGGCGGCACGACCGCCGCCGACCTCGGGGTCACGCTGACCGCGTCCCCGCGCGGGCTCCTGACGTCGTCGATCGACTACACGGTCAAGGTCACGAACGCGGGTCCGGCCGCGGCGTCCGGGATCCGGGTGGCGTCGACTCTCGGCAACGGGCTGCGCTTCACCGGCTCCTCGGCCTGCTCGAACCCGAACGGCACGAAGGTCGTCGACTGCGACTTCCCGTCGCTCGCGTCCGGAGCCAGTGCCACGGCCAAGTTCTCGGTGGCGACCGGGCTGCTGAGCCTCGGACCGGTCAAGACGACCGCGAAGATCACGCGGAGTTCCGTCGCCGATCCGAACGCGGCCAACGACACCGCGTCGGCGGCCTGCACGGCGGTCACCGGGCTACTCGTCAGCTGCTGACCCACTTCGCGCTGGGGTGGTCGTGAGTGGTAAGTGTCGTTAGAACGACACTTACCACTCACGACCACCGCGCCCCGCCCCTCACGCGAGCGACAAGGCCTGCCCCGGGCAAATGTGCACGGCGGTGCGCGCGTTCTCTTCCGCCTCTTCGCCTTCGGGCTCGGCGTTCAGCACGAGGACAGTTCCGTCGTCCTCGCTCTGATCGAACAGATCGGGATCGGTGAGCACGCACTGGCCCGCGCCCACGCATTTCCCGGTGTCCGCGATGATCTTCATGGCTCCTCCTACCAGGTGACCGGAAGGGCGTGGAGGCCGTAGATCGTCGAATCGTGCTTGAACTGCAGTTCGTCGACCGGAACGGCGATCCGGAGGCCCGGTACTCGCCGGAACAACGTATCGAACACGATCTGGAGTTCCAACCTCGCCAAGTTCTGGCCGAGGCATTGGTGCACCCCGAATCCGAAGGCGACGTGATGCCGCGCGCCGCGTTCGATGTCGAAGGTGTCCGGGTTCTCGAAGCCGTCCGGATCGTGGTTGCCCGCGTTGCTCAGGCCGACGACGCCTTCGCCGGCGCGGATGAGCGTTCCGCCGATCTCGACGTCCGCGGTGGCGAAGCGTGCGGTCGCCGTTTCCGCGATCGTGAAGACCCGCAGGAGTTCCTCGATGGCGGCGAGGGTCTTGCCCGGGTCCGCCTTGATCTTCGCCAGCTGATCGGGGTTCTCCAGCAGGGTCACCGTGCCGAGCGAGATCATGTTCGCCGTGGTCTCGTGTCCGGCGATGAGCAGCAGGAACGCCAGCCCGACAAGTTCGCCGTGGTCGGCCTCGCCCGCTTCGCGCTGCTTCAGGATCTGACGGCCGAGGAGGTCGTCCTCGGTGGCGTCCGCCTCCTTCTTGGCGACGAGTTCGTCGAGATAGTTTTCGAGTTGCTCGAACGCGGTCATCCGTTCTTCGGCGGTGACCTCCCGGCTGAGCATCCTCGAACTGCAGGACTGGAAGAACTCGTGGTCCGAATAGGGGACGCCGAGCAGTTCGCAGATCACCAAAGACGGAACCGGCAGGGAAAGCGCCTGGACGAGATCGGCGGGTTTGGGGCCCGCGAGCAGGGCGTCGAGATGTTCGTCGACGATCTGCTGAATTCGCGGCTGGAGCGCCTTCATGCGTTTGACGGTGAATTCCCCGACGACGTCACGCCTGGCCCGGCTGTGTTCCGGCGGGTCCATCGAGATGAGGGAGGGCCGGAACGGCTTGTCCTCGCGGAGGATCTGCCGCGCGACCATCAGCGGGAACGACGGGCTCTGCCGGTCGGAACTGAAATGCGGGCTGCTCAGCATTTCGCGGATGTCTTCGAGCCGGGTGAGCGCCCAAGCCGTTTGGCCGGAAGGAAGACCGACCCGGGAGATCGGACTTTCCCGGCGAAGCCGTTCGTATTCGGGCGGTGGCGAAAACGGGCATTTCCGCGCCAGCGGCAAGGTCGCGGTGGTTTCCTCGACGTCGGTCATCGGGTTGTCCTTCCCCAGAAGTCGGGTGGTTCGGGCGGTATCGGACAGGGGACCCCAAAAACGTATGCGGATGGTTTCATTCCGCTTATCGACCAAGGTACTCAAGCGGAGGCGGATCGTCCACTCGCGAAGGGGTGGTTTCCCGGGAGGCGTGAAGGGCACGCCCTTACGTGCGAGAATCACGGCCCTGAAGGACCCTTCGAGAGGCGAGGATCATGACGGCCGACCCCGAGACCCGCTTGCGTGCCGACGCGCGCCGGAACCGGGATCAGATCCTGGCTGCCGCGAGAGCCATCTTCGCCGCCCAAGGCGCCGAGGTCCCGATGGAGGAGATCGCCCGCTCGGCGGGTGTCGGCGTCGGCACCCTGTACCGGCGGTTCCCGGATCGCGACGCGTTGATCCGGGCGGTCGCCGTCGACAACTTCGACCGGGTCCTCAGGGACGCGAAGGCCGCGAGGGATCAGGAGGCCTCGGACTGGGAGGCGCTGATCCGGCTGCTGCACCAGTCGATGGAACTGCAGCTGAGCATCCAGCTCGCGATGGTGTCGCCCCGGGCGCTGGCGATCCTGAAGAGTGACCCCGCGATCAAGGCACTGCGTGACGAGTTGCTGCTGGTGATGGACGCTTTCGTCCGGGGCGCGCAGGCGGAGGGCAAGCTCCGGAGCGACGTCGCCGCCGGTGACGTCGCGATCCTGTTCGCGACGTTGCTGCGGCAGATGCCGGGCAAGGGCGAGGAGGTCGCGCGGATGGCGACGAGGCGGTGCATCGGGATCATGATCGACGGCCTGCGGGCCGTCGGCACGAACGAGCCGCTGCCGGGCCGGGCGCTGACCGGGGCCGATCTCGATCCGTGAGGTCTTGGCCGGCCGGTGGTGCGGCGAAGGTGGTTGCGAAAGCCACTTTCGCAACCTTCAACGTTGCGAAAGTGGCTTTCGCAACGCCGGCGGTAGGGGCGGGCAGGCGGGCCGGACCCCCAGCGACTGGGTGCCGTGAAGGCCTCCTTCCCTACCCTCAAAGTAGGGAAGGAGGCCTTCACGGACTTGCGGTGTCCAACTGTCCGAACCGGGTGGCTTAGACGCCCAGCGGGTGCCAGACGGTCTTCGCCTCCAGGTACCGCCGCAGCCGCGAGATGTCGGCGTCGGCGGTCCAGTCCGGCTCGGTGTCCGGAACGGTCAGGACCCGCTTCACGGTCCCCGCGGCCTCGCGCGCCAGGTCCGCCCGCGCGGACGGCTCGGCGCCGGTCGGATCGAGGGCGTTGACGTCTCCGTGCGACGCGAGCCACGAGCCCAGCTCCGACGCGCGGCCGGTCAGGATGTTCGCGACCCCGCCGGGCAGATCGGACGTCGCCAGGACCTCCGAAAGCGTGATCGCGGGCAGCGGCCGGTCCGCGCTGGAGACGACCACCGCGGTCGAGCCGGTCGCCAGCACCGGGGCCAGCACGCTCACCAGGCCCAGCAGCGATGACTCCTGCGGCGCCAGCACTCCGACGACACCGGTCGGTTCCGGCACGGTGAAGGAGAAGTACGGGCCCGCGACCGGGTTGGCCCCGCCGAGCACGGTCGCGATCTTGTCCGTCCAGCCCGCGTACCAGACCCAGCGGTCGATCGACGCGTCCACAAGGGACTGAGCCTTCTTCGTCGCCACGCCTTCGGACGCCGAGACCTCCGCGACGAACTGTTCGCGGCGGCCTTCCAGCATCTCCGCCACCCGGTACAGGACCTGGCCGCGGTTGTACGCCGTCGCCGCCGACCAGCCGCCGAAAGCCTTGCGAGCGGCGGAAACCGCGTCGCGGACGTCCTTGCGGGACGCGTGCGAGGCGTTCGCCAGGAACTTGCCCTTGGTGTCGGTGACCGGGTACACGCGGCCGGATTCCGAACGCGGGAACTTGCCGCCGATGTAGAGCTTGTAGGTCTTCGCCACCGAAATACGGTCAGACATCGAGGTAGGCCTCCAGTCCGGTGCGTCCGCCTTCGCGGCCGAAACCCGACTCCTGGTAGCCGCCGAACGGCGCGGCGGGATCGAAGCGGTTGAACGTGTTGGCCCAGACGACGCCGGCGCGGAGCTGGTTCGCCATCCAGAGAATGCGCGAACCCTTCTCGGTCCAGATGCCGGCCGAAAGCCCGTACGGCGTGTTGTTCGCCTTGGTGACCGCCTCGTCCGGGGTGCGGAAGGTCAGCACCGAAAGCACCGGCCCGAAGATCTCTTCGCGGGCGATGCGCATCGACTGCTGGACGTCGGAGAACACGGTGGGAGCGAAGAAGAAACCGCGTTCCGGCACCGGGCAGGGGCTGGTCCAGCGCTGCGCGCCCTCGGCGTCGCCGGACTCCACGAGACCCTTGATCTTCGCGAGCTGCTCGGCGGAGTTGATCGCGCCGATATCGGTGTTCTTGTCCAGCGGGTCGCCCAGCCGCAGCGTCGAGACGCGGTAGCGCAGCTTCTCGAGCAGCTCTTCGGCGATGGACTCCTGCACCAGCAGGCGCGAGCCCGCACAGCACACGTGACCCTGGTTGAAGAAGATCCCGTTGACGATCCCCTCGACGGCCTGGTCCAGCGGAGCGTCATCGAAGACGACGTTCGCCGCCTTGCCGCCCAGCTCCAGCGTCAGCTTCTTCGCGGTGCCCGCGATCTGGCGCTGGATGGCCTTGCCGACCTCGGTCGAACCGGTGAACGCGACCTTGTTCACGTCGCCGTGGCCCACGAGCGCGGCACCGATGTCCCCGGCGCCGGGCAGGATGTTCACCACGCCGGGCGGGAGTTCGGCCTGCTGACAGATCTCCGCGAACACGAGCGCGGTCAGCGGCGTGGTCTCCGCGGGTTTGAGCACCACGGTGTTGCCGGTGGCCAGCGCGGGCGCGATCTT
Organism: Amycolatopsis sp. cmx-4-54; assembly: GCF_046548895.1. Classification (NCBI taxonomy): domain Bacteria; kingdom Bacillati; phylum Actinomycetota; class Actinomycetes; order Pseudonocardiales; family Pseudonocardiaceae; genus Amycolatopsis; species Amycolatopsis sp. cmx-4-54. The sequence goes on from NZ_JAEBEJ010000011.1 coordinate 133,423, forward strand.
CCACGCCAGCATCAGCAGCGGGAAGTTCCACGGGATGACCTGGCCCGCGACGCCGAGCGGCTTCGGGTTCGGGCCGTAGCCCGCGTAGTCGAGCTTGTCGGCCCAGCCGGCGTGGTAGAAGAAGTGCGCGGCGGCCGTCGGCACGTCGGAATCGCGCGATTCCTTGATCGGCTTGCCGTTGTCGAGGCTTTCCAGCACGGCCAGCTCGCGCGATCGTTCCTGGATCAGGCGCGCGATGCGGAACAGGTACTTGGCGCGTTCGGAGCCCGGCATCTTGGACCAGACGCCGTTGTACGCCTTGCGCGCGGCCTTCACCGCACTGTCCACATCGGACACCGAAGCGGTGCCGACCTCGGCGAGCACCTCTTCGGTGGCGGGATTGATGGTCTTGAGCGGCTCACCTGAGCCGTCGACGAATTCGCCGTTCACGAACGGTCGGTAATGCGGTTTGAGGTTCGCGAGGTCGCGCGATTCGGGCGCGGGCGCGTACTCGAAGATGCCCATGGATCAGTCCACCGTCACGTAGTCGGGACCGCTGTAGTGGCCGTCGGCCTGGGTGCGGCGCTGCAGCAGGAGGTCGTTGAGCAGGCTGGACGCCCCGAACCGGAACAGATCCGGGGTCAGCCACTGCTCGCCGGCGACCTCGTGGACCGCGACCAGGTACTTGATCGCGTCCTTGGTCGTCCGGATGCCACCGGCCGGTTTGACGCCGCGCAGTTCACCGGTCTGGACGAACCAGTCGCGGACGGCCTGCAGCATCACGTGGGTGACCGGCAGCGTCGCGGCGGGCGAGACCTTGCCGGTGGAGGTCTTGATGAAGTCGCCGCCCGCCAGCAGCGCGAGCCACGACGCGCGGCGGACGTTGTCGTAGGTGGCGAGCTCACCGGTTTCGAGGATGACCTTGAGGTGAGCGCTGCCGCAGGCGGCCTTGATGGCCTGGATCTCCTCGAAGACCTCCAGGTAGCGGCCCTCCAGGAAGGCGCCGCGGTCGATCACCATGTCGATTTCGGCGGCGCCCGCGTCGACGGCGATCTTGGTGTCGGCCAGCTTGATCTCGCGGCTCGTGCGGCCCGCCGGGAAGCCGGTGGCCACACTCGCGACGTGGATACCGGTGCCGCGAAGCGCCTCGACAGCCGTCTCGACCATGTCCGGGTACACGCACACGGCCGCGACCCGCGGGGTGTCCGGGCGTTCCGGATCCGGCCGCATGGCCTTCGCGGCGAGCGCGCGGACCTTGCCCCGGGTGTCGGCGCCCTCGAGGGTCGTCAGGTCGACCATCGAAATGGCGGTGTCGATCGCCCAGAGCTTGGCGGCCTTCTTGATGCTGCGCGTGCCGAGCCCCGCCGCCCGCTGCTCGACGCCGACCTGGTCGACACCAGGCAGCCCGTGCAGGAACCGGCGCAGGCTCGCCTCGTCGCGAGTCGCGTCCGCCAGCGGCGACGGGGTGGCCGTCGCCGCTGACGAGCTGGTCGTAGCTGTCATACGGGTGAGTGTAAGCGGCCTACAGGCTGGGCACCGGGGCCTGGGCGAGCGCACTGGTCGAGGGCACCACCGGGGCGCAGAACTCGGAGATCATCGGCAGCTGACGCTTGAGCGCGGCGTCCGGCGACGCGGTGATGTCCACGGTCGCCAGCGTGGAGATGTTCTTGCCGGAGTCGTCGTGGAAGCTGAGGGTGGCGAACCCCGGCAGATCGCCGCCGTGTCCCCAGACGGAGATGTCCTCGGCGCAGGCGCCCGCCGTCTTGAGGTTCAGCTTCATCAGGCCGAGGCCGTACTCCATGCCACCGCCCACCGGGACCGTCTTCCTCATCTCCGCCACCAGACCGGCGGGCAGCAGGCGCCCGCCGAACAACGCCTCGAAGAAGCGGTTGAGGTCCTTGGCCGAAGACACCATGCCGCCGGCGCCGAAGTAGCGCGAGTAGTTGTAGGTGGTGACGTCGGTGAGGCCGCGCGGCGCGTCGTACAGCTGCTCGTAGCCGCGGGCGGCCGGGCGGAGCAGGAACGGGAAATCGCGGGGGAGCGAGGTGTCGCGCAGGTGCAGCGGCCCGGTCACGCGCTCGGTGAGCGCGCGTTCCAGCGGCTTCCGCGTGACCTTCTCGACCAGCAGGCCGAGGACGTTGTAGCCGGTGTTGGAGTACGCCCAGCTCGTCCCGGGCTCGAACTGCAGCGGCTGCTTCGTCACGCTCAGGCGGATCTGGTCGTCGCTGTCGAAGTGCTCGAAGCGTTCGGTGTCGACCTCCGGACCGGTCGCCCAGGTGTCCTCGGGCGCCAGGTCGCGCGGGAGGCCGCTGGTGTGCTGCAGGAGCTGGCGGACGGTGATCGACTCCGGATACGGCAACAGCCCCGGCAGGTAGCGCCGGACGGGCTCGTCCAGCCCGACGCGCTTTTCCGCCACGAGCTGCAGGACCAGCGTCGCGACGAACACCTTCGACACACTCGCGATCCGCCAGCGGCCCGACACGTCGGGCTTGCCCGGCCGGTCGATGTCCGCGACGCCGCTGACACCGCGGAATCCGTCGGAGACGGCGACCATGCCGGGGATGCCCGCGGCGACGGCCGCGTCCATCGCGGTCTGGCGCGGATCGGCGTTCTCGGCGGCCACCGCCGGCAAGGCGGTGGCGGAAAGCAGTGCGGCACAAACGATCGCGACGAAACTTCGGCGCATGTGGTGAACCCCCCAGTTCAGGTCAGGCTTCCAGTTCGGGTACGTCCTTTCTACGCGGTTTCCGCTTCACGACGACGCCACCCCAGAACGCCAGGCCGGTGATCTTCACCGTCGGCGCGGTCGGCGGCGCCGGGGGAGTCCCGGCGCGATCCTCCAGTTCGAAGGCGCCCATGAAGCCGATTCCGGTGACGTCCACGTTGATGTCGTCGGGCACGATGATGTCGATGCCGCCCATGATCGCGACCGCGGTGATCGTCGTGTGCTTCTCGGCGAACCGCGCGTGCCGCAGGTCGATGTCGGTGCCGCCCCAGAACGCGAAACTGTTGTGCTGCGGCGGCACGACCCAGCTGCCCTTGCGGGACGCGCCGGACATGACGGCGATCGAGGCGTTGGAGCCCGGATGCCCGCCGATGCGATCGTCGGGCAGGCCCAGCGCGCGCGAGGTCGACGGCTCGATCGCGGCCCGTGACTGCTGGGGCAGATCCGCGGTGACCGGCTTGAGGTCTCCGACGGTCTTGGCCGCGTAGACGGTGGTGAGCCGTTCTTCCAGCTCGTTGATGGTGATGCGTCCTTCGGACATCGCCGCGTGCAGCACCTGCGCGACCTGCTCGCGGTCGGCGTCGGAGATGCGCATCTGTTCGGGGCCCGGCAGGGCCGGCTCTTCACTCACCTGGACGAGCCTAGCGCCGAGGAGAGGGCCAAGCGTCCATCTTCCGGTCGACAGTGGCATCCTCTCGTGATGGGGAACTCACTACCCGGCGCCGTCGAGCTGCCGGACGGGATCAAGGTGCGCGGACGGGGCCTGGGCCGCCCCTGGCCGAACGGGCCCGCGCCGGAATTCGGACTGTATTTGGGCGGGGCGAAGCTGCGCCGGAAACACGATCACAAAATGGACTGGGAGCGGGCGTGGATCCGCTGGCCCGACTTCCTCCTGCCGACGGACTGGGCCGACGCGCGGCGCCGGATCGTCGACCTGCACACCCGGGCCGCGGCGGGCGAAGGCGTCGAGGTCGCCTGTTACGGCGGAGTGGGGCGGACCGGCACGGTGCTGTCCTGTCTCGCCACCCTTTCCGGGATGAGCGCCGACGAGGCGGTGGCGTGGGCGCGGGCCAACCACGACAAGCGTTCGGTGGAGACACCCTGGCAGCGCCGCTGGGTCGGCTGGTTCGCGCGGCAGTCGTGACGGGCTAAATTGACCGGCATGGATGTGCACGTCGTTGATCACCCGCTGGCCAAAGCCAGGCTCTCCACCATGCGCGACGCGCGCACCGACAGCGCCGCCTTCCGCGCGGCACTGCACGAACTGACCGTCATGCTGGTCTACGAAGCCACGCGCGAAATTCCCGTGCGGATCGAGCGGATCCACACGCCGGTGGCGCGCACCGACGGCTACGCGCTGGCGAGCCCGCCGCTGCTCGTGCCGGTGCTGCGGGCCGGGCTCGGGATGGCGGACCAGGCGCACAAGCTGATCCCGGACGCCCAAATGGGTTTCGTCGGCCTCGCGCGCGACGAGGAGACGCTCAAGCCGACGCCGTACCTCGAGTCGCTGCCCGAATCGCTCGCCGACCGGCCGGTGATGGTGCTCGACCCGATGCTGGCGACCGGTGGGTCGATGGAGTACACGATCCGGTTGCTCACCGATCGGGGCGCCACCGACGTCACGGCGATCTGTGCGCTGGCGGCTCCCGAAGGCATCGAGCATCTGAAGAAGACCGGGCTGCCGCTGCGCGTGGTGACCGCGAGCATCGACGAACGGCTGAACGATTCGGGGTTCATCGTGCCGGGTCTCGGTGACGCCGGGGACCGGCAGTACGGGGCCGTCTGACCCGGTTCGCAACAACTCCGCCGTTGCCGGTCACTGACAGATGTGACCAGGACAGTGACCGGAACGGTGGGGGTGCCGGTGGACTCGTGCGAATCTCCTCCCGGCAGGAGCGACACGGAGCTTTGGCGGGCGGCCGCGGGCGGTGATCACCCGGCGTTCACCGAGCTGTTCGAACGGCATGTCCAGTCGGTGTGGAACCACGCCTACCGGCTCACCGGGTCGTGGGCGTCGGCCGAAGACCTGACGTCGACGACGTTTCTCACCGCCTGGCGGCGCCGGGCGGACATCACGCTCATCCGCGACAGCGCGCTGCCCTGGCTGTACACCGTCGCGGGGAACCTCGCGCGCAGCGAACACCGCAGCACCGGGCGGCGGCTCCGGCTCGTCCGGCGGCTGCCGGAGCCCCGGTCGGTGTCCGACCACGCCGACACCGTCGTCGACCAGCTCGACGGCGAAGACCGCCTGCGGCAGGTGCTCGCCTTGGTCGCGAAGCTACCGAAATCGCAGCGGCAAGCCGTCGAACTCTGCCTGCTCGGCGATCTCTCCTTCGCCGACGCCGCCGAACTGCTCGGCGTCGCGGAGGTGACCGTTCGCGCCCACATCTCGCGGGCCCGTACGCAGCTGCGGGCCGCCCTGGAGGAGAAATGACCGACGACCTCGGCCTGCCCGGCAGGCGCGAACTCCCTCCGGAAGTGCTCGACGACCTGCGGATGTCCCTGCGGGAGGGAATGGGAAAACCCGGGCGGCGGCGATGGCCGATCGCCGCCGCCGCGGCCGCCGTGGTCCTGGTACTCGCGGGCGCTCTCGTCACGACCGTGCTCATCCGGGAGCCGGACCGGCAGGGCCCTGCCGTCGCGAGCGAACCTGACTTCGCTCTCGACCTGCCGAAGGCCGAGGAGGCGATGAACCGGTGCTGGGCGGCGCTCCAGTCCCGGGGCAAGGCCGCGCGCTTCCCCGCCCGTGACGAATGGGTGCCGCAATTCACCGTCGCCCCTTCCTGGACGTCCGTGACGGTCGTCGCGGTGCGCGCGGGCGGCAAGACATTCTTCTGTGAAACGACGTCGATCACGGTGACGGTGTCCGACCCGGACACCGTTCCGTCCTATGCCACGGGGACCAAGGCCGCGGCGCTGTTGACGAGCCGCGTCGGAACGGTCGCCGGGGTGGCCGACCCTGGCTGGGAAAAGATGGAGATCTTCAGCCGGACCGCCGATTCGACGGCCTCGTCCGACGTGCCGATCTTCCGGAACGGGAACCTGTTCGTGATGCTTTCTCAGTCCAAACCTTCGCGGACCACATACTCGGTCGGGCCGTACACCGGGGAGCCGGGCGACGGTGTCACCGTCGCGCCGCACGCTCTTCGGCCCGCGCCCGAACCGGCTGTGACGGACATCGATCGCGTCCCGCCCGTGGTGCCGGACCGAGGCACACCGGCGGGGAAGTTCTTCCAGACCTGCGTGGAGGGGGCGGTCGAACCGCTGCCCGACGTGGACGTGTACGAGACGGGAACGCTGCTCGAAGGCGATGACGTCAAGGTGGTCGTCGCCCGGCTCGGCGACAGGTTCGCCGTCTGCCAGGGCGGGCTCGGGGATCACTACTACCGCCTCTTCCCCGATTCGAGCACCGAGCGGCAGCCAGTGCGCAAACTTTCGACCGAAACGCTCGGCGGCTCCGAGCAAGGCGGGGTCGGCAGCGCGAAGAATCCGTTCATCGGGATCGTGCCGCGGACCGCGACCACGGTGAAGCTCGATTTCGGGTCGGGCAAGAAGGTCGACGCAGCGGTCACCGACGGGACTTTCGCGGTCTGGCGACCGGAGGGCACGGAGGCCATGGAGCCGAACGCGCAGGTGGGCGTCGTCGTCCTCGATGCCGAAGGGAAGACGCTCCACGAGGGCACCCTGCCGCTCTACTGACCGCCTCGGATCGCGTTTAGCCCGCTAAACGCGATCCGGCGGGTGGGGCGCGCTATGGGGGCCTTCACGGAGCTAGGCGCAAGGGGGCCTTCGTGTACTTGATCAGGGGGCAAGGCCAGTCGGATCGCGTTTTGCCCGCTAAACGCGATCCGGCGGGTGGCGGCGTAGTGACGGCCTCCCTCCCTGCTCTGAAGGTAGGCAAAAGGCCTCACGGGCCTACCGCACCGGATCACGATTAGCCCGCTAAACGCAGGTCGTGCCCCGGGGCGATCGCCGAAGTCCGTGAAGGCCTCCTTGAGAGACCTAGAGTCCCTCAAGGAGGCCTTCACGGACCTGCCCGCCCAAGCCCGCACCGGATCGCGTTTAGCCCGCTAAACGCAGGTCACCGGCGCAGCCAGCCCGCGGCGTTCACCCGCAGCGCGGTCTCGTAAGCCGTGCTCACGGTGTACTGCTCCGGAAGGTTCCCGTTCAGCTCCAGCGACACGAGCCCGTGCACGAAGCCCCAGCACGCCACCGTGACGACCTCGGGCGGCACGTCGAGGAAGACGCCGTCGGCGACGGCCTGGCGGATCGTCCCCTCCAGCGGCGCCATCGTGGCGCGGGCGTGCTCGGATGTCTCCTCCGCCGGTTCGAAACCCGGCACCGACTTCGTGAACATGATCGCGTAGAGATGCGGGTCGGCCAGCGCGCTTTCCCGGTACGCGACGCCGAGCCGCACCAGGTCTTCGACCGGGTCGCCGCTCAGCGTGACCCCGGACATCCGGCGTCCGAAGCGGCGGAACCCCTCGGTGAACAGGGCGCTGACGAGATCCGTTTTCCCGCCGAAGAGCGAATAGACCGCGGTGGTGGACGTGCCGACGTCGGCGGCCAGTTTGCGGAGGCTCAGCGCCTTGGGACCGTCGGCCGAGATGAGTTCACCGGCGCGGTCCAGCAGTTTCAGCCGGAGGTTCTCGTCGTGCGTCCTGGGGCGGGGCATGTACGGAGGGTAGCGCAACGCTGTTATCAATCGCTCGGATTCGGAGTTGACCTGGAGCGCACTCCAGGTCGTAGTGTCGTTCGCATGAGCTACTCGATAGCGGAAGCCGCGCGACGTAGCGGACTGTCCATCGACACTCTCCGGTACTACGAGCGCATCAAACTCGTCGAGCCCCCGGCGCGGGACGCCGCCGGGCGCCGCGCCTACACCGACGACGACCTCGGGTGGCTGGGGTTCCTGACCAAGCTCCGCCTGACCGGCATGCCCATCAAACGGATGCGCGAGTACGCCTCCCTGCGCCACCACGGCGCGGCGAGCGCGGGCCGGCGCAAGGCGATCCTGGTCGACCAGCGCAAATCGGTCGCCGACCGGATCGCCGAGTTGCAGACCTGTCTCGACATCCTCGACTACAAGATCGACCACTACGACCAGGTGGAACGCAAGGTGCTCGGCACCGGAGCCACCGTGGAGGGAATTTCAGCGTGATCAGCACCAGGATGCTCGGCGGGCTGGCGGTCGGGGCGCAGGGCCTCGGCTGCATGGGGATGAGCCAGGCCTACGGCGTCCGCGACGACGACACGGAGTCGATCGCCACCGTCCACCGTGCCCTCGAGCTGGGCGTGACCCTGCTCGACACCGCGAACGTCTACGGCGCCGGAGCGAACGAAGAGCTCGTCGGCCGCGCGATCGCGGGCAAGCGGGACCAGGTCGTGCTGGCGACCAAGTTCGGCATCGTCTGGGATGAGGACGGCGGGATGTCCGCGCGCGGCGACGCGGCGTACGTCAAACAGAGCTGCGAAGAGTCGCTTCGGCGGCTGAACGTCGACCACATCGACCTCTACTACCAGCACCGGGTCGACCCGAACACGCCGATCGAAGAGACCTGGGGCGCGCTCGCGGAGCTGGTCCAGGAGGGGAAGATCCGTTACGCCGGGATTTCCGAGGCCGGCGTCGACACGATCCGTCGCGCCCACGCCGTCCACCCGGTGACGGCGCTGCAGAGCGAATGGTCCCTGTGGACTCGTGGCCTCGAAGGCGAGATCCTCTCGACCGTTCGCGAGCTGGGCATCGGCGTCGTGCCGTTCTCGCCGCTCGGCCGCGGTTTCCTCACCGGCAGTGTGACGTCGGTGAAGGACCTTCCGGCGGACGACATGCGCCGCGGGCTGCCCCGGTTCGCCGAGGGCAACTTCGAGCGCAACATGGCGATCGTCGAGGCGTTGCGCGCGCTGGCGGAGCAGAAGGGTGTCACCGCGGGGCAGCTCGCGCTGGCTTGGGTGCAGGCGCAGGGTGACGACGTCGTGCCGATCCCGGGCACCAAACGCCGCAAGTACCTCGAAGAGAACGCCGCCGCCGCGGATATCGAACTGTCCGAAGTGGACATCCAGGCCATCGAAAAGGCCGCGCCCGCCGAGGCGATCGCCGGTGAGCGTTATCCGGAGCGGCTCGCCCGCGCCGCCGGAAAATAAAACCCAGAGAATTGCGAGAGAGATCATGACGGGTTCCACCCTGCCCACCCGCGGGCTCGGCACGCTGGAAGTCGGCGCGCAGGGGCTCGGCTGCATGGGCATGAGCGAGTTCTACGGCCAAGGTGACGACACCGAATCGATCGCGACGATCCACCGCGCGATCGAACTGGGCGTCACCCTGATCGACACCGCCGACATGTACGGCTTCGGCCGCAACGAGGAACTGGTCGGCCGCGCCTTGGCGGGCAAACGGGACCAGGTGGTGCTGGCGACCAAGTTCGGTATCGTGCGCGACGAGGCGGATCCCTCGAAGCGCGGCATCCGGGGCGACGAGTTCTATGTGCGCCAACAGGTCGAGGCTTCGCTTCGCCGGTTGAACGTCGATCACATCGACCTCTACTACCAGCACCGTGTCGACCCGAACGTGCCGATCGAGGAGACCGCGGGCACGCTGTCCTCGCTGGTCGAGCAGGGGAAGATCCGGCACATCGGGCTGTCCGAGGCCGGTCCGGAGACGATCCGGCGGGCGCACGCCGTGCATCTGGTGACGGCCGTGCAGACCGAGTGGTCGCTGTGGTCGCGCGACATCGAGAACGAGGTCGTCCCGGTCTGCCGTGAGCTCGGCATCGGGCTGGTGCCGTATTCCCCGCTGGGCCGCGGTTTCCTCACCGGCCGCTTCAAGTCCAAAGAGGACTTCGCGGAGGGTGACTTCCGTCAGGAGACCCAGCCGCGCTTCGCCGAGGGCAATTTCGAGCGCAACATGGCGATCGTCGACGCGTTGCGCGCGCTGGCCGAGCAGAAGGGCGTCACCGCCGGACAGCTCGCGCTGGCCTGGGTGCAGGCACAGGGCGACGACGTCGTGCCGATCCCGGGCACCAAACGCCGCAAGTACCTCGAAGAGAACGTGGCGTCCGTCGGCCTGAAGCTGACCGCCGAGGACGTCGCCGCGATCGAGGCGGCGGTCCCGGCAGACGCGGTCGCGGGGGAGCGCTACCCCGAAGCGGCCATGCGCATGCTGTCCCGCTGATAACGAAAAGCCGGCGCCCGATCAACGGGTGCCGGCTTTTCGTTGTCAGAGCAGGGCTCTGTCAGACCAAAGACGTGACCGCGTCGACCACGCCGTCGACAGCCACCGCCTGCTGCTCGCGGGTCGCGAGTCCGCGCACGGTCACGTTCCCGGCGTCCCAGTCCTCCTGGCCGACGATCACCACGGCCCGCGCCCCGGCCTTGTCCGCACGGGTGAGCTCCTTGCCCAGCTTGCGGAGTTCGACAGGCGTGGACGTGCGCAGCCCGGCCTTCCGGAGCCGCCCGGCGACCTCGCGCGCGGCGTCGGTGAGCTCTTCGATCACCGGGATCACCACGACATCGGTCTCGCTGCGCGGCTTCGGGGTGAGGCCGTGCGTGTCGAGGAAGTCGATCAGCGTGACGTCGCCCATGCCGAAGCCGATCCCGGGGATCTGCTGCGACGTGAACAACGACGCCAGGTCGCTGTACCGGCCGCCGCCGAAAAGGGCGCGACGGTTCTCCGGGGAGGTGTCGAAGACCTCGAACACGGTCGACGTGTAGTACGCGAGCCCGCGCACGATCATCGGGTCGAACGTGATCAGGTCCGCGGCGCCGCTGTTCAGCACCTTGACCAGGTTCGAGCTCTCCTTGACCTGGTCCGGCAGCTCGTCGAGCAGGGCCGTGCCGGACGTCAGGATCTCGGTCAGCTTCTCGAACTGCTTGTCGGTCAGCCCGATCTCGGCCGCGGTGTCGCTCAGCTTCGTCCGGTCCGACTTCTCCCAGCGGTCCACCAGGGTGAACACCTGCGGCAGCTGCTCCGCGGTCACGCCGACGATGTCGGTGAGCGCCGAGGAGAGCAGGTTCCGGTCGTTGGCCCGCACCTGGAACATGTCCGGGGTCGCGCCGAGCGCGCTCATCATGTCGTGGACGAGTTCGAAGATCTCGATCTCGCAGTTCGCGCTGTCCGAACCGAAGATGTCCGCGTTGATCTGCCAGTGCTCGCGAACCCGGCCACGCTGCGGACGCTCGTAGCGGTGGCAGTTCGGGTGGCTGTACCAGCGCACCGGGAACTGCAGCGCTTTGGCGTTGCCCGCGATCATCCTAGCGACCGACGGCGTCATCTCCGGGCGCAGCGCCAGCCGCTCGCCGCCCTTGGTGGTCAAGGTGTACAGCTGCTGGTCCGCGATCTCCTGCCCGGACTTCCGCTCGTAGATCTCGGCGGGTTCGAGGATGGGCCCGTCGTAGCGGAGGAAACCCCGGAGTTCGAGCACGTCGTAGAGATGGCCGAACACCTGCGTCCGGACGGACATCTCGGCGGGCAGGAAGTCGCGGGTCCCCTTGGCGGGGGCTGTCGGCAGGTATTCAGGCACGTCAGCAAGCTTAACCAGCGAAGGCGACGCCGTACGCGGTGGTCAGGATCGCCGCCCCGAGCAGCACCGCTCCGGCGCCGGTGACCCGCCCGCCGAGCTTGCCCTTGCCCGGTGCCAGATGCAGGAAGAAGCCGCCGGACTGGGCGAGCACGCCGAACAGCAGCAGGAAGCAGACGATCCAAAGCGTGGCGGCCGGGAGCCCGGTCTGCCCGAGGATCTGCAGCGCGACCAGCGCGAGAACCAGGAGGACACCGGCGTGCGCGTGGCCTGCGCGGAACATCCCGCGCTGGTGTTCGGTCAGTTTCCTGTCGCGCAGGACACCCATCAGCGCGTAACCGCCGTACATCACCGTCGGCAGGGAAACGAGCGCGATGACGGTGAAGAGCCTGATCGGGCCTTCCATGGTGGTTCCTTTCGTGGTGCGGGAGGCAACGGTAACACCGTTTTAAAACACTGTCACGAAAGTCTTGCCGTTGCCGTTGCCGTTGCCGTGCCGGGTTGTTGCCGGTGTGTCCCTGTGGCGTCGCTGTGGGCGTGTTGCGAAAGCCACTTTCGCAACCTTCAACGTTGCGAAAGTGGCTTTCGCAACGTCACGTCGCAGCCATCACGCCGCGCGCGAGGACCAGGCGGACGTTCCGGAGCGCGGAAAGTTCGGTGAGCGGATCGCCGTCGACGATAAGGACGTCGGCGTTCAAGCCGGGCTGGGAGGGCGTGTTGCGAAAGCCACTTTCGCAACCTTCAACGTTGCGAAAGTGGCTTTCGCAACGTCACAGCGCAGCCATCACCCCGCGCGAGGACGAGGCGGACGTTCCGGAGCGCGGAAAGTTCGGCGAGCGGATCGCCGTCGACGACCAGGACGTCGGCGCTCAGACCGGGGGTGAGCCGCCCGGTGACGTCGCCGAGACCGAGCCCGGCGGCGGAGTCCTCGGTCGCGATCTCGAGGATCCGGCGCCGACCGAAACCGAGCCATTCGTAGAGTTCGAGGGCGCCGACGGGATCGTCGAAGACCGAACCGGGCAGCCCGGCGTCCGTCCCCGCCAGCAGCGGGACGCCCAGCTCCTCCAGCCAGGACAGCCGTCCGTACACGGTTTTCGCGAGCTCCTCGCCCATGCGCTCGGCCAGCATCCGCCAGTTGCGGCTGCTCGTCGAACACGCCGCGATGTCCTCGGCCGCCATGCGCTTGGCGACATTTTCGCGCCTGTCCTGGCGCTGCGGCCCGGTCATCCAGGTGCAGTGCTCGATCGTGCGGACACCCGCCTCGACCGACGCCTCGATCGCGTCGGAGCCGTGGGCGTGCGCCGCGACCGGGAGTCCGTGGCGTGCCGCGTGCTCGACGATCAGGCGCAGCGCCCGGACGTCGAACTGCGACTCCCACATGTCCGCGCCGCCCTCGGTGATCTGGCCGCCGCTGGCCATCACCTTGATCACGTCCGCGCCGGCGGCCGCGTTGGCGTCGATCATGGCCCGGATCGCGGCGTCGTCCGCGACCTCGCCGCCGAAGAAATGGCAGTGTCCTTTGAGGACGGTCAAGGGGGATCCCGCGGTCAGCAGGCGCGGAGCGGCGATGCCTTCGGCGTCGAGTTCCGCCCGGACTCGCGCGCCCAGCGCGTCGCGATCGCCGAGATCCCGCACCGTCGTGACGCCACTGCGCAGCAGCTGTCCCAGCCGGTCCTTGGCACCCGCGCGGAGAGCGTCGTCTTCGCTCGCCAGGAAGTTCGGCAGCATCTCGCGCGAGGCGTCGAAAGCCAGGTGCACGTGGGCGTTGAACAGGCCGGGCAACAGCGTCGCTCCGGGGAAGTCGAGCCTTTCGGCGTCCGGCGACGCCTGGGCCACGACGTCGGCGCGAGGGCCCGCCGCGAGGATCCGGCCGCCCTCGACGAGCACGGCGCCGTCTTCGACCGGTGTGCTCGGACGCGGCAGGACGCGCCCGGCCGTCAGCAGCAGTTGTGCGGTCATGCGTCGCTCCTGGAGACGGCGGCGGACAGGGCGAGCAGCGGCCGCACGTCGGATTCGATGTCGGAGGCGCCGCCCGGGAGCACGAGTTTCGCCCGCCCGTCGGTCTCCTCGCCCGCGGTCTGCCTGGCGATCGCCGTCTTCAGCGCCTCCGCCGCCGCTCGCGGATCGTCGGCGGCGAGCGCGGTGAGATCGGTTTCCAGATAGGGGCTCAGCTGCACGAGCCCGTCCCGGATCTCGATCACGCGGCGGTAGTACCGGCGGTGGACCGTGCGCGGGCGCCACCGTTCCCACCGGCTCTGCGGCGCGGTCCGGAGCACGATGTTCGGGTAGATCCCGGCCAGCGCGGTCCACAACGGGGTGAGCTCGTCGTGGTGGCGCCGGTGCTGGCGACGGCGTCGCAGCGCGGCGAACCGCGCGCGGACACCCGGATAGGTGATGCCGGCGAGGAAGAGCACGATCCCGAGGATCACCAGCGGGATGGCGACGGTGAGCAGAAGCCGGACGGACGGCCCGAACGCCCACGCGATCACGATGTACAGCGCGCGGAAGACGCTGCCTGCCGAAAGGCAGACCAGTCCGGCGGCACTGAGTTTCAGCCCGGTCTTCAGATGGCGGTCCGCGGTGCGGATGTAGCGGAAGATCCACCAGGCGCACGCGGCGAGACCGTAGATCAGGTAGATCCCGGCCCCCAGGTAGAACAGCGCCACGCCGGGCACGTGCACGAGCTTCGGGCTCAGCGCGAGCCCGCGCACCTCCGGCGGGGTGAGGGCCATGGCGACCAGCATCAGCGCGATCGCGCCGGACAGCGGGACGAGTTCGAACAGGACGCGCCTCGGCCTGCGCGGGCCCAGCGCGGAGCCGAGGAACACGATCAGCAGCGCGCACACCCCGATGGCGAGCATGATGTTGTTGACCAGTCGCCCCGTGCCCTTGCCCGTCAGGCCGTCGAGCCAGCCGGAGATGACCTTCTGCTGGGCGAGGAAGGAGCCGGCGACGCAGACGATCGTGATGGTGATCGCCCAGTTCGGCAGCAGCCGGGGCGCGCGGTAGGTCTGGTAGATCCGCCAGGCGAGCGCGGTCGCGAACAGCGCCATCGCCACGACGTTGAGAGGGGAGAACAGCGAGTTCACAGCCACCCTTGATGGTCGCCCAGCGCGCCTTGGACGCGGCGGACGTCATCGTCGTCGGCGCGACGGGGAATCGTGTAGTTCAAGACCGACGCCCATTCGAGGATGATGGTCGCCACGGTCTCGGCTTCCCATTCGTGCGCCTCATCGTAGGAGGTGCGGCGCAAGGCGCGGTGTACCGCGTCCCCGTCGAGCCCGGGGGCGGGGCCGCGCAGGAAGTCGGCGGGTTCGGCGTCGCCACCGGGATGGTGATCGGCGAGCATATGCCCGAGTTCGTGCAGGATGATGTGGTCCTGGTGGGACTTCGTGGTCTCCTGCTGGAAGAAGATGTAGTCCGCCGAACCGGTGGCGATCCAGCAGCCGAACGGGCCGGGGACCTCCAGCGGGTACGGCATCAGCCGGATCGGCCTGCCCCGTTGTTCGCCGAGCCGCTCGCAGAGCACGCCGACGTCGAGCGGCGGCTCGATGTCGAGCTTGTTCAGCATCTTGCGGCAGCGTTTGCGGAGTTCCCGTTCCTTCATCGGCTTTCGCCCGGCTGGTCGCGCTCGGCCCGTTCGTACCGCTCGACGAGCTCCAGCAGGTCCATGACCTGGCGACGGCCCTGTGGGGAAAGCTCCTGCGCGCGCATGGCCATGAGCGTCGCCTCTCCGGCGGGCTGCTGTTCCTGGTCTTCGAAGAAGTAGGTGATCGGAACCCCGAACAGTTTCGCCAGCGCCTCGACGTAGTGGATCTTCGGATTGACGCGTTTGCCCGTGGCGAGCTGCTGGAGGTACGCGGGCGACATGGTGGGCCCACCGGCGCGGTCGATCGCCGCGGACAGCTCGCGATAGCTGTGCGGGGCACATTCGTCCGCGCGCGCCGAATCGATCAGCGCGCTCAGCTTCTGCGCGAAGGTCTGATACGGAGACATGGCCCCCATCCGTTCCCTGGTCCCGTTCCGTAGTGGGAGTGTAACGCGATACAGCCTGTCCGCAGCTGTTGACAGCGTATGTATGCAGTGGTTTACAGTTGTCAAGCGGTTTCGTGCCGTGTCCGGTCTCTCACTCCGGAATCCGTGCCCTGGGGGTGTACGGACGCCGGAGTGAGAGCCGTTTTCCCCGGTGGGTGCACAAGATCGTGCCGGATGTAGTACGCTGAGGCAGCCAAGGTTGATCGCCGTCACGGCGAACCCTTGGTCTCGGCCTGTTGCCGGAGGTCGACCCCCAGGGCTTCCGGTGACAGGCCCCTTACTTTTCCCGCGTTCGTCCTCTGAATGCGGTAGTTCGTATCGCCAACTACCGCATTTAGAGGACGAAAGGCGTCAGGGCATCAGGGTGGCGGCCAGGGTGCCGCCCAGTTCGAAACAAGCCGCCAGATCCGCTTTGCCCGGTTCGCCGGTGACGAGCACCGGAGAAGCCGCGCTCTCCCAGCCGAGTCCGGTGGTGATGCTCTCGATCCCGCGCACGGTGCCCGAGACGTCGTTGTTGCCGTGCACGAAGAACCCGAACGGCCGTCCCCGCGTGGAATCCAGGCACGGGTAGTAAACAGTGTCGAAGAAATGCTTCAGCGCGCCGGACATGTACCCCAGATTCGCCGGGGTGCCGAGCAGATAGCCGTCGGCGTCCAGGACGTCGGGCACGGTCGCGCCCAGCGCCGCGCGGCGCATGACCTCGACGCCCTCGATGTTCGGATGGTTCGCGCCGGAAAGCACGGCCTCGAACATCGCCTGCGTCGAGGGCGACGGCGTGTGGTGGACGATCAGCAGCTTCGGCATTTCACACCAGCAGGGACTCGATGTCGGCTCGCAGCGCGGCCAGCCGGGCGCCCGCCGCGGCGCGTGCCTCGGCGAGGTCGCCGGTGACCGGCTGCTTGACCTGCAGGTACGCCTTCAGTTTCGGCTCGGTCCCGGACGGCCTGATGACGACACGCAGGCCCTCGCCGGTCAGGCGGAGGACGTCGGCGTCGGGCAGGAGGTCCTCCATCGTGACGCCGGTGCCGCCCAGTGCCGACGGTGGCGTGGCGCGCAGGCCCGCCATCAGCCGCTCTCGCACCGAAAGATCGGTGACCCGCAACGAGACCTGATCCGTCACGTGCACCCCGTGCTTCACGGACAGTTCGTCGAGGACGTCCAGTGGCCCGCGGCCCGCCGCGCGCAGGGAAGCGGTCAACGCCGCGGCGAGGACGGCGGCGGCGATGCCGTCCTTGTCGCGGACGAAACCGGGGTTCACGCAAAGGCCGAGCGCCTCTTCGTAAGCGAAGACGAGCCCTTCGCCCGCGCGGACCAGCCATTTGAACCCGGTCAAGGTCTCCGCGTAGCGCGCTCCGAATTCCTTCGCGACCTCGCCGAGCATCGACGACGACACGATCGTCGTGGCGACGAGCGGAGCATCGCCGACAGCGCTGTCTACAGTGGACAGAACGTGCCAGCCGAGAAGGACACCGGTCTCGTCGCCGCGCAGCATCCGCCACGAACCGTCCCGCTCGCGCACGCCCAGTGCGCAACGATCGGCGTCGGGGTCGAGCGCGACCGCCAGATCCGCGTCCACTTGGGACGCCAGCGTCAGCAAAAGGTCCGTCGCGCCAGGTTCTTCCGGATTCGGGAAGGCGACCGTCGGGAAGTCGGGATCGGGCGTGGCCTGCTCGGCCACCAGGTGGAGGGCGCCGAAACCGGCGCGCTCGAACGCGGCGCGCAGGGTGTCCGCGCCGACGCCGTGCAGGGCCGTCGCGGCGACCCTGACCGCTCGCTCCGGGCCACGCGGTAAAAGCGCGACCTCCGCGAGGTACGCGTCCAGGAGTTCGCCGCCCAGTACCTCGGCGCCCGGCTCGCGCGGCACGCTGATCGCCGGGAGTGCGGCTTCGATGGCGCGCTCGATCTGACCGTCCGAAGGCGGGACGATCTGCCCGCCCGACGCGTCGTAAAGCTTGTAACCGTTGTCGGCCGGGGGATTGTGCGACGCGGTGATCTGGACACCCGCGACCGCGCCGAGGGCCGGCACGGCGAACGCGAGCACCGGGGTGGGCAGCGGGCCGGGCAGCGTCTTCACCGCGAACCCGGCGGCCGTCAGCACTTCGGCGGCGGCCTTGGCGAAGGCTTCCGAACCGTGCCGCGCGTCGCGGCCGACCACCACGACCCCACCCGCACGTCCTTGCGAGGTCAGCCAGGCCGCGACGCCGGCCGTCGTCCGGGTCACGACCGCGACGTTCATCCCGTTGGGGCCCGCGCGCACCGGGCCGCGCAGACCGGCGGTGCCGAATTCGAGCGGGCCCGCCATCCGGTCCGAGAGTTCGTCCGCCGCACCGGCTTCGCCGCCCATCGCGCGCGCGAGGATGTTCTGCAGCTCGACACGGGAATCGTCGTCCGGGTCGTCGGCGATCCAGCGGAACGCCCGATCCCGCAGCTCCGAGGTCAAGGAAGTCGTCACCGAGTCAGCCTACGGGTACGTTGGGGAGGAGAAGCGCGTGAAGGCCCCCTTCCCTCGGCTCAGCCGAAAAAAGGGGGCCTTCACGCGCAAAGTGTCAGGCGCGGGCGACGAGTTCCTTGAGCAGGGTGCCCATGCGGGTGGCGGACTGGCGCCCCGCCTCCAGGACCTCTTCGTGGTTCAGCGGTTCCCCGGTCATCCCGGCCGCCAGGTTGGTCACCAGCGAAAGCCCGAACACCTCGACCCCGGCGGCGCGGGCGGCGATGGCCTCCAGCACCGTCGACATGCCGACGAGGTCGGCGCCGAGCGTCCGCAGCATGTGGATCTCCGCCGGCGTCTCGAAATGCGGCCCGGTCAGCCCCGCGTAGACGCCTTCTTCCAGCGAAGGGTCGATCTCGCGGGCGATGTCGCGCAGCCGCTTCGCGTAGAGGTCCGTCAGGTCGACGAAGTTCGCGCCGACGATCGGTGAGCGCGCGGTCAGGTTCAGGTGGTCGGAGATCAGCACCGGCTGCCCGACCCGGAAGCCCTCGCGCAGGCCGCCCGCGGCGTTGGTCAGCAGCACGGTCCTGGCGCCCGCCGCCGCGGCGGTGCGCACGTTGTGCACGACCGGGTCGATCCCCTTGCCCTCGTAGAAATGCGTGCGGCCCAGCAGGATCAGCGCGCGCTTGTCGCCGACGCGGACCGACCGGACGGTGCCCCCGTGCCCGACCGCGCCCGGCGCGACGAATCCGGGCAGCTCGCCCAGCGGGATCTCCGCTTCGGGCTCCCCGATGACGTCCGCCGCCGGGCGCCAGCCCGAACCCAGCACGACGGCGATGTCGTGCTTGTCGACGCCGGTGCGTTCGGCGATGGCGGCGGCCGCCGCGACCTCGTTCTCACTCATGCGACGAGCGTATCCGGACGGTTCTGACGAGCAGGAACACCACCAGCCCGAACGGGGACAGGAAGATCGTGAGCACCAGGATCGGGCCGGTCACCAGCGGGTGGATCCGGTGCTCGCGGGATTCGAGGTACATCCAGCGGGCGATGAACAGGTCGAAGGCGATCAGATGGGCCCAGATCGTGGCCGCCCCGTACGGCGTGCCGGTGAACGCGCCGAGCACGTCGAGGTCCGGCCTGCTGACCGCCGTCCAGAGTTCGCCGAGATGCGCGATGGCGAGCACGAAGTACGGGATCAGCGGGAGCAGCGGCGTCCAGGGCGAGGACATGATCCGGCGGGTCCACGACCAGCCCGGCAGGAAGATCATCAGCAGCCAGAACGGCGTCGCCAGCGGGAAGGTCCAGGTGAACAGCGTCTCGACGCTCATCGCAACGAGACCTCCAGCTCCCGCGACGGCCGCCCGATCGCGATTAGCCCGCTAAAGGCGACGCCCGCCACGAGCAAGGCGAAGGCGGTCAGGGTCCGGGAGTCGGGGGCGACGATCGACTGGCCGCGCAGCGCCTGCCAGGTCAGCAGGGCGAGCAGACCCGCGTAGCCGACGCCGGCGATCACCACCAGCCGCAGCCTGAGGACGTCGTCGCGAAGCCGCGGGTAGCGCGCCGCCAGGACACCGAGGGCGAGCGCGAGCAGCGGAAGCGCCTGAAGTCCGTGCAGGCCGAGGAAATGCGGGATCCGCAGGTCGCCGCCGACCGTGCTCCAACCGAGGATCGGCAGGCCGGGGCCGCCGTCGGGGAGGCCGACGGTATGCGCGCCGAGCATCGCGGACTGACCGGTCGCGTCGAGCGCGGCCTGCTGGGCCGGGGTCGGGGGGCCCATCAGTGTCGCCAGCGAGATCCCGATCATGCCGAGGAGCGCGCCGATCCGGGCCGCCCACGTCGTCGTGCGGTCGGGGAGCCGGGTGAACATCACGATGATCGTCAGGACGAGGTTGACCGCCCAGAGCACGGCGATCATCCGGCCCATGACCTGGAAGATCGTGATGTCCAGCGGGGTCGCGTTGTTGAAGTGGCTCGCCCGGACGCGGGCGGCCTGGAAGATCATCAGCGCGTACTCGGCCGCGAAGATCACGACGAGCGCGTTCGTCAGCCAGCTCGCGGTCCGGCGGAACTTCGGCAGCATCGAGACGAGCCAGCTCCAGGTGAAGAAGTACAGCACGGCGGAGACGGCGAACTTGAACGGTTTCGCCCAGAGCGGCGCGCCGTCCAGCGTCCGCTGGTCGATCAGCAGCGCCAGCACGCACAGCACGGTGATGACGGCGAAGGCTTGGGCGAGCCGGTACGAACCCCGGTGCCAGGTGCGGGTTCTCTCGCGGAGATCGGTCAAGATGGTCATGGGTCCCTCCCAGGATGGATAGTGAAGCTCTCCGTTATGGGAAGTTAAACTATCCATCCTGAGAAGTCTTCAGGGATGACCCTGGAACGTCCCCGAGATCGGAGAACGCGCGCGTGCGGATGGCCGAACTGAGCGAAAAAGCCGGGCTTCCGGTCGCCACGATCAAGTACTACCTGCGGGAGGGGCTGCTCCCGCCGGGTGAGCGGACCAGCCCCAATCAGGCGAAGTACGACGACGGGCACGTTCAGCGGATCAAGCTGATCAGGGCGCTGATGGAGGTCGGCGGCCTTTCGCTCGCGACCGTCGGCGAGGTGCTCGCCGCGGTCGACGCCGGGGAAGCCAACCCCCACCACGTCCTCGGCATCGCCCAGCAGGGCATCACCACCTCCCGGCAGGTGCCCGACGACGAAGCAAGGGAATGGGCGCTCGCCACGGTCCGCGACCTCGCCGAACGCCGAGGCTGGCCCTGCAAATCCGACGACGACCTGGTCATTCAGGCCCTGGTCGGGGTCCTGTGCACGATCCGCGAGGTCGGGCACGGCTGGTACCTCGACAAACTCGACGCCTACGCCGAGATCGCCGACCGGACCGCCGATCTGGACCTCGAAGGGATCGCCGGGATCGAGTCGCTGGAGCAGATCATCGAGATCGCCGTCGTGGAGACGGTGCTCGGGGACAGGCTGCTCTCGGTGTTGCGGAGGCTGGCGCAGCAGCGTGCCTCGAAGGCCTACTTCAGCCGTCCACGATGAGGGAGAGCGCCACGGGCTCGAAGATCCCGGTCTTCGTCGAGTTCTCCTGCTCGATCGTCGAGGTCACCGAGAGGATCCAGAGGTCCGTGCCCCCGCTGAACAGGTCCATGTACGTCGTGCGCGTGATGCTCTCGTTCACGGTGTCCCTGTTCCCGGCGGCGCGCTCGGTCGTCCGGTAGGTGTACCGCTGGCTGTTGTCGCCCCGGCCGGGCACGGTGGTCGGCTCGCCGATGAGGGCGATCTCCGGATGCTGGCTCTTCAGCCAGCTGAAGTAGGCGGGCGGCGGGCTGTTCGACAGGAAACCGCTCAGCCGCTCGATCCGGATGACCTGGCGGCCGTCGGGCGAAACGTACTGGACCACGGTGCTCGGCACGCCCCTGGTGACATGCGGTGCGACGAACTTCTTCCAGCCTTCCGGGACGCCGATGCTGAACCGGCCGCCCTTGAGGCCGTTCACCGTGCTGGCATCACCCTGCTGTGTGATCAGTTTCGGCGGCGGCTGAGTGATGACCGTATCGCCCTGCTGCACCTTCTCCGGTGGCCGCAGGTCCTGCCCGCCGACGGCCCTGGCCAGCACGAACCCGCCTCCGGCGGCCAGCAGGAAGAGGACGACCGACGCGAGCGCCAGGACCACCGTGCCCACCGCCGACCGCCCTGACCGCCCCGGTGGACGAGGCGGACGAGGTGGCGGCGGCGTGACGGTCGGCATCGGCGGCAGTTCAGCGGGAGGCGCCGGTGCGGGCTGGTTCAGGAACGGCAGCGGTCCGGGGTCGGCGGCGAGTGCGGAACTCGTGCCCTCGCCCGGTTTCTCGGGCGCGACCTGCTTGATCACCTGGGTGTCGGTCGCGTCGAGGTGCGCGGTGGTCTTCTTGCCGTCGGGCGTGTGGAACAGCTCGGCGGGGAAGAGGTCGATGAGCGTCTTGGCCTGCAAGGGGTACAGACGGCGCCGCACTTCGCGCAGGGTGATCCGCTTCGACGGCTCCTTCTTCATGAGCGCGCCGATCACGTCGGCCAGCGGACCGGGGCCGGGCTTCGGCACCTTCCCGTTGACGACCTTGCCGACCGTTTCGAGCGGGTCGCCGTCGGCGTCGTAGGGCGGCGAGCCCTCGATGGCGGCGAACAGCGTCGCGCCGAGACCCCACAGGTCGGCGGCGGGGACGACGGCGCCGCCGGAGGCGACCTCGGGCGCGATGTAGGCGGGCGAGCCCAGCATCATCCCGGTCCGGGTCATGGTGGCTTCGGAGACGTTGCGCGCGATGCCGAAATCGGTGAGCTTGATGCGGCCGTCACCCGCGACGAGGACGTTGCCCGGTTTGACGTCACGGTGGGTGATGCCGGCGGTGTGCGCGGCCTCGAGCGCGGACGCCACCGCGATACCGACCGCCGCCGCCTGCTCGACCGTCAGCGGCCCGTGGTCGCGCAGGATATGCGCGAGGCTGCGCGACGGCAGCAGCTCCATGACCACGAACGGCTCGTCGTTTTCCCGCGCGACGTCGTGCAGGATGATCACGTTCGGATGACTCAGGACGGCGATCGCGCGGGCTTCGCGCAGGGTCCGCTCACGCAGCTCGTCGGCCTGCGACGCGGGCACGCCGGGCGGGAGACGGACCTCTTTGACCGCGACGGGGCGGTGCAGGAACTCGTCGTAGGCCGACCAGACCGTGCCCATGGACCCTGATCCGATGACCGAGCGCAACCGATATCGCCCGGCGACCACTCGCTTCTCGTCGCCGGGGCTCTCGCTGGGCTCGGTGGTGTCGGACGGCACGGCCCAATTGTGGCGTATGCCCGTGTGAGGGACCCATGCGACGTGCCCTGTCGGAATGAACGGACCACTGGGGCACATGCCGTCGGCCCGCGGATCGTTTCCGGCTGTGGACCCCGGTGATCGTCACGCGCGGCCCGCCCCCGGCGCGACTAGCGTCACAGGTAACGCCACTTGAGGGCCGTTAGCATCGATGGTTATGACGGAAGTGGCCGAGACGGAGTCAGTGCCGACCCGCGGCGAGCCCGACGCGCCCGAGGAGCTGAAGCTCGCGGCCGAGTTCCCGGAAGCGAGCCGGGACCAGTGGCGGGAACTCGTGGCCGGTGTGCTGCGCAAGAGCGGCGCCATCGACGAATCCTTCGACGGCCTGCCCGAAAGCAAACTCGTCACCCGGACGTATGACGGCTTGGAGATCCAGCCGCTCTACACCGCCGAAGACGCCGTCGAGGGGACAGGTTTCCCCGGTCTCCCGCCGTTCGTGAGAAACGCCCGGCCCGAAGGCGCCGTGACGACCGGCTGGGACATCCGTGCCCGGTACGCGCGCCGTGACGCGAAGGCCACGAACGCCGCGATCCTCGCCGACCTCGAAGGCGGCGTCAGCTCCATCTGGCTGCGTGCCGGCGCGCACGGCGTCCCCGTCACCGATCTGGGTGACGCGCTGAACGAGGTCTACGTCGACCTCGCGCCTGTCACCCTCGACGCGGGCGACGAGTACGAATCCGCCGCGAACGAGTTGTTCGCCCTTTTCGCCGAACGCGAGATCCCGGCGAGCGCGGTCACCGCGACCCTCGGCGCCGACCCGATCGGGTCGGCCGCGCGCACCGGTTCGGCGCAGCCGCTCGCCCCCGCCGCGGAACTGGCGGCGCGGGTCGCCGTCAGTCACCCGAAGGTGCGGACGATCGTCGCCGACGGCCTGCCGTTCCACGAGGCCGGCGGCTCGGACGCGCAGGAACTCGGCGCGACCATCGCCGCGGGTGTCGCGTACCTGCGGGCGCTCACCGAAGCGGGGCTGGACGTCGACACCGCGGCCGGGCAGATCGAGTTCCGGCTCGCCGCCACGGCCGACCAGTTCCTCACGATCGCCAAATTCCGCGCCGCGCGGCGCTTGTGGGCCCGGGTCACCGAAGTGTCCGGCGGCAAGGCTTCGGGCATGCGGCAGCACGCGGTCACCTCGCCCGCGATGCTGACCCAGCGTGACCCGTGGGTGAACATGCTGCGGACCACGCTCGCCTGCTTCGGCGCCGGGGTCGGCGGCGCGGACGCGATCACCGTGCTCCCGTTCGACGCCGCGATCGGCCAGCCGGACGCGTTCTCCGCGCGGATCGCGCGCAACACGCACGCCGTGCTGCTGGAGGAGTCCAAACTGGCCGGTGTCATCGACCCGGCCGGCGGCTCCTGGTACGTCGAGAACCTCACCGAAGACCTGGCCAAGGCCGCGTGGCGCGAGTTCACCGCCATCGAGGCGGCGGGCGGGATCGAGGCCGAACTGGCTTCCGGTGCGCTCGCCGCGCGACTCGCCGAGACCTGGGAGAAGCGGTCGAAGCGGCTCGCGACCCGGCGAGATCCGATCACCGGCGTCAGTGAATTCCCCAACCTGACCGAGAAAACCGTCATCCGCGACGCCGTCGATGACCTGCCGGGCGGCGGCCTGCCCCGGCACCGGTACGCCGAAGCGTTCGAGACCCTGCGGGACCGGGCGGACGCGCATCCGAGCCGCCCCCGCGTCTTCCTCGCCACGCTCGGCCCGGTCGCGGCGCATACCGCGCGGGCGAGTTTCGCGGTGAACCTGTTCCAGGCGGGCGGAATCGAGGCCGTGAACCCCGGCGCCCCCAAGGACATCGACGGCGTCATCGCCGAATTCCGGGCCAGCGGAACGAAGATCGCCTGCCTCTGTGGCAGCAACACTTCCTACGCGGAGGAAGCCGACAGCGTCGCGAAGGCGTTGAAGGAAGCGGGCGCCACGTCGGTGCTTCTCGCCGGAAAGCCCGGCGACCACCCGGATGTCACAGGCTACCTCTACACCGGCTGCGACGCCCTGGAAATCCTGACCGGCACGTTGACCGAGCTCGGAGTGCAGTGATGACCATCCCGAACTTCGCCGGAATCGAGCTGGGCGGCCCCGACCCCGCCAACCGTCCTCAGTGGACCGAAGCACTGCACGCCGCCACCGGCAAGGGCCCCGACGCGCTCGCGTGGGAGACACCGGAAGGCATCGGCGTCAAGCCGGTCTACACCGCCGGCGATCTGTCCGGTGTGGACTTCCTCGGGACGTATCCGGGTGTCGCGCCGTATCTGCGCGGCCCGTACCCGACGATGTACGTCAACCAGCCGTGGACCATCCGCCAGTACGCGGGTTTCTCCACCGCCGAGGAATCGAACGCCTTCTATCGCCGCAACCTCGCCGCCGGGCAGAAGGGTCTCTCGGTCGCCTTCGACCTCGCGACACACCGCGGTTACGACTCCGACCACCCGCGCGTCGCCGGTGACGTCGGCATGGCGGGCGTCGCGATCGACTCGATCTACGACATGCGCCAGCTCTTCGACGGCATCCCGCTCGACAAGATGAGCGTTTCGATGACCATGAACGGCGCCGTCCTGCCGGTGCTCGCGCTGTACGTCGTCGCGGCCGAGGAACAGGGGGTCACGCCGGACAAACTGGCCGGGACCATCCAGAACGACATCCTCAAGGAGTTCATGGTCCGCAACACCTACATCTACCCGCCGCAGCCGTCGATGCGGATCATCTCGGACATCTTCTCGTTCACCTCGCGGAACATGCCGAAGTACAACTCGATCTCCATCTCCGGCTACCACATGCAGGAGGCCGGGGCGACCGCCGACCTGGAGCTGGCGTACACGCTCGCGGACGGCGTCGAGTACATCCGTGCCGGGGTCGAGGCCGGGCTGGACGTCGACAAGTTCGCGCCGCGCTTGTCCTTCTTCTGGGCGATCGGGATGAACTTCTTCATGGAGGTCGCGAAGCTCCGCGCGGCACGACTCCTCTGGGCGAAGCTGGTGAAGGGCTTCGAGCCCAAGAGTTCGAAGTCTTTGAGCCTGCGGACTCACTCTCAGACCTCCGGCTGGTCGCTGACCGCCCAGGACGTCTACAACAATGTCGTCCGCACCTGTGTCGAGGCGATGGCGGCGACCCAGGGGCACACGCAGTCCTTGCACACCAACGCCCTCGACGAGGCGCTGGCGTTGCCGACCGACTTCTCCGCGCGCATCGCGCGGAACACGCAGCTGTTGCTGCAGCAGGAATCCGGCACCACGCGCGTGATCGACCCGTGGGGCGGCAGCGCGTTCGTCGAGAAGCTGACCTACGACCTCGCGCGCAAGGCGTGGGGCCACATCACCGAGGTCGAGCAGGCGGGCGGGATGGCGAAGGCGATCGACGCCGGTATCCCGAAGCTGCGCATCGAGGAGGCCGCGGCGCGGACGCAGGCGCGGATCGACTCCGGCCGCCAGCCGGTGATCGGTGTGAACAAGTACCAGGTCGCCAGCGGGGACCCAGCCGAGCAGATCGAAGTGCTCAAAATCGACAACGCCGGCGTGCGCGCGCAGCAGCTGGAGAAACTGCGGCGGCTGCGCGAAGAGCGGGACGAGGACGCGACTCAGGACGCGTTGCGGCGGCTGACGGCGGGCGCCCGGTCCGACGGCAACCTGCTCGCGCTCGCCATCGACGCCGCCAGGGCGAAGGCCACCGTCGGCGAGATCTCCGACTCGCTGGAGAAGATCTGGGGGCGCCACTCCGGCCAGATTCGTACCATCTTCGGTGTGTACCGCGAGGAGGTCGGCAAGGCCGAGAACGTCGAGCAGGCGCGCGAGCTGGTCGAGAAGTTCGCCGAGGAAGAGGGCCGCCGTCCCCGGATCCTGGTCGCGAAGATGGGCCAGGACGGCCACGACCGAGGTCAGAAGGTGATCGCGACCGGCTTCGCCGACATCGGTTTCGACGTCGACGTCGGCCCGCTGTTCTCCACCCCCGGCGAGGTCGCGCGGCAGGCGATCGAGGCCGACGTGCACGTCATCGGCGTCTCGTCGCTGGCGGCCGGGCACCTTTCGCTGGTTCCCGCGCTGCGCGCCGAGCTCGCCGAGCAGGGCCGTGAGGACATCATCGTCGTGGTCGGCGGCGTCATCCCGCCGCAGGACTACGAGGAGTTGCGCGCGGCGGGCGCGGCGGCGATCTTCGGTCCCGGCACGGTGATCGCCGAAGCGGCGATCGACCTCATCGGACAGCTGACCGCCCAGGAAGCCGTCGGCGGAGCTGAGACCGAACCGGCGAACGGGCACAACGCGTGAACCCGCCCGGCCGAGGGCCCCGCTATCGCGGTGGCAGGGCGCTCTTCTTCGCCGTCGTGACGGGCTCGCGCGGGTTGCGCCCTGCCGACTCGATCGCGGACGCGGGTGCACGAACCGAAATTCAGGAGTCCTGAACCTTGCCGCGCAAGATCGACGTCGGGGCACTCGCCAAAGGTGTCCTCGCGGGTGACCGCGGCCTGCTGTCGCGGGCGATCACGCTCGTCGAGTCCAACCGGGAGGATCACCGGGCGCAGGCGCAGGAACTGCTGGTCGAGCTGCTCCCGCACGCGGGCGGCGCGCGGCGCGTCGGCATCACGGGCGTTCCCGGTGTCGGCAAGTCGACTTTCATCGACCAGCTGGGCATGGATCTGACCGAGGCCGGGCACAAGGTCGCCGTGCTGGCCGTCGACCCGTCGTCGACGCGGACCGGCGGCTCGATCCTGGGCGACAAGACCCGGATGGCCCGCCTCGCGGTGGACCCGAAGGCGTTCATCCGCCCTTCGCCGACTTCGGGCACGCTCGGCGGCGTCGCGCGGGCGACCCGCGAGACCATCGTGCTGATGGAAGCGGCCGGATACGACATCGTGCTGGTCGAAACCGTCGGTGTCGGACAGTCCGAGGTGACCGTGGCGAACATGGTCGACCACTTCCTGTTCCTGACCCTGGCCCGCACCGGCGACCAGTTGCAGGGCATCAAGAAGGGCGTCCTCGAACTGGCGGACGTCATCGCGGTCAACAAGGCCGACGGCGACCACGCGCGCGACGCGAAACGCGCGGCCCGCGAACTGGCAGGCGCGCTGCGGATGATCTACGGACGGGACGCCGAGTGGACGCCCCCGGTGCTGACCTGCAGCGCGCTCACCGACGTCGGCCTCGACGACGTGTGGGCCGAAATCGGCCGTCACCGCGACGTTTTGACCGCTTCGGGTGAACTGGACGGACGGCGACGGCGGCAGCAGGTGGAGTGGACCTGGTCGATGGTCCGGGAACAGCTCCTCGGACGGCTCGCTTCGCATCCGGACGTGCGAGCGGTCGTTCCGGACGTCGAACGGGCGGTCCGGGACGGTGAACTGACCCCGACGCTGGCCGCGCAACGGATTCTGGAGGCGTTCTCCGGTCCTCCGCGTGGCGGCTGACGCGGGAACGCGGCAGAGTGCAGAATCGGGTTCGCGCCACGCCGTCGAAAGGGAGTCATGCCGAAAAGGTCTCGTCTCGGGCAGCTTGCCGGACTCGTCGCCGCCGGGCTGGTCGTCTGTGCGCCGGTCGCGCAGGCTGCGCCGTTTTCGGAGATCCAGGCGCCCGCGCCGGTGATCGCGCAGGCAGCGGCGGTGCACGAGGTGCCGTCGCAGGCGCCCCCGGGGCCGGTGCTCGACCCCGCCGAGACCGACAAGGCCAACAGCCAGGAGACCAAACGGAAGATCATCGCGGGCGTCGCCGCGGCCATCTTGCTCGGTCTGGTGATCCTCGGCAGGCGTGCCCGTTCCAAGAAAAAGAAGTCCTGAACCGCGACCGGTAAGTAGAAGGACTCTCCGCTTAGCCCGGGCCGAACTCTCGCAGCCGTTCATCGCAGATCCACTACCGGCCATCTCCGGCTCGATCACTCGACGAGCGGCTTGTCATCTGCATGGTGCACGATCTATCGCAAATGCGTATCACAGATCGAACGGCACCCAGCGTGCCTTCAGCGACCACTCGTACGGTGGTAGACGAAGGTGACTGTGTCGCGGGAGGAGGTGCGGCGTGACGTTGCTCGATTCACGTCCGGACATTCCAGGCGACCCCGAGGGTCGCGTCGTTGCCCCGATAGAGGCGCCCGCCGCGCTGATCTCCGAGGCCGGCGTCAGCATGGCACCTGTGCATGACCTCGGCGCCGGACGCGGCCCCTTCTGGCTCGACGACTGGCTCCGCGCGAACGCCACCGACGTCGTCGCGTGGCGTCGTCACATCCACGCGCACCCGGAGCTCTCCCGCCACGAGTTCGCCACGACCGAAATGGTCATGTCCCTGCTCCGCTCGGTCGGGCTCAAGCCATGGGTGCTCCCCACGGGCACCGGCGTGGTCTGCGACATCGGCAGCGGCGACCGCTGCGTCGCACTGCGCGCCGACATGGACGCCCTGCCGCTGACCGAGGCCACCGGGCTCCCGTACGCCTCCAAGACCGACGGCGCCGCGCACATGTGCGGACACGACGCGCACACCGCGATCCTGCTGGGCGCGGCGCGGGCACTGGCCGGCGCGCCGGAGCTGCCCGGCCGCGTGCGGCTGATCTTCCAGCCCGCCGAGGAGGTCATGCCCGGCGGCGCGCTGGACATGATCGCCGCGGGAGCGATGGAAGGCGTCGAGCGGATCTACGGGCTGCACTGCGACCCGCGGCTCGAAGTCGGCAAGGTCGGTCTGCGCGAAGGCGCGCTGACCTCGGCCGCCGACCTCATCGAGCTGCGGCTCACCTCGCCGGGCGGGCACACCTCGCGGCCGCACCTGACCGCGGACCTGGTGCACGCGCTGGGCACCGTGATCACGTCGCTGCCCGCGGTGCTCTCGCGGCGCGTCGACCCGCGATCCGGGACCGTGCTGGTCTGGGGCGCGGTGCACGCCGGGCAGGCCGCCAACGCGGTCCCGCAGGACGGGGTGCTGCGCGGCACGCTCCGCACGGCGGACCACGACGTCTGGACGATGCTGGAGCCGCTCGTCGCGTCTTCGGTGGAGTCGCTGCTCGCGCCGACCGGGGTCGGGTTCTCCCTCGACTACCGCCGCGGCGTGCCGCCGGTCGTCTCCGATCCGGAGTCGCACGCGCTGATGCGGGCCGGTGTCGAGGCCGCGCTGGGCGAGGCCGCCGTGGCCGGGACCGAGCAGTCGTCCGGTGGCGAGGACTTCGGGTGGTACCTGGAGCACGTCCAAGGCGCCTTCGCGCGCCTCGGCGTGTGGCCCGGTGAAGGCCCGATGGCCGACATCCACCGCCCGACCTTCGTCCTCGACGAGCGTTCGCTCCTGTGCGGAGTCCGCACGCTGGTCCACACGGCCCTGGCCACCCTGGCCTGATGTCCAGCCAGTCACGCGTGTCGTCCGTCTGATCACGCGCGTCGTCCACCTGGTCACAGGTGTTCGCCACTTCCGGTGTCGAACACCTGTCCACAGGGTTATCCACAGATATGAAGTTATCCACAGGTGTGGATGAGGGCCCTTTCCCAAGGCTGGAAAACCAACGATCCTCGAAGGCATGATCGATTGGGGAGGACGACATGGGGCGGTCTCGCGTCGTGAGGCCGACAAGGTCTTAGGGCGTCGGCTGGTCCTTGAAGGACTGGCCAACGGTGTCCTCACGCAGCCATGGCGGGGCGTGGTCGTTCATGCCGCGGATTCGCTCAAACTGACCACCCGGGCTCAGGCCGCTCTGCTCGTGGTGGGGCAGCCTGCGGCACTGTCCGGAGCTACAGCCCTTGCGCTACATGGGATTTCGGCCGTGGACGACACGAGTATCCACGTGACGGTGCCCTTCGCGCGGCGGATCAAGTCGAAGCCCAGGCTGATCGTCCATCAGGCCGATTTCCAGCCCTCAGATGTTGTCGAGCTCGACGGGCTCGGCACGTTTTCGTTGGATCTGGCGCTGGCGGGTTTCCTCTGCGATGGGGACAAGCGAACCGCGTTCGCCGCACTGGACGAGGCGATGCGCGGGCTTGCGCCGGACCACGTCCGAACCCTGCGTGCGAACGTTCGGGACAGAGTTGTGGACCGCCGCGACCGGCGAGGTATCCACAGGGCCCTCATGTTGCTCGATCTGGCGACCGGTAAGGCGGACTCCCCGCCGGAAAGCATCGTCCGGTTGATCGTCGTCGAGGCAGGGTTCCCGATACCGGAGGTGCAGTACGAGATCACCACGATCGACGGCCGGACGCTGTACGTACTCGATATGGCGTGGCCGTCGCGGAGAATCGCCCTCGAGTACGACGGCTTCGCGTCTCACGAGGGGCGCCACGACTACGACTCCGAGCGAGACTCGCGGATGGCTGGACGGGGTTGGATCACCATCCGAGTGTCGGCGGCCGACCTACGTGAACCTCGACGTTTCTTGGCCGAGCTGTCCAGGGCGTTCGAAAGGCGCGGAGTCGCGTGATCAGATGGACGACACGTGTGATCAGACGGACGACGCGCGTGATCAGCCGGACGCCGCGTGTGATCAGACGGACGACGCGCGTGATCAGACGGACGACGCGCGTGATCAGACGGACGACACGTGTGATCAGACGGACGACACTCGCGGGATCAGCCGGAGATGCCTTGGCAGGGACGGGTGCGGAGGGCGTCGACGTAGTCGGCGGGGGCACCGGCGGCCTCGGCCGCGTCGGCCAGGACGCCGAGGTAGCGCGCGGACGGGAGGCCGCCCTCGTAGGCGTCCAGGACGTACAGCCACGCCAGCACGGAGCCGTCCATGGTCTGCACGCGGAGCCGGATCTTGGAGTGAATGCCCAGCTCGCCGCCTTCCCAGCGGTCGAGGTTGGGTTCGTCCAAAGAGGTGACGTCGTACAGCACCACGAAGACCCGGGAGGCCGGGTCTTCGACGATGGTCGCCAGCGCGCCTTCCCAGCCGAGGTCTTCGCCCCCGAAGGTCAGCCGCCAGCCCTCCAGCCAGCCGGTGCCGGCCATGGGCGAGTGGGGAGCGCGCTCCAACATCTGGGAGGGCTCCATATTGGATCCATACGCGGCATACAACGGCACGGCGACAGCCTAGCGACCCGCCGGTCACCCGGCTGGACGTACATGCCGTGTCCGGCCACTCAATCCGCCCAACGGTCGCCCGCGTACGGTAAACGCAGTCACAGACACCGCTGCGAGGAGGAGACCAGTGACCAAGATCGTGATCATGGGCGGAGGCCCCGCCGGTTACGAAGCGGCACTGGTCGCGGCCCAGCACGGAGCCGATGTCACCATCGTCGAGCGCGACGGTCTCGGCGGCGCGTGCGTGCTCTACGACTGTGTCCCGTCGAAGACGTTCATCGCCTCCTCCGGCGCGCTCGCGAACATGCACGACCTCCGTGAGCTCGGCATCAACACCGACATGGCCGACACCAGCGTCGACCTGCCGACCGTCCACGGCCGGGTCAAGGGCCTCGCGCTCGCCCAGTCCGCCGACATCCGCGCCCGCGTTCAGCGCGAGGGCGTCCGCGTCGTCATCGGCCAGGCCCGCTTCGACGACGAAGAGGCCGGGCTCGCCGCGCACAAGGTCGCCGTCACCGCCCACGACGGCTCGACCGAGGTGCTCGACGCCGACGTCGTCCTCATCTCGACCGGTGCCACCCCGCGGGTGCTGCCCGGCGCCGTGCCGGACGGCGAGCGCATCCTCGACTGGCGCCAGCTCTACGACCTGCGCGAGCTGCCCGAGCACCTGGCCGTCATCGGTTCGGGTGTCACCGGCGCCGAATTCGCCTCGGCCTACACCGAGATGGGTGTCAAGGTCACCGTCGTGTCCAGCCGCGACCGCGTGCTCCCGCACGAGGACGCCGACGCCGCCGCCGTGCTCGAAGAGGTCTTCTCCCAGCGCGGCACCACGGTCGTCAAGCAGGCCCGCGCCGACAAGGTCGAGCGCACCGAAAAGGGCGTCGAGATCCACCTCTCCGACGGCCGCGTGATCGAAGCCAGCCACGCGCTGATGACCGTCGGTTCGGTGCCCAACACCACCGACATCGGCCTGGAGAAGGTCGGCATCGAGCCCGGCCCCGGCGGTTTCATCGGCGTCGACCGCGTTTCCCGCACCAGCGCGCCCGGCATCTACGCCGCGGGCGACTGCACCGGGGTGCTGATGCTCGCTTCCGTGGCCAGCATGCAGGGCCGCATCGCGATGTGGCACGCGCTCGGCGAGGGTGTCGCGCCGATCAAACTCAAGACCGTCGCCGCCAACGTGTTCACCCACCCCGAGATCGCGACCGTCGGCATCAGCCAGCAGGCGATCGACTCGGGTGAGGTGCCCGCCCGCACCATCATGCTCCCGCTCGCGACGAACGCCCGCGCGAAGATGGAAGGCCTGCGACGCGGTTTCGTGAAGCTGTTCTGCCGCCCCGCCACCGGTGTGGTCGTCGGTGGGGTGGTCGTGGCGCCGACGGCGAGCGAACTCATCCTTCCCATCGCGCTCGCCGTCCAGAACCAGCTCACAGTGGAACATCTGGCACTGACATTTTCGGTGTACCCGTCGCTGTCGGGATCGATCACCGAGGCAGGCCGCCAGTTGATGCGCCACGACGACTTGGACTGATCGTCTCCGGCGAAGCAACCCTCGCGGGGCCGCTCGCGTCTAGCGCGTGTCGGTGTTTCGTTGACAGCTAGGGGTTTTCCGTGATTCGCAGGGTTCTCGCCGGAGTGGTGGCGATCGGTGCGGCGGTGCTGGCGGGATCGTCGCCCGGTTTCGCTCAGCAACCCGAGGCGGATCCCGGTGTCACGGTGCAGCTCAACGACGACACCGCCTACGAACTCGGGCTGGTCGACAAGTACGTGCACGGCGACTCCAACGTGGCCCTCGCGCGCTGCCCCGGCGGCGACGGGCTGAAGGCGCCGGCGTCGACGACGTTCTCTTCGCCGGTGCTGAGCGTCGGGAAGTACGACTACGGCCCGCTCGTCGGAGTCCCGGCGAACGTCAGCGCCGACGTCGAGCTCAACGAGGGCACGGCGCCCGGCCGTTACCCGCTGACCGTCAATTGCAACGGAAAGTCTTATACGGCAACGTTCACCGTTCCTCCCCGTCAGGTGAGCGCGGTGCCTTCCGGCGCCGCTCAGGCCGGCGACGGCAGCATGGCCTTCTGACCGCTTCCCGAAAGGGGTGAGCATGAAGGTGCGATGGGCACCGTTGGTGCTCGCGGTGGTTCTGGCGGCAGGCTTGACGGTCGTCCTGTCCGGACCGGACGAGGTCGCTCCGCCGCGAGCCCTCGAGCAGGCCGCGGAGGCAGTCATCCGCGGACTGCCGAAAGCCGCTCCGGTGTCGATCGACGTGCCGAAGATCGAGGCGAAGTCCAGCCTGATCCCGCTGGGCCTCAACGCGGACGACACCATCGAGGTACCGCCGGTGACCCGGCCGATGCAGGCGGGCTGGTACGTGCACGGGCCGGCCCCGGGGGAGCTCGGGCCGTCGGTGATCCTCGGGCACGTGGACGGGAACAAGCAGAAGGGCATCTTCTTCCGGCTGAAAGAACTGGCGCCCGGCGACCAGGTTTCGATCACCCGCGAGGACGGCGTGACGGCCGAGTTCGCGGTCACGAAGGTCGAGCGGGTGGCGAAGGACAGGTTCCCCACGGACGCCGTCTACGGCGACACCACCGAGCCGGAACTGCGGCTCATCACCTGCGGCGGGGTTTTCGACAAGGCGTCGCGCACCTATCTCGACAACGTCATCGTGTTCGCCCGGATGACCTCGTCCCATAGCGCGTGAAGGCCCTCTTCCCTCGGCTCAGCCGAGGGAAGGGGGCCTTCACGCGCAAAGCGGCGGGTCAGTCTTCGTCGACCCAGTCGAAGGTCTTCGTGACCGCCTTCTTCCAGTTCCGGTACTCGGACTCGCGGCGGGCCTCGTCCATCGACGGGTCCCACTGCTTGTCCTGCGCCCAGTTGTTGCGGATGTCGTCCTCGCTCTTCCAGAACCCCACCGCGAGACCGGCCGCGTACGCCGCGCCGAGCGCGGTGGTCTCGTTGACCACCGGCCGGATCACGGGCACGCCGAGGATGTCGGCCTGGAACTGCATGAGCAGTTCGTTGACGACCATCCCGCCGTCGACCTTCAGCGACTTCAGCGGGACACCGGAGTCGGCGTTCATCGCGTCGATCACCTCGCGCGACTGGAACGCCGTCGCCTCCAGCACCGCCCGCGAGATGTGCCCCTTGTTGACGAACCGGGTGAGGCCGACGATCGCGCCGCGGGCGTCGGAGCGCCAGTACGGCGCGAAGAGACCCGAGAACGCCGGCACGAAGTACGCGCCACCGTTGTCCTCGACGGTGCGGGCGTGCTGCTCGACCTCGGCCGCGGAGCCGATCAGGCCGAGGTTGTCCCGCAGCCACTGCACGAGCGAACCGGTGACCGCGATCGATCCTTCGAGCGCGTACAC
The DNA here is from genome assembly GCF_046548895.1 of Amycolatopsis sp. cmx-4-54. Classification (NCBI taxonomy): domain Bacteria; kingdom Bacillati; phylum Actinomycetota; class Actinomycetes; order Pseudonocardiales; family Pseudonocardiaceae; genus Amycolatopsis; species Amycolatopsis sp. cmx-4-54. The sequence goes on from NZ_JAEBEJ010000011.1 coordinate 168,287, forward strand.
CGTGTCGTTCGAGCCGATCTTGTAGCAGACCGTGGTGAGCAGCCCGTTGTCCGACATGACCTTCTCGGTGCCGGTGTTGAGCAGCATGAAGTTGCCGGTGCCGTAGGTGTTCTTGGCTTCACCCGGCGAAAGGCACGCCTGCCCGAAAGTCGCCGCCTGCTGGTCACCGAGGATGCCCGAGATCGGGACACCGGCCAGCGCGCCCTTCTCCCGGACCTTGCCGTAGGTCTCCGAGGACGACCGGATCTCCGGGAGCATCGACAGCGGGATCGTCATCTCCCCGGCGATCTCGGCGTCCCACTCCAGTGTGTCGAGGTCCATCAGCATGGTCCGCGAGGCGTTGGTCGGGTCGGTGACGTGCACGCCGCCGTCGACCCCGCCGGTCATGTTCCACAGCACCCAGGTGTCCATGTTGCCGAAGATCAGATCCCCGGCTTCGGCCTTGGCGCGGGCGCCGTCAACGTTGTCGAGGATCCACTTGATCTTCGGTCCGGAGAAGTAGGTCGCCAGCGGCAGGCCCACCTTCTCGCGGTAGCGCTCCTGACCGCCACCGAGCGAGCCCAGGTCGGTGACGATCTTGTCGGTGCGGGTGTCCTGCCAGACGATCGCGTTGTAGACCGGCTTGCCGGTGGCGCGGTCCCAGACCAGCGTGGTCTCGCGCTGGTTGGTGATGCCGACCGCGACGATGTCGCTCGCGACCAGGTCGCCCTTGGCCAGCGCTCCCGCGGCGACGGCCCGCGTGTTCTCCCAGATCTCTTCGGCGTTGTGCTCGACCCAGCCCGCCTTCGGGAAGATCTGCTCGTGTTCCCGCTGGTCCACGGCGACCACCCGGCCGGAGTGGTCGAAGATCATGCAGCGGGTCGACGTGGTGCCCTGGTCGATTGCGGCTACGTACGAAGTCATCGAAGCTCCAGTCTGTGTGTCTGTCGGTGAACCCGCGTCCGCGATCGACGTCGGCAGGGCGCGGCCTCGCCTGCCATGTCACCATGGCGGACAAGGCGCCCTGCCACCGCGATAGCGGGGCCTTCGGCCGGGGCGGGTTCACTCGTTCGGTCCGGTTCGCGGTACATCTTCAGCTCCGCACAGTGCCTCAGGTCAGGTTGTGGACGGCGAGGAACAGCAAAGCGGCCAGGGCACCGCCGACCAGCGGGCCGGCGACCGGGATCCAGGAGTAGCCCCAGTTCGGGTTGGCCTTGTTCTTGATGGGCAGCAGGAACGCGTACGCGATGCGGGGGCCGAGGTCTCGGGCCGGGTTGATGGCGTAACCGGTCGGGCCACCGAGGGACTGGCCGATGACCAGCACGACGAACGCTACACCGGCGTAACCGAGCGCGGAGTTGCCGAACTGCGGTGTCCCGCCCTCACCCGTGGCGTTGGCGTACACCGGGCTGAGCAGGATCCACGCGACCAGTACGAAGGTGCCGATGATCTCGGTGACGAGGTTCCACGCCTTGTTCGGGATCTGCGGCGCGGTCGAGAAGATGCCGAGCGTCTCGTCACGCTGCGGGTGGTCGTCGAACTGCAGTTTGTAGGCGGCCCAGCAGAGCACGGCGCCGAGGATGGCGCCGACCATCTGCCCGGCGAAGTAGATCGGGACGTCCGCCCACTTCGTCTTGTCCGCGATGGCGAGGCCCAGTGTCACCGCGGGGTTCAGGTGCGCTCCGCTCGGCGCGGCGATGCTGGCGCCGGCGAAGACCGCGAACGCCCACCCGAGGGTGATCATCACGACGCCGCCGTTGTGGCCGTTGTTCTTGCGCAACACGTGGTTGGCGACCACGCCGTTACCCAACAGGATCAGGACCGCCGTTCCCAGCAGCTCCCAGACGAAGATGGCTCCCACACTCACCGCTTGACCTCCACTTTGGACATTCCGCGCAGGGTCGAACACGGTGTGCTACGGCGCCCTTGCCGACCCACGTCCGTGGCACGTTACCGTCGCGTATTTGTTCCTTCCAGGCGCTGCGGGAACCAATCCTTTCAAGATCGACGAGGGTTACGCCACACGTGTCACCCGCACAACGGACCGGTCGCGGCCGATCGTGCGATGCTGGAGCCACAGCGGCACAAGGAGGAATGTCACGTGGCAAGCTCTCAGCGCGAAGCCGAAAACAGCCCCGCCAGGCTGGGGCCGCTCAAGCGGGAAGAGTCTTGGCAGCGGCTGGGTGAGGACAAGTTCGACCTCGTCGTCATCGGCGGCGGAGTGGTCGGGGCGGGCACGGCGCTCGACGCCGCGACACGCGGCCTGCGGGTCGCCCTCGTCGAAGCGCGCGACCTCGCCTCGGGTACGTCGAGCCGGTCCAGCAAGCTCTTCCACGGCGGGCTCCGTTACCTCGAGCAGCTGGAATTCGGTCTGGTGCGGGAAGCCCTGCGGGAACGCGAGCTGATGCTGACGACGATCGCCCCGCATCTGGTGAAGCCGGTCAGCTTCCTTTACCCGCTGACCCACCGGGTCTGGGAGCGTCCGTACACCGCGGCCGGTCTGCTGATGTACGACACGATGGGCGGCGCGCGGTCGGTCCCCGGCCAGAAACACCTGAGCCGCGCGGGCGCGCTGCGGATGGTCCCGGCGCTGAAGCGGTCCGCGTTGATCGGCGGGATCCGTTACTACGACGCGCAAGCCGACGACGCGCGCCACACGATGACCGTCGCCCGGACCGCCGCGCACTACGGCGCCGTGGTGCGCACCTCCACCCAGGTGGTCGGTTTCCTCCGCGAGGCGGACCGGATTTCCGGGGTCCGCGTGCGCGACGTCGAGGACGGCCGCGAGACCGAGATCCACGCCTCTGCGGTGGTCAACTGCACCGGCGTGTGGACCGACGAGCTGCAGCGCCTTTCCGGTGGCCGCGGCCGGTTCCGCGTGCGGGCGAGCAAGGGCGTGCACATCGTCGTCCCGCGTGACCGGATCGTCTCGGAATCGGGGATGATCCTGCGCACCGAGAAATCGGTGCTGTTCGTCATCCCGTGGCGCAACCACTGGATCGTCGGGACGACCGACACCGACTGGAACCTCGACCTCGCGCATCCGGCCGCGACGAAGCACGACATCGACTACCTCCTCGAACACGTCAACACCGTGCTCGCGACGCCGTTGACGCACGACGACATCGAAGGCGTCTACGCGGGGCTCCGCCCTTTGCTCGCCGGGGAAAGCGAAGAGACGTCGAAGCTTTCGCGTGAGCACGCGGTCGCGCGGGTCGCGCCGGGGCTGGTCGCGATCGCGGGCGGCAAGTACACGACGTACCGGGTGATGGCGGCCGACGCCGTCGACGCCGCGGCGGTCGATCTTCCCGGCAGGCCGCAGCCGTCCATCACGGACAAGGTGCCGCTGCTGGGCGCCGACGGGTACCACGCGCTGGTGAACCAGGCCGATCACCTGGCCAGCGAGCACGGGCTGCACCCGTACCGCGTGCGCCATCTGCTCGACCGCTACGGCTCGATGGTGCACGAGGTCCTCGCGCTCGGCGAAGGACGTCCGGAGCTGCTGAAGCCGCTGGAGCACGCTCCGGACTACCTCGGTGTCGAGGTCGTCTACGCGGCCAGCCACGAGGGCGCGCTTCACCTGGAAGACGTGCTCGCGCGCCGGACGCGGATCTCGATCGAGTACGCGCACCGCGGCGTCGACTGCGCCGCGCAGGTCGCGACGCTGGTGGGCGAGGTGCTCGGCTGGTCGAAGGACGAGGAGAAACGCGAATTCGAGGTGTACAAGGCGCGGGTCGACGCGGAACGGGAGTCCCAGTCGCAGCCGAGCGACGAGGCGGCCGACGCGTTGCGCTCGGCCGCGCCGGAAGCGCGCTCGGGGATCATCGAACCGGTGAGTTGATCCCTCCTGCCGAGCGGTGTGCTGCGCGCGCAGAGATCGTTGCCTGATCGGGTGAATCTGGCATAGCGTCGGCCGTCCAGACGGAAGGCGGCCTTGTGGTGTTTCTCGACTCGTCGACGTGGACGGACCGGATCTTCGCCGGAGGTTCCTGGGTGCCCGGGACCGGTGGCATCCGTGACGTCACGGAGCCCGCGACCGGAGCGGTGCTGGGAAGCGTGGGGATCGCCTCGGTCGAAGACGCCGCGAAAGCGGCGGAAACGGCGGCCGAGGCGCAGCGGGCTTGGGCGGCGACACCGCACGTCCAGCGGGCCGCCGTCCTGCGCAAGGCGGCGCGACTGTGGTCCGAGCACGCCGACGAGATCCGCTGGTGGAACGTCCGTGAGGTCGGCGCCGTGCCGGGAGTCGCGGGCTTCTCGCTGCACGTCGCGGAGCAGGAGTGCTACGAAGCGGCGGCGCTGCCCGGCCGCCCGTACGGCGAACTCCTGCCGAGTGAAGAGCCGCGCCTTTCGATGGCGCGCCGCGTCCCGGCCGGTGTGGTCACGGTGATCTCGCCGTTCAACATGCCGATCATCCTCGGCATCCGCTCGGTCGCCCCGGCGCTCGCGCTGGGGAACGCCGTCATCCTGAAGCCGGATCCGCGCACCGCCGTCACCGGTGGCGTTGTCCTCGCGCGGATCTTCGAGGAAGCCGGGCTGCCGCCTGGGGTGCTGCAGATGCTGCCGGGCGGCGCCGACGTCGGCGAGACGCTGGTGACGCATCCGGCGGTCCGGGTCATCTCGTTCACCGGGTCGACCGGCGCCGGGCGCAAGGTCGGCGAACTCGCCGGGAAGCACCTGAAGCGGGCACATCTGGAGCTCGGCGGGAACTCCGCGCTCATCGTGCTCGACGACGCGGACGTCGACGAAGCCGCCGGGGTCGCCGCGTTCGGCTCCTTCTTCCACCAGGGCCAGATCTGCATGACCACCGGGCGGCATTTGGTGCACGAGCGGCTCTACGACGACTTCGTCGAGCGGCTGGCGGCGAAGGCGGCCGCGTTGCGGGTGGGCGACCCGGCGCGGGACGAGGTCGCGCTCGGGCCGATCATCGACGCCGGGCAACGGGACAAGATCCACGAACTGGTCACGGCCAGCGTCGCGGCGGGAGCGCGGGTCGCCGCCGGCGCCGAGTACGACCGGCTGTTCTACGCCGCGACGGTGCTCGCCGACGTGCCGCCGACGGCACCCGCGGTCGCCGAGGAGATCTTCGGCCCGGTCGCGCCGGTCGTGCGGTTCTCCGACGCGGAGGAGGCCGTCCGCCTCGCCACGGCGAGCGAATACGGGCTGTCGCTGGGGATCGTCACCCGCGATGTCCTCAAAGGACTGGAACTCGCCGACCGCGTCCCGACCGGGATCGTGCACATCAACGACCAGACGGTCAGCGACGAGGCGAACAGCCCCTTCGGCGGCGTCGCCGCTTCGGGCACCGGAAGCCGCTTCGGCGGCGCGGCGGCGAACATCGAGGCCTTCACCGAGACGCGGTGGGTGACCGTCCGGAACCCGCCGCCCACCTACCCCTTCTGACTTCCCGCGTTTCGTCCTCTGGATGCGGTAGTTCGGATCACCAACTACCGCATCCAGAGGACGAAACGCGGTAGGGGGTCAGGCCGTCCGGCGCCAGCGGATGAGGCGTTCCCCGGTCGGGGCAGGCTCCAGTTCGGGCCCGACGAGGGTGAACCCGCATTTGCGGGCGACCGAAGCGGACACCTCGTTGGTCTCTTCGTAGCGGTAGCTGACCTCGCGCAGGCCGAGGCCGCCGAAACCGAAGCGCAGCGCCGCGTTGAGCGCGGTGCTCGCGACCCCCTTGCCCCGCGACGCCGCGCGCACCCAGACCGACGCCTCCGCGTACCCGGCGTCGAAATCGAGATCCCGCAGACCGACCTCGCCCAGCAGATCCCCCGTCGTCGGCTCGGCCACCGCCCACGAACAGCGCTCGTCACCCGCCCACTGGGCGGCGCGCAGCGCGACGTACTCGGTCGCCTCGTCGAGATCCCGCAAGCGATAGTTCAGGACGTACTTACGGTGTGTCGGATCGGCGAAGGCCGCGACCAGTGCCGGACGGTCGTCGAGGGCCTTGTCCGCCCGCAGTTGCCGCAGGTAGTACTCGCCCGCGTTGATCTCCACCGGTTCCACTCTTCGAGGGTAACCAGACCGGGGTGGTCCGCACGCGGACCACCCCGGCCGGAGATCACCGCACGTAGCGCCAGACCACCGGCGTGCCGCCCTCGTCCAGCGGCTTGTCCGAGGCGATTCCCGCGATGGTCCCGTCGTCCGAGACGACGCCGCCTTGTGCCCGTCCGAAGCCCTCCGGAGTCGGCAGCGCCCCTGCCCGCTCGGTGCCCCGCCAGGTCACCGAGCGGTTCATGATCGGCTCGGGCGCGGGCTCCAGCCCGGTCGTGAGCCCGTGCGAGTTGAGCTCGACGCCGTACACGCCACCGGGCAGCGCCTCGGCCGTGGTCGGCGTGCTCCACACGAACGCCTGCGAATCCTGGATCGCCGGGTCGTAGGCGCTGCCGACGATCCGGCCGCCGTTGATGGCACTCACGCTCACCGACTCGTGTCCGGCGGGAGCCGTGACTTCGGTGAGGACGCCGTTCTTCCACACGAATCCGCCGCTGTGAATACGGCTCAGCAGGACCGTGCCGTCGTGGTCGATGTCGGTCGCCAGCAGCCCGGCCGGGAGCAGCTCGGGACCGGACGAGGTGGCGGCGGCCCGCCACAGCACCGCGCGGGTGCCGCCCGGATCGTCCTTCTTGTGAGCGTTGCCGACCACATCACCCTGGTCGTTGACGGCCACGCCGTAGACGTATGAGAACCCCGCCGGGACCGGGAGGACCCGGAACCCGTTCGCGTCGAGGACGAACGGCCTGGCCTCGCCGGTGTCGTAGTCGGACGCGTCACCCACCACCGTGCCGGACCCGTTCTGGTCCCAGGCCATCGCCCATTCGTATCCGGCCGGTACCCCGTGGACGGTCGGCACGCCGTTCTTCCAGGTGACGATCTGCGAGGTGTCGCCGATGGGGAAGGCGCCCGCGTAGCCGCCGTGCCCGTCCGCGCCGGTGACGAAGCCGCGCGAGAGTTCACTGCCCGCGGGCAAGGTCAGGAAGGTGGCCTCCCAGTGTCCTTCCGCCGCGCTCGCGGGCACGGCGCCCAGCGCGGTCATGCCGATGGTGGTCGCGGCGAGAAGGACCCCGGCGCGCACTCTGGACTTGACGATCATGTTCGTCCCCATTTCCCCAAATCTGTACTGAGGGAACGCGCGAACCGGGCTTTCGGTTGTCTAGCGGCGGCGGCTCATGATGAGCGCGACCGCCAGCGGCAGCAGGAAGACGAGGAACGTCCCGCGGGTGAAGAAGAACAGCGCGATCGCGACCGCCGCGGCGATCGGCACCGCGCTGGCCGTCAGCCATTTGGACGGCTGGACGTCGTTTTTCGCGGACGCCTGCGCGACACCGGGCATCGGAGGCAGGGGGAGCAGCGCGCTCGGGCGAGGCGAGGGCAGGTCCGTGAACAGCGGTTCGAGCTCGCTGGCCATCCTCGCCGCGCTGATCTTCGCCGACCGCGTACCGAACTCGTCGAGGTCGAGTCTGCCGGTGCGGACATGCTCCTCCAGCGCTTCGAGCGCGTCTTGGCGTTCGGCGTCGCTCAGCCGCATGTCCGGTCTCTCGGCACTCACGTCCCGAGTCTACGGGCGGATCAGCCGTCCAGCTCCCGGCGGCGCTGCTTGCCGAGCTTCTTGTGGGAGTTCTCCCAGCCCTTGCCCCAGATGCCCTCGCCGACGGCGCTGATCCCGATCGGGATGGCGATCAACCACCAGCTGGCGCCGGTGCCGATGATGAACACGATGGTGGCGATGAACAGAAGCGGCAGAAGCGCGCCCATGACGCGCTGCACCGGGGAGATGCCCGCCCACGGCGATGCCGGTTTCTCCGGTCCGGTCACGGGCGTGTCATAGCCCGGATGCGGTTCGGGCAGGTCGGCGAAGATTTCGGAAAGCTCGCCGCGGGTCTTGGCGGCGGTGACCCTGGCGGACCGTTCGCCGTATTCGTCGATGTCGACCCGGCCGACGGTCATGTGCTCGCCGAGCGCGGCCAGCGCGGACTCGCGATCCTGATCACTGATCCGCAGCCGCGGAGACGGAACCTCGCTCACCCTTTCGAGGATAGGCCGGGCGAGGCCCTGTCAACCACGACATCCGTCAGTCTTTTCGCGGCCGACCCGGTCGCGTGCCGGTCCGCCGGGGCCCGGTGAGTCCACAATGGACTCACCGGGAACGTGGTCAGTCCTTCAGTTCGAACAGCTGGGTGCCCTGTGTCACCGCGGCGCCGACCTCGACCGAAAGGCCGGTGACCGTGCCCGCCTTGTGCGCGGTGACCGGGTTCTCCATCTTCATCGCTTCGAGCACGACGACCAGCTCGCCCGCTTCGACCTGCTGGCCTTCTTCGACGGCGACCTTGACGATGGTGCCCTGCATCGGCGCGGTGACCGCGTCGCCGCTCACCGCCGCCTTGGTGCCGCCCGCTCGCTTGCGCGGCTTGGCCTTCACGGCCGTCCCGCCGCCACCGGCGTCGAGCGAGAAACCGCCGGGGAGCGACACTTCGAGTCGGCGGCCGCCGACCTCGACGACGACGTTCTGCCGCGGCTCTTCCTCGGTCTCGGCGGCTTCCGGTGCCACGAACGGCTCGATGGTGTTTTCGAACTCGGTCTCGATCCAGCGGGTGTGCACGCTGAACCCGTTCTCGTCGCCGACGAAGGCCGGGTCTTCCACGATCACCCGGTGGAACGGCAGAACCGTCGCCATCCCGTCGGCGACCATCTCGGCCAGCGCGCGGCGGCTGCGCTCGAGCGCGTTCTGCCGGTCCGAGCCGGTGACGATCAGCTTCGCGAGCATCGAGTCGAACTGGCCGCCGATCACGCTGCCGGACTCGACACCCGAGTCGACGCGGACGCCGGGGCCGCTCGGCGCGACGAACCTGGTCACGGTGCCGGGCGCGGGCAGGAAGCCGCGGCCGGCGTCCTCACCGTTGATGCGGAACTCGATCGAGTGGCCGCGCGGTTCCGGGTCCTCGGTGATGCGCAGCTTCTCGCCGCGCGCGATGCGGAACATCTCGCGCACGAGGTCGAGGCCCGTGGTCTCCTCGGACACCGGGTGCTCGACCTGCAGACGCGTGTTGACCTCGAGGAACGAAATCGTGCCGTCGACGGCGACGAGGTACTCGACGGTCCCGGCGCCGTAGTAGCCGGCTTCCTTGCAGATCGCCTTCGCGGACTCGTGGATGCGCTTGCGCTGCTCGTCGGTCAGGTACGGCGCGGGCGCCTCCTCGACCAGCTTCTGGTGGCGGCGCTGCAGCGAACAGTCACGCGTGCCGACGACGATGGCGTTGCCGTGCTGGTCGGCGAGGACCTGTGCCTCGACGTGGCGCGGCTTGTCGAGGTAGCGCTCGACGAAGCATTCGCCGCGGCCGAAGGCGGAAATCGCCTCGCGCGTCGCGGATTCGAAGAGCTCCGGGATCTCCTCGCGGGTGCGGGCGACCTTCAGCCCGCGGCCGCCGCCGCCGAACGCCGCCTTGATCGCGACCGGCAGGCCGTGCTCGTCGGCGAAGGCGACGATCTCGTCCGCGTTCGCCGCGGGGTCCTTCGTACCGGGCACGAGCGGGGCTCCGGCGCGCAGCGCGATGTGGCGCGCGGTGACCTTGTCGCCGAGGTCGCGGATGGCCTGCGGGCTCGGCCCGATCCAGGTCAGCCCGGCGTCGATCACGGCCTGGGCGAAGTCCGCGTTCTCGGAGAGGAACCCGTAGCCGGGGTGAACCGAGTCCGCGCCCGACCGCTTGGCGGCGTCGAGCAGCTTGTCGAAGACGAGGTAGCTCTCGGCCGCGGTGGTGCCGCCGAGGGCGAAAGCCTCGTCCGCGAGGCGGACGTGGGGTGCGTCGCGATCAGGGTCGGCGTAGACGGCCACGCTGGTCAGCCCGGCGTCCTTCGCCGCCCTGATCACCCGTACCGCGATCTCCCCGCGGTTCGCGATCAGGATCTTGGTCACCGGACCACCTTTGCCGGCCTGCTCGGTCACGCCGTACCTCCTGCGTTCGTACGTCGGGCCGCCCCGATGCGGCTCCGCAGCAGTTTACGGAAATTCCCGCCCCGATTAGTGAGAGCAAGGCCACCCAGTGACCTTTGTTTATACCAGCGCCGAGCGGTGCCGCAGTTCTTCCGGAAGGTCGGAATCGAGCACGATCAGGTCGTACGGCTGGGCCTGGTGGACCCGGCCGAGGTGCTCGGATTTGACCAGTGCCCACGGCTGATGCGGACCACAGCACTCGACCAGTCGCTGCACGGAACTGAAGGCGATCAGCGCCATCCGGCCGTCCTTGGTCGGGCGGAGTTCGATCTCCGCGCTCGTGTAGTCCTTCGGCTTTTTCGCCGTCGGGAGGAACAGTGCGCTGGGCAGTCCGGGATTCGTCACGGGAACAACATAGACGTGCACTCTGCGCTAGATCACTTACGCTCTCGGATATGCGGACTCAGGAAGCGCGGGCGCCGCGATCGGTGCTGCTCACCGCGCTGCTGGCGGTGGTGGTGACGGCGGGCGTGATCGTGGCCGTGGTCCTGCTCCGCCCCGCCGCTCCCGTGCCCGCCGGTGAGCCCGGCGTACCTCCGGTGTCCGACGGCGCCCCGAACGCGCCCGGCGTCGACTGCGGCGACTCCGCCTGCCGGGAGATCAGTGCGATGACCGTCGGCGGGCTGCCGGTCGTGCTGCTGGCCGACGACTCGGGGAGGCAGGGTGTGGTCCGGATCGGGGCGGACACCGTGTACCCGCTGATCGTCAACGACATGGGGGCCACCCTGAAGGGTGATTCTCTGCGCTGCTTCGACGGGGTGACGCCGGTGTGCCTGGTGCGTGGCGAGGTGGGCGGTGGCTCGGCGGGCGAGTTGTTCGTCGCGCGCGGCGGGATCTGGCGGGACACCGGGAAGCCGTACTTCTCCGACGCCGGGACGATCGCCCTTAACGATGTGACCGCCGACGGGATCGCGGACGTCATCGTCGTGCGGCACGAGTGCCCCGGCGCGCAGACCGGCTCGGCGCGATGCCAGGCGGCGCCGGTGCTCGCGGAGGTTTACGACGTCGCCCGCGGTTCGGTGGGCTGTACGCGCCGGTACACCGCGCCCTCGGAGCTCAGGGGGTGGCCGGAGGTACGGCTGGCGAAGGCGGATCTGCGGGCCTGCCCCTGAGGGGGAGCAAGGGACCTTTGCTCTCGTTTCTCTTGACGTTGAGAGAAACGAGAGCAAAGGTCCCTTGCTGTCGCGGGGTGGAGGCTCGCGCTTCAGAGAACCTCAGGCACCCGCGGCAGCAGGCTCCTTCGCGGAGGTAGTAGCCGCTTCGCCGTCGGAAGTGGGCGAAGGGTCCGTCGGCGAGTTGAGCACGTCGTCGTCCAGCAGGCCTTCGCCGCGCGCGACGACCACCGGCACGACGATCTGGCCGGCGACGTTGGTCGCGGTCCGCATCATGTCCATGATCGGGTTCACCGAGTAGATCAGCGCGATCCCGAGCGCCACCTGCTGCGCGTCGAGCCCGATGAACGCGGTGGTCAGGGTCAGCGCGGTCAGCCAGCCGGTGGTACCCGCGGTGGCCAGCGCGCCGAGCACGGCGACCACGACGATCCCGACGTACTGCCAGATGTTCAGCGAGACGCCGGACAGGTTCGCGATGAAGATGGCGCCGATCGCGGGGAACACCGCGGCGCAGCCGTCCATCTTCGTGGCGCTGCCCAGCGGGGTCGCGAAGGCGGCGTACGCGGGCTGGACGCCCAGGTTCACGGCGGACTGCCGGGTGAGGGGCAGCGACGCGGCCGAAGACTGCGAAGCGAACGCGAACTGGATCGCCGTGCCGGCCTTCGAAAAGAACTTCAGCGGGCTGACCTTCGCCACGAACTGCAGCAGGATCGGGTACACCACGAACAAGACCAGCAAGCAGCCGACGTACACCGCGAGAGTGGTGGACAGCAGCGGCCGGAACAGGGCGTCACCGTAGTTCGCGACCGCGGCGCCGATCAGGCCGATGATGCCGATCGGGGCGAGCCGGACGATCCAGCCGAGGTAGCGCTGGATGATCTCGAAGACGCTGGTGGTGAAGTCGACGAACGGTTTGGCCTTGTCGCCGAGGCTGTAGGCGGCCGCGCCGATGATCACGGCGAGGAACAGCACCTGAAGGGTCGAGCCCTCGGTGAAGGCCGCGAAGAAGTTCTTCGGCAGGAAGCCTTCGATGAAGGCGCTCCAGGAGCCCCAGTTGTCGACGCTCTTGGTGGCCTTGTCCGCGTTCTTCGCCGTCGCGGCGACGCCTTCGCCGAGGCCGCCGCTGCCCGGGTTGAACAGTTTCCCGACGGCGATGCCGATCAGCGAGGCGATGAACGAGGTGATCGCGAACCACAGGACGGTCTTGCCGCCCAGTCGCGCGGCCTTCTTGCCGCCGCCGAGATTGCGCAGGCTGTTGATGCCGACCACGATCGCCGTGAAGACCAGCGGGATCACCGCGATCTGCAGCAGCGTCGTGAAGATCGTGCCGATCTGGTCGAGCAGGTCGGTCAGCCAGCTCGCCTCGGTCGTCCTGGCGAGCACGCCGAGCAGGGCGCCCACGACGAGCGAGCCGAGGACCGCCGCCGCGAAGACCTTTGGCCTTGTGTAGGTCCGAATGAAAGACACGGGGCGACTCCGGTGCGTGAAGGTTTCCTGATTTCCCGAACGTGAAGAACGTTCGGCGAAGCAGGACTCTTCCGGATCACCCGATCGTGTGGGAGCCGTCTCAGGATGCGGGACGCGTCCACAGGTCGACGACGCTCACGCCGACCTCGGCGAGCAAACGCCGCGTCAGCGGCAGGCTGATCCCGATGACGCTCGAGAAATCGCCGTCGATTCCCTCGATGAACCAGCCGCCGAGCCCGTCCAGCGTGAAACCGCCTGCCACCTGAAGCGGCTCTCCGGAAGCGATGTACGCCTCGATCTCTTCTTGTGACGGCGTGCCGAAGCGAACAGTGGTGCCTTCGGTGCCGGACGTTTCCTTGGTCCTGACGCCGTTCTCGACGCGGATGATCGCGTGGCCGGTCAGGAGTTCTCCGGTTTTGCCCGCCATCGACGCCCAGCGCTGCCGCGCGGCTTCCGGTGTGATCGGCTTTCCGACCATCTCGCCGTTGATCGACAGCATCGAATCGCAGCCCACGATGACCATGTCGCCGTGCCCGCCGAGTGTCTCGAAAACCGTTTCGGCCTTCGCGGCGGCGAGCGCGCGGACCAGCTCCTCGGGAGCCGGATCGGTCAGGGACGCGGCGACGGCGTCCTCGTCGACGCCGGACACGACGACGCTCGGGTCGAAGCCGGCGGAACGCAGGACACCGAGGCGGGCGGGGGACTGGGAAGCGAGGACGAAACGCACTTGAAGGAAGGTACTCGACCGCTCGCTGTTGCCTGATTGTGACCTGGGACACCCGAACGTGGGGCTAGTTTGTTGTGGCGCGCAACATATGGATTGTTCGAGCTACGGAGGAACCAATGCCGTCCCGCCTCCGCGTCAGAAGATCACTTCGCACGACGCAAACCACAGTGCTCGCAGGGCTGCTCCTGGCCGGTACGGCCCTGGCGCCGATGGCGTCCGCCGCCCCCGGGCCGGTCTACGAGAATCCCCGCGCTTCGACCTCCGCACGGGTGAACGACCTGCTCAAGCGGATGAGCCTCGACGACAAGATCGGCCAGATGACCCAGGCCGAACGCGGCGCGGTCACCCCCGAACAGGCCGCCGCGCTCAAGCTGGGGTCGCTGCTCTCCGGCGGCGGCTCCGTGCCCGCCAGCAACACGCCGAACGGGTGGGCCGACATGGTCGACTCGTACCAGAGGGCGGCGATTTCGACGCCGCTCGGCATTCCCACGATTTACGGCGTCGACGCCGTGCACGGCCACAACAACGTCTACGGCGCCACGATCTTTCCGCACAACATCGGCCTCGGTGCGGCGAACAATCCTCGCCTGGTCGAGAAGATCGGCCGCGCGACGGCGCTGGAAGTCGCCGGAACCGGGCCGCAGTGGGACTTTTCGCCGTGCCTGTGCGTCGCCCGTGACGATCGCTGGGGCCGGACCTACGAATCCTTCGGCGAATCCCCGCGCGACGCCATCGCCAACGCGTCGGCCATCACCGGTCTCCAGGGGCGCAGGCTCGGCGAGAAACCGGGATCGGTGCTCGCGAGCGCGAAGCACTACGTCGGCGACGGCGGCACGACGAACGGCGTCGACCAGGGCAATACCGAGATCAGCGAACGAGAACTGCGCCAGATCCACCTGCCGCCGTTCCGGGAGGCGATCGACCGCGGCGTCGGCTCGGTGATGATCTCGTTCTCCAGCTTCCAGGGTGTGCGCATGCACGCCGAGAAGTACCTCATCACCGACGTCCTCAAGCGGGAGCTGAGGTTCTCCGGGCTGGTGATCTCGGACTACAACGCGATCAACCAGATCGACGGCAAGGAGGGCTTCACCCCCGAAGAGGTGCGGCTCTCGGTCAACGCGGGCATCGACATGTTCATGGTCCCGTGGGACGCGCCGCAGTTCATTGCCTATCTCAAGGCCGAAGTCGAAGCGGGCCGCGTCTCGCGCGATCGGATCGACGACGCCAACCGCCGCATTCTGGCCCAGAAGTTCAAGCTCGGCCTGTTCGAGCGCCCGTACACCGACCGTTCGCTCCAGAAGACGTTCGGCGGCAAGGAACACCGTGAACTGGCCCGGCAGGCCGTCCGTGAATCGCAGGTGCTGCTGAAGAACGACGGTGTGCTGCCGCTGGCGAAGAAGAACAACAAGATCTTCGTCGCGGGCAAGAACGCCGACGACATCGGCAACCAGGCGGGCGGCTGGACGCTCACCTGGCAAGGCCAGAGCGGCCCGGTGATCCCGGGCACGACCATCCTCGACGGGATCAAATCGGGGGCGGGGAAGGGAACCACGGTGACCTATGACCGTGCGGGTAACGGAATCGACGGCAGCTACAAGGTCGCCCTCGCCGTGGTGGGCGAAACGCCGTACGCCGAAGGACAGGGAGATCGTCCGAACGGCTTCGGACTCGACGCGGAAGACCTCGCCACGATCGCCAAGCTGAAGGCTTCCGGGGTCCCGGTCGTCGTGGTGACCGTGTCCGGGCGCCCGCTCGACATCGCCGCGCAGCTGCCGCGGTTCGACGGGCTTCTCGCCGCCTGGCTCCCGGGCAGCGAAGGCGCCGGTGTCGCCGATGTCCTTTACGGCGACTACAACCCGACCGGGAAGCTGACGTTCAGCTGGCCGGCCAGCGCGGCGCAGGAACCGGTGAACGTCGGTGACGGCAAGAAGGCGCTGTACCCGTACGGCTACGGCCTGCGGTACCGCCGGTAGCTGGCTTCCGCCTCCCGCGGATGAGAGGAACGGTCCTTTCCTTGCGAAATTTGCAAGGAAAGGACCGTTCATTGCATCGGCGGTGGGCCCACGACCCGCATTCAGGTGACTAATTGCGGAAGAGGGTCAGGCGGCACTGGCGGCGGGTTCGAGGGTGACGGAGCGGGGCGCCCGGGGAGCCGGACGGCGCATGGTGAGCGCGGCGAGCACGCCCAGCGTCAGCACCGCGGCGGGGAGCAGCAGTGTCACCTTGGCCGCATCCGTAAGTCCATTGTGGACGGCGTCGAGGGCGAGCCGCTGGGCCTGCTCGGTGACGCCGGGCGGCAGGCCGGGGAACGCCGTCGGCGTGGAGGAACCGAACTCCCCGGTCGATTCCGCGGCCCTCGCGACACCGTCCGCGAACGGCGCCCGGTACTGCTCCGGCAGAGCGCTCGCGGCCGTCTTGGCCTCGTCGGCGATCGAAGCGCTGATCCGTGCCTGCAACAGCACACCGACGGCGGCGCTGCCGAGCACGCCGCCGACCTGGCGCGCGGTGTTGAAGATGCCCGACGCGGTCCCGACGAGCCGCGGCTCGACCGAACTCATCGCCAGATTGCCCATCGGCGCGAAGATGAACCCGATCCCGAAGCCCGCCACCAGCAGCGCCGGGGTGAGCGCCCAGGCGTTCGCGCCGGCCTGTGCGGTCAGCGCCGCCAGCGCCAGCCCCGCGGCCAGCGCGGTCAGCCCGATGATCAGCAGTACCTTGCCGTTGACCTTGTCCGAAGCGCGGCCCACGAACGGACCGATCAGCCCGCCCAGCAGCGACATGGGCGCGAACAGCAGGCCGGACATCGTCGGCGACTCGCCCAGCACGGCCTGGATGTAGATCACCAGCGGCAGGAACATGCCCGTCATCGCGAAGCCGACGGTGACCGCGGTCAGCGCCCCGGCCGAGAAGTTCCGGTTCGCGAAAACGCCCAGCGGCAGCAACGGTTCCTTGCGGTTGAACCGTTGCCACGCCACGAAAGCGACCAGGAGGGCGACACCGGCGCCGATGATCTCGAACACCGTGATCGGCCCGAACACGCGGCCCCAGTCGTACTGCTGTCCATTTTGGACACCGTAGACGACGCAGAACAAGCCGGCGCCCGACAGCAGGATGCCGGGGACGTCGAAGGAACGCGAATGCTTCGGTTGCCAGTCCGGCACCTTGAGCAGTGCCAGCGCGATCGCGACCACACCCACCGGCAGATTGACGAAGAAGATCCATTCCCAGCCCAGATGGTCCACGAGCACACCGCCGAGCAGCGGCCCGACGATGGCCGCGATCCCGGCGACGCCACTCCAGAGCCCCATCGCGGGACCGCGTTTCGACGGCGGGAACAGATGGCTGATGAACGCGAGGGTCTGCGGTGTCATCAAGGCGGCGCCGAGCCCCTGCACGGCGCGGGCCGCGATCAGCATTTCGACCGAACCGGACAGCCCGCACCAGAGCGAGGCCAGCGTGAACACCACGAGCCCGGCGAGGTAGACGCGTTTCGGGCCGAAACGGTCGCCGAGCCTGCTGGCGAACAGCATCGGCACCGCGTAGGTGAGGAGGTAGACGCTGATCACCCAGATGATCGCGTTCAGCCCCGCGCCGAGTTCGCGCAGCATCGCGGGAATGGCGGTCGAAATGATCGTGGTGTCCAGCAGGATCATGAAGAAACCCAGGCACAGCGCGGAAAGCGCCGCCCAGGGGTTAACTTGTCGCGCGTTCATCGTTGTCGTCCTCGGTGACCAGGTTCAGGTGCGGCGTGCAGTGGTCCTGGAACCGGATGCGGCCGGATTCCAGGTCTTCGACCAGCTTCCGGGTCCACTCGAGCTCGAAGGCCCGCCGCGCGGTGGCGTAGGACCAGTCGAGCCAGTAGATCTCGGGGAGCTTGTGCTCGTTGACCAGGTTTTCGAGAACGACCTGGTCGGAGGCGATGGCGGCCTGCAGCCGCAGCACGCGGTGCTTGAGCTGGGTGACCGACATTTCCGGGCCGAGCTCGTCGATGACGGCGAGCGCGCTGAGGTACTCGGGGTACTCCTCGGCGGGGGTGGCCAGCATGTCCTGCGCCCGGGTGACGAACTCGTCGCGACCGGCCTCGGTCATCGCGTACACGGTGCGCTCGGGGCGCTTCCCGTCGCGCTGAGTCTCGACGACCTCGACGAAACCGTTCTGCACCAGGCGGTCCACCGCGTGGTAGAGCGATCCCGCCTTCACTTTGACGCGCGTGTTGACGAAGCGCTCCCGCATCAGCTGCGCCATCTCGTACGGATGCATGGCCCGTTCGTGCAGGAGCTCCAGCACCGCCATGGCGAGTGGGGTGAGCTTCGAGGCCATAGATGATCCCCTCGGAGGATTCCGTACTGATTATTCCGAGTGGACTATATGGCAGGGCGGGTCCGGGCTCAAGAGCGGGGTTCGCGTGCTTGGGGGCGTGACTTGCGTGCTTGGGGGCGTGACTCGCGTGCTTGGGGGCGTGACTCGCGTGATCGGGGCGTGACTCGCGGGTCAGTTCAGGGGTCTCGGGCCGATTTCGCGTTCGAGGAAGCGGTGGTACTCGATGGCCGCGATCGAGTTCTCGAGCTGTTCGAACGTCGGCGCGGGGAGTGCGCCGTTGAAGACGATGGTCAGGCTCTTGCGCGGGATGTTGATGACGTACGGATCGACGTCGAGTTCTTCGCAGTGGCTCCGCAGGACGGCCGTCCAGTGGTCGAGGTCCTCGTCCTCGCCGAGGTGCTCCCACCGCGCGACGATCCAGTTGCCGTTGATCAGCTGGCCCGCCATCTCCCGCGGATGGTGGACCATGTACGGCTCGGCGACGTCGTTCATCGTCCGAGGTGCTCGAGGAGCGCGGCGAAGGACTCGGCGGGGAGCACCAGGATCGGCCGGGTCTCGTCCGGTATCGCCCACTGCTTGGTGTCCCGGATCCCGACCAGGCCGGGCGCGGCGCCGACTTCGACGCAGGCGTTCTCTTCCCAGTGCGTGTAGGTCGACTTGTGCCAGCCGGTCATGCTTTCGTGCCAGGTGGTCATCGGAGGCCCTTTCCCCAGTGACTGTTTCGGCAAGTAGACGGGTTGCGCGGCAGCAAGGTTGGCGAGATCGGGTGATCTGTGCCCGCTGGTCGGTGAACGGCTTCGGTGATCGCGTTCGGCGCACGAAAGGGTGCCTTCACCGACAGGGGCTTTACTCACGATGCACTCTCGGAGTGCATAGCGCAAAGGGTCTTAGGTCACCGAAGTGAATCGGCCGCGAGCTGTCGGTAGTCGGCGGCGATCCGCGTCAGATGCGAGCAGGCGACATCGCCGTAGGTGGCGTAATGCTCGACTTCGGTGAAGTTCTTCTCGTAGTCGGTCACTTCGCGTTCGTCCGTGACGAGCGCCGTGGCCGTCTGCGTGCCGAGGAGCACCGCGCGCGAGTCGTAGATGTCGAACCCGTGGAGGACCGGGACCGAAACCGGTGCGGTCCACGGGATCACGCCCAGCCGCACCCGGCCGCGCCGGGACACCTCGATGAGGTGACCGAGCTGGGCCAGCATCGTCGCCGCGCCGCCCATGTTCCAGCGCAGGGCGCCTTCGGTGAGCACGAAGTGGAACTCGCGGTTCGAGTCGAGGATCCGCTGGCGCTCCAGCCTGGCTTCGACCGTCTGGTCGCGTTCGTCGGCAGGCAGCGAAGCACCGAACAGGGCGGTGATGTAGTCGCGGGTCTGGAGCAGGCCGAACACGATGGTCGGCTGGAAACTCCGGATCCGGGCGGACGCCGTCTCGATCTTGCCGATGCGCTGCTGCATCCGCCAGGCACCGCGCTGGAGGACGACCCGGGCGGGCGACGCCTCTTCACGGAGGTCCCGCGTGATCGCGACGAGCGCCCGCCGGACCTTCGCGGGCGCGCGGTAGACGCGGCACAACGCGACGACCTGCTCCTCGGTCGGCATGAACGCGCCGGTTTCGACCCGCGAGACCTTCGACTGGCTGAGGCCGGTGAGCTTGGCCGCCTCGGTACCGGACAACCCGGCGGCTTTGCGCAGACGGCGCAATTCGGTGGAGAGGTGGTCCTGGTTCGTCACGCACGGCTTTCTGAGAGCGATCGCGGTCGGCGGATCCGTCACGATAGCCCGCGGAGCCGCTTTCAGCGAGGCAGCGCCGAAGCCCGCCAAGCCCCCTCGCCGGGCGCGAGCGGCGCCCGTACGAGCGAAGCCTTGTCCGCCCACCACGAATCCCGTTTCGGCGCCGGTTCCGGCGCCCGCGCGCCGGCCGCCGCCGCGACGACGGCGGTCAGCGCGGCGAGTTCGGCGTCGTCCGGGTTGCCCCGGACGACGCGCAGCAGCGGGGTTTCTGGCGCGGTCACAGCGGGATGTTCCCGTGCTTCTTGGGCGGCAACGTCTCCCGCTTGCCTTGGAGCAGCGAGAGCGCCTTCGCGATGTGGCCGCGGGTGTGCGCGGGCACGATCACCGAGTCGACGTAGCCGCGCTCGGCCGCCGCGTACGGGTTCAGGAGCGTGTCCTCGTACTCCTGGATCAGCTCGGCGCGCAGCGCGTCGACGTCCTTGCCGTCGGCGGCGGCCGCGGCGAGGGTCTTGCGGTGCACGATGTTCGCCGCGCCCTGCGCGCCCATGACCGCGACCTGCGCCGTCGGCCAGGCCAGGTTGATGTCCGCGCCGAGGTGCTTGGAACCCATGACGTCGTACGCGCCGCCGTACGCCTTGCGCGTGATGACGGTGACGAGCGGGACGGTCGCTTCGGCGTAGGCGTAGATCAGCTTCGCGCCGCGCCGGATGATGCCGTTCCACTCCTGGTCGGTGCCGGGCAGGAAGCCGGGGACGTCGACGAAGGTCAGCACCGGGATGTTGAACGCGTCGCAGGTGCGCACGAACCGCGCGGCCTTCTCGGAGGCGTCGATGTCGAGGCAGCCGGCGAACTGGGTCGGCTGGTTCGCCACGATGCCGACGCTGCGCCCGTCCACCCGGCCGAAGCCGACCAGGATGTTGGGCGCGAACAGCTCGTGCACCTCGAGGAAGTCGCCGTCGTCGACGATGCGGGTGATGACCTCGTGCATGTCGTACGGCTGGTTCGGCGAGTCCGGGATCAGCGTGTCGAGTTCACGGTCGGTGTCGGTGACGTCGTCGAAGAACCCGCCAGGGGCCGAGTCGGTCTCGAAGAGCGGAGCTTCGGACAGGTTGTTCGCCGGGAGGAACGCGAGCAGTTCCTTGACGTAGGCGATCGCGTCCTCGTCGTCGGAACCGAGGTAGTGAGCGACGCCCGAACGGGTGTTGTGCGTACGCCCGCCGCCGAGTTCCTCGAAGGAGACCTCTTCACCCGTCACGGTCTTCACGACGTCGGGGCCGGTGATGAACATGTGGGAGGTCTTGTCGACCATCACCACGAAGTCCGTCAGCGCGGGGGAGTAGACGTGCCCGCCCGCGTTGGCGCCCATGATCAGCGAGATCTGCGGGATGACGCCGGACGCCTTGACGTTGCGGTTGAAAATCTCGCCGTACAGCCCGAGCGAGACGACGCCTTCCTGGATCCGCGCGCCGCCGCCCTCGTTGATGCCGATGATCGGGCGGCCGGTCTTGATCGCCAGGTCCATCACCTTGACGATCTTCTCGCCGTACACCTCACCGAGTGAACCGCCGAAGACCGTGACGTCCTGGCTGAACACGCACACCGGACGCCCGTCGACGGTGCCGTAGCCGGTGACGACGCCGTCGCCGTAGGGCCGGTTCTTCTCCTGGCCGAAGTTGACCGAGCGGTGCTTCGCCAGCTCGTCGAGTTCGACGAACGAGCCTTCGTCCAGGAGCAGGTCGATCCGCTCGCGAGCGGTCTTCTTACCCTTGGCGTGCTGTTTCTCCACCGCCCTCGCGGAACCCGCGTGGACCGCCTCGTCATATCGGCGGTACAGGTCGGCCAGCTTGCCGGCCGTGGTGTGGATGTCCGGTTCGTCCTCGGGCGGCGTCCCGAGCGGCTCCGTCGCACTGCTCATGAATCGGCAGCCTAGCTACTCGACGGTCACTTCGCGTGTGGCGTAGGCAACGTCCGTTCCTTGGGGGCAGGGCCGGTGTGGGGCGTCGCGTGACTGGATGGACGGCACATGTGATCCGACGGACGACACGCGTGACTGGATGGACATCACTGGACGGAGGCGCGCACGAGCCCCGATTCGTAGGCGGCGATCACCAGCTGTGCCCGGTCCCGCGCCGCGAGTTTGTGCAGGAGGTGGCCGATATGCGTCTTCACCGTCGCCAGCCCGAGATGCAGGGTCCCGGCGATCTCGTCGTTCGACAAGCCGCGTGCGATCAGGCCAAGGACCTCGCGTTCGCGGGTGGTGATGGTGTCCAGCGAGGGCGCGACGCGCTGACCGGGTTCGGGTAGCCGCGCGAACTCGGCGATGAGCCTCCGCGTGATCGACGGGGCAAGCAGTCCTTCGCCCGCCGCGACGACCCGGATCGCGGTCAGCAGTTCGGCGGGCGGGGTGTCCTTCAGCAGGAATCCGCTCGCGCCCGCGCGCAGGGCCGAATAGACGTAGGCGTCGAGGTCGAAGGTCGTCAGCATCAGCACGTGGACGCCTTCGGTGGCGGCCGACGCGCAGATCCGCCGGGTCGCTTCGATCCCGTCCAGTTCGGGCATGCGGACGTCCATCAGCACGACGTCGGGGCACTCCTTCTCGGCGAGTTCCGCGGCCTCCGCGCCGTCGCTCGCCTCCCCGACGACTTCGAGGTCCGGCGCGCTGTCGACGAGCACGCGGAAGCTGCCGCGCAGCAACGCCTGGTCGTCGGCGATCAGTACGCGGATCATCGTGTCCCCACTTCCTTGGCGGCGTACGGCAGCCGCGCGAACACCCGGAATCCCCCGGCGGGCAGCGGGCCCGCTTCAAAGTCACCACCGTAGACGGCGACGCGTTCGCGCATGCCGATCAAACCGTGCCCGCCGGGCGACGGCGGCGAGCCCTCGCCGCGCCCGTCGTCGACGATTTCGACGCTGACCTCGCCGGGGCCTTCGGTGATCGTGACCCGGCAGGCCGACGGTCCCGCGTGCTTCACGACGTTGGTCACCGCCTCCTGCGTGATGCGGTAGACCGAAAGCGCGACCCCTTCGGGGAGGTCGTCCACCACCTCGCCGGTCAGTTCCACCCGCACCCCGGCCTGTCCGGCGCGTTCGGCGAGAGTCCGCAGGTCGGCGAGTTTCGGCGCGGGGCCGAGCGCGGCCTCGGGCGTCCCGTCACCGGAACGGAGGACGCCGAGCATCCGCCGGAGTTCGACGAGCGTCTCGCGGCTGGTGAGTTCGATGACCCGCAGCGCTTCACGTGCTTCTTCGGGCTGTTCTCGCGCGACGTGGTTGCCGACGGCCGCCTTGACCGCGATCAGGCTCATGCTGTGCGCGACGACGTCGTGCATCTCGCGCGCGATCCGCAGCCGTTCGTCGGAAACCGCCTGATCGGCTTGGGTTTCCGCGAGTTGCGCCAGGTTCGCGCGCCGCTGCCGCGTCATCCAGCCCAGCGCCCACGAACCCGCCACCCCGCCGCCCGCGAAGGCCGTCGACGCGATGGTGTTGGGCCCGAGCCGCAGGAACTCGAAGATCATGACGACGACCAGGCCGAGACCCATCGCGATCAGCGAGCGGGCACGCGGGTGTTCCAGTGCCACGGTGTACAGGGCGCACGCGGTGGCCAGGAGCGCGGCCGGGCCCAGCCCGTTGCCGGCGAGCAGGGCCGGGACCAGGCTGCCGAGGCCGAGGCCGTAGGCGATCAGTGGCCGGTGGCGCCGCAGCGCGATCGCGATCCCGCTGGCGGCGACCGTCGCCCACGCGAGCCACATCGGGATGGCGATGAGGAACGTCCAGGTCCTCGCGGCCAGGTTCCCGCCGACGGCCACGACGAGCACCAGCGCGAGGAACGCGTCGATCGTGTACGCCACCCGCTGGGGGAGCGCCGACGGCTGTTTCATACGGCGAACTTAACCGGATGGGCGGCGTGTGCGCGTCCGTCCGGCGGAGGTCATCCCCAGGGTGGAGATCATCGAGACAGATGGACGCCGATCCCGCTTCGCCCAGGCACGAGTTCCTCACGCAGGACCAGATCGTCGTCGTAATCGCCGTCGTTCTGAGGACGGAAGGGGATCGGGTCCTGCGTGGCCAGCGTCCGCAGCCGTTCGCGCAGCGCCGCGGCGGCGGCTTCGTACTGTTCGGGCGAAACGCGGTCGGCACCGCAGATCGTCAGCGGGGGAAGCACGGACATGCCCGCGTACCAGAGTGTCCCGTGCTGCAACGGGAACAGCAGGTCGCCGATTTCGCCGTTCACCCCGCGCGGGCCGATCGTGGCCTCCGGCGCCCCGGCGGTCAGCACGACCATCGCGCGCTTCCCGGCCAGCGCCCCTTCGCCGTAGCGCGCCGTCCGGCCGTCGGTGCGCTGGACACCGTAGGCGAAACCCTTCACGAAGACGCGGTCGAACCAGCCCTTGAGGATGGCGGGCATTCCGTACCACCACAACGGGAATTGGACGATCACGGTGTCCGCCCACGCCAGCTTTTCGTGTTCGGCGCGGATGTCCTCGCCGAGTTCGCCGGTCTCGAAGGCGTTCTTCGACGTCGAGCCGACGATGAGCCGGTCCGGGGAAGCGGCCCGGCCGAAGTCGTCGGCGTCGACGACGGCCTTCCACTTCATCGCGTACAGATCGGATTCCCGGACGTCGGCGCCCTGCGCGCGGAGGGTGCGCAACCCCTCGTCGCGCAGCGAGCCGCTGAGGGAGCGGGGTTCCGGATGGGCGTGGATCCACAGCACGTTCATGGCCCCACCGTCGCGCGTTCTCCCCGCCGGGACGAGTGGCCCGATGGACAACATGTGCAAGAATCGAGCCATGGACTTTTTCGCGCATCCCGATCGCCATCGGGTCGCCGTGCTGGTCCGCCACGGAATGCTGGTGATGGAACTGGGCATCGTCACCCGCCTGTTCGGCACGGCCAAATCGGCCGACGGCGAGCCGCTCTACGACGTCGTCACCTGCACGCCGGAGCCGGGACAGATTCGGACCGACGCCGACGTCACCATTTCGGTTGGGCACGGCCCGGAGGTGCTCGCCGAGGCCGACACCGTGGTCATCCCGGCGTCGTCCACCGAATACGAACCGTCGGGACACGACCTCACCGAGCCGCTCGCGCGGGCGCTGGAGCTGATCCGGCCGGAAGCCAGGATCGCGTCGATCTGCACGGGTGCCTTCGTGCTCGCCGCCGCCGGGCTGCTCGACGGCCGGAGGGCGACCACGCACTGGCGTTCGGCGCTGGACTTCCAGGCGAAGTTCCCGAAGGTCGATCTCGACCCCAATGTGCTCTACACCGACGACGGGAACGTCCTGACCGCCGCGGGCGTCGCGTCCGGGATCGACCTCTGCCTGCACATGATCCGCTGCGATCACGGTGCCGCGATCGCGAACGAGGTCGCGCGCGGAACGGTCGTCTCGCCGCACCGCGAGGGCGGGCAGGCGCAGTTCATCCGGCGGCCGGTGCCGGAGCCCCAGTCCTCCTCGACGGCGGCGGCGCGGGCCTGGGCGCTCGAGAACCTCGACCGGCCGCTGACGCTGCGCGAGCTGGCGGCGAAAGAGGCGATGAGCACGAGGACGTTCACGCGGCGGTTCCGTGACGAAGTCGGGATTTCGGCGTTGCAGTGGCTGACCCAGCAGCGGATCGAGCGGGCCCGTCAGCTGCTCGAAGAGACCGATCTGCCGGTGGACAAAGTCGCCACCGAAGCGGGCTTCGGCACTGCCGCGTCGCTGCGCCAGCATCTGCAGGCGGCGCTGGGGGTCTCGCCGAGCGCGTACCGGAATACCTTCCGCGAAGCCGTCTGAAAGCAGCTGACCGCCTGGTAACTTACCCGGAAATAAGTTCCGGAGGTGGACGGTGAAGGTCCTCAAGATCGCCGAACGGGTGTTGTTCGCCGGCGCCGCGATCGGCACGGTGTACTCCGCGCGAACAGGCAATCGGAAGCTGCAGCTCGCGACCAAGCCCGCCGCGGTCCCGGTGCTCGCCGCCAGGGTCGCGCGTTCGCGAGGGCTCGCGCCGGGGGAGAAGGGCCTGCTCGTCGCCGCGTTGATCGCGGCGGGCGCGGGCGACCACTTCATGGGCCGGTCCGACGAGGATCGCCAACTGATCAGGGGTGCGACGTCGTTCGGTGTCATGCAGCTCCTGTACTCCGCGCTGCTGTGGCGTCGCGGGGCCCGGCCGCGTGCGGCGACCGCTCCGCCCCGGTTGGCGGCGTGGGCCGCGGCCGCGGTCGCGATGGCGTTGCCGAAGCCGTCCCCGGTCTCTTCGGTGCTTTCGGTCTACGGAGGCCTGCTGAGCACGACGTCGACCCTCGCGGCCGACCCGGTGCTGGCGCCGAAGGCCAAGGTCTCGGGCGGGATGGTGATCCCGTCGGGTGACCGCCGCACCTGGATCGCCGCCGGCGCGCTGCTGTTCTCGGCGTCGGATCTGGCGATCATGATCCGACGCGATTTCGTCACCAGTGAGCGGGTGCAGGCCAACCTCGAAACCTTCGTGCTGACTTCGTATCTCGCGTCGCAGTGGCTGCTCGTCGAAGGCCTGACCGCCGAAAGTTAAGCATCTACTTGACTATTGTTGGGCGTGGATGGATAGTTAAGCATGTGCCTAACCAACGCATGGACCAGGTGTTCAAGGCGCTTTCCGACGGAACGCGCCGCGAAATGATCGAGCGCCTCACCCGGGGACCCGCCTCGGTGGGGGAGCTCGCGCAGCCGTTGTCGATGTCGCTGCCCGCCGTGATGCAGCACCTCCAGGTGCTGGAGGCCGGCGGGCTCGTCCGGTCGGAAAAGGCCGGGCGCGTCCGCACCTGCCACCTCGAACCGGAGGGGCTGCGGATGGCCGAGGACTGGCTCGGCGGGCAGCGCACCGGCTGGGAACACCGGCTCGATCGCCTTGGCGGCTATCTGGACACCGACGAAGGGAAACGGTCATGACCGTCAAACACGCCACTTTCACCCTCGAACGCGTCTACCCCGTGGCGCCCGAACGGGTTTTCGCCGCTTGGTCGGATCCGGCCGCGAAAGCCGGTTGGATCACCGCGCCCGGCGGCGGGCACTCCCTGGACTTCCGGGTCGGCGGCCGCGAGGTCATCAGCGGCCCCGCCGACGGCAAGCGGATGGCCTTCGAAGCCCGCTACGAGGACATCGCGGAAAACGAGCGGATCGTCTACGCGGGGACGCTCTCCGCGGACGACGTCCTGGCGACCGTTTCGGTCACGACGATCCTGCTCGAAGCCGAGGAGGGCGGTACCCGGCTGACGTTGATCGAGCAGGGCACCTTCCTCGACGGCCACGAGGAACCGAGGTGGCGGGAGCAGGGCACGGGCGACTGGCTCGACGCACTGGGGAAGGCATTGTCGGCAGTATGAACACATGCTGACCGCTGAGCTGATCGTCGACAGTCGTGTCCCGTCGAACCCCGCGCTCTCCCCGGATGGACGGTGGATCGCCTATCAGGTCGCCACCATCGCGAAGGGCGTCCTCGAAATCTGGCTGGCGGCCGTGGACGGTGAGGAAGAGCCGCGGAAGCTGGCCGAGGGGTCCTCGCCCGGGTGGTCGCCGAAGGCTCTCTACTTCCTCCGCGACGGGCTGATCCACACGCAGGACGGGCCGCTGTTCGCCTGGCGGAGTGAGATCACCGCGTTCCTCCCGATGCGCGAGCGGATCGTGTTCATCGCCGAAGACGAGACGCCCGCGGCGGAGATCCGGGTCTGGAGCGAGAGTCTCCGTCCGGCACGGCTGCGGAGCTTCGACCCGCGAACCGGCGAGATCACGACACTGCTCGAAGACCACGTGGTCGACGTCGCCCGCCGTCAGGACGACAAGATGCTCGCCGTGGTGACGTGGCCGACCCCGGAACTCGATCCCGGCGGGCTCGCCCCCCGGCTTTCCGTGCTGGAACTGGAAACCGGTGAGCGGCGCGAGCTGGGCAGGGCCGCGTTCGAAGCCACCAGCCCCGTTTGGTGGCGGAACGAGGGCGGCTGGCACGTCGCGTACCTCGGGAATCCGGAACTGGTGGGCGGCAGGGCGGTCTTCGACGTGCCCGTGGAAACGGGGGAGCACCGGAACCTGACACCGGAATCGGCCTGCCCGGTCAAGCTCGCGCAGGTCGATTCCGGTGCTCCTCTGGTGCTCGTGGCCGACGGTCTCGACACGGCCCTCCATCGGCTCGGTGCCGGCGAAGTGTCGTTCTGGCGCGGGCACGCCGATGCGCTGGCCTCCAATGGCGAGGTCGTGGTCACCGTGCTGAGCACCGCCCATCGGCCGAAGGATGTCCACTGTGGACTCATCGGTGAGCCCCTGACGCGCGTGAGCGATACCGCGCCGGAGTTCGCCGAAATTCGCTGGGGATCGCAGGAGCGGTTGTCCTACAAGGCGTCCGACGGCCTCGCCTTGGACGGCCTGCTCGTCCTGCCGCCCGGCAAGACCAGGGCCGACGGGCCTTTCTCGCTGGTCACCGTGGTTCACGGCGGACCGTATGACCGGCACGCGGACCGCTTCATGCTCGGCTGGTTCCCGTCGGCGCAGTGGCTGGCCCTGGCGGGACACGCCGTCTTCCTGCCGAATCCCCGTGGCGGGCAAGGTTATGGACACGAATTCGCCGCTTCCGTCGCGGGCCGGGTGGGCCTGGAGGAATGGAGCGATCTCGAGACTGGGATCGATCTCCTCATCGCCGAAGGAGTGGCCGATCCGGAGCGACTCGGAATCGCGGGCGGGAGTCACGGCGGATATATGACGGCCTGGGCGGTCGGGCAGACCCGCCGGTTCAAGGCGGCGCTGATGGTGGCCGGGATCTGTGACTGGGGAATGCTCGCCGCGACCGGTGAACTCGGTCCGCTGGTGGAATCCGCGCATGCCGGAAGTACCGGCTGGGAAGGACCAGGCCCGCACCGGCACGACCGGCTCAGCCCGATCTCCTACGCGTCGAAGATCGAGACCCCCGTGCTGATCGTGCACGGTGCGGACGACACCAACGTCCCCTTGTCCCAGGCGGAATTCTTCCATCGCGCGCTACGCCACTTCGGCGTCGAGCACGATCTCGTCGTCTATCCCGGCGAAGGCCATCGGATCTCCGAACGGGGGCACCAGCTGGATCTGCTTCACCGCACTCGCGAGTGGTTCGCGCGGCTGCTTTAGCTTTGCGGTTCGCCGGGGACGAAAGTACCAAAAGTCCATTCGTAGCCTTCGAGGTCGTCGACGCGGCAGCGGTAGTTGCCCCACTCGGTGTTCTCCGGTTCCCAGACCGACGTCGCGCCGGCTTCGAGGGAGGACGCGAACACGGCGTCCACGGCTTCCTGCGTCGGAAGGCTCACGTACAGACCGTGGCCGACGGTTTCGCCCTTGCGAGCCGGGCGGTCATAGTCCTCCTCCGCGCTGAACACGATGATCCGGACTTCGCCGAGCCGCAGTTCGGAGTGCAGGATCAGGCCTTTGTCGTCGGCGTACTCCACGACGGTCTCGAAGCCGAAGGCGCGTTCGAGCCAGCGAAGGGCCTTGGGGGCGTCGCTGTAGGCGAGATAGGTGTGGAGGTCGGCGGCGCGTTCCTGGGTTTCGTTCATGGGCACAGCCTCGCAACCGATGCGGACAACCATGGTCCTCGATTCGCGGACGTTTTCTCACCAGAGCAGTCGCAGTCCGAGCACGGTGATGAGCGCGCTCGACGCCAGCGCGGTCACCAGCCGGCCGCGGCGTCCGGTCAACGCCTTGCCGAGCACGGCCCCGCCACCCGCGAGGAACAGTTGCCAGCTGGCCGAGGCCGCGAACGCCGCGGCCACGAAGACCACGTGTTCCGCTCCGCTCGCCGCGGCCATGTCCTCGCTGCCGAGTACGAGCGCCGCGAAGTAGACCACCGTCGTCGGGTTCAGCAGCGTGATCCCGAGCAGGCTCACGTAGGCCTTCACCGGACCGATCTTGACCGGCTGGGTCACCTCGGCTTTCGCGGATTTTCGGTAGTTCCGGATCCCGCTGAGTCCGATGTGGACGGCCAGCGCGAGCAGCACCACCACCGACGTCCAGCGCAGCGGTACGGCGATCGGCTCGATGACGGGGATGAGCCGCCCGCCACCGAGAACCGCGACCAGCGCGTACAACCCGTCGGCCGTGGCGACGCCGAGCGCGGCGTACGCGCCGATCCTGAGCCCCGATCCGGCCGTCAGCACCACCAGATAGGTCGCGACCGCGCCCACCGGGATGGCGATGCCATACCCGGCGAGCAGGCCCGCGACGAGCGCGGCGCTCACGGCCGGACTGGTGCCGGCCTCCGCCAGGACCCGGCCTGCTGCTGCACCCGCACCCGTCGGACGACGGAGGGCGAGGTCAGGAAGGTGAGGGTCGAAGTCATGGGAGAAGCATGCGAACGGGCGGCCGCTCGCGCAACACAATTACTTCAGGGGAGGGATGTGCGGGCGGCGATCGTGTAGTCCGTGAAGGCCTCCTTCCCTACCTTCAGGGTCCGGGTCTCGGCAAAGTCGCATAAGCGCTGGCCGGTGCCGCATTTGCCGATTCGGGCCGACGCTCCGGACGGGGCAGGCGGCAGACGATGTCCGTTGATGCGCATCTGTACGGTTTCCGGCCCGGGTCGTGAGTGGCAAGAGCGTTAGAACGACCATTGCCACTCACGACCCGCGCGCACAACGCCCAACTCGGGCATTTGCCAGGCCGAGAGTGTCCCTTGTGGACAGTCAAGAAGTGTCAGGCCACGTGGTGAGTCACCCACTTCACCAGCGGGTAGGCGACTTCGCCGGGACCTGACCTTTGGGGTAGGCAAGGAGGCCTTCACGGACCTGCGACCAATTTCGCAACGTCGACACGGCTGCCTTACCCCAAGCCACTCACGAGAGGGCGGGCTGCAGAGCGGCGTCCAGGTCGGCCAGCAGCTTGGCCTTCGGCCGGGCACCGACGGTCGTCCACACTGGACTCCCGTTCCGGAAAAGAATCAGCGTCGGCAGCGACATGACCTGATAGTTCCGTGCCGTGAGCGGGTTTTCGTCGGAATTGAGCTTGCGGATGAGCAGCGATCCGGCGCGCTCTTCGGCGATCTGCTCGAGCACCGGCGCGATCATGTGGCAGGGCGGGCACCATTGCGCCCAGAAGTCCACCAGGACGGGCGTGTCCTGATCCAGGACGAGCTCTTGGAAGGTTTCGTCGGTGACGACGGACAGGGACATCAGGCCTCCTCGTTTCGCGGCACGACGACGCACGGCCCCGGCGGCGTTTTCAGCGCGCCCGCCAGCTTGGCCAGCAGGTTCTCCCGTACGTCGTCGAGCCGGGCCAGACAGGCGTCCACCTCGGCGAGTTTGCGTTGGTAGACCTCGATCGAATCGGCGCACGAGTCACCGGTCTCGTGCCCGGCGCGCAGGCACTCGACGAACGGCCTGGTGTCTTCGAGGCTGAGCCCGACCGCCTGCAGCGTCAGGATCTCGTTCACCAGGCGGTAGTCGTCCTCGTCGTACTCCCGGTAGCCGTTCGACGCGCGCCGTGCGTCGAGAAGCCCTTGTGACTCATAGAAACGCAGCGCGCGGGTGGTGGTTCCGGTACGCGCGGCGAGTTCGCCGATCCGCATGGAGCCGAGCGTAAACCTTGCCCTTGGCGTCAAGGCAAACGTTCAGTCGTCGAGATCGACCCGGATGGTGAGGAGGTTCGTGCCGATCGCCCGCACGGCGACGCTGTTGACCGTGGGCAGCGTCTTCAACCGGGCGCGGGCGTCGTCTTCGGGGAGCAGACGCGCGGTGCCGGTGTGCCACCGGCCCTTGAGCCGGACCCGGACCCGCGGATCGGCCTGGATGTTGCGGACGTACTGCGACTTCTCGCCGAACTCCGAGACGAGCCAGAACGAGCGCCCCACCCGGCGGCCACCGATCGGCGTCCGCCGGGGCTCCCCGGACCTGCGGCCGGTGGTCTCCAGGAGCGGCTGGGCGGGCAGGCGGCCGAGGATCGGGTTGCCGACGTGGCGCTGAAACGTCGTGGCCACGCGGTGCTTGATCTCGTAATAGCGGGACATGGTTCCAGGGTGCCCTACGCTCGGGGCCATGGTGAACGAGTCCGACGTGGACCTGGGGGACGGGACCACACTGCACACGTACGACACGGGCGGAGCCGGCCGGGTGGTCTTCTGGCACCACGGCACCCCGAACATCGGCGCCCCGCCGATTCCGCTGTTCGCCGCCGCCGAACGGCTCGGGCTGCGATGGGTCTCCTACGACCGGCCCGGTTACGGCGGTTCCTCGCCGCGGCCCGGCCGGGATGTCGCGTCGGTGGGGGCGGACGTCGAGAAGATCGCCGACGCCCTGGGGATCGAGCGGTTCGCGGTCTTCGGGCATTCCGGCGGCGGACCGCACGCGTTCGCTTGCGCGGCACTGTCACCGGAAAGGGTGACGGCGATGGTCTGCGTCGCGGGTCTGGCTCCGTACGACGCCGCGGGCCTGGACTGGTTCGCGGGGATGGGCGCGGCGGGCGCCGGCTCCCTGCGGGCGGCCTTGGCGGGGCGGGAGGAAAAGGAGCGGTACGAGGCGACCGCCGACTACGACGACGAGATGTTCACCCCGGCGGATCACGCGGCCTTGGCGGGTGACTGGAAGTGGGTGCTCGACGTGGTCGGTCCCGCGGTCGAGGGCGGGCCCGGCGCGCTGATCGACGACGATCTCGCGTACGTCGCGCCGTGGGGGTTCCAGCCGTCCGACGTCCGGGCGCCGGTCCTGCACCTGCACGGTGGCGCGGATCGGATCGTGCCGCTCGCGCACGGCGAATGGCTGACCCGGCAATGCGCCACGGCCGAGTTGCGCGTCTTTCCCGAAGACGGGCACGTCTCGGTCCTCCGGCACGGGGAGGCCGCGCTCGAATGGCTGGCCGAGCGCGCGTGAGCTGTGACGTCGTCCTGATCCGGCACGCCGAGTCCGTTCCGCCTTCGCCGGGAAAGCCCGACGATCCGGAGCGGCCACTGACCGCGGCGGGTACGGCGGCCGCGGAACTGCTCGCGCACGAACTCGCCGCGATGAACCCGACCGCGGTCGTGTCGAGTCCGTACCGGCGAGCGGTCGAGACGGTCGAGCCCGCGGCGAGGAAGGCCGGGCTCGAAGTCACGACACGCTGGGAACTCCGCGAGTGGGACTCGGGCTTGGAGCCGACACCGGACTACGCCGGGCACTACGAGCGCAGCTGGGCGGATCCGGATTTCGCGCGCCCGGGCGCCGAGAGCCTGCGGCAGCTGACGGCCCGCGCGATGGCCGCCGTCGATCGGCTCGCGGAGGAGCATGACGGCGGTGTCGTGTTGGTAAGCAGCCACGGGACCTTCGTGTCCCGCCTGCTGTCCGGGGTCAGGCCGGGGATCGGC
Source organism: Amycolatopsis sp. cmx-4-54 (assembly GCF_046548895.1). Lineage (NCBI taxonomy): Bacteria > Bacillati > Actinomycetota > Actinomycetes > Pseudonocardiales > Pseudonocardiaceae > Amycolatopsis > Amycolatopsis sp. cmx-4-54. The sequence continues at coordinate 200,899 of NZ_JAEBEJ010000011.1, forward strand.
TGGCCGTTTTCCCGGGACATGCCGATGCCCGCCGTCCACCGGCTGCGCTGGCCCCACGAGGACCATCCGGCGCCGAAAGCGGCGCGAAGCGATCTCTCGTAGCCGGTTCAGGCCACGGGCCGTCCGGCACCCGTGTAGTCGTCGCCCTTTTTGTGATACGTGTGGATCTGGATCGCCTGGCCCTCGGTGGGCGCGTTGATCATCAGCCCGTTCCCGAGGTACAGCCCGACGTGGTGGATCCGCGTCCCCGGGTTCCCGTAGAACACGAGGTCGCCGAGCTTCGGCTCGCCGGGCACCTGCGGCAGCGCCCGGAACTGGCTGTCGGCGGTCCGCGGGAGCGAGATCCCGGCTTCGTCGTAGGACTTCTTGGTCAGACCGGAGCAGTCGAAGCCCGCCGCGCCCGCCTCGGGGCCGTTGCCGCCCCAGACGTACGGGAGGCCCAGCTGACCGAGGGCGAACCGGGTCGCCTTCACGGCGGGGCTGGCGGATCGGGCCGGGTCGAGGGACAGGGTCGCGTACAGCTGCGCGTTGCCCAGGACCCGCTGGCGGAACAGTTCGGCGTCGCTGCCCTTGCCGCCCTGGTAGCCGGCGATGGCCTTCCACCAGCCGTTGCCGCCACCGAGGTCGGCCCCGGAAGCGCACAGCGCGCGGCCGGCGGCGACCGAGGCGGAGTCGGGATCGGCGAGCGCGGGTTTCGCGATACCGGGGATCGACGCGCCGTGCTTCTTCCACTGCTGCGCCGACAGGCCGAGGGGGTTTTCGCCGCCGCGCCCGTGGTTCGAGCTCGCCGCGCCGATCCCGGCCAGGGTGACCCAGGACAGGTGACAGTTCGGCTGCTCGCCGCGCAGCGCCAGTTCGCCGTTCGCGTACCCCACGAGCGACTTCGCCGGGATGTCGAGCGCCCCGGCGAGCTTGCCGGCCCACTCTTCGAGCGGCTTGACGCCCTTCGGCGTCTCCTGCGCCTTCACCGGCGCGCTGACTTCGAGGACCGACGGACCCGCGCCGCCACCGATGGTGGCCGGGTCCTGCTTCGCGGCGTGGATGGGAACGGGCTGGCGCCCGTCCGCCGGGACGGGATCGTTCCCGCCCGCGAGCAGCCAGCCCGCGGTCGCGAGCCCCGCGACCAGGGGAAGGGCCACCAGGCCGCGCATCGCCACGCCGTGCGCCCACGACTTCTTCCGGCTGGTTTCGGGCGCGCTCGGGGCCGGGTCGGGCTCAGTCACGCCGTCCAGGTTATTGGAGACCACCTCCGCGTAACGAGCGAACGCCTTGCACGTTAGGGGGACTCTCATATTCTGGACGAATGAGTGAGACGGGAGCGCTCGACGCCGGGCGTCTGAGTGCCACGCTGTCCGGCCGGTACGCCGCGATCCAGGTCGTGGAGAGCACCGGGTCCACCAACGCCGACCTGCGGGAAGCCGCCGCGAAGGGCGCCGAAGACCGCACCGTGCTGATCGCCGAAGAGCAGACGGCCGGAGTCGGCCGCCGCGCGCGGCAGTGGGCCTCGCCGAAGGGATCGGGCCTCTACGTCAGTGTCCTGCTGCGTCCCGGCGGCGTCCCGTTCGCCAATTTGGGTTCACTTTCCGTGGTCGCGGGCCTCGCGGTCCGGGAGGTCGCCACGGGCCTCGGCGTCGACGCCGTCCTCAAGTGGCCGAACGACGTCCTCGCCGGGCCTGGGCGCGCCAAATGCGCGGGCATCCTGGCGGAGGCCGTCGCCGGCGAGGACACCACCGTGATCCTCGGCATCGGCCTGAACGTGCTGCCACTCGGCGAGAACGTCCCGGCCGGGCCGGGCGGCCTGCCCGCGACGTCGCTGGCCGAGCAGGGAGCGACGGAGACCGATCGCGCCGAGATCGCCTCGCGGCTGCTCACCGTTTTCGACGAGCTCGAACGCCGCTGGCGCCTCGCCGGCGGGTCACTGGCCGAGGCCGGGCTGCTCGGGGACTACCGGCGGCACTGCGCCACGCTGGGCCAGGACGTCGAGGTCCAGCTGCCCGACGGCTCGGCGCTGACCGGACGCGCCGCCGACATCGATCCCGCCGGCCAGCTCCAGGTCGACGTTCCGGGTGGTGAGCGGTACACGGTGTTCGCCGGCGACGTCGTCCACGTGCGGCCCGCCGGGGCCTGATCCGTGCGTCTCGATTTCCGGCGTCTCCTCTTCCGCCGGGACCGTTCGCCGGTACGGTGAGCTCACCAGCGCCGAACACACTTTGGGAGCGTCCGTCGTGGCCTATCCGGACGATTTGCTCAGCGAAAACGAGCACGTCGTGGTGCACAGTCACCCGCATTTCAAGATGCTGATCTTCCCGTTCCTCGCGCTGATCGTCACGCTCGGCTTGGGGATTTGGCTGGCCGTCGTCGCGAAGGACGCGACGGCCCCGTGGGACCTGATCTCCGAGATCGCGATCGCCGCCGTCGGGCTCGGTCTCGTCGTGTGGCTCTTCCTGGCGCCGTTCGTCCGCTGGCGCACGACGCATTTCATCGTGACCACGGATCGGCTGATCGCCCGTGAAGGTGTGCTCAAGCGGACCGGGATCGACATCCCGCTGTCGCGGATCAACAGCGTCCAGTTCGAGCACGGGCTGCTGGACCGCGTGTTCGGCTGCGGCACGCTGGTGATCGAGTCCGCTTCGGACGAACCGCTGAAGTTCGACGACATCCCCAAGGTCGAGCGCGTGCACACGGTCATCTACCGCGAAGTCAACGACAACCCGTACGACGACTTCGCGCCGGGCGCGCCGCAGCAGACCGAACCGCTTCCGCCGCAGGGACCCCCGCCGCGCGGAAACCGGCGCCGCTGATGGGCACGCGAGAGCTGGGGCTGCCCGACCGCGTCCCGTCGGCCGCCGCGTTGCCGGAGCGGGTGACGATCTGGGAGGTCGGTCCGCGTGACGGTCTCCAGAACGAGAAGTCGATCGTCCCGGTCGAGGTCAAACTGGAATTCCTGGACAAGCTCGCCGGCGCCGGGCTGACCACGCTCGAGGCGACCAGTTTCGTGAGCCCGAAATGGGTGCCGCAGCTGGCCGACGCCGAGCAACTCCTGGCCGGGCTCGAAAAGCGCGAAGGCGTCCGGTATCCGGTGCTCGTCCCGAACGAGCGCGGGCTGGACAGGGCGCTGGCGGCCGGGGTCTCGCAGATCGCGATCTTCGCCAGCGCCACCGAAACCTTCGCCAAGAAGAACCTCAACTCGACGGTGGACGACCAGTTCGCGATGTTCGAGCCGGTCGTCACCAGGGCGCGGGCCGAAGGTCTGGACGTCCGCGGGTACGTGTCGATGTGCTTCGGCGATCCGTGGGAGGGGGCCGTCCCGGCCGCGCAGGTCGCCGGGGTGGGTAAACGGCTTCTCGACCTCGGCTGCTCGCAGCTCTCGCTCGGCGACACCATCGGCGTCGCCACCGCGGGCCAGGTCGAGGCACTGATCGGGCAGTTCGCCGACGTCGGCACGCTGGCCGTCCATTTCCACGACACCTACGGCCAGGCGCTCGCGAACACGCTGGCCGCCCTCCGCTGCGGCGTGTCCACTGTGGACTCCTCGGCCGGCGGTCTCGGTGGCTGCCCGTACGCCGAATCGGCCACCGGGAACCTCGCCACCGAAGACCTCGTGTGGATGCTCGACGGTCTCGGCGTCGAAACCGGTGTCGACCTCGACGCGCTGGTGGCGACGAGCAAGTGGATGGCCGGGAAGCTGGGCAGGCCGAGTCCGTCCCGGGTGGTCAACGCGCTCGCGGGATGAGGTTCGCGGAGGTCGCCGCCGGGCCGCCTTGCTGCGGGCGGCGGCCGACTTCGCGGACCTTGATGCGCTTTCGGGTATCCGCCGACGAGTACGCCGGTCGGCGCTAAGGTCGTACCGCGTCCTGTCCGCTGCCTCCCCCGTTCACCGGTGGGGTCCGATTCCTTGGGGAGTGCGGTGACCGATCCGAGCGAGGCCGGAACGGGCCCGATCCGGCTGCCCGCCGAGTACGACGCCCCGACCCCGGCGCACGGGGTGCGCGCTCCGTACGCGCCTTCACCGTGGCCGCCCGCGGTGGCGCCACTGCGAGTTCCGTTCCCGCCCCAGCCCGTCGCTCCACCGCCCATGGGGGCCTTGCGGACCGAGCGGGAAAGCGTGATCGCGCTGTTCCTCGTGCACATGTTCCCCATCGGGCATCTGCCGGTCGCGATGGGGAAACCCGCGCGCCAGCTGCCGCTCCCCGAGGGCGGTTCCGGCCCGCAAGACCATCCCGAGGCGGACGTCCTCGACGACCTGGACGCGTTGTCCCACGTCAGCAGTGGTTTCCGGCGTTCGCCGACGACTCCGGGCGTCGCGCCCCCGGCGGAGTTGACCAGGGGACACGATCCGTGGGGCGGAATGTCCGAAGAGGACTGGAAAGCGCGTTTCGTCACCGAAACGGGTTATCTGTGGCCGGAGGAGACCGACCCGGCGAGGCCGGTGATGCTCGAGGAGGGCACCCGTCTCGACCGCTTCGGAGATCAGCACGGCCGGGTGTTCGCCGAGGACGCGACCTTGTTTTCGATGCGCTCGCTGCCGCCCGATCAGGTCACCTCGTACCGGCGTTACCGCGTCTCGCGGACGTTGCCGGTCTGGCGCTCGGTGACCGCCGGATGGTTCGGCCAGCCCGGCGGCGGGGTGCGCTTCCGCACGGTGCTGGGCGCCGATGAACTCGTCACGCTGGGCTTCCTGGCGGACGTCACGGGGGAGGTTCGGTGAACACGGGGACGATCCTGCGGTGGCTGGCCGCACTGGGCGTGCCGCCCGAAGTGGTGTCGGTCGGCGCGGAGACGGACAACGCGTGGTGCCTCATGCGCACGGAGGAGGAAGGTGCCGAGCCCGCCTGGGAGGTCTTCTGGCGTGAGCAGGGCAACCGGTACGACTGGGCCCGGTTCACCAGCGAACAGGTCGCCTGCCACTACCTCTTCGGCCGGCTCGCCTGGTCGCAGGTCGCGCGCGGTGCCGTCGGCCTGCTGCCCGGGGCTCAGTGACCGGTTGGCCGAGGAGTTGCGAAAGCCACTTTCGCAACCTTCAACGTTGCGAAAGTGGCTTTCGCAACCTGCCCCCGCCGCCCATGGCCTTCACGCGCGTTCAGCGCTTCAGGATCGCCAAGACCTCGTCGTGCAGCAGACCGTTCGTCGAAAGCGCCGAGCCGTTGTCGTAGCGCGCTTCGCCGTTCAGGTCGCTGAACCGGCCACCGGCTTCGGTGATCAGCACCTGGGCCGCGGCGACGTCCCACGGATTCACGACGCATTCCGCGGTGACGTCGAGCGCGCCCTCGGCGACCAGACAGTGGTGCCAGAAATCGCCGAACGCGCGGCTTTCCCAGCACGCGTTGACCAGATCGAGGTACTTCTCGCGGGAGTGGTACTCCACCCACGAGTTCAAGTCCGTTGTGGACAGATACGCGTCTTCGAGCGACGCGACCTTCGACACCGAGATGCGGCGTTCCCCGGCGGAGTCGCTCATCCAGGCACCGTCGCCGGCGGCGGCCCACCAGCGGCGGCCGAGCAGCGGCGCGCTGATCATGCCCACCACCGGCGTGCCATTTTCGACCAGCGCGATCAGCGTCGCCCAGACCGGGACACCGCGCAGGAAGTTCTTGGTCCCGTCGATCGGGTCGAGCACCCAGGCGCGGCCGGTCGCCGCGGTGCCGCCGCGTTCCTCGCCGAGTACCGCGTCGTCCGGCCGGTCCGCGGCGAGGATCGCGCGGATGGCGTCCTCGACGGCGGTGTCCGCGTCGGTGACCGGCGTCCGGTCGGGTTTGCGTTCCACCGCGAGGTCGAGCGCGCGGAACCGGGCGGTGGTGATGGCGTCGGCGGCGTCGGCCAGCCGGGTGGCGAGTTCCAGATCATTCTCGTAGCCAGGCACGGTGACGATGGTTTCACGCCCGGCAGTCGTAGAGTTGGCCAGGTGAGCATGGTGTTACTCGCCGAGGACGACCCGGCCATCGCCGATCCGCTTTCCCGCGCACTCCAGCGGGAGGGGTATGACGTGCGGGTCGTCGGTGATGGTCCCGCCGCCCTCGACGCGACCGAGAGCGACCGGGTGGACCTGCTGGTCCTCGATCTCGGCCTGCCCGGGATGGACGGGCTCGAAGTGTGCCGCCGCCTGCGCGCCAGCGGTACCGAGGTACCCGTGCTGATGCTCACCGCGCGCACCGACGAGGTCGATTTCGTGGTCGGGCTCGACGCCGGCGCCGACGACTACGTCGCCAAGCCGTTCCGGCTGGCCGAACTGCTGGCCCGCATTCGGGCGTTGCTCCGCCGCCGGGCCCCCGACGTGCTCGAAGCCGGGGGAGTGCGGATGGACCTCGGCGCCCGGATGGTCACCGTGGACCTGCACGAGGTGCAGCTGGCGAACAAGGAATTCGAGCTGCTTCGCGTGCTGATGAGCCGCGCGGGCCAGGTGGTCAGCCGCGACGAGATCCTCGCCGAGGTGTGGAACGACCTCGAATCGAAGACCTCGAAGACCCTCGACATGCACATGTCCTGGCTCAGGCGGAAGCTCGCGATCGCGGCCGACGAAGCCGCGGGCAGGGCGGGCAAACCCGGCGGGAACGGCGACGGCGAACGGCGGATCGCCACGGTCCGCGGCGTCGGCTTCCGCTTCAACGCGGAATAGCATGCGCCGACGCATCCTCCTGGCGATCCTGCTCGCCGTCGCGGTCACCGCGGCGGTGCTGGGCATCCCGCTGGGGATCACCGCGTGGCAGCTGGTCGAGAACCTCAACCGGGAGAATCTGGCCTCCTCGGCGCGCGGGATCGCGGCGACACTGGACAACGAGATCGCCGTCGGCCAGCCGATCAATCTCGACCTGGTCCGGGTGGGTGTGCCGCCGGGCGGGTTGCTGACCGTCCGCGCCCAGGGGCAGATCGAGAAGCGGTACGGCTCGGACCCGGGCTCCGACGTGGTGTCCGAGAAGGCACCGATCGCGTTGCACGGCGAAGTCGAACTGGCCGTGCCCGCCGGGCCGATGCGCACCCGCCAGACGCAGGTCACCCTGCTGGTGGTGCTGCTGGTCGTGCTGTCGGTGGGCACCGGCACGGTGGTCGCGACGGTGACCGCGCGAAGGCTCGCGAAACCGCTGAGACACGTCGCGGATCGCGCGGTCAAACTCGGCGGCGGCGACTTCCGGCCGGATCCCAAGCGCTACGGCGTCGGCGAGCTCGACATGGTCGCCGAGGCGCTCGACGCGTCCGGTTCGGCGCTCGCGCAGCTCGTCCAGCGGGAACGACAGCTCGTCGGCGACGTCTCCCACCAGCTGCGGAGCAGGCTGACCGCGTTGCAGCTGCGGCTCGAACCGCTCACCATCCACCCCGACCAGGACGTCGTCGACGAGGCGAAGGCCGCTCAGGAGCAGGCCGACCGGCTCGCCGAGGCCCTCGACGAGCTGCTGGCCGCCGCGCGGGCGGCGCGCGAGGTCGGCGCGGAACCGGTGAACCTGGTGGAAGTGCTTCCCGAAGTCTCCGAAGAGTGGCGACAGCTGCTTCGCGCCGAAGGCAGGCATCTGCGGATCCGCGTCACCGATGGGCTCAGGGCGCGGGCGACGCCGGGCCGGTTGCGTGAGGTCGTCGGCGTCCTGCTCGACAACGCGTTGCGCCACGGCGCGGGAACGGTCACGCTCGCCGCCCGGCGCGGCGACACGGAAGGCACCGTCGTCATCGAGGTCGCCGACACCGGATCGGGGGTGCCCGACGAGCTCGCGCCGCATATCTTCGAACGCGGCTTCTCCGGCGGCGGGTCGACCGGCGTCGGGCTCGCGCTCGCCCGCGCGCTCATCGAGGCCGACGGTGGACGGCTGGAGCTGTCGAGCAAGCAGCCCGCGGTGTTCAGTCTCTTCCTGAAGGTGCCGCGGCCGGGCGATGTGGCCGAGGTGCGCTGGCCTGCCGAGCGGGTCCCGCGCTAAGCCTTCCCCAAGTATCTCCCGATCGGGCAGTGCCGTGGAAGTGCGCCGACTTACCGTCGGGGGGTGCGTGCGACGGCGTTCCGCTACCACCCACCGGTGACTCCGGTGGCCGCGGCGACCCTGGAGATCGGCAAGGTGGCGGTCACCGTGGAGTTGTCCTTCGAAGGCGCGCTGTACGCGCGCCACCGTCCGCCCGGTGTGGTGGAGCGGATGGAGGCGGAAGCGTTGGACCTGCTGTCGAAGGGCTTGTTCGTCAGCGGGATCGACACGCCGGTCGCGACCGTGACCGGGGCGGCGGGACACCGGTTCGTCCAGCAGAGCGCCGAATTCCGGCCGCCGGACGCCCGGCTCTACCGGGGCATGTGCGGGGTGGGCGCCAGCCGGAACGGGCTGACCCTGACCGGCATCCTCGGCTATCGCCTCGAAGTCCGCGCCGGGTGGGCCAAACGGGCAGGCGAATGCGGTCCGCCCGAGACGGCCGCCGAATGGTGCGAGTCGTTCGGCGGACAGCTGTCGTCCATCGGCGGGGTGGTCCTGCGGCGGTCCTCGGTGCTCAGTCTCGGTACTCCGCCGTGACCGTGACGACGAACGCCGCCCTGGCCGGCAGGCCGAGGCTGACCCACAACCCGGTCGGATCGGTCCGCCCGACCGTCATCCGCAGCGGCTGCTCGCCGACCGTGAGGAACTCCGTCCGGAGCAGGGCCCGCAGCGAACGGTCGAGCAGGGTGTGCTCGTCCCGGACCTTGTCCGCCTGCGCCGTGACCAAATAGGACAGTTCGCACCGCTCCGCCCGCACGGCGCCGGTTCCCGGACCGGCGCCGTGCAGGGCGAAGAGGAACAGATCGACGCTCGAGACCCGCGTCTCGGTCTGCCAGGTGGGTTTCGGCGGATCCAGCCGGACCACCGTCCCCTCCGGCAGATGGGGCGCGATGAGCAGGCACAACTCCTCGTCGACCTGGCTGATCACGGGGTCAGATCAATCCCTCACGCAGTGCGTAAGCCACCGCGTGCGAGCGGTTCCGGAGCTGGAACCGGTTGGTCACGTCGTGCAGGATGCTCTTCACCGTGCGCTGCGAATAGCAGAGCTGGTCGGCGATCTCCTGCGTCGAGAACCCCGACGCGACCAGCTTGAGCACCTCGGTCTCCCGGTTGCTCATGCCACCGAAGTGCAGGCCGCGCGGCTGCAGCACCTGGCGTTGCAGCCGCGAGACCCGGTGCAGCAGCCTGCCGAGCAGGTCGGGCGGCAGCGCGCCTTCCCCGGCCGCGGCCGCCTTGACCAGCCGGACCAGGACGTCGGCGCCCGCCTCGGAACGGCGGGCGACCGCGCAGACGCCGTGTTCGATCGCGCTGAGGATCTCGTTGTCGTCGACTTCACCCGCGACGAGCACGATGCGGGTGAATCCTTGGTGGTGGAGTGCGGACAGCAGTTGCGTCATCGCCTCGTCGAGGCGATCGGTGACCAGCAGGGCCACCATGGTCGGGTCGGCGGTCTCCCCGTCCACCAGCCAGACATCGTCACGGGAGCGGAGCGTCATGCAGACGCCGTTGTGCAAAATCGGATCGGTGGCGCGGACGACCACCGGTGTCCTGTTCGGTTCGAACATGTGATTCCCATTCCCCTCGAACGGTGCGAGGGTCCCACCCCTCGCGCTACTCACCCTGCCGGGTGAGGTGTCCCGAGCGCATGGGACTCCGGTCCCGAAATTGCCCGAAAAGCCGCCCTAATCGGGGTCGCTTTTTCAGCGGCCCAACCCCGCTTCGCGAGCGAGCACGATCGCTTCGGCGCGGTCCGCGACGTGGAGCTTGCTGAAGACGTTCGAAATATGGTTCCGCACGGTTTTCGGGCTGAGGCAGAGCGTGCTGGCGATGGCGGTGTTGCTGTGCCCGCCCGCGATGAGCGAGAGGACCTCTCGTTCGCGGGCGGTGAGTTCCGGGAAAACCGTGTCCGTGCTCGGCTGCGCGTGATTGAAGAAGCCGAGAACGCGCGTCGCGATATCGGGCCCGAAGATCGCTTCGCGCCTCGCGACGGCGTGAACGGCACGGATGATTTCGTCGGGCTCCGCGTCCTTCAGCAGATATCCGCGGGCTCCGGCCCGCATCGCCGAGAAAACGGATTCACTCTCGTCCGCCATCGTCAGCATGAGCACGCCGACGTCCGGCCGTTCGGTGACGATGTGCCGGGTCGCATCGGCGCCGCTGATATCGGGCAGATGCAGGTCCATGACCACGACGTCGGGGCCGAGGGCGCTCGCCGCGCTGATCGCGTGCGCGCCGCTCGCGGCCTCGCCGACCACGTCGATCAGCGGTTCGCCGGCGAGCAGGGTGCAGACCCCGAACCGGAACAGCGGATGGTCGTCGACCACGAGCACGCGAAGGCGTTCGTTCATACGGTTCCCCCTGTCTCCCCGACGCGGCACGTTAGCGAGAGGGCCGGTCGGCGGACAACGCGTGGTCCGGACAGCGGACCGGCGAAAATTAAACGCCTGATGAGTATCGCGTATCGCCGGGGCCTGCCCCAAGTCTTTAACCCTTTCGGCGCAAGTTCGGGTCTCAAGTCCGTGAAGGCCTCCTTGAGGGACCCAGGGTCCCTCAAGGAGGCCTTCACGGACCGGCGGGAGCAAGGTGGGAGCCAAGTGGTAGCAAAGGTCCCTTGCTCGCTTTCCGCAGGTCAGGCGAAAGAAGCGGTGTGTTCCCGAGCCCAGTCCGCGAACGTCAGTGGCGCCCGCCCGAGTAGCTCGCGGACGGTGTCGAACACGATCTCCTCGTTCCCGGCCGACTGCCGTTTGAGCTCGAAGAGCCCATCGACCGCCGAAGCGGGCCAGCCGTACCCGAGCATCCTGGCTCGCGAAGCGGCTTCGGGCTCTTCGACGTACATCAGCTGCCGCCCGAGCGCCTCACCGAGGATCTCGACCTGCCGTCGTGTCGTGAGGGCTTCGCCGCCGGTGATCGGGTACGTCTTGCCCGCGTGCCCATCGCCGGTCAGCACGGTCGCGGCGACTTCGGCGATGTCGCGGACGTGCACCAGCGCGGACGCCGGGTCGCCTTCGGGGACGCGGACGACCCCGTCGACGCGCACGGCGTGCAGCCACGCGAACCGGTTGTCCATGAACGTGCCGGGGCGCAGGATCGTCCAGTCCGGCCCGGCTTCGCGCACGGCCCGTTCCGCCTCGGCGTGCACGAGGGAGATGCGATCGGTCTGTCCGAAGTGGACTCCGGTGGTGGAGAGCTTGACGACGTGCGAGACGCCGGCGGCCGCCTTGAGCACGGCTCGCTCTTGGGTGAGCGGGTCCGAGCCGTGTCCGGAGGTCAGGACGAACACGCGGTCGACGCCGTCGAGCAGGGCGGGATCGAAGGCGTCGAGATCGCCGGTGGCGACCTCGGCCCGCGGATGGACGCGGGCGCGGGCGGGGTCGCGCGTCAGGGCGCGCACGCGAGCGCCCCTGTCCAGCAGCGCGGGGACGAGTTCGCGGCCGATTTTGCCGGTGGAACCGAGAACGAGAATCATCGGAAGACTCCTTAGTGGTGGTGCCGCAGCGGAACGCGCGGCAGGAAGAGGGAAGCGGCGAGGCCGACGGCCAAGGCGGGGACCATCACCCGGAACACGCCATCGAGCGCGGCGGCGTAGCCGGCGGGACTGTCGTCGGTGAAGGCGTTCGTGAACACCGCGCCGAAAACGGTCAGCCCGGCCGTGGTGCCGAGGGAACGCAGGAAACCGACGGTCGCCGAAACCGCGCCGAGATCGGTCCTGGCGGCGTTCTGCTGCGCCGCCATGGAGAGCACCTGCATGTTGAGCCCGGCGGCCGCGCCGAACACGACGAGATAGGCGACGACGATCGGCAGCGGCGTCGATTCGTCCATTGTGGACATCGCGAGCGCGGCGGCGAGGCCGAGGGTCATGCTGAGGATCGGGGCCCAGCGGTAGGCGCCGGTCTTGGCGATGACCCGGCCCGCGACCATCGACGACGCGGCGACCGCGAGCGTCATGGGCAGCAGCAGGAGCCCGGCTTCCGCAGGTCCGGCGCCACCCGCCGTCTGCAGGAAGAGCGCCAGGTAGTTGACCGAACCCAGGAAGACGAATCCGGCGGCGGCGCCGGCCAGCACGCTGAGGCCGAACATCCGGGAGCGGAAGAGCCGGAGCGGGATGACGGGTTCGGCCGCCCGGCGTTCGATGAGCAGGAAGGCGACGAGCAGCACCGCGCCGATCGACGCCGACAGCGGCGTCGCCAAGGTCAGGCCGACGATCGCGCCGGACAGGACGACGATGCCCGCGAAGTCGAACGGTGCGGACGTCCGGCGTCGTTCGAGGCGCAGGAATCGCGCGACGACGCCGAACGCGGCCAACCCGATCGGCACGTTGAGGCCGAAGATCGACCGCCAGCCCGCGAGGTCGGTCAGGACACCGCCGACGACAGGACCCGCGAGCGAGGACCCGGCGAAGCAGATCGAGAGCCAGGCGAAGTAGCGGGCGCCTTCGCGTCCCGGGAACAGTTCGCCGATGATCGCGGCGACGGCGACGAACAGGCCGCCGGAGCCGATGCCCTGCAGGACGCGTGCGGCGATCAGCAGCGGCATCGTCGGCGCGAGCGCGCAGGCGAGGGAGCCGAGGACGAACAGCGCGATCGCGGCGAGCACGACGCGCTTGCGGCCGAAGAGGTCGCCGAGTTTTCCGTAGACCGGCGCGCTGACACTGCCCGCCAGCAGGTAGGCGGTGGTGACCCAGGTGAACGACGCGGCGCCGCCGAGTTCACCGACCATGCGCGGCAGCGCGGTCGCGACGACTTGGGCGTCGAGCATCGCCAGGAACACGGCGGCGAAGAGCCCGACGAGGGCAAGGGTGTTTCGGGCGCGCGGAGGCGCTCCGAGAGTGGTGCTCAAGAAAGAGATCCGTTCACTGGAAGAAACGAGGGAACGCGAGGGACGCGGAGCAGTGCCCGAAAGCAGCCCCGGATCCCCGCCAAGACGGGAAAAGGCTCAACCGTCATCCGAACCGGATGCGGTCCTCTTCGCGCTTGGCGATCACCTCGAATTCGTCCCGCTCGACCGTACGAACCCGGCCGGCGTCATCAGTGAAGGAACGTTGGCATGGATGACCCTAGACAATCACATGTCTCAAGACAAGTACTTAACGGAGGGGAATGACGTCTTCGTCCGGCTTGTCGCTGTCCCGGCGGCGTTTGCCCAGCTCATCCGGGAAGACCCACTTCTTGAACCCCCAGAAGCGGAAGAACATCGCCAGCAGCATGCCGATGATCGACCCGCTGGTGAAGTCCGCCAGCTCCTGGACGAACCGCGTCACGTGCGGCACTTCGAGGTCGAAGATGTAGCGCGACGTGTACAGCGGGATCAGGTTGACCACCACGGCGATGCCACTGATCACGAAGAAGAGCGCCGCCTCGTGATGCCGTTCGCGGCCGCCGCGGGTCCGGAAGGACCACTCGCGGTTGAGGATGTAGGACACGATCGTCGCGACGATGATCGCGATGGCCTTCGCCGTGGTCGGCTTCGACTCCAGCACGCTGAGTTTCAGCAGATACCAAACGCCGTTGTCGACCAGGAACGTCGTGCCGCCCACGATCGCGAACTTCAACAGCTCACGGTACTTGATCAGCACGGATCGGAGCGGCTCGGGCGTCCTGGAAAGGACGGATTCGACCACGGTCACCAGATCAGTCTAATTCGCGACGCCCGCCGAACGGGTCGGCAGGGGATGGACAGCGCGATATAGGGCGCTTTGGGCGATTCGGCGACGAGCGGTTTCGCGCGACCCAAGGGACGACACGCTGTGGGAGCCTGCCGCCCGCCCTGCCTCCGCCGGTGTTGCGAAAGCCACTTTCGTAACCTTCAACGTTGCGAAAGTGGCTTTCGCAACACGTCACCCACGTGGTCGGACGCCCGGGGGAGCAAGGGACCTTTGCTACCACTTGGCAGGTCAGGCGGCAGAATCGTCGGGAATGCCGGAAATCTCCCGCCCGCCGCCCCGCAGCAGCCGCGGCCGCGCGTCCGCCTCCGGGAAGACCCACTTCTTGAACGACCACCAGCGGAACGCCGTGCCGAGCAGGGTGCCGATGATCACGCCGCTCACGAAGTCGGCGATCTCCTGGGTCAGCAGCCCGACGTAGGGCTGCTCCAGCTTGAACACGTACCGCGAAACCAGCTGCGGAAGCGCGTTGAGGCCGAGCGCGATCGCGCTGAGCAGGAAGAAGAGCGCCGCTTCGTGGGCGCGCTCACGCCCGCCGCGGGAGCGAAAGGACCATTCACGATTCGCGACGTACGAGAAAACGGTCGCCACCAGGACGCCGATGATCAGCGCGGTGACCGGTTTGTCGGTCAGCACGGTGAACTTGAGCCCGTAGGTGATCGTCATCGTGATGACGAAACTCGCGCCGCCGACCAGTACGAACCGCAGCAGTTCGCGATGCTTCCCCCGCATGTGGGCGACGCTACTGGAAAATGCGGTCGACCACTCCGTTGGGCCGTGTGGACGGCTTGGTCTTGCCGGGCTGCGGCGGCGCGCTCGTGGTCGTGGTCGTCACCGGCTGGGACGGCTCCCGCTGCGCAGGCGCCGAAGGCGTCACGGACGTCAAAGGCTTTCTCGTCGGCACGGGCCACCCTGGCCGCCCGGGCTTCGTCGTGCCCGGAGCGCCCGAAGGCTTCGAGGTGACCGAAGGCAGCGAAGGCACCGTGGTCGACGGAAGCAGCGCGTTGTCGTCACACCAGAGGTGCCAGCAGTCGAGATAGACCTCGACCGGCTTCGCCTTGGCAGTACCGAGAGTGGCGTTCACCGTCACCGGGATGTGGGCGGGCGGGCGGCCCTTCAGCGTCACCGTCAACCTCGCCGTGCGCCCCGGAGCCAGCGAACCACGTGAAGTGCACGACGCACCTTCGCCGGTCGGAGTGCATCGGATGCCAGAGAAACTCGACGAGTAGAGAATGCGGTGATCGAGAGTGATCGTCACCGGCTTCGTCGACTTGCCCGTGTTCGTCACGCTGACGTTCACCCGCGGGCTGCGGTGCCAGGGGAGCAACGACAGCCAGTCACTGGTGGCGCTGAGGGTGAGTTCGTCCACGGGGGCGGGCGGCGCCGGTACCTTGACCTTCACCTCGACCCGGACGTTGATCTGCGCGCCCGCCGTCACCGAACCGGTCACCACGCTGCCGTCCTTGGCCGTTTCGTCGGCGAGCAACCGGAACGTCAGCACCGCGGACTGTCGCGGTTCGAGGCCGGTACCGGTCCGGCAGGTCACCGTGCCGGTGCCGCCGGGGCAGCTCACCGCGATCGTGGAGGGTGCCTGCTGCCGGAAGCCGGTGGCGCCCACCGCTCCGCCACCCGCGGCGGGAACGGCCTTCACCCCCCTCGGCAGATTCAGCGAGACCGCCACGGGCTCGGACTTCGATCCGCCGTCGTTGCGCACGGTGATCGGCAGGTCGGCCGCATCGCCGGGCTTGAGCTGGACACCACCGGACGGGGTCGACGCCGTCATCACCGGAGGCGACGGGGTCACCGGTGAAGGCGCGGGCGGCTCGGCCGGTGTCGGGGTCGGCGCGGGAGTGGGCGTGGGCGCGGGAGCCGGAGGCGGCACCTGCTGAGCGGGCGGCACGGGCTGCTGCGCCGGCGGGACGGCAGGCGGCGCCGCGGGCGGGTCGGCCGGTTCGGGAGCGGGCGCCACGGCGGGCGGCGGGGCCGCCGCGGCCGCCGGGATCTCCTGTGTGCCACCACCGGCGGCGAGCGCCACCGCGACGGCGGCGACGATGGCCACGCCCGATCCGGCCACTCCGGCGAATTGGCGCGGTCCGGCCGCGGCGGCACCGGCGGCGCCTCCCGAACTCGAACCCGCGGCGGCGGCCGTCGCGGCCGCGGTGACCGCGCTCGCCTTGCCCGCCCCGGTCGTCGCCAGGTAACCGAGAGCCGCGCCACCGAGCACGATCGGCGCGATGATCCCGCGCAGACCGGTGTTGACGTCGGCCAGTTCCGCGGCCAGCGCGCGGCAGTTCTCGCATTCGTCCAGGTGGTTCTCCACCTGGGTCCGTTCGCGTTTGGACAGTCCGTCGCGGGTCCACGCGCCGAGCTTGTCCGCGCTCGCGCGGCAGCGTTCGGCGGAGTTCTCGGCCAGGTGGACCTGCAGATAGGCCTGCCGCAGCCCTTCACGGGCGCGGTAGGCGAGCGCGGAGACGCCGTTCGCGGTCAGGCCCAGCAGCGGCGCGACCTCGGCCGGCGTCTGTCCCTCGATCTCGGTGTGCCACAGCACCGCCTGCCACCGCTCGGGCAGCCGGGCGAACGCCTTCGCGGCGAGCGTGCGCTCGAGCCCGGCGACGGCGGTGTCGGAGAACGGGACCGTCAGCGCCTCGCCGACGGCACCGCCGACGTCGGACATGTCCTCGTTCAGGTCGACGCGTTTGTCCTTGCGCGTCTTGTCGTAGGCGGTGTGCCGGAGCGCGGTCAGCAGGTACGCACGGAACGCGGCGTCGGGGCCTTTGCCGCCGCGCAGCGTGTCCAGCACCTTCGCGAAGGCTTCCGAAACGAGGTCGTCGGCTTCGGAACTCGAGCGGGCGAGCTGGCGTGCGAGGTTGTGCGCCGCGCCGGAGTGGCGCTCGTAAAGGGTTCCGTAAGACGCGATCTTCCCGTCACGCACCTCGGCGATCAGCTCGGCGTCACTCTTACCGGAGAGATCGGCGGGAACGGTGGACACGGGGCTCCTTCATCTGCTGGTTCGGCGGGTCTACTGTCTTAAACGCCCGAACCCGCTCAGTGTGACGGACTGGGCGACGCACGTCACCTTGCGGCCCCGTCGATGACCCGGAGAGCGCAACAGCTTCACCCGGCCCGGGTTACCGAAGAGTTCGGAAAGATCCTTGGAAAACGCCGTCACGCGCGGCGTGGACCGGCGTCCCCACCGTGAAGCGATCGCAAGATCGAAAAGATCGGAACGGAAAGGGGCGGTGGGCAGTGGACGTACCGGCCACCGGTGCGCCGTCCGGGGGATCCGACGGGCAAGCCGCCTGGAACCGGTTCGAACGAGATCGCACGCTCCGCGCACTGCGGGCCCGCTGGCGGACGGCCAGCCTGGCCGCGGGCTGGCGTTTCCCCAGTGACTGGGGCCTCCCCGAGGTCGACGCCGTCTGCGCGGCGGTGATCAAGAACGGCCGGGTCGCTCCCGCCGAAGTGGCGGAGACCGCCCTCGCGGGACTGGGCCGGGCACGGGCCGCCGCGGGCGCGGGGCTCGCCGAAACGCTCGCGGACCTCGCGGCGTTGCACGCCGTGCTCGCCGACCCGGACGCGGTGGACGGTTTCCTCGCGCCGGACGTCGACTCCACGCCGTCCCGGTTGCTCCGGGTGACGGCGCTCGCCTGGGCGGACGTCGCGACCGATCAGCTGGTGAACACCGAGGTCACCGAACCCCTCACCGGGTTGCCCACCGCCGCTTACCTGAGGACCCGGCTGAGTGAGCTGTACCGCCAGGCCCGCCGTGACGAGCGGCCGGCCGCGGAGGCGCACACGCTGCTCGTGGTCTCGATGGACTTCAGCTCGGTCGCGGGCTGGCCCCGGCTGACCGGGATGATCCTGGTCGCGGACGCGCTCAGGCAGGTGTTCGACGGCGGGGAGAGCGTCGCCTCGATCGGGCCGTCCGTCGCGGGTGCTCTCGTGCCGAAGGACGTGCGGCTCGCGTCTTCCGGCGTCGCGCTGCGCAGGGCGCTCAACGAGCGGCTTTCCGTGGACGCCCAGTTGCGTGACACCGGCCGCCCGCAGATTTCGGCGGTCCGGCTCCCGGCGACCTACGACCTCGCGTGCGAACTTCTCGGTACCCTCGCACGCTCCTGACGCGGGGTAGCGTAAGACGTTCTCCAGGTCACGGGCGACCCAGTCGAGGTGCGACGACCCCGTTCATGATTTCCTGTTCGCGTGACCCGGACTGTTCCCGCCGACGCCAACGGCGACATTTCGGCGAGCCGACCGCAGCATCGCCTGTCGCTGCGGAAGTCGCTCGCCCGCTTGTCCGTCCGGCCGAGATCGATCCTGATCCTGTCGGTGATCCCGCTGGTCGCGATCGGTTTCGGGATCTGGGGCTGGCAGCACGAATGGGTGCTGGGCGTGGACAGCGCGGTCTACCGTGCCGGTGCCGAGACGCTGTTGAACGGCGACCCGCTGTACGACGCGAACACACTTCCGGTGGAACCGTGGTGGGCGCTGCTGCCGTTCACCTACCCGCCGACCGCCGCGCTGCTGTTCATCCCGCTCGCGATCGTCCCGACGCAGGTCGCCTGGGGGCTCCTGACCGCGGTTTCGCTGCTCGCGCTGGCGCTGTGCGTCCGGATCGCCATCGGCGCGCTGCCGAAGCCCTCCACCGACGGCCCCCGCTGGTGGGCCTCGCCCGCCCGGTCGACGATCGCGTTCTTCCTGGTCTTCCTCGGCCTCGAACCGGTGTGGCGCACGATCTTCCTCGGTCAGATCAACATCATCCTGATGGCGCTGGTGATGCTCGACATCCTGGTCATCGGGGCGAGGGGCAGCCGCTGGGGCGGCGTGCTCGTCGGCGTCGCCGCCGCGGTCAAGCTCACCCCGATCGTGTTCCTGGGGCATCTGTTCATCACCGGCCGCCGGATGGACGCCGTCCGCGGGCTCGTCACCTTCGTCGTGATGCAGGGCCTGATGTTCCTGATCATCCCGCACGACGCGGCCCGGTACTGGACCTACACGCTGCCCGACACCGGCCGCATCGGCCCGGTGCACTGGGCGGGCAACCAATCGCTGAACGCGCTGATGAACCGCTTCACCGAGCTCGCGCCCTGGGCGTCCAAAGCGGCGATGGGGATCGGCGCGCTGCTCGCGATCCCGGCGATCTGGCTGGTCCTGCGCTTCCACCGCAAGGGTCAGGCGCTCGCCGCGATGCTGGTGACGGCGTTCTGGATCCTGCTGATCTCGCCGATCTCCTGGACCCATCACTGGGTGTGGGTGGCGCCGCTGGTCGTCCTGCTGGTCTCGCGGCTGCCGAAGACCACGCCCGCCACCGCGTGGAAACGCTGGCTGGGCACCTTCGCCGTCTTCTTCGTCTTCATCAGCTGTGTCCTGCTGATCCTGCCGAACGGCCGCAACGTCGAGCTCCACTGGCAGGTGTGGCAGAACATCCTCGGCAGCGCGTACATCTTCATGCCGCTGGTGCTGGCGGTCGCGCTGGCCGGGCGCTGGTGGTACCTGCGCCGGAAGCGAGGCTCCGCGGATACCGCTGTGGGGAACAACGACGAGCATGCTGAAGTCGCGTCCGGCGGCTGAGGCCCGGCGCGTCGGGATCGCGCTGGCGGGTGCGCTCGCACTGGCGATGCTCGCGCTGGGCGTCGTCGCGTGGCTCGGCGAATGGCACCTCGGTGCGGACAGCGCCGTCTACCGAGCCGGCGCTCTCACGCTGCTGAAGGGTGAACCGCTCTACACCCGCGAGGCGCTGACGACGTTGCCGCCGTGGGTGCTGCTGCCGTTCACCTACACCCCGGCCGCGGCGCCGCTGTTCCTGCCGCTCGCGCTCGTGCCCGCCGGGCTGACCTGGGGTGTCGTCGGCGCGCTCTCCGTGGTCTGTCTGAGCGTGGTGATCTCCGTGGTCGCCCGCGCCTGCGGTGCTCCCATCACCCGATGGTGGGTTCTGCCGCTGGCTACGTCGGCCGCGCTGGCGCTGGAGCCGGTCTGGAAGACGATCTTCCTCGGGCAGATCAACCTCATCCTGATGGCGCTGATCGTCCTCGACGTCCTCGTCCTGTCGGCGCGCGGTTCGCGCTGGGCCGGGGTGCTGATCGGGATCTCGGCCGCGATCAAGCTGACGCCGCTGATCTTCGTGCCGCATCTGCTGTTCACCGGCCGCTGGAAGGACGCGCTGCGAGCGCTCGGCACGTTCGCCGGGCTCGAAGCCGTGATGTTCGCGGTGATCCCCGGTGACGCCGTCCGGTTCTGGACCGAATCGGCGACCGACCCCAGCCGGGTCGGCTCCGTGCACTGGATCTTCAACCAGTCACTCAACGGACTGGTGAACCGCGCCTCGGAACTCGCGTCGTGGTCACTGGCGGTGGCCATCGCGATCGCCGCCGTCCTGGCCGTACCCGCCGTCTGGCTGGTCGTGCGCCTGCACCGCCGCGGCGACCCGGTCGGCGCGCTGCTGGTGACCGCGTTCTACGGGTTGCTGCTCTCGCCGGTGTCCTGGTCACACCACTGGGTGTGGACGGTGCCATTGCTGGTCCTGCTCGTCATCCGCCGATCGTGGGTGCCCGCCGCCGGCGTCGCGGCGCTGTTCGCGAGCGGCCTGATCATGTTCGTGCCCAACGGCGGGGAGACCGAGTTCGGCTGGGGGCTGGGCTGGTCGCTGCTCGGGAACGTCTACGTCCTCACGGCTGCGATCGCCATCACAGGACTGGCGGTGCGGGAGCTGCGACGCGGGTCCGCCCAGGTCGTGGCGGTGGCGGCCAAGTAATCTGCACGACGCGGTATGGAATGTGGTCTCAGCGGAAAAGGGAACTTCGGCCAGTGGACAAACGAACCGGTCTTCCGATCGTGGGCATGGTTGGCGGCGGACAGCTGGCCAGGATGACCCACCAGGCGGCGATCTCCCTCGGCCAGTCCCTGCGCGTGCTGGCCGCCGGGGAGAACGAATCCGCCGGCCTCGTCGCGGGCGAGGTCGTGCACGGGCACCACACCGACCTCGAAGCGCTGCGCTCGTTCGCCGCCGGGGTCGACGTGCTGACGTTCGACCACGAACACGTTCCCGGTGAGCATCTGCTGACGCTCGCGATGGAAGGCGTCACCATCCGGCCCGATCCGGCCGCATTGTCGATGGCGCAGAACAAGCTCGTCATGCGCGAGATGATGGCCGGACTCGAGATCCCCGGCCCCGCCTTCGCCGAAGTGTCCTCTGTGGACGATGTGCTCACCTTCGGTGACAAGCACTCCTGGCCGGTGGTGCTCAAGGCGGCGCAGGGCGGCTACGACGGCCGCGGCGTCTGGATGCTCGACACCGCACAGCACGCCCGCGAGACCGTCCCCGAACTGCTCGACGCCGGAACCCCGCTGCTGGTCGAGGAAAAGGTCGTCATGCGGCGCGAACTGTCCGCGCTCGTGGCCCGGTCGCCGTTCGGGCAGGGCGCGGCGTGGCCGGTGGTGGAAACCGTGCAGTCCGGCGGGATCAACACCGAGGTGCTCGCCCCGGCGCCGGGGCTGAGCGGTCAGCGCACGCAAGAGGCGCAGGATCTGGCGCTGCGGATCGCCGCGACACTGAACGTGACCGGCCTGCTCGCCGTCGAGCTGTTCGAGACCGACGAAGGCCTGCTGGTCAACGAACTCGCCATGCGCCCGCACAACTCGGGACACTGGACCCAGGACGGTTCGAAGACCTCGCAGTTCGAGCAGCACCTGCGTGCCGTGCTCGACTACCCGCTCGGCGTGACCGACCTGATCGCCCCCGCCTGTGTGATGGCGAACGTCCTCGGCGCCCCCGAGGCCCCGGCGATGGGGCCCGACGAGCGGCTGCACCACCTGTTCGCGCGGTACCCGGACATCCGTGTTCACCTGTACGGCAAGGGCGAACGTCCCGGCCGCAAACTCGGCCACGTCAACCTCGTCGGCGAACGGATGGAGGAGCTGCGCGACCGCGCGCTGCTCGCCGCGCACTGGCTTTCCCACGCCGTCTGGCTCGACGGCTACGAGATCCACTAGGAGCAGGAAATGTCGCCGCAGGTTGGCCTGATCATGGGCAGCGATTCGGACTGGCCGACGATGGAAGCGGCCGGGCAGGCGCTGGCCGAGTTCGGCGTCGAATACGAGGTCGGGGTCTACTCGGCGCACCGCACTCCGCAGCGGATGCTCGACTACGCGACGTCGGCCGCTTCGCGCGGTGTGCGCGTGATCATCGCGGGCGCCGGCGGTGCCGCGCACCTGCCGGGCATGGTCGCGTCGGCGACGGTGCTGCCGGTGATCGGCGTCCCGGTGCCGCTGAAGTACCTCGACGGCATGGACTCACTGCTCTCGATCGTGCAGATGCCCGCGGGCGTCCCGGTTGCGACGGTCTCCGTCGGCGGGGCGCGCAACGCGGGCCTGCTCGCGGTGCGCATCCTCGCGGCGTCCGACGAGGAGCTTCAGGCGAAGATGGCGCGATTCCAGGCGGATCTGGAGCAGTTGGTGCTCGACAAGGACGCCGCACTGCGCAAACGCGTCGACGGCTGAATCTGCTCCGTTTCCGTCGATTGTTTGGAACCTGCTTGCGGGTGTAGGTCGTCACAGTAAGGTGTCATGCGGGCACTACCGGTCAGAACCGTCCGGTGGTGGAGGAGGGAGCACGATGCTTTGCTTTGTGATGCCGTCATGACGGCACCGAATGGCCTGCGTGCCTTGCAGGCGAGAGCGGGAGCTCTGGATAGCCAGCTGGCAACCGCCCGGTACTCCGGTCGATCCGCCGATGAAGCAGTGACAGCGACGGTGACCGGCCATGGGCACCTGGTCGACCTTCGTATCGAAGATGCGGCACTGACCGGCACCCGGGCCCAGAAGCTGGGAGCCAGCATTGTGGAGGCCGTGCAAGCGGCCAGGACCGGGGCAAGCGACGCATCGATTCCGGAGCTGAACGCGCTGTTCCACGGGCAGCACGCTGCTCGGACTGAGTTCACTCAGAACACGATTGTGCAGCCGCGTTCGGATCGGACCGTGACGTCGCACCGCAGGCCAGCCCGCGACGAAGCCGATCACGAGGTGAGCTTCGACGAGGTCGATTTCCTCTCGGACGACGAGGAGGATGATCAACGGTGAACACCTATGACAGGCTCTACAACCTGGCCAAAGAGATCGATGCTCGCGTCGCCGCCATAGAACGAGCCGCTGAGAACGGTCGCAAATTGCCGTTGGTCAGGAATATCGGTGCCGGGTTGGGGACGGTCACCGTGGCGGGTTCGGGCTCCTTGGTGTCGATCGAGCTGGATCGGGACGCGCTGAGGACGCAGACGGGCGCCAGCCTGGCCGGTCACGTCCTTCGGGCAATCCGTGATGCGGAGAGCGCGGCCTCAACCAGGCGGGACGCCATGATCACGGAGGCATCGGGGAGGCGAGAGAGTTGACCCTCTCCGATCCGCTCGGATCCAATGGCTCAGGCTACGAGGTCTACCCGGAGGCACTGCGTAAAGCGACCGAGGAGATTTATCACGCAGGCGGGATCCTGCGTGACTTCGCCGATCATGACTTGAGCGACTTGAGTCTCGGTTCGCACGACGTCGGAATGCTGGGTGATCAGGTGGGCATTGCTCGCTCCTTCGCCAAGATGATCACGGAAATGCAGGATAAAAGCAAGAGGAATTTCGACCGGCTTCTGGCGCTCGGTGAGGCTATGGACAAGGCGGCCGATTACTACGATGCTCAGGATGACGAGTATTTCAAGCGTTTGCGTGATCTTGAAAAGGGAGGGAAGTGAAGGTGACTTCTGCGATTTCCGCTCCGCCGGAGTATCCACAGGTGGCGGATGCGAAGATTCGCGAATTCGCGAACCTTCCCTTTATCGGCCGTCCTGACATTCTTCAGCTGCTCGACGACGTTCGTGACAGGCTTCTCGGAAATCCTGCTCGGATAGATGAGATGGCCTTCCGGTTTGCCAAGAACAATGCTATGCGTGAAGCTCATGGCGACATAGGTGCCGCTGTGCAGTCCCTGGCGGGAACTTGGTCCGGGCGGGCCGCTGGACAGTTCACTGCATACGCGTCAAACGTGACCAATGCTCTGGAGAAGGAGCAAGAGGCGGTTGCCGGTGTGTCGGGCTTCCTGGTGGAAGTAAGGCAGATAGTGGTCGACACGTACGCCGCGGCCATTGAATTCCTGGGTATTTGTGCCGGGCGACTCGCGACCATTGACGTGAAGGCATTGATCGCGGCGGCGGCTACCGTTGTGCCGGGTTTGAACGCGATAATGTGGTCTGATGTGATCGACACTATCGTCGAGGCATTAGGGACGCTGGTTGAATCCTTCGTGAAGTTGATCGCGGATGCTGCGAAGCAGATGAGCGGGTTCGTCGGTGCTGCGGTTGGCTTCGAGCAGCTCGGTACGAATTTTGCCGAGCTTCCTGATCTGCCCACAAACACCGGGATGGACAATCAGAAGCAGTGGAAGATCGAACCCGATGCCGTGCCGGAATAGGGGAAGTGTCGTGCGCGCTGTAGGACTTGCCGGTGTGCTCACCTTGTCGGCGGCACTTCTTGCGGGTTGTGGAAGCGGGAAGGTGCTCGACGAGCGGCCGGTCCCGGCGCGGACGGGTCCTGCGGTCCCCGTCGCGCCAGTCCAGAACCCACTGCCCTTGGATTCCTTCAAGGTGAACCCTTGTAGCGTTCTCGATCAACCGGAGGTAGCCGCGCTGATCGCTGATCCGCCGGACAAGGTGAAAGCGGAGCGGTACTCCGTCGGATACGACCGCGCCTGCAAGTGGGACCAGTTCCGCGCGGGCTCGTTGATAGTTGGGATCCCCCGGGCAGCGACTGGCAGTCTTGAGGAGTGGGTGGATCAGCACAAACGAGATCCGTCGAAGTTCTCGCGGTGGCGTGAGTTGTCGATCAGCGGTCTCCCCGCGGTCGAACAGATCGGGAACCCGCCGGTCTTCGAGTACAACGGCTCGACGCTCGAGGCGTGCACAGTCGAGGTCGGCGCCACGGACACCGAACTGCTGGAGTTCCGGTACTCCCAGGTCAACGACGGCAAGTCCGAGTACTGGGGCGATGATCGGTGCGCGGTGGCGCTCAAGGCCGCGGAGCTGGTGATCGGCAACCTCCGCGGCCGCTGATACGCATTTCGTCCTCTGGATGCGGTAGTTCGCCATCGAACCACCGCATCCAGAGGACGAAATGCGGGAGGGTCAGTCGGCGAGTTGCTTCCGCAGCTCTCGTTTGAGCACCTTCCCGGCCGCCGAGATCGGGATCTGGTCGACGAAGTGGATCGCCCGTAGCCGCTTGTACGGCAGGACGCGAGCGCCGACGGCCTCCAGGAGTTGTTCGGCGGTGACGTTCTCGTCGCTGCGGACCACGAACGCGACCGGTAGCTCGCCGACCTCGGTGTCCGGTTTGCCGACGACGGCCGCCGCGGCGACGCCGGGCAGGGTGATCAGCAGCTCTTCGAGTTCGCGTGGGAAGACGTTGTATCCTTTGTACAGCAGCATGTCCTTCTTACGGTCCACAATGGACAAATAGCCGTCCTCGTCGAGGATGCCGATGTCGCCGGTGTGCAGCCAGCCGTCGACAAGCGCGGCCGCGGTCTCCTCGGGCCGGTTGCGATAGCCGGTCATCACCTGCGGGCCGCGCAGGCACACCTCGCCGCTTTCCCCGGCGGGCAACGGATCTTCGACGCCTTCGGCCGGAACGATCTTGATCTCGGTGTCGGGCAGCGGAAGCCCGACCGAGCCCACCTTTCGGGTGGCGGAGCGATACGACGGCGCGATGACGGCGCCCATGGTGACCTCGGTGAGGCCGTAACCCTCGATGATGATCACTCCGGGGAAGCGTTTCTGCAGGGCACGGATCATCTCGTGGTTCATCGGCGCCGCGCCGGAACCGATGGTCAGTACCGAAGACAGGTCGGCTGTGTGAAACTCGGGGCAGGCGAGCAAGGCGGCGAACAGCGCCGGTGCCCCGCCGATCGTGGTGACCCGCAGCAGTTCGGCGTCGGCCACGTACGCGGCCGGGTCGAAGCGGTCGTGCAGGACGATGGTGCCGCCGTCGAGCAGTGGGACGTTGAGCGCGGCGATGGTGCCCATGGCGTGGAACCACGGCGTCAGGTTGAGGGCGACGCCGGTGCCGATCCGGGACGGCCAGTCGTCCGGGCCGCCGAGCTGGTCGACGATGACTTCTCCCGAATCGTCGACCGCGGGGATCGCGCCCAGCCGGTAGCAGGAACTCTGGAGGCTGTTGACCACGACGTTCCGATGCGGCAGGCACACGCCCTTCGAGCGACCGGTGGTGCCGCCGGTGTACGCCAGATGGGCGAGATCACGGTAGATGTCGATCTCGACGTCCGGGCGCTCGTCGGAGTGAGCGGAGTAGAACTCGGTGAACTCGACCTCTCCCTGAGCCAAGGCCTCGGGTGGGTGGACGACGATGCTCAGCCGGACCGATGTCCGGTCACGGACCGAAGCGAGCACCCGGGCGACGGGGCCGACGGTGACGGCGGCGACCGCTCCGGCGTCGGCCAGCTGGAAGGCGAGGTCGTCCGGCGGGAGCAGCGGGTTCGCCGGGCTGAAGGTGGCCCCGGCGAGCAGTGTCCCGTAGTACGCGACCGGGTACGCCAGGCAGTTCGGCAGGTGGAGTGCGACGACGTCGCCTCGTCCGACGCCCTCGGCGCGCAGAGCGTTCGCGAAGCGGCAGGCCGCGCTGTACGTCTGGGCGTAGGTGAGGCTCTGGTCTCCGTGGGCGAAGGCCGTGCGGGTGCCCCAGCGGGCAGCGGCGCCGGCGAGCACCGAGCCGACCGGGACCTCGGGGTAGTCGAGCGACCTGGGGAACGGGGTGAGCTCCATCACTCGAACGTACGGACTTTGCGGTCAAAGACACAAGCGCTCGCGATGTCGCACAATGTGAACGAGCGCTAACATCGGTCAAACTCCCAAACGCGGTTAGAAGAGGTGACGAAGGTGTCTGACGGCCCGGGTCTGTACCAGCTTGCCGAAGAGCACGAAGAGCTGCGGGCCGCGGTGCGTGCCCTCGCGGAGAAGGAGATCGAGCCCTATGCGGCCGAGGTCGACGAAGACGAGCGTTACCCGATCGAGGCGTACAACGCGCTGGTCAAGTCGGGTTTCAACGCCGTCCACATCGGTGAGGCCTACGACGGCCAGGGCGCGGACGCCATCGGCGCCTGCATCGTGATCGAAGAGGTCGCGCGCGTCGACGCGTCGGCTTCGCTCATTCCGGCGGTCAACAAGCTGGGCACCCAGCCGATCATCATTTCGGCGTCGGAAGACCTCAAGAAACTCGTCCTGCCGTCGATCGCCTCGGGCGAGACTTCGGCGTCGTACGCGCTCTCGGAGCGCGAAGCCGGCTCGGACACCGCGTCGATGCGCACCCGCGCGAAGCTCGACGGTGACCACTGGGTGCTGAACGGCACCAAGTGCTGGATCACCAACGCGGGTGAATCGTCCTGGTACACCGTGATGGCGGTGACCGACCCCAACGCCGAGAAGAAGGCCAACGGCATCTCCGCGTTCGTCGTGCACAAGGACGACCCCGGCTTCACCGTCGGCTCGAAGGAGCGGAAGCTCGGCATCAAGGGCTCGCCCACCCGCGAGATCCACTTCGAGAACTGCACCATCCCGGCCGACCGCATCATCGGCGAGCCCGGCACCGGCCTGAAGACCGCGCTGCGCACCCTCGACCACACCCGCCCGACCATCGGCGCGCAGGCGCTGGGTATCGCGCAGGGCGCGCTCGACGCGTCGATCGCGTACGTCAAGGAGCGCAAGCAGTTCGGCAAGTCGATCTCGGAGTTCCAGGGCGTTCAGTTCATGCTGGCCGACATGGGCATCAAGATCGAGGCCGCCCGGAACCTCGTCTACGCCTCCGCCGCGGCGACCGAGCGTGGCGACAAGCGCGGCGGCTACATGGCCGCGGCCGCGAAGGCGTACGCGTCGGACATCGCGATGTCGGTGACGACGGACGCCGTGCAGCTCTTCGGTGGGGCGGGCTACACGCGCGACTTCCCGGTGGAGCGCATGATGCGCGACGCGAAGATCACGCAGATCTACGAAGGCACCAACCAGATCCAGCGCATGGTCATGGCGCGCGCCCTGCTTAAGGGCTGATTTGATCTTGATCCGGTAGTTCGGGCGGCGCTGGCTGCTCATGATCAGGCCGCCTCCAGGCCGTCATGGGCGCCAGGCCGCCCGAACACCGCGTCGATCGCCTGCCGAGCCCGCTCGTGGCTCGACGGCACGAGATGCGTGTACGTCCGCAGGGTGAACCCGGCATCGGAGTGGCCGAGGTACTCGGCGAGTTCCTTGATCGACACGGCGCGAGACAGCAGCGTCGAGGCGAAGAAGTGCCGCAGCGCGTGCATGCCGTCAGCCCGGCCACGGTAGGCGATCTCAGCCGTCCTGAACGCGCCCTGCCACACGACCTTGGTGAACAGGTCTCCGGTGTAGAGCCGTCCGTTCTCGCCCGTCATCAGGAGCCGGACCGTCACAGGTTCGCCGTCCGGCTTCCGCCAGGGCAGCGTGACCGCGACGGACGGGAACCGGTCCTGATGGTCGTCGATCTCGGCGAGCATGGCGGGGGAGAGCGGCACAGTTCGCGTCTTGCCGCCCTTGGGTGGCGCGAACATCATCACGCCTTTGACGGTCTTGATCTGCCGCTGAACGTGCACGACCATCGCGTCCCGGTCGATGTCGTCCGGGGAGTACCCGAGGATTTCTCCTTGCCGCAGGCCCAGCCCAGAGCCCAGCGGGACGGCGATTCGGAACCGTTCGGCGAGCCCTTTCCGCACCGTGTGCACTCGATCTTCCGGCCACACGATCACCGGCGGGCTTTCGCCGACAGGTCGACGAACCGTCTTGGCATGACAAGGGTTCTCTCGAATCAGCCTGTCGTCCACCGCTGAGTCCAATACACCGGCCACGATGGTGAACAGGACGACCTGATAGTTCGTGGACAGCCCCCGTTCGTCCATATCGCCCACCCAGTCACGGATAGTGGACGGCTTGATCTGGCCGAACTTCAGATGCCCGAAGGTCGGGTAGATCTGGCTTTCCAAGCGGCTACGCAGAATCTCGCGGGTGGCCGGGTCGGGTGAGGTGGCCTTGAGCCAGTTCTCGCCCTGCTTACGAAAGACCTTCAACGACGCCCGCGGATCGATGTACTTGTCTTCGCGCTTGTCTGCCTCCACACCGATGAGAAAGTTCTCGGCGCGCTTCTTTTGCTTGTCCGGGAAAGACTTCGAGCGCTCTTCGTTGTCGGGGTCGAGGTAGCGGACCTTGTACCGCATGCCGATGCCGTGCAACTCGGTCTTTTCGAGCACGGGCTTGCCCCGCCCGTTGAGGATGACCTTTCCGGTCTCCTCGTCACGGGCGGGACGGTACCAGCGATCTTGAATGTGTCCCATCAGGCCGCCGCCTCGTCTGTGCTCCAGGCGCGGACCTTGGTCGGGTCGTACCGGAGGTGACGGCCGATCTTGCGGACTGGTGGGCCTTCACCGAGCCATTTCCACTGGTAGAGCGTCTTGACCGGCACGCCGAGGTAGGCCGAGACGTCTTCGACCGACCAGAGCCGGTCCACCTTGCTCACGTTGTCCATGTCGTCCCCCTCAGGCTGCTAGCGGAGTTGCCGAAAGATCCTGTGCGGCTAGTAGCGCTCTGTCGTACTCGGCCTTCCATGTGATGCGTTCGGAGATCGCGTGCATCACCAGGTGGTCCCGAGGTGGCACGGACGGATCGCCGGAGTCGACCTTGCGCCAGACCAGCCGTGCCGGATCGGGTGCTGGCTTCTCGATCCCGACCGCCGCCAGAGCCTCCAGGACGAAGGCTTTGCGGTCCGCCTTGTGGTCGACGAGCGTCTTCCCGGACCATTTGCGTGACACCAGCACCCGCCGCCCCGGCAGGCCGAGGGTGGTCCGCCGGTGAGCCCGCCCCTTGCAGTGCCCTGGTGTGGTCTTTCCGTTGGTGCCCTTGGGATTGATGCCGTACAGCAGCCACACTGCGCAGCGAGGCGAGCAGGGTGTCACTGACAGTTCCGCGTGCAGCCGGTCGTGGTGATCGCGTTGCCGCACGGTGTCGGCTTCGACGACCTCACCGGTGGATTTGGTGAGGTACTTGGTCAGGTAACCGATGTGCCGTCCGGCTTCTTCGGAGCCGCCGAGGATGCCCTTGGAGTGCACCTGGCGGCCGAAGGTGACCACGTGCGCCGGATCTTCCACGGCCTGTACCGCGTCGTCCCAGGCGGTCAGTGGTTCGCGGGTGTCGGGGTCGACGAACAGTCGGCGGTCGCCGTCCCAGAGCGGCATCCGGTCGACGTAGACCACTTCGTCGTGCGCAGGCCACCAGACCTGGTGATAGGTCGCTTCGGTGACTTGGCGGATGACGTCGTGCGGCACCGATCCCCGAATAGCCGCGTGCAGGTGCGGAGCTGCCCGCCGTTGCGGTTCCACGGTGGCGAAGTACTGCGCGTCCCAGCCGACGACCCGCCGGAGGTTCTGCCACCACCGGTCCACCAGCGCGGAGAAGTGCACCGCGTCTCGAGCGGCCCGCCGGTAGTCATAGGTCGATGGGTCGACCGGGGCGCCGTCGGAGCGGACCGGGCCGTAGGTGTCGCAGGTGAGCGTGACGAACATCGACGGCCGGAAGCGGCCCGCGTACTCCCTGCCCACGGTGGTCTTGGCGACCTTGCGTCGAGGCAGGTTCGGCGCGTCCTGTCGCCGCTTCGTCGACCGCTTCACCGCCTTCTTTGCGGGCAGGTCGATCGACGGGAGACGGCCCCGCATCCCGAGTTGTCGAAGTTCGTCGTCGACGCTCTGGATCTCCTCCCGCAGTTCCTCGGCTTCCTCTTGGTCCGTCTGTTGCCGGTAAGCGGCGACGAGGTCAGCCCGGAACGCCAACAGGTCCGTTTGCGTCTCGCTGGGAGGCGCCGGGGTGAAGTCTGGTTCGGTCTCCATGTGCCAGCCCTCGCGGCACTGGACCTGTCGCAACGCCTTCGCCTTGCGAGCACACGGCAGGCACACCGATTCGACCGTCGAGCCGCAGGGAACGGGGACGTAGCGGAGTTCTCCTGTGTCGGTGTCGCCGACCTCCATCGTGAACGGCCGGACGCACACGCCG
The DNA here is from genome assembly GCF_046548895.1 of Amycolatopsis sp. cmx-4-54. Lineage (NCBI taxonomy): Bacteria > Bacillati > Actinomycetota > Actinomycetes > Pseudonocardiales > Pseudonocardiaceae > Amycolatopsis > Amycolatopsis sp. cmx-4-54. The sequence continues at coordinate 231,578 of NZ_JAEBEJ010000011.1, forward strand.
TGCTTCTCAGCGGTCGCCTTGACCACGTCCGACGCCAGGGGTTCCCGCATTCGAGCGGCCCGGGTTTTGGCCGGCATGGTCACCGCGGATTCGTGGGTGCTCATCAGGCGGCCACCTCCCCAGGGGTGTTCCACTGCCGCAGCACGAACACCGGCATGTCCTGCCGCATCCCCGCAGGCAGATCAGGGAAAGTCGCTTCGTCGAACCAGACACCGCCGTAGACGACCACGGGGATTCCGCAGGGAGTCCGGCCGCTCAGTTCCAGGTGCACCGACCCGCCGCCCGTAGGACGCCACAGGGACGCCGTCACATCGTCGAGCGAGGCAGCCCAGGTGAGCAGCCCACGGGCGACGTCCTCCAGACGGTCGGAGTCGAGTTGCACCGTGATCGGATCAGGCCCCACCCCAACCCGCGCGGACGCGGCCGGAGGCAGCGCGAACGAGTCGAGGTGGTCGCGGATTGCGTCGAGGAAGACCATCAGCCGGTTCACGCTGCCCTCCCCTCGGAGAGTCCAACTACGTGAGCGCCACAGTTGGTCACGTAGTTCTCCAGCGCCTTGATCTCTTCGTCGGCGACCCATCCGGCCCGGACGCGCAGGGGTTCGCGAACACCTTCGCCCCAGACGTAGCCGACCCCCGCTTCGGAATTGCCGATCCGGTTCGCCCACGCACCGCGTTCGTACGCGCCGTCGCCGAGGACCATCCCGACATGCGTCTTCGAGGTCACCCGCAGACAGACACGGCGCGGGAACAGCTCGCGAACCGGGACGGTGTCCTTTGTGGGTTCCTGGACGTAGCCGCGCACCGTGATCCCCAAGGCCCTGCCCTGCGTGGTGAGGAGCGCGACCTTTTCCACGATCGCGTCACGGGTCTTGCGGTCGGTGTACTTGGTCAGCGCGCCGATCTCGTCGAACTCCAGAACCTCTAGCGGATGCTCGACGCTGATCGGGATCATCCGCACGCGTCCTGCGAACTCGTGCTTGCGGGCTTCCATCTCCTCAAGCAGGCCGTCGAGGAGTTCGAGCGCCTGCTTGCCGGTCACCGCGTAGCGGGCGAAGATCCCGCGTCCGTAGGCGAGTTCCATCCCCTTGGGATCGATGCCGGACACCCGGACCACCCCGGACCGGATGGCGGGTGCGGCCGACACCAGCGGGCACCACATCACTGAGTTCTTGCCCGATCCGGTCGCGCCAGCGGTCAGGCAGTGCGCACCCGAGCCGACCAGCGGAACCCGCCAGTCCGAGCCGTACTCCGTGGTCCCGGACCAGACATGCCGCAGGTCCACGCCGAGTCCATCGGGGGACACCAGGTCAGGAACCGGCAGTGAGGTCACCGCGGATTTGAGTAGGTCACGGCGCTGGAAGTCGATGGAGACCACGTTGGGTTCCAGTTCTCGCACCTGGCACCGCTTGACCTTGCGCGCCACCGCCAGCGCCCGCGCGGCCTCGTCGAAATCCTCGGGCTTCTGCCCCGGAACGAGCTGCACCCGCACCTCATCCCACGACGGACCCGACCGAACTTTGAGCACCTTCGGCACCTGCACAGCGCGAGAGGCCGACGCGGCCTTGCGGGACAGCAAACGTCGACGGCCGACCAGGTTCACCGTCACTTCCACCGGCAGTGTCTCGTCCCGGATGCTCAGCCCGCAGGCGTGCAGCCAGGCCGGGAGCTTGCGCGCGTAGACCGCCCAGCGCATCCACCAGGACCGCAGGAACCGGCCGCAGTGCTGGTCATAGGACACCACGTCGATCAGCCGCCATGACGCCAGCACGGCGACGACCGATCCGGTCACGATCGCCAGGGACGGCCACCCGAGGTACTGCCACCACGCCATGAACGCCACCACAGTAAGACTGGTCCGCCAGCGCGTAGTGACTTGCTTTCCCAGCCACAGCAACGATTTGAGCAGCCACCAGAGAGCGATGAACACCAGCGCGGCCGCTGCCAGGACTTCCAAAATCGTGGCGAGCGCGCGACCGATCTTGTGCAGCAGCCACACCACCACGCCGAGCACTCCGCCGCCGATGAGAAGGAAACCGATCCCGTTCGCGTTCATCGACGACCACCGCCGGTCAGATCCAGCGGCAGCATTCCCTGACAGGGAGCGCATTCCGTCTCACAGGGCGGCAGCTTCGCGAACCGCTTACAGACCGTGCAGCGCGTTCGGGTGACCCCGTCTAGCGCCCGCTTGTTGCCATCGTTTAGCGTTGTCATTGTTCACTTCCAGAGGTTGTGGACAGCGCAGGAGCGGCAAGGTTGGTAGCCGGATTCCGCTTCTGCGCCTTACAGGACAAGAAAAGCTTTTGAGGACGTGTTTGTACGCCGCACGTCCTCACGTGCGTTTTTCGCTCTGTCATTCAGTTTCTAGCTGGCTTGTGACTTCTCCTTCTGGATCTGCGCGGCCACCTCCTTGGCCTTTCGCTCCTCGTAGCCGACCCAGTACTTGAGTTCGTGGTGGTGCGCACGGTCCACATCGGACACGGCTTGATACATGCGCGCGTTCTCCTTGTGGAACTTCAACCACGTCGACCGGTTGGATCCAGGCTTCGGCCGTCGTGCCGAGGCGACCAGGTGCGCGTCTTCGAGGGTTTGTGGCTCATTCCGGCCTGGTGTCGTCATTGCGCACCGCCGCGTGCTTGCCGAGGAACACGGCCAGTTCGTCCGCGCTGTCGCGGATTTGGCGAAGGAGCCGGATGAACTCCGGCCACTCGGTGGGGTCGGAGGGAGGAAGGATCGCCAGGCTGTCCGGGTCGAGGTAGATCACCAGGGCGGGGTTCGCCGAACCATTGCCCTGCATTCCCGCGACCGCCTGCCGTCCCGGCTTCCACATCGCGTTGAACGCCACGGCCTTGTCCCTCCTCACTGAGAGCACGGATCTCCCATGACCGCGCGTTCTCCTCGAATCCCTCAGCCGCCGCAGTCACGGCCGCGAGCACCCACCACGGCAAATGGCCTTCTGTCAGGAGATCCCGCCAGGCAGATGCCACCGCGAGGGAAGCAACACCCACGTCGTGCGCCGCCAAGGGGTCGACGACCTGGGCGGTCTGTGTCCTTAAGGCGCTGTAGTGGCGGTATGCCATCTCCCACGCCTGGACCAGATGCGGAGAAACCACGGCCACACCGTGGCTCCCCGGCACCCCGCCCGGCATCACGCAGCCTTGGGCGTTGACTCGGCAGCGCCCGAGGTCCGCGACGACTTCGACGCCCCACCCGAGGCCGCAGCCTTGAAGCCGGTCGCGCGGAACATGTAGGACTGGTATTTGAACTCGCCTTGACCAGCCACCTTGGGCTCAGCCGTCAGGCCCTCCAGTTCGATCGGCCGCATACCCGGCAGCACCTCCGACGTGGTCGGCACCGGCTGCACATCCGCCAGCAGCGTGATCTCGAACGATGCGCGCTTCGCCTTGACCTCGTCCGGGTCGGTCACCGTGACCTTCCACTGGCGCTTGCCCGTCACCTCGTCGACCCGCTGACGCGCCGGACGACCCGACGACCTGTCCTCGCGCGACTGGTACTCGTTGTCCGGCGAGACCTCGCCGACCATTACCAAGCCCTGCCCGAAAGCCTCGTCGAACTCGATGGGGAACCGAAAACCCTTGTAGATAGCCATTTGCTGCTCCTAGATACGTGTGATCAGTCGTTTTTGCGCGTGACGGCGTCGTCGGCAGCGTCGGACCATTGGTCGTGGAAGGAAGAGGAGTGCGAGCGCGTGCGGTGCTGGGTTTCGCACCATTCGCTGAACTCGCTGGCAGCGGTCGCGAGACTCTGCGCGAACCGTGCGGTGTCCATCAGGCCGCCGATACGGGCGGGCACCTGGACGATGAAGGAGGTCTCTTCACTTCCGGCGACGAGCTGACGAACGCCAGGAGAGGGTGAAACCACCGCCGCGCCGTAGCCGACGAGGGGCTGAATCACCACGTGAATGCCCATGTGTGCTCTCCCGATGTCTCGGTCTCGGCGAGCCCGGTCGGGCGCGCTGAACACAGGAGACACCCAGTGAGCAGCCTCACCCCGGACAAACTGTCCGGGTAGGGACTAGCGGGGGAGGGGAACGGCCTCGTTCACTGCGGAAAGCACTGCCGACCAGGGCAGTTCTCGGCCCGGAGCGCTCCGCGGTTCATGCAGTGGCCACACGTCGTCCCCGTACACGAGACGCACGCCATCACGCCGCAACGCTTCGATGTGGGTTTCCCAGGACGGATGACGAGCGTGCGCGGCGTTCACGCGCGGGAAGACGACGACCGGCAGGCCGAGCGTGCCGATGGCCTCGTTGACCTGCGTCAGAGCTTGATTGTCGGCGATGCCCATCGCGAGCTTGGCGACCATGTTCGCCGAGGCGGGCGCGACCAGGTAGCAGTCTGGCGCCGGATGCGGGCTGGTTTCGGCCGGCGTGCGGGGCTCGACCCGGACCGGGAATCCGGTGGCCTCCTCGATCTCGGCGCGGCCGCCGTTCTCGTCCAGCCAGCGTCCCGCCGTCGGAGTCAACGTCACCGCGACCGTCCAGCCGTCCGCCTGAGCGGGCCGGATCACGCGCGGAAGAAGGTCCTCAACACCACCAGCACCCGAGCCCACCAGGCCCAGAACACGCGACGCCACTCGACCTACCTCACCGCGCCGCAGCGCTCAGCCAACGCCAACAAGGGCGAGGACTTCTTACCAGCCGTCGCCGGGGCACGGCGATACATCGACCGCACGACCTCCCGCACCGCCGTACTGTGCCGGACGATCCCCGGCGCTTTCTGCTCAGCCGTCAGCAGCGCCGACAACGCCTCGTCATCCTTCGCGACCAGGCTCAACGCCCGCGCGAAGTCGATCAGGTGCGTGACCTGCCGCTCCACCGGCAGATGATCGACGCTGATCCTCGGAGCCGACTCGATCACCTGCGAAATGTCGCCCAGATCCAGCGCCGCCGACAGGCGATGTAGCTCGACGTTGGCCGGACCGAACCCCGTTTGCCAGTGGTTCGCGTCCGCGCCGAGCTGATCAGCCGCGCGGCCTGCGTGAGACAGCAGCTCGTTCGCCGTCGACCGGTCCTGTTGCCGAGCAGCGGCGACGGCCGTCCGCAGGTAGAGCATCCCGTAAAGGCTCAGCGCGGCCGGATCACCGTCGCGCATCCTCGGGACCAGCCACTTCGCGGCCACGTCCCCCAGCTCAAGAGCGTCATCGAACCGGCCAACGGCCAAGAGCGCGTGAGTGCCCGACCGGGCAGCCGAAGCCAGCACCAGCGGATCATCCGCTTCGTCGGCTGCCTGCATGGCGCGTTCCGCCGCGATCCATGCGAGGTCGGCTTCACCGATCTTGCTCAGGGTGGTTGCGGCCAGATGGTGGACGCGCGCGGACACCGCTGCACAGGCCCGCCTGTAGGTCGCGTCATCGGCCGAGGCGGACTCCATGCCCTGGCTGGTCTTGATCAGGCCCGGCAGCGCCGCGACGACGCGGCCGAGGTCGCCCTTCTGGTAGCTGGACCAGGCACCCTCGACCAGCTGAGCCACGGGGGCCGGGTCGATGTACTCCGGCGATATGGCCGAGGAGAACAGAGTGCGAGACAGGCGCCTCGGTGCCATCAGGGCGTCGCGGATGGCCGGGACGTCGTCGTTCTTGTCCTCGTCCTCCATGAGCACGGGTTCGCCGAGAAGGTCTCCCAGCGTCACCCGCAGGCCCCGCGCGACGTCGGCCAGCACATCTAGGCGGCGGATCTCGCGTTCCCCGCGCTCGATCTTGCTCAGCCAGTCCTCGGTACGGCCCACCAGGTCAGCAAGAACCGCCTGCGACAGACCACGCCGCCGCCGGTAGAAGGCAATACGCTCCCCGATGCTGAGCTGATCACCCGCACCACGCATGACCCCAGGTTAACAGGGATATTGTCTAGCTCCACCTGGAGCAGGCCTGGGAAGCGGCGAATAGACCGAGTCCATCAACTGTGTAACAGCTCAAGTCTTGGATCGCGGGGAATGTGGACCGTGAGGTGAAGCGTCAGTTGTGGCTTTGAGGCGTCGAGAATTATTTGAATCGGCGTACGCGAGGCAAATTTCTGAAATCGAAGATCGTTAACTTGGGAGTCCATGGGTTATTGCGCCGAAACGCAATTTTTATTATTCAGAATCCTTACGGTTACCTAGTTGGACGGGGCTTGTGTAACGCTTCGGGAGGCTGCAACGACTAGTGAGGACTGCTAGCCTCATGATCGGCAAGGTGGAGTATGGAGGATGAAGACGCCCGACTGTCGCATGAATTCGAGGCATCGCGCACGGGTTCAATTTTCGACAGACAGAACACGCCTCGGGCCCTGAGGCTGCTTGCTGCGCAAAGGCGGCTCTATTCCGACTCCAAAGTGGTTCACAACCTTCGCATGGTAGCAGTCTTTGGGGGAGCAGGACTTACGTTGCTTGCAACCCTTATATTCAAGGATGCGCGAATCCTAGTTGGTTTGATATCGGCCACTGTCCTTCTGTTAATAGGTGTACTTGGTGGCGTGCTGGAAAAGCGTCGAAGTCAGGAGGCTGCAACAGTACAAGAAGAGTTTGATACATACGTGTTCTCGCTTGGTTGGAATGATATGTTAGCTGAGCGCCCGTCGCCAACATTGGTAGCGAGCGCCGAGCGTAGAAGCACTAGCTCTGGCTTAAAGAATTGGTATCCCGACACAAAGTCGGTACCGCGCCCACTGGATATTCTGATATGTCAGCGTAGTAATGTTGGCTGGGGTGCATCGCTGCACCGCCTTTGGGCTACTGTTCTTAGTTTTGCACTGGCCGCCATGATTGCGATCGTAATCGGGCTAGGTGTTCTGATCGATGCTTCACTTGCTGAAACGTTAGCTGGGCTGATTGCGCCGATATTGGGTCCTATTCGCGAACTAGCCGAGATGGTTCGAGGTCACGCGGATAATGGTCGAAATAAAGCGAGCCTTGAAGTCAAGATACTCAGCTCTTGGAGAAAAGGTCTCGATGATCTGAATTCCGTTACGGATGCAGACTGCCGCAGCGTCCAAGACAGGATATTCATGTCAAGACAATCGAATCTGTCGATACCAAATTGGATCAACTCAATCAGACAAGACGCATTGGAGTATTCGATGCAAGCTAGTGCTAGGCATCTTATTGAAGAAGCGAGAGATCGTGGTCTAGCCTAGCTGATCGATTATGCGCAGAATTGGAGTCGGGTTGTGTCTACGATAAGTCAGTCTTTCGCTAGCTTTATTGAAACAATAGAGCCGACTAAGTATCATCTGGAGACACTCATACCGGCGCGAAAAAAGTCTGCTATCGAAAATTTGGAGGAAACTTTTCCCGCCGGGTCGAGTATGCCTTTCATGCACGCCAGCCTTATGGGCTCCGCTGAAAAGAAGACGATAGTAAGACCTATCGATGATATTGACGTGCTAGCTGTTTTCTCTAATGAAAAGGATGCGTACTACAAGTATCAGTTCGACTCAAAGAACTTTCTGTACAGGATCCGCCAGGCTTACGATGGGGTTTCAACTCAGCAAGTGGGCGCACGTGGTCAGGCGGTTCGAGTGTTCTTTCAGTCGGGTGGTCACGTAGATGTTGCCCCAGTCTTTCCTGGAGGAGGAGATGATTATCTTCTTCCTTCTGGAAATGGTGGTTGGATCACGACAAGTCCATTTAAGGCGAACAGGTGGTTTACGGGCAGAAATCAGGATCTGGGGAACAATCTGCGCCCTTTGGTGCGACTGCTAAAGAAATGGAATAGGGAGCACTCTTCTCGTCTTAGCTCTTTTCATCTTGAGACGATGGCTGCAACAGTATTTACGAAGCTTGGATCCGATCGGCGCACTGCGCTTAAGAACTTTTTTGAGTGGGCTCCGAGCTTTCTGGTGGTTCAAGATCCAGGAGGGCATAGTGGAGACCTGAGTAGCTACTTGACCTGGTCATCTCGTCAAGACGTGATCCGGTCTTTTGAAGCGGCAAAGAACCGTTGCGAGAAAGCCATCGAAGCGGAATCTGTTGCTAATCTGTCGGAGGCTCGGAGACTATGGCGCATAGTTCTGGGTGAAGACTTCCCTGGGTAAGGTGGTGGTTGTGAGCCTGCTGCCGAACTTGGCTCTATGGGATCAAGGCGCCGCCGTCGGCGGCGCGCACGTCACCACCCGTACGGCGGGCTCCGCCCGAAGCGACACGGACGGCCTGCCGCTCCGCTCCGGCCGCCGGTCGCGGCGAGCCCGCCGACGAGCAGCACCGCACAGCGCGCCGCCGACGACGGAGATCCAAGGAGCGCATCGGCTCAAACTCCCAGCTCACCCGGCCGACGCGCAGTGGTCACCAGGAGGTCCCTCGCTTCTCAGCGTCTAACACCGGCCCGCCCGCATCAAGGCGGGAAAGCGTGCCTTGACGCGACCGACCCGGCGCTAGAGATGGCGGGGGCGAGGGAAGCGGAGAGAACAGGCACAGGCAGGTCGGGGACCGCTGAAACCTGTCGAGCACCAGCGGGCAGCGCGCCATACTTCGGGCAGTCTCCTTCAACGGGCGCGCGGGGCGCCCGAGGCGAAAGCCGAACCGGCGAGGGTACGCAGCGACATGGGGGATCTCGCATGCGTGGTGCGCGATCGGCACCTGCGAGTCCCTGCCGGACCCGTGATCGACGCTGAGCCAGGCCGTCTACAGGCCGTCAGACGTCGGGTAGGGCCAAGATCCACCGAGAACTGTCGAGAGACGTTTACACAGCTCAGAGGCCGTTCCTAGGCAAGATCAGCAGGTGGGCTGAAACCGGCCGAGAGATCACGCAGATCTACGAAGGCACCAACCAGATCCAGCGCATGGTCATGGCGCGCGCCCTGCTCAAGGGCTGACTCGTTCCCGCGTGAAGGCCCCCTTCCCTCGGCTCAGCCGCGTGAAGGGGGCCTTCACGCGTTTCGGGGACGCGCATTCAGGTGACGAAATGCGCAGGTGAGATCGCCCCTCGGTGAGATGCTTCACGGAAGTACGGCGATCATGGACCGCCGGTGTCACTCTCGAAAGATGTTCTGGTTCGCACCGGTGTCGTGGACACCGCACGACGAGGCCGAGCTGATCGCCGGCTGGCGGTTGTGGCTCGAACTCGGGGATCGCACGTGGCCGACGGCGGCGTGGGACGGGACGGCGGCCGACGTCGTCAGGCCGTTGCGTGAGCTGGTCGCGGCCTGCGACGAGATCGAGACGGGCTACCGCGAGGCCGTCGACGAGCCGTCGGAGGGGTTCATCCGGATCATCCAGTTCCTCGTGTGGACCGTCAGCACGGTGATCGAGCTGTGGGCCGACGACGAGGTCCCGCTCGACGCGGAGCGGATAGCGTTGCTGCACGCCGATCTGGCCGGGTTCGCGGAACAGGCCGAGCGGGTGCTCGAGGTGCTGGCCGTCAGCGGCGGCTGGACGGGTCTGGCCGCGGAGCATCGGCGGACGGGTCGCTGAGCGACTCCGGTTTCTCGACCCACGCGAACTGTGAACCCGCCAGGTGCTCGGTCAGCGAACGGTCCAGCGAGAGCAGGCGCACCGGGGTGCCGAACGGGTCTTCGCCGGGCGCGATTTCGTATCCCAGCTCGATGACGGACTCTTCCTCCTCGTCGGATTCGACTTCGTGACGGGTGGCACCGTTGTCGATCGACCACGTGCCCTCGAGAGTGCGGTGGAACTTCAAGACCAGTTCGCCCGGGGTCGCCCAGGTGAAGCGAGAGACCGCGAACTCGGTGCTCCAGCTCGACCAGTAGAGCCATCCGGAGCTATCGCGGCGGAACACCAGGTCCACGGACTCGACGCTGCTGGGATACAGGATTTCATCCGACCACAAGCCGGTCAGCCGTTCGTCCGTCACGGAGGAGAGTCTGCCGTACAGGAGTTCCTGTCGGGTACCTGTCGATCACGCTCCGGAGGTGCCCTCGGAGCCGTCCGGTGCCCTACCGTGATCCGGGTAAGTTGAATATTCACCGACCAGAAAGCTGATACCCGATGTTCGCTCGTTTCAAGGATGTCGCCCTCCTGCTCGGCCGGATCGGTGTCGGTGTGGTCTTCCTCGCACACGGCCTGCAGAAGTGGGAAAACGGGATCGACGGCACCGCGAAGTTCTTCGAGCAGACCGGAATCCCGCTGCCGACGCTCGCGGCGATCTTCGCGATCGCGGTGGAGATCGTGGGTGCGATCTTGTTCATCGTCGGTTTCCTGACGCCGCTGGTGGGCCTCGGCTTCGTCGTGGTCTCCGTCGGTGCTCTGCTCTCGGTGCACCTCGACAACGGCCTCACCGGCCAGGGCGGTTACGAACTCGTCCTCGTCTTGGCGGTCGCCGGGCTCGCGCTTGGCTTCAACGCCGGCAAGCTGTCGCTCGACCACGCGCTCTTCGGACGCAAGCGTGAGGCGAAGCAGCTCCAGGACGCCTGACGCCGGATGCCATGAAAGCGTCTTTCCTTGCGAAATTTGCAAGGAAAGACGCTTTCATGGCACTTCAGGAGGGAAGATCCGCCGTCGTCCGCTCGGCTTCGCGCCGGGAAGCGAGTTTGGCCGGATCCGCGTCGGTGACCTGGACCAGATGCGCGCCCGCCGCCAGCGGCGTCAGGAACCCGGCGAGAATCCCTTCCTCGTCTGCCCATTCCACAGTGGACAGAACCCGGTCGTCGGCTGAAAGCCCAAGACCGGAGGCGCGAGAGCGGGCTTCGGCGAGCACTTCGTCCACAGTGGACGAGCTCAGTGCCGGAGTGTCACCGGGAATGGGGGACAGCGGACTGAACTGGTCACCCGAAAGCCGGGCTTCGGTCAGGTAGTCCAGCGCCCCGTCCGGCACGGATCCGGCGGGCAACCCGAGACCCATCGGGTGCAGCGAGACGACGGCCGTGGCGGCCGCGTCGGACGCGCCGCCCGGCGCGACGAACGCCACCCGCGCGCCCGCGGTCTCCGTCACCACCCTGGCGCCGCACCACCACGCGCCCAGCAGCACGCCGGCGGTCTGCCAATGCGACGGCAGCACCACGGCGACCTCGTCCCCAGGTTCGACGTCGAACTCGTCGACCAGCCAGTTCGCCGTCTTGGCCGCCCAGTTCACCGTGGTCGCCACGGACAGTTCGACGCGGCTGCCCTGCTTGTCGTCGTAATGGGTGATCAGCGGTTTCGCGGGCGACCCGAGCACGGGCCGCAGCAGCAGTTCGGTGAGGCTCACACCACGACGTTAGTTCACGCAGGGAACGCTCGACGCGGCGAGCACCGGGGCCGCGCCGGGAGCGCCGCCACCACCGCCCCGGCCCGCCAGGCCGGAGATGAAGGTCCGCACGGCGGCGGGGTCGATCTCGACGATGCTCTGGTCGTCCGCGCTGCGGCCGTTGATGTTCACCACCGGGATGGTCGTGAACGTCAGATCGCCCGACGCGATCCCCTTCGCCTGCTGCGCGAACTCCAGCAGGTCCAGCTCTTCGTCGAGGACGATCGACCGGCGCACGACGTCCATCAGGCCCGCCATCGTCGACGGGCTGGTCAGCGTCCCCGCCGACAGGACCTGGTTGAGCGCCGAAGACAGGAACGTCTGCTGCCGCACGATGCGGTCGAGGTCGCCGCGCGGCAGGTTCTTCCGCTGTCGCACGAAGGAAAGCGCCTCGCCGCCCGACACGGTCTGTTCGCCGCGGCGGAAGCTCGCACCCGAGTCCTTGTCCTCGGTCGCGTGATTCAGGCAGACCTTGACGCCGCCCAGCGCCTCGGTCAGCAGGTAGAACCCGAGCAGGTTGACCTCGGCGTAGTGGTCGACGCGGATCTGCGTCAGTTCCTGAACGGTCTGGACCAGTGCCTTACGGCCTTCCTGGTCGGAATCACGTTCGAGTTTCGCCTGATCGGTTTCACCCCGATGGGCGTTCGCGTAGTTGGTCTTCGCGACGCCGTACGCCGAATTGATCTTGTTCGGGCCGCGACCGGGGATCTCGGTCCAGGTGTCGCGCGGGATCGAGACACCGGACGGTTTCCCGCCGTTCTTCGGGATGCGCAGGATGATGATGGTGTCGGTGTTGACGCCGGCCTTCTCCTCGGTGCGCAGCTGCTTGAGCACACGCAGTGGCAGCGGGTTGCCCTGCGCGTCGGTCCGCGCGTCGCTGCCGACCAGGAGGATGTCGGTCGCCCCGTCGTCGGCGGGCGGCGCGGCGGGATCGTCGGGCTTGCTCAGGGCGTTCGTCGTGGGGACGTTGTTCTGCAACTGGTCCTTGGTGACGTAGGCGTAGCCCGTCGTGCCGAGAGCGAGCAGGGACACGAGGCCGACCGCGATCCGCCGGGTGACCCGGCCGGCGCGGCGCAGACGGCGCTCGGGCACGTCGAGCACACCCGAGATCGATTCGTCTTCGTCCTCGTCCGCGGTCGATGGCTGGGGGAGCGGCGGATTCCGCGGGTACGGCGTCGGGACGAACTTGTCGTCACTCTCGGTGTCCGAATTGCCGCTCTCTTCGGACTCCGGTTCTTCGGCGTCCAAGTGCTCAGAACGTTCGTTGACGCTCTTGTCCTCGTCGCTCATCCCTGATCACCTCCCCGGCGCTGTCGCTGGTCCCGATCGTAGGAGAAGGTTAAGCCACGGTGAGTCGGCCACGCTGAGTACCCGGAATTAATTGACGCAGGGCACATTGCCCGCGACGATCGGCTTCGTGGCGGGCGCCGCCGGAGCGCTGGAGGGCGGCGGAGCCGGCTTCGAGGGCGCCGACGTCTTCACCGGGGGCGTGGCCGCACCGGTGGACGCGCCCTTGAAGTCCTTGCCGAGCAGCACCCGCACCTTCCCCGGCGCGACGTCACGGTCCGCCTCGGCCTGCACCGCGGTACCGAAGACCTGCTTGATCAGGGCCAGCGCGCCGTCGTCGCCCGGCGCGTGCCGGATGACCGTCGAGTTGCGAATGCTGAGCTTGGTATCGGCCGCGAGTTTGAAACCCTTGCCTTGCAACAGGTTCCGGGTCTCGATGGCCGCCGTGGGCGAACCGCTCCCGTCGAAGAGTTCGACGGTCACCGCCTCCGCGCCCGGCAGGGTGGCCGGGGTCTCGGACGGCGCTGTCTCCCCGTCGGCGGTCAGGCGGGCGACCTCGGCCTGCACCTGCGCCGGGTCCACGCGGAGCACGGCGGCGCCGCCGATGATCGCGTCGCCCTGGGTCGGGATCGTGTGGAACTCGACGTTTCCGCTGGTCAGCCCGCGCATCTGCGCGGCGAACTCCGGCAGATCCCAGCCTGCCGACAGCACGACCGACTTCTTCACGGCGCCGATCAGGTCCGCGATCTTCGCCGGGTTGATCAGGACGTCGGACGAGAGCACCTTGTTCGCCAGTCCGGACAGGAAGGCCTGCTGCCGCGCGATCCGGTCGAGGTCGCCGTTCTGCAGGTCGTAGCGCTGGCGGACGAACGCGAGCGCCTGGACGCCTTCGACGGTCGACTTCCCGGCGGGCAGATCCACGCCGGACTTCTTCTCCTTGACCGCGTTGTTGAGGCAGACCTCGACGCCGCCGATCGCCTTGGTGATCTCGTAGAAGCTCGACAGGTTCACCTCGGCGTACCGGTCGATCATCTTCGGCTTGCCGATGAACTTCTCCAGCGTCGCGATCAGGTTCTTGCGGCCGGCGTCCTTGGCTTTGGCGTCGACGTCCTTGAGGTCGGTGTTGCCCTGCTGCTGCAGCGTCTTCGACGTGTCGTTGTAGGCGTACACGTACGCGCTGTTGAGCCTGTGCTTGCCGAAACCCCCGGCGATCTCGACCCACGAGTCACGGGGGAAGGAGATCGCGACCGCCTTCTTGCCGTTCTGGGGGATGTGCACCAGGATCATCGTGTCGGTCTGGCGCTCGCCGTCCGAAACACCGGCGTGCAGCATGTCGAGGACCTCGCGCGGCAGCGGGTTGCCCTGCGCGTCGGTGCGGCTGTCCTGGCCGACCAGCAGGATGTCGATCGCGCCGTCCAGCGGTTTCGCCGGCGGGTGGCCGTTGTCCTCGAAGATGTTCGTGGTCGCGAAGCCCTGGGACGGGTCGCCGATGAACTGCCAGCCCCACCAGGTCAGTGCCAGGATCGTGATCGAGACCAGGCTGAACACGACCTTCACGCCACGGCGGGCGATCACCACGACGCCGCCACCACGGCGCGCTGGAATGGGTGGCCCGGGCCACTCGGTCACGTGCGGTCCTCCACGAATCTCCCCAGGGCACACGCGTGCCTCGCTCAAGACTCTACTGATCCTCGTGTTAGACGTCCGTAGGCTGGTGAAAGGTTGCCCCGGTCGTGACACACTCGGCCGGTCAGGAAGAAGCAGAGGGAGGACGCGGCATGCGCGTGCTGGTCACCGGTGGCGCCGGGTTCATCGGTTCGCATTACGTCCGGCAGGTGCTGACGGGTGCGTACCCGAGCTTGGCCGACGCCGAGCTGATCGTGCTCGACAAGCTGACCTACGCGGGCAACGAAGCGAACCTGGAACCCGTGCGCGAGAACCCGCGCTACCGGTTCGAAAAGGGCGACATCTGTGACGCCGCCCTGGTCGGTGAGCTGATGCGGGGCGTCGACCTGGTCGTGCACTTCGCCGCCGAGTCCCATGTGGACCGTTCGATCGCCGGCGCGGCCGACTTCGTGCTGACGAACGTGCTCGGCACCCAGACGTTGTTGCAGGCGGCGCTCGAGGCGCAGGTCGGGAAGTTCGTCCACGTGTCCACCGACGAGGTCTACGGCTCGATCGACACGGGATCCTGGGACGAGGACCACGCGCTGGAGCCGAATTCGCCGTACTCGGCGTCGAAGGCGTCCTCGGATCTGCTGGCCCGTTCGTTCTTCCGCACGCACGGATTACCCGTCTGTGTCACGAGGTGCTCGAACAACTACGGTCCGTACCAGTTCCCCGAGAAGGTCATCCCGCTCTTCGTGACCAACCTGCTCGACGGCAAGAAGGTGCCGCTCTACGGCGACGGGCTCAACGTGCGTGACTGGCTGCACGTGGACGATCACTGCAACGGCATCCAGCTCGTCGCCGACGGCGGCAGGCCTGGTGAGGTCTACAACATCGGCGGTGGAACGGAACTGACCAACCGCGAGCTGACCGAGCGGCTCCTGGACGCCGTCGGCGCCAGCTGGGACAGCGTCGAGCCGGTGGTGGACCGCAAGGGGCACGACCGCCGGTACTCGGTCGACATCACCAAGATCTCGCGGGAGCTCGGTTACGTGCCGCGGAGGTCCTTTGAGGACGGTCTGGCCGACACGGTCGCCTGGTACGGCGGGAATCGGTCGTGGTGGGAGCCGCTGAAGAAGCGTGCGGGGGAGTGACGAAGTGCTGAGCATTCTCGTACCGGGCGGATCCGGGCAGCTGGGGCGGGACCTCGCGGCGCTGGCCGTGGACTCCGTCGACGCCACGGCCCCGTCGTCGTCGGAGCTGAACGTGCGCGACACCGGCCAGGTCGTCGCCGCGGTGACCGAGCTGGCGGACCGGGCGCGGGCGGCGGGGAGGTCGCCGGTGGTGATCAACGCGGCGGCCTACACCGCGGTGGACGCGGCGGAAACCGATGAGGAGCGGGCGTTCGCGGTGAACGCCGACGGCCCCCGGGTGCTCGCCGCGGCGTGCTCGTCGCGCGGGGTGCCGCTCATCCACGTGTCCACGGACTACGTGTTCGCGGGCGACGCGACTTCGCCGTACGAGACCAGTGACCTCTTGAGCCCTCTCAACGCTTACGGCCGGACGAAGGCCGCGGGGGAGGACGCGCTGCTCGGTTCGGGGGCCCGTTCGTGGATCGTCCGGACGTCCTGGGTGTACGGCAAGACCGGGTCGAACTTCGTGGAGACCATGGCGCGGCTGGAAAAGGAGCGCGACGAGCTGTCCGTAGTGGACGATCAGACCGGTTCGCCGACCTGGTCCCGCGACCTCGCCGCGGGCCTGCTGGAGCTGGCGGGCCGGGTCGCCGTCGGTGAAGGGCCGTCGCAGCGGGTGCTGCACTGCACGGGTGGCGGGTCGACGACGTGGTGCGGGTTCGCGAAGGCGATCTTCGCGGAGCTGGGCGCGGATCCGGCGCGCGTGAAGCCTTGCACGACGGCGGAGTTCCCCCGTCCGGCGGCGCGCCCGGCGTACGGGGTGCTGTCGAACGCGTCTTGGCGCGAGGCAGGTCTTACGCCGCTTCGGGCCTGGCCGGACGCGCTGAAGGCGTACTTCGCTTCTTGATCACGCCAGTTACGTCTCCAAACACGCGAGTTACGCCTTCAATCACGCGAGTTCCGTCCCCAGGCACGCGAGTTCGCCCTTCCGCGCGGAGGGCGCGGCGTGCGTGGATAGGGAACTCGCGTGATTGGGGGCGTGACACACGTGATTGGGGGCGTAACTTGCGTCAGTGCTTCGTGCTCGCCTGGCGGTAAGCGGCGACGGTGAGTTCGGCGCACGCGCGCCAGGTGAAGTTCGCGACGTGCGCGCGGCGCGCGGCCGAAGTGGCGACGGCGTGCGGGTCGCTGACGGCGATCCGCAGCGCCTCCACGAGCCCGTCGACGTCCTCGTAGGGGACCAGGCTCGCGCAGTTCCCCGCGACCTCGCGCAACGCCGGGATGTCCGTGCACACCACGGGGACGTCCGACGCCAGCGCTTCCAGTACCGGGAGCCCGAAACCTTCGTCGCGCGACGGCAGCACCAGCGCGCTGGCCCCGGCGACGACCCGCCGGAGGCTCACGTCCGACAGGTAGCCCACGTGGCGCGACCGAGGGCCGACGGCGAACGAACCGGGACCGACGAACACCAGATCCGGCAGATCCGGCGCGGCCTCGTGCGCCTGCTGAAGCCAGTGCAGGCCCTTCCGGGGGCCGGGGGCGCCGGCGAAGAGCAGGTACTTGTCCGGGAGCCCGAGTTCCTTGCGGCGTTCCGGGTCCGGCGGGCGGGCGGTGAACCAGGCCGGGTTCACGCCGAGCGGGGTGACGATGATCTTGCCGCGGTCCACGTCGAGCCGTTCGGCGACCTGGTCGGCGACGGCGTTGGTGGGCGTGCAGATCGCGTCCGCCAGCCGGGCACCGCGCCGCACCAGCCGCGGCAGCTCGTGGTCACTCGGCGCGAGTTCCTCGGGAGCGTCCAAAAAGGCCAGATCGTGGATGGTCACCACACCCGCGGCGCGGAATCGGCCGGGCAGCACGAAGTTGGTGCCGTGCACGACATCCGTCGGCCCGGCGAACAGTTCCACCGGCGGCAGTTGCGAACGCAGCCACGCCTTGCGCAGCAGCCTCGCCGCCACCGGCATGCCTCGTGCCCGGACGCCGTGCGGGAGCACGTGCCGCAGCCTTCGCCAGCCGCGCAACGTGAACGCGACCGCGCGAGTGTCCACTTCGGACATCGAGGCGAGCTCTTCGGACAGTGCGACGGTGTACCGGCCGATACCCGTCCTGGCACCGAGCAGCGGGGTCCCGTCGAGCAGGACGCGCAAGGGGCGGTCAGCCACGGCCGAGCCTCTGCTTGGCGACCTTGACCACGCGGCCGCCGACGCGTCGCGCGAGCTCCTTCGGGCCGCCGTCGGCGAGATACTCGCGGATCAGGTCGACGTCGCGGCGCAGCATTTCCTTGCCCCGCACCGGTTCGGAGACCACGAGATCGCCGGAGCCGGGCAACCGGTCGGCGGCGGGCCGCGGGTTCCGGCAGAACTCCACCAGTGGTTTCAGCGCCTCCGGCCAGGCGTAACGCCGGGCGACCGCGGCCATCCGCTCGACACAGCCCGCGGCGAATTCCTTGTCGTACAACGCCTTTTCGAGCGCGTCGGCGAGCGCGTCCACGTCCTCGGCCGGGACGACGACACCGAGCCGTTCCTCGCGGACCAGATCGGCGAACGAGTCGCCGTCGGTGGTGACGATCGGCAGCCCGGCCCACAGATAGTCCAGCACCCGCGTCCGGAACGCGAACGTCGTCTCGACGTGCTCGTAGTGCGTGGTGACGCCGCAGTTCGCGTCGAGCAGCCAGTTCTGGCGCTCCTCGTACGGCACCCACTGCTGGTTGAAGAACACGTGCTTGCCGGTGAGCCCGAGTGTGTCGGACAGCAGCATCGTCCGCGCGCCGATGTCCATCTCGGTGACCTCGGGGTTGGGATGCTTCATCCCGAGGAACACCAGGCGGACGTCGCCGCGGCGTTGCCGCAGCCGTTCGATCGCGCGGATCAGGGTCAACGGGTCGAACCAGCTGTAGACGCCGCCCGCCCACAGGACGACGTGGTCGGTCTCGGCGATACCGTCCAAAGTGGACCGGAGGCCGGGGCCGGTGCGGACCGGTGCCTGCGGCGGCAGGCCGAACGGGACGATCGACAGCAGCGACTGGGTGGTCGGGTCAGCGTCGTACAGCCGAGGCGACAACCTGCCCATCGCGGCGAGGTGGCCCAGCCAGAAATGCCGCTGACGCTCCGACGCGCACAGGAAGAAGTCACCGCGTTCCAGCTGCGCGTCGAGGACCTTGGTGACCCCGATGAGGTCCAGTGCCCGCTTGTCGTCCGGAACGCCCTTGCCCTGTTCGAGCAGTTCGAGGTGCATCGGGTCGTAAAGATCCGCGACGACGATCTTGTGCGCGTACTGCTTCTTGAGTGAGGGCGCGAGTTCCAGCACGTGACCCTGCAGAACGATGATGTCGGCCCAGTCGATCGGGGCCTCCAATTCGCGCCGGGTTGCCGCGCTGACCCGGAACGCGGCGGGCGGCGGATCGGCGAGCGGGTTGACCGTCACCAGGTGGACGTCGTGTTCGGTGGCCAGGGTCGTGGCCATGTTCCACGCGCGGATCGCCGGGCCCGCCATCCGTTCGGTGATCGCGTCGCCGGTGATCACCAGTACCTTGCGGCGCTGGCCGAAGAGCGCGTCGATGCCGAACGTCTCGACCAGGACGTCATGCGCGGCGAGATAGCGCGGCAGCGGATACGCGGGCTCCAAGGCCTTGCGCAGCAACGGAAGCAGATCGGCGTCGGTGCGGACGCGGGCGGCCTGTTCGGCGGCGCGCGACTCGGTGAGCGAGGGCAGCAGTTCGACGAACTGGTCGATCGCCAGCACACCGGCCAGTGTCGTCCTCGGTACCTCGACCGGTCCGGTTTCGGCCGGGCCGACGCCCTGGGCGAGATCGAACCGGGTGGCGTCGAGTCCGCCGCGCGCGGTCGCCCGGCGGACCGCCAGCGCCAGCGCGGCGGGCAGGGCGCGTGTCAGCGTCTCGTCGGAGAGGTTCTTGTACAGCGCCGCCAAGGCGTTGCGCTCCAGCAGGAACGTCTCGCGCCCGGATTCCGGAGCGTCCACTGTGGACATCGTGGCGTGGTGCCGGTGATAGGTCAGCGACTCCGGCACGTAGCGCACGCGCCAGCCGCGCAGGTTCAGCCGCCAGCCGAGGTCGACGTCCTCGTAGAACATGAAGAACCGCTCGTCGAAGCCGCCGAGTTCGGCGAACACCCCGGCGCGGACGAACATCGCCGAACCGGTCGCGAACAGGACGTCCTTGGCGATCTCGTGTTCGGCGGCGGGGACGTCGGCCAGGGGGCTGCCGGCGTGGCGCTTGTAGCCCATGCCGAACCAGGTGAGGCCCGCGTCGACGAAATCGGTGCCGGTGCCGTCCCAGTCGAGGACCTTGCTGGCCACCGCGGCGACCGTCGGCTGCGCGCGCAGCTCGGCCACGGCCGTGCCGACCCAGCCGGGAGCCGGGCGGGCGTCGTTGTTGAGGAAGGCGAGCACCGTGCCGGTGGCGTGCTTCGCGCCGAGGTTGCAGCCGCCCGCGAAGCCGGAGTTCACCGGGGACTCGACGAGCTTGACGCCCGGGGCCGCGGCTCTGATCTCGGCCACGTCGGTGCCGCCGGAGGCGTTGTCGACGCAGATGACCTCGAGGTTCGGGTAATCGTGTTCGGCGAGCGCGCGCAGGCAGGTGACGGTGTCGGCCGCTCCGCGGTAGTTCACCACGATCACCGAGACGACCGGTTGCGTTTCCCCCTGCGCCAAAGCCGTACTCCCTGCTCTCGATTGGGGCAAGCTTAATTGCCCGCCCACGCGTCCCAGACCGCGCCTCGGCCCAGTGTCGCCCGCCGCCCGATGGCCCGCCGCTCGAGCAGCGTGCGCGGCAGGCGGGCGGCGACGGCGCCCAGCACCCGGCACCGGAGGCTCAGCCGGAAGTTCGGCGCGTCCGGCCTCCCGCGAAAAGGGAGTATCGCGGTCAGAACCGCGAACTTCACCAGCTGACGGATCGCCACCGAGCGCGGGGCGCACCGCAGGAGGGTCAGCAGGCGGTTGCGTTCATTCCACAGGTGGAACGGGACCGAACCCGGCCGGGTGCTCGCGCCATGCCGGTGGACGACCTCGGCCTCGGCGCCCACGACGTCCCAGCCCGCCAGCCGCAGCCGCCACGCGGTGTCGGTGTCCTCGTAGTAGCAGAAATAGGACGCCGGGACGCCGCCGACGGAACGCAAGGCCTCGACGTTCAGCACGGCCGCGCCCCCGCAGAACCCGAAGACCTCGTCGGCGGATTCCGGCAGGTCGGCGCCGTGGCCGTCGGCGGTCAGGCGGACGCCGGTGGACTGGACGGTCCCGTCGGCCAGCGTCAGCCGGGCGCTCACGGCGGCGGCGAGGGGAGCCTTGGCGAGGGTGTCTTCGCAGGTCGCGAGCCACTCCGGGGCCGGGGCGGCGTCGTCGTTCAGCCAGGCCATCAGCGGGGTGCCCACTTCGGCCAGCGCGGCGGCCATGGCGCCCGCGTAACCAGTGTTTCGCCGTAACCGGAGCACCTGGGGCTTCGAGGAATGGGCGGCGAGGAGGGCGGCCGTCCCGTCGTCGGAAGCGTTGTCGACGACCAGCGTCCGATGCGGGCGGGACTGCGCGGCGAGGGCGTCGAGGCAGGCGGTGATGTGCGCGGCGCCGCGCCAGGTGACCACGACGACGGTGGTGCTGGTCATGCCAGAGAGAATAGAGACCATGCCCGAACTGGTCGTGCTCGCCGAGCAGCTGCTGGCACCGGTCCCCGGCGGGACCGGCCGCTACACCGGCGAGCTGTTGCGCGCCCTCGCCGAGACGGCGCCGCCGGGCTGGACGGTGTCGAGCGTGGTCGCTCGGCACGCCGACATCGACGCCGCGATCGTCGAGGGGGTCGCGGGGCCGCGCGTGCTGCCGATCCCGCCCCGGGGGCTGATCGCCGCTTGGCAGCTGGGCCTGCCGTGGTGGCCGGGTGGCGACGCGGTCCACGCGCCGACACCGCTGGCGCCCGCCCGGGTGCCGAAGGGGCAGACGCTGTCGGTCGCGGTGCACGACACCGTGCCCTGGACGCATCCCGAGACGCTGACGCCGCGCGGCGTCGCGTGGCACAAGGCGGTGATCGCGCGGGCAGCGTCGCGGGCGACCGCGCTGATCGTGCCGACGCAAGCGATCGCGGACGAGCTCACCGCGCTGGTGCCGGTCTCGGTGCCGCTGCGCGTGATCCCGCACGGTGTCCGGCCGCACGCCGGGTTCGCCGAGGTCTCGCTGCCGGAGCGGTACGTGCTCGCGATCGGGACCATCGAGCCGCGCAAGGGCATCGACGTGCTGATCGACGCCGCCGGCCGGATCGGGGTGCCGCTGGTGCTGGCGGGTCAGCCGGGTTGGGGCGGCATCGACCCGGTGGCGCTGGCGCGCGAGCACCACGCCGATGTCCGGGTGCTGGGGAAGGTGAGCGACGCGGAACTGGCATCCACCTTGCGGGGCGCGTCGGTGCTGGCGATGCCGAGCCGGGCGGAGGGGTTCGGGCTGCCGCTGATCGAGGCGATGGCGGCCGGGGTGCCGGTGGTGCACTCGGCCGTCCCGGCCCTGGTCGAGGTGGCCGGGGGAGCGGGCGTGACGGTCCCGATCGGCGAGGCGCAAGCGCTTGCGGATGCCCTTCGCGACGTACTCGACCGTCCGGAGCGTGCGGCAGCGCTGCGTGACAGCGGTCTCAGCCGTTCGAGTGAGTTCACCTGGCAGCGTGCCGCTTCCGCCGTGTGGGGTCTTCACGTGCGCTAAGGAGTTTGTCGGTTCCTCACCGCGGAGCCAGGGCGCCGCCGTACCCTCCTAGGAGTGACCGAAGAGCCTCGCGTGCTGATCGACGCGACCGCCGTCCCCGCGGACCGGGGTGGCGTCGGACGTTACGTGGATTCGCTGGTCGCGGCGCTGGACGAGGACGGCGCGCGGATCACCGTCGTCTGCCAGCCGCGGGACGCGGTGCTGTACGACCGGCTGGCGCCCGGCGCGCGGATCGTGCCCACCTCGCCGTCGACGTCGACCAGGACGGCCAGGCTGACCTGGGAGCAGGCGACCCTGCCCCGGCTGGTCCGGCGGCTTTCCGCCGACGTCGTCCACTCACCGCATTACACGATGCCGCTGGCCAGCCCGGCCGCTTCGGTGGTGACCTTGCACGACGCGACCTTCTTCACCGACGCGGTGCTGCACTCTTCGGTGAAAGCGCGCTTCTTCCGCGCTTGGACCTCGACGGCGCTTCGCCGCGCGACGCTGTGCATCGTGCCGAGTATCGCGACGGCGGCCGAGCTGGAGCGCGTCGGGCAAGTTCGCACCGCCGAAGTGGAGATCATCCACCACGGCGTCGAACCGGACCGGTTCCATCCGCCCTCGTCCGCCGAGATCGAGGCCGCGCGTCAGGCCGTCGGACTCGGGAAGACGCCGTACGTCGCCTTCCTCGGCGCGCTGGAACCGCGCAAGAACGTGCCCGCGCTGATCCGCGGCTTCGCGCACGCCGTGATCGGCAGGCCGAACCCGCCGGCACTGGTGCTGGCCGGGCAACCGGGCTGGGATTCGCAGGTCGAACGCGCACTCGACGCCGTACCGCACCGGCTGCGGGTGATCCGGGCCGGGTACCTGCCGTTCGACACGCTCGCCGGCTTCCTCGGCGGCTCCGAAATGGTCGCCTACCCGAGCCTCGGCGAGGGATTCGGGCTGCCGGTGCTGGAGGCGATGGCGTGCGGTGCGGCCGTGCTCACGACCCGGCGGCTTTCGCTGCCGGAGGTCGGCGGGGACGCGGTCGCCTACTGCGGCGTCGGCGCCGGAGACGTCGCGGCGGCCATCTCGGAGCTGCTCGACGCCCCGGCTCGACGGGCGGAGCTGGCCGAAGCCGCGCTTCGGCGGGCGAAGGAGTTCTCGTGGGCGACGACCGCGGAGCGGCATCGGGAGGCTTACGCGAAGGCTTGGTACCGGCATGCGCAGCGGCGGGCCGGCTGAGGTGGGTGCGGCGCGGTCGCGTTCGGTGACGGGTGGACAATGGCCGCGTGACTGAGCACCCCAGCTACGGCGACGGGCTCGCCGTCGTGACCGTGACGTACTTCCCCGGCGAAACCCTGGAGAAGTTCCTCGACACGCTCGAAAAGGCGACGGACCGGGACGTCCAGGTCGTCGTCGCCGACAACGACTCCACGGACGACGCGCTGGACAAGGCCGCCCGCCGGGACAACGTCAAGCTGCTCAGGATCGGCGAGAACGTCGGTTACGGCACGGCCGCCAACCGAGGTGTCGCGGAACTCGACGACAGTTACGGCTGGGTCGCCGTGGTGAACCCGGACGTCGAATGGGAACCCGGTTCGCTCGACGCGCTGCTGGAAGTGGCCGAACGCTGGCCGCGCGGTGGCGCGTTCGGGCCGCTCATCCACGATCTCGACGGCACCGTCTACCCGTCGGCCCGGTTGCTGCCGTCGTTCGGCCGCGGGATCGGGCACGCGGCGTTCGGCAAGATCTGGCCGGGCAACCCGTGGACGCGGCAGTACCGGCAGGAGACCGGCACTCCGGTCGAGCGCACGGCAGGCTGGCTTTCCGGGTCCTGCCAGCTGCTCCGCCGCGAGGCCTTCGACTCGGTCGACGGCTTCGACACGCGCTACTTCATGTACTTCGAGGACGTCGACCTCGGTGACCGGCTGACCCGCGCGGGCTGGCTGAACGTGTACGCCCCTTCGTCGAGCGTCATGCACATCGGCGGGCACTCGACTTCGCAGGCTTCGGAGAAGATGCTGCGCGTGCACCACGAAAGTGCGTACCGTTACCTCGCGGACCGTCACCGCGGTCTCCTGTGGAAGCCGGTCATGCTCGCCGTGAAGGCCGGTCTCGCGCTGCGGCTCAAGTTCGAAACACGCCGGAAGTAGCCGTTCCGGCCACCGGAATTCACGCGACTCGGGTCCTTGCCGTCGTTACCGTCGGTGCATGGATTTCGCCGCACTGGACACCTGGCTGACCGAACGCGCCGGGGAAGACCGCTTCTCCGGGGTCGTGCTGATCCGGCGCGGAGACGAGACGCTGTTCGAACACGGGTACGGCCTGGCCAGCCGCCGTTGGTCGGTGCCGAACGCGCCGGACGTCCGGTACGACACCGCGTCGATCACGAAGGTCGTCACCGCGATCGCCGCACTGCGGCTGGCCGACGAGGGGCGGCTGGACCTCGATCGCCCGATCGGCGAGATCATCGACCTCGACGGCACGGCGATCGCGCCCGGGGCGACGACGCGGCAACTGCTCACGCACACGTCCGGGATCGCCGACGACGCCGACGAGGAAGCGGGCGAGAGTTACGAGGCGTTGTGGGTCGACAAGCCGGTGTACTCGGTGGTCGACACGCGCGACCATCTGCCCAATTTCGCTTACCGGGAACCGAATTTCGCACCGGGTGCGGGCTGCCGGTACTGCAATTCGGGCTACGTCCTCGCCGGGCTGGTGATCGAGGAGATCACCGGGAGGCCGTATCGCGACCACGTCCGGGAGACCGTGCTCGACCGCGCGGGGATGACCGATTCGGGTTTCTTCGACCGACGCGATCCGGCGCCCAGGGTCGCCGAGGGCTGGGACCCGATCCTCGACGGCGAGCGGATCACCGGCTGGAAGCAGAACATCTTCAGCTACCCGCCGATCGGGACACCCGATGGAGGTGCGTACTGCACCGTCGGCGACCTCGTCCGGCTTCTACGGGCGATCCGCGAGGAACGGCTCCTGAGCCCTGCGCGCACGAAGGAGTTCCTCACGCCGCAGGTGCTCCACAGCAGCGGTGTCTGGTACGGCTTCGGACTCGAATTCGTCCTGGCATCGGACGGCTCGGTGCGGCATTACTACAAGGACGGCGGGAACGTCGGCGTCTGCTCGCTGATGCGGCACTACCCGGCCGAAGGGCTGGACGTCGCGATGCTGTCCAACGCCACGTTCGGCGGGGGAGCGGCGATCGGGGAGATCGACCGGGTGATCCGAGCCTCCTGAGATGCCATGAAAGGTCCTTTCCTTGCGAATTTCGCAAGGAAAGGACCTTTCATGGCGCGTGAAGAAGCTAGATGCCGTCCAGTCGGCGTGAGAGGTTCGACCGTCCCGAAGGGTTCTGCTTCACCGTCGGCACCAGGCCGCCGACCTCGTTCTCGATGGTCTCGGGCTCCGGCTGCTCGAGCAACGGGCTCTGTACCGGCGCGGCGGGCGGCCGCCGGGTGAGCGGGGTCGTCGCCTGCGGCAAGGGCCTGGTCTGCTGGGGAGCGCCGGGACGGCGGGGGTACGGCTGCGGCTGAGTCGAGCCTTCGCCCCGGGCCGGCGGCAGGTCCAGCCGCGTCGTCGGTTCGGGTCCCGCGAGCGGGTGATCATTCTCGGCGATCAACGAAGCCGGTAGCTGAGTGGTCGTATCCGGGTCCGAAGAACGGTCGATCTCCGCGACCACCGATCGGGGGATCTGCTGAGTGTTCGCGGAGTCCATCGGAGACGTCGCGTTGTCCGGTGTCACGACGAAGGCTCCACGCGCGCTTGCGCGTGCGAGCAAGGCGTCCGCCCGAGCACGGGGGTCCATTCCCCTAGGCCTCCCGACTGACCTGGGGCCCTCTGGGTTCAGGGCCGACTGTGTGTTGTCTAGGGTAGGCCCTAGGTGCGGCTGCCGTCAGCAGACCCGCAAACGTCTTCCGACAAAAGTTGGCGGGCCGCCAGGACTCAGGCTTCCATGTCCGAAAGGATCCGCGTGCTGGAGTCGGCCTTGTCGGTGCCGCCGATGCCGTAGACCATCGTGATGTCGTTCCGCGCTCCGGCTTCGACCTCGTCGGCCGGGAGCTCGTCGATGCTGCGCCGGTCGCCGCCGTTGCAGAACTCGAGTTCCGTGCCGGGGTACGCCGCCCGGATCTGGTCGAACGATTCGTCGATGCCCGGTCCCTGCTCGACGGCGATGTACACGTCGTCGACGATGCGCAGCGCGCGGACGATCCTGGCCCGGATGTCCTCGGTCTGGATCACCCTGCCCTTTTTGAGGACTTGCTGGTGATCGTTGTTGACGATGACGATCAGGTAGCCGGACCGCGCCTGCGCGGCCTCGAACAGGTCGAGATGGCCCTGGTGGAGCGGGTTGAAGTACCCGCTGACGATCGAGGCCTTCGCCGGTCGCTCGGTCATCGTCGGTGTCCTCCATAGGCTTACGGTTTCAGGTGGCCCGCTCACCCTAGCCGAGCGCCGGGTAGTTTCACCCGTGTGCTGTTCCGTCCTGGGTTCTCGCTCGATCTGGACGTGGTCCTGGGTCCGCTGAGCCGGGGGTCGCGTTCGCCCAACGTCGTCCGCACCGAGGGCGGGGTCACCTGGCTGGCCGCCAACACGGCGGACGGCGCGGGCACGCTCGCTCTGCTGCGGCGCGCCGATGGCGAGATCGAGGCGGAGGCCTGGGGGCCCGGTGCGGACAGGCTGCTCGACGGCGTTCCGGCGATGCTGGGCGCGGATGACGACGACTCCGAATTCGTCGCGCACCACGACGTCGTCGCGTCGGCGCGGCGCCGGAACCCGGGGCTGCGCCTCGGCTCGACCGGCCGGGTGTGGGACGCGCTGGTGCTCGCCGTGCTGGAACAGAAGGTGACCAGCACGGAGGCGCTGCGGTCGTGGGGCGAGCTGTGCCGCTGGTTCGGTGAGGAGGCGCCGGGGCCGGGGCCGTCACGGCTGCGTGTGCCACCGACACCCGTCGCCATCCGATCCATTGTGGACTGGAAATGGCATCGCGCCGGGGTGGACCTGAAACGGCGGACGACGCTGATCGCCGCTGCCCGCGTCGCGCCGCGGCTGGAGCAGGCCGTCGAACTGAAGGGTGTCGAAGGCCGGGCCTGGCTGCGGAAGGTGCCCGGAATCGGCGTGTGGACCGCGGCGGAGATCGCGCAACGTGCCTGGGGCGACCCGGACGCGGTGAGCTTCGGCGACTACAACATCCCGTCGATGGTCGGGCACGCGCTGGTCGGGACGAAACTCGACGACGTGGGGATGTCCGAGGTGCTGTCGCCGTATTCACCCCAGCGGCAGCGCGCGGTGCGCTACCTGTCGACGGCCGGCTTCCGCCGCCCGAGGTTCGGGCCGAAGATCGAACTCCGCGACTACCGCGCCATGTGACCCGCGCTTCCGCCGCGTTCAGTCCTCTGAATGCGGTCGTGGTGGGCTGAAGGCTCCTTCGTCGAGTCTGATGCGGCGAAAGGAGCTTTCGGCCCTGGTCTGGCGGGTCGTGAGAGGCGTTTCGGGTTATTTGAGGGGTACGGCAACGTGTCTCGAGCGGCCCGGTCGCCGCAAAGACCCTGACGCGGCTACGACTGTCCATAAGGGACTCAAGGTCGGACTTCGGTGCCCGATTTGAGAACTTTGCGCATCGCCGCCCGGGGTCGTGAGTGTTAAAGAGGGTTAGAACGACCGCTACCACTCACGACCCCCGTGCAAAGCGCCCAAATCGGACATGCAGCGAGGTCTTAGCGTCCTTTATGGACGATTGGCGTCGTGCTCGGCTTTGCGCCGCGAAGACCCTGCCTTGTCAATCGACGAGAACGGCCTGTGCGACAGCACTCACACCACGACGCGTTTTCCTTACCCCTCGATAACCCGAATCGCCACTCGCGACCACCACCTCGACGGTCTGTCGCCGCGTTTAGTCCTCTGAATGCGGATGTCAGTTGCCCCAGCCCTGCGGAGGGTAGGGCTGCTGCTGGCTCGGGTACTGCGGCGGCTGCTGCGGGTACTGCGGCGGGTACTGGTGGTACGGGAGAGCCGGCGGCTGCGGTTTGCTGTTCGACTTCACGAGGAAGAAGACACCGACCCCGATCCCGGCCAGGATCAGGACGCCGACCACCAGTACCAAGAGGAAGACCATGCCGAGAGACTAGGCGCTGTCCGGTCAGTCTGTTCGATGGGCTTCGTGATCCTGGCGGTTCGGGCAGGACAGTGTCGGACAGGGCCTGACAGGGCACAGACTCAGTGGGCGGGGCGCTCCTGCAAGCGCGGGTTCGTCCGATAGGCCGTGACGTTCGCGGCGAGCGCGGCGTCGACGATGGCGATCGCCTCGCCCTGACTCAAGCCCAGCTTGCGGGTGATCGCGGCGTATTCGGCGGCGGCTTTCTGGGCCAGCTTCCGGTTTTGATCCCCCGAGTCGCCGACGAAGGTGCCTGCCCGGCCACGGGTTTCGATCAGGCCCGACTCCTCGAGTTCACGGTAGGCCTTGGCGACGGTGTTGGGAGCGATGCCGAGATCTTCGGCGAGTTTGCGCACCGTCGGAAGCTTCGTGCCGACCGGCAGTGTCCGGTCCTTGATCTGGGCGGCGAACGCTGAACGCACCTGCTCGTACGGGGGGATCGGTGAGTTGGTGTCGACGCTGATGATCACTTCGTGCTCCTGGTTCTCGGCTCGCCGGTTTGATCAGAAGACCGCGTGCTGCGGTGGTGGAGAGTCCAGCGGTGCCCTGCGAAGCCGGACCACGAGCGTAGCGAGAAGGCTGATCGCGAGGCTCCCCAGAAAGTAGACCCACAGCCACGAGGCGAACTCCGGTATCGCGGAGGTCAGGGGGACGGCCAGGTAGATCCCGGCCGGCATCAGGGGCAATTGCGCGTCCTTCTTGCGGAGCATGTCGTCGGTGCGCAGGGAGCGCTCGTCGACGGCCAGGCTGGGCTGCCTGATCACCTGCCGGGCCAGTGCGATGGACAAGACGCCGAGGACGGCGATCCCCGCCGCGTAGGTGAAGCCGACCAGCCGGTTTTCGGGTGACTCGGCGAGGAACCCGATGGTCAGGCCGAGACCGATGCCGCCGACGGAGCTGACCAGCCACAGCATGACCGTGCCGGTGCCGGCCACTTCACGCACACCGAGCCGCTTTCCGTGCGCGATCCGGCGTGGCACCGACCGCGCCAGCCGCTGTTCCGCCTTGCGTATCCGGAGGGTGGCCCACCAGACAAGACCGGCCAGGACGACGAAGGTCACCAGGATCGCGATGAGGGAGGCCGATTCGGAAAGTCTCGGCCACTCCGCGTTACGGCGGGACATGAGTGCGGGGACGCCACCCGAGCGTTCGAGGAAGAAGTCCTGACTCAGGAAGAGCCAACTGCCCCACGTGGCCACGAGCAGGCCCAAGGCCACCCCGACCGTCTGTCCCCTGATCCTGCTCCGCAGCTTCATCCTGGTCAGCTGAAGCTGTTGGGATTCGTCGAGAACCACCACAGCGCCCCCTTGTATCAGTGATCGTATCGCCATGATGGCACAATCACTGATACAAAGGCAAGCGGCTAGTGGCGAGGCGGGACGACCTGGGTCCGATCGCCGCCGGAGACGACCTGCGTGGCGTCACCGCCGCCACCGGGGACCACCTGTGTCCGGTCGCCGCCGGCGGGCGAGACGACCTGCGTGCGGTCCGCGGCGGGTGAGACCACCTGGGTCCGGTCGGCGCCGGCGTCCGCTTGCTGCCGCGGGGACACGACCTGGGTGCGGTCCGCGCTGCCGTCGATCGGCGGCCCCGGCCGCGGGGGAGGCGGCGGGAAACCGGGCTGGGCCATGCCGCCCGCGCCGAACGGATTGGGCGCCGGGGCGCCCGGAGATGGCGCGAAACCCGCGGGGGCGCCAGGCGGCGGGAAGCCCGCCGGAGGCGGCGGGAAGCCGGGCGCCTGGCCGTAACCGGGCTGAGGCGGCGGGAAACCGGGCTGCTGCTGCCAATTCCCCTGCGGGGCGGGCGGGGGCGGCGGGAAGCCGGGGGCCGGGCCGCCACCGCCGAAGTTCGGGTTCTGCGGGAAGGTCATCGGCGGCTTCTTCGCCTGGTTGACCTTCACGATGATCACCACGATCACGATGATGACGACGATGATCGCCAGGACCAGCAGAAACCAGCCGAAGCCGTCACCGTCACCGCTGCTGTGGACCCGGACCCGGTCGAGATATGGCGTCAGCGCCGTCAGCATCATTCCCCCTTTAGGACGTTCAGCGGACACCCTAACGGCCGGGCGTGACGGGCACTGCGGCTTCCATCAGTTCGGCGAGATCTTCCGACCCTTCCGGCAGGGAATCCACCGGCCACCACCGAAGATCGTCCGATTCGTCGCTTTGGACCGGTTGCGCTCCCCGTGGCGCGCGCACCACGAAACGCACGTCGAAATGCCGGGTGGGCACACCGAGCGAACACGTGATCGGGTGGACGTCGAGGTGCACCGGGGCCGGGTCGATCACGAGGTCCTCGATGCCGGATTCCTCGCGTGCCTCACGAAGGGCGGCTTCCACGAGCGTCGCGTCGCCGGGTTCGCAATGCCCGCCGAGCTGCAACCAGCGTCCGACTCGCGGATGCAGGGTGAGCAGCACGTTTTCCGCGTCGGCGTCGAGAAGGACTGCCGACGCGGTGATGTGCCCGGCCGCGCATTCGCGGCGGCAGACGTCGTCGCGGGCGGCGAGGAAGCCGAGATAGGCCTGGCGCAAGGATTCCTGGGCCGCGTCCACCGGTCGCCAACCGGACAAAGTGGATACGACGTCGTCGTGCAGGGTCACAGTTCGAGAAGTCCTTCACCGGGTTCGACGGGGCCGCGGGCGGGCGGGAGGGCGGCGGGATGCCCGATCGCGACGGCGCCGAGCGGTTCCCAGCGCTCGTCCAGACCGAGCGCGTCACGCACGATGTCCGCGGCGAAGATCGTCGACCCGATCCAGCACGAGCCGAGGTCTTCGGCGGCGAGCGCGACCAGCAGTCCCTGCACGGCCGCACCGCCGGCGACGGTGAACATCGTGTGCTCGCAAGCGTTTCGCCGATCGTCGCGGTAGGTGTGCGCGCCCTCGGCGACGAGGAACGGCACCACGACTTCGGGCGCGTTGTACAGGATGTCACCGCGGCTGAGCCGCTTCGCGACCTGTTCGGCGGTGAAGTCGTCGGCTTCGAGATCGGCCTGCCACGACGCCTTCATCGCGTCGAGAAGCTTGCGGCGCAAGCCTTCCTCGCGCAGCCACACGAACCGGACCGGCTTCGTGTGATGCGGCGCGGGCGCCGTCAGCGCCGTCCCGACCGCGCGGCGCAGCACCTCGGGATCGACCGGCTCGTCGGTGAACGACCGGATCGAACGCCGCGCGAGCACGGCTTCCCGGCGGCCTTGGGCGATGGATTCGTTGGTACCGAGGCGGAACAGGTCCTCCTCGATCGGCCGCAGCAGTTCGCGGGCGGTCGAACCGTCGTCGGTCAGCCGAAGCCCGCGCACGACGGCGACCGGGGTCCCGCCGAGCTTGCCCTTGACCAGATCCGCCGCGGCGGCGAGTTCGTCGGCGATCGCCACCTCGGTGACCGCGAGTTCGTTGCCCTGGCTGTCGACCTCGCCCGCGTACGAGTGCAGCACCCGCAGCCCGGACGCGCCGATCGCGGCGTCGGTCTGCCCGACCCGCCACGCGCGGCCCATCGTGTCGGTGACCACGACGGCGACCTCGACGCCGAGCCGTTCACGCAGCCCGTTCCGCAGCGCGAGCGCCGAAGCGTCTGGATCGGACGGCAGCAGCGCGACCTCGCCGGAGGCCACGTTCGACGCGTCCACCCCGGACGCGGCCTGCACGATGCCGAGTTTGTTCTCGGTGATCACCGTCCGGTTGATCCGCGCGATCACGCGGACGGACTCCTCTTCGACGAGCTTGCGCCGGGCGGCGTCGCGCTCCTCCGGATCGGCGGGAACGCGGATCAGCATGCCCTCGACCTTGGAGACGATCTTGCTCGTCACGACCAGGACGTCGCCCGACCGCAGCCAGGGAGCCGCTTCGACGAGCGCCCCGGTCAGGTCGTCGCCGGGGCGGAACTCCGGCAGCCCGTCGACCGGCAGGATCTCGATCTTCGCGGAAGCGTGGTCAGGCAGCTTCTTTTCGGGGAAGGAAAACTCCGGCTGATTCTTGTCAGGCACCAGAAACTCCCGCCAGATCGAAAGCCGCGCGCACCATGGCCTCGGTGGCGTCCACATCGGACATCAGCAGGGGCACGTCGCGGACGGCGACTCCCGGCACGTCGACGGTCTCGCCCTCGGAGACCAGCCAGCCGTCGAGCACGCCGTCGGATTCCTTGCGGGAACCGTAATGCCGTCCGACGGCCTCGGCCGAGGTCTCCACGCCGATCGCGCTCAGGCACGCGTCGGCCATCCCGCGCAACGGCTTCCCGCCGATGATCGGCGAGACACCGACTACCTTCGCACGCGTCTTCCGCAGTGCGTCGCGGATTCCCGGGACACCGAGCGTCGTGCCCACCGAGACCACCGGATTGGACGGCGCGAACAGCACGATGTCCGCGGCCGCGATCGCGTCGAGCACGCCCGGCGCCGGCTTGGCCTCGTCGGCGCCGACGGCGATGATCGAATGCGCCTTCGGCTCGGCGCGGTAGCGCACCCACCACTCCTGGAAGTGGATCGCCTTGCGCTGATCCGGATCTTCCGGATCGTCGATCACGACATGCGTTTCGACCCGCTCGTCCGACATCGGCAGCAGCCGCACGCCCGGCTGCCAGCGATCGCACAGCGCCTCGGTGACCTGCGACAGCGGATAGCCCGCGCGCAGCATCCGCGACCGGATCAGATGCGTCGCGATGTCCTTGTCGCCCAGGCCGAACCAGGTCGGCTCGGCGCCATAGGCGGCGAGCTCCGCCTTGACCGTCCAGGTCTCCCCGGAATGGCCCCAGCCGCGCTCTTCGTCGATCCCCCCGCCGAGCGTGTACATGCAGGTGTCCAGGTCCGGGCAGATGCGCAGACCGTGCATCCACACGTCGTCCCCGGTGTTCACCAGCGCGGTCACCTCATGCGGCGATTCCGGCGCGGAACCCCTCGCGGGCAGACCCAGTGCTTGTTTGACCCCCAGCAGGAAGCGGGCCCCGCCCACTCCGCCGACCAAAATGACGACCTTCACGACGGGCGATCCTCGCACGCCCCCGGAGCCGGGGCCCAGTAGCGGTACCTGTGGTGCTCCGTACAGCCCAGGCTTTCGTACAGCTTCAGCGCGCCCGAATTCGCCACCGCGACCTGCAGCAGCATCCCGGTCGCGCCCTGAGCGGCTCCCCAGGCGCCCACGGCGTTCATCAGCCCGCGTGCCAGCCCTCGCCGCCGGAACTCCGGCCGTACCTCCAAGCGGGCGATGTGCAGCCACTCGCCGACGACCGCTCCGCGCACCGCGCCCGCCGTGACGTCGTCCAGCTCCACGACCCCGAAGCCGACCTTGCCGGTGCCGAGGACATGGCGCGGCGCCTCCGGCGGATCCGCGCTGCCCGCCGCCATCTCCCACCATCCGGACGTCGGTTCGTCCAGGATCACCGCTCCCGCCGAGGTCCCGCGCGTGAGCGGCCCGGTCAGCACGCGAACCTCGTGCGCGGGGCGGTGTTCCACATAGTGGACCCAGCCGAAGGCGGCTAGGGCGTCCTCGAGAGACGTGTTCTGGATCACCTGAACGACGGGCGGGATGGCATGATCGTGGGCGAAGTCACAGACCGTCCGCAGGGCGTCTGGCAGCGGTTTTCCCGGGTCACCGATCGCCAGGGCACTGTTGGCCCGCGCGGTGAACCCGTCCGCCCAGCGGAGCCTCCAGTCACCGATCCGGCTCTCCAGCAGGGGAGTCCAAGCCTGGCTACAGGCGAGCTCGAGCATTTCCGCACTGTTCACGGTTAGATTGTGCCAAGGAAGGCAGTGGAGGGACCCCGATGAGCATCGCGCGCAAGGACGACAGGCACAACGAAGACCTCGTCCGCGAGATCTCGGACGGCTTCAACCGGGCATTGGGCGCGGAAAAGGCCGTCGAGAAGGACGAGAAGGGCGAGAAGGGCACAGTAGCGGCGAAGCCCGCCGCGCCGACGTTCGTCATCACGGGGGACAGCAGGGCCACTCCGCCGCCGCGCCGGAAAGACCGCTGAAAGCCCATACCCGGGGTAGGCGATAAGGGTGGCCTAAGCGGGCCGGTCGCGCCCGTGGGCGCGTAATGTCCGTTGCAGACTGGTGAAGCAGAGATAAAGCAGGAGTACGCAGTGACCTACGTGATCGCCGAGCCCTGCGTCGACGTGCTCGACAAGGCGTGTATCGACGAGTGCCCCGTGGATTGCATCTACGAGGGTGACCGCATGCTGTACATCCACCCGGACGAATGCGTCGACTGTGGTGCCTGCGAGCCGGTCTGCCCCGTCGAGGCGATCTACTACGAGGACGACGTCCCCGACGAGTGGAACGACTACACCAAAGCCAACGTCGACTTCTTCGACGAGCTCGGCTCGCCCGGTGGCGCCTCCAAGGTCGGCAAGACCAGTCACGACCCCGCCTTCATCAAGGCTCTTCCCCCGCAGGGCGAATGAGCCGGGTCGCTCTTCCCGATTTTCCCTGGGACTCCCTCGCCGAGGCGAAGGCGAAGGCCCAGGCGCATCCCGGCGGCCTCGTCGACCTGTCGATCGGCACGCCGGTGGACCCGGTCCCCGAGAGCGTCCGCGCGGCACTCGCGTCCGTTTCGGAGATCCCGGGGTATCCGACCACGCACGGGATCCCCGAGCTCAGGGCCGCCGCGATCGACGCGCTTTCGCGGCGGCACGGCGTCGAGGGGGTTCCCGAGGCGGCCGTGCTGCCGACGATCGGTTCCAAGGAACTGGTCGCTTCGCTGCCGCGGCAGCTGGGGTTCGGCCCCGGCGATCTCATCGTGATCCCCGAGGTGGCGTACCCGACCTACGAGGTCGGCGTGCTGCTGGCGGGTGCTTCCCTGCTGCGCGCGGACAGCACGTTCGCGCTCGGCCCGCAGCGGCCTTCGATGCTGTGGATCAACTCGCCGTCCAACCCGACCGGGCGCGTGCTCGGCGTCGACCACCTGCGCAAGGTCGTCGAATGGGCGCGCGAACGCGATGTCGTCGTGGTCTCCGACGAGTGCTATCTGGCGCTGGGCTGGGAAAGCGAGCCCGTGTCGATCCTGCACCCGTCCGTGCGCGGCGGCTCCCTCGACGGCCTGCTGGCCGTCCACTCGCTGTCGAAGTCCGCGAACCTCGCCAGCTACCGCGCCGGATTCGTCACCGGTGACCCGAAGCTCGTCGCCGGGCTGCTGGAGATCCGCAAACACTCCGGGCTGATCGTGCCGCGGCCGGTGCAGGAGGCCATGGTCGCCGCGCTGAAGGACGACGAAGCGCTTGCCGTGCAACGGGAACGCTACGCACGTCGTCGGCTGGTGCTGCGGAAGGCGTTGCTGGACAGCGGTTTCGAGATCTCGCATTCCGAGGCCGGGCTGTATCTCTGGTCCACGCGCGGGGATTCCGCGCTCGACACGGTCGACTGGCTGGCCGATCGCGGCATCCTCGCCGCGCCGGGCACGTTCTACGGGCCGACCGGCGGACGGCACGTCCGGATCGCCTTGACGGCGACGGACGAGCGGATCGACGCGGCCGTGGAGCGGCTCACCGCTTGAGCTGAAGTACGTGAAGGGGGCCTTCACGTGGGCCCAGGGCCTGTTGCGAAAGCCACTTTCGCAACCTTGAACGTTGCGAAAGTGGCTTT
This sequence comes from Amycolatopsis sp. cmx-4-54, assembly GCF_046548895.1. Taxonomy (NCBI): domain Bacteria; kingdom Bacillati; phylum Actinomycetota; class Actinomycetes; order Pseudonocardiales; family Pseudonocardiaceae; genus Amycolatopsis; species Amycolatopsis sp. cmx-4-54. The sequence continues at coordinate 267,176 of NZ_JAEBEJ010000011.1, forward strand.
CGCAACAGGCGTCGACGCACGAGCCGAATGGATCGGCAGCGGAAACCTCGGGCCACGGCGTGGTGAAAAGGACAAGTCCTGTCGGCGGTGTCAGCTCACGTCGCTGCCCGTGAAACCCCGGTAGACGAACCGCGTCAGCGCCTCGATGGCCTCGTCCTCCGAGACCGCCGACGGGTCGAGCAGCCACGTGTGCGCGAACCCGTTGACCAGCTCGCCCATCATCGCGAGCGTGAGCCGTTCCGACGCCGGTAGTTCCATCCCCGCCGCGGTGATGTACCCGAGGTGGTCGAGGAGGTCCGCCGCCTGAGAGGCGCCGAAGTGCGCGTACGTGCGGGCGAAATCGTCGCTGACCATGGCGGCTTGGCGCAGCGCGAGCATCGTCGGGGCGTTGTCGCGGTGGAAGTTCCAGTACTCGCGGACGTGCCAGCGCACCGCTTGCGGATCGGTGAAGTCGGCTTTGTGCTCCGGCGAGGACGCGTTGACGTCACTCGCCGTCGCGAGATCCTCGAGGAGCGCTTCGAGCAGCTCTTCCTTGCTCGTGAAGTGGTTGTAGAACGAGCCCGCCGCGCGTCCCGCCTCAGCCGTGATGTCGGTGATCTTGGTGTTCAGGTACCCCTTCGCCGCGAAAACGCGCTTCGCCGCCTCCTTGAGCGCGGCCTCGGTTTCCGCCGCTTTCTCCTTGCGGCTCGTCGCCGTCATCGGCACCTCCTTGACAGGAAGGCTAGCAACGTCCATGCTGAATCCATATTCACTGAATTGCAATTCACTGGAGGGAAGATGACCCAGGTGCTCATCGCGGGAGCCGGGCCGACCGGGCTCACGCTGGCCATCGATCTCGCGCGCCGCGGTGTCGCCGTGCGGATCGTGGAGAAGGCGGAGACGTTCTTCGAAGGCTCACGCGGCGACGGCCTGCAACCGCGCACGCTCGAGGTCTTCGAGGATCTCGGGGTACTGGACGCGGTCCTGGCCGCCGGGCAGCCGCCGGTGCCGATGAAGATCCACCTGGGCGGCGAGGTCGTGGGCGAGCGGATGATGGCCGAACTCGCCGAGCCGACCCCGGACGTGCCGTATCCGAACGGGTTCTTCCTCAGCCAGTCACGGACCGAAGGAATACTGCGAGACCGGCTCGCCGAATTCGGCGTCCAGGTCGAAAGCGGCACCCCGTTGCTCGGCTTCGAGCAGGACGCCGGCGGCGTGACGGCCGAGCTTCCGGGTGAGCGGGTCCGGGTCGACTACCTCGTCGGTGCCGACGGCGGGAAGAGCTTCGTGCGCAAGGCGCTCGGGATCGCGTTCGAGGGCACCACCGACGAATCGATCCGCATGCTGCTCGGCGATGTGCAGGCCGAAGGGCTCGATCGCGCGTACGGGCATTGGTTCGCGAAGGCCGAAGATCCGATGTCGGGAATCGGGCTCACGCCGCTGCCCGGGGTACCCCACTTCCAGTTCGGCGCCCCGCTGGGCGAAGAGAAGGTCGAGGCGTCACTGGAGACATTGCAGGCCCGGCTCGACGAACTGTCCGGCGGCGGGGTCCGGCTGCACGATCTCGCCTGGGCGACGGTGTGGCGGCCCAACATCCGGCTCGCCGAGCGGTTCCGGGTCGGCCGGGTGTTCCTCGCGGGCGACGCCGCGCACGCCCACCCGCCGACCGGTGGGCAGGGACTCAACACCGGCGTCCAGGACGCGTACAACCTGGGCTGGAAGCTCGCCGACGGTTCACCGGAGCTGCTCGACAGCTACGAGCCCGAGCGGCGCGGGGTCGCCGCGAGGGTGCTGAAGATCAGCACCGAGATCCTCGAGAAGTACAAGGAAGGCGCGGAAGACGCGCACGAGCGCGGCGAGAACACGCGTCAGCTCGACATCGGGTATCGCGGCGGTCCGCTCGCGCCCGCGGCGACCGGCCGGATCCGGCCGGGAGACCGCGCGCCGGACGCGCCACTGAAGGACGCGAACGGCAAGTCCGTCCGGCTGTTCGAGTTGCTGCGCGGCCCGCAGGCGACGGTGCTGGTGTTCGGCGACGGTCCGGCGCCCGAAGGCGCGCGGCGGATCCTGCCCGCGGGCAGCGCGCTGTCCGATGCGGACTTCGAGGACGTCGGCGGGCATGCCTTCACCGCGTATGAAGCCGGGAACGGGCGGCAGGTGCACATCCGCCCGGACAGCTACATCCGCGCGCTCACCGCCTGAGCGGCTTTGTCGACTTCGGCCCAGACGTCGCGCCACACGGCGCGGACCTCGGCGCGGCGCAGCAGTTCCTTCTCCGCGATCCGGCCGGCGATGAAGGCGAGTTCGGTGTCGGTCGAGTCCAAGGCTCCTCGCATCCGATCGGCGGCGACGCAGGCGTCCTGGTGGTCTCCGAGGACGGTCTGAAAGTCCTTCGTGGCCTTGATCAGCCGCTGGATCCGCTCCGCCTGCTTCTTCTTCGCGGCGGGCTTGGCCATCTCGGCGGCGTAGCGGAGTTTCTTGCCGTAGATGCGAAGCGCGTGAAGGTCGTCATCCGGGGGATCGGCGGGAAGGGCCTTCACAGCCTTCGAGAGCTTTCGGTGCGGCTTCGCGAGACCGGCCACGAGATCGGCCGAGGTCTGGGGGCTTTCATCGGCTTCTTCGGTGGCGGGCTGCCGGGCGAGGCGGCCGATGTTCTGGAGCATCGAGGCGTACCGAGGGCTGGCGAGCGCGCGGGTGAGCCGCCGCTTCGCGACACCGCGCTCGGTGACGAACTTCGACACCAGACGCCGCGCGGCAGGCTGGTCGCGCACCTCGAACTCGGCGACGACCTCGCGGAGATGCCCGATCAGGACGTCGTAATCGCGGACCTCGCCGAGGGACTGGCCGAGCCAGCCGAGCTCAGCGCGCACGGGCTCGGCGTCCGGGCCGACAAGGCGGCCCGAGAGCTTGAGGACGCTCCGCATACGGCGCAGCGCGACCCGCATCTGGTGCAGATCTTCGGGGTCGGCACCGGATTTGGTGCCCGGCTCGTGCGCGAGGAGTGCGCGGATCTCGACGTCGAGTTTGACCCGGACGTGGGTGGCCGCCGGATCGCCCGGCCCGGCTTTCGCGGGACGGTCGCCGAGCCCGAGCGCGGCCGGAGTGGTCGAAGGGACGTTCTTGCGCGGCAGGGTCTCGGCTGTCACAAGGTGAATTCTAGGTGAACCGGCAAGGCGGTCCAGGCCGTGAGAGAAGCAAGGGACCTTTGCTACCGCCCTCCGGGGGAGAGTGGTAGCAAAGGTCCCTTGCTCTCGTTCCGCGGCACCCGAGAGCAAAGGTCCCTTGCTCACCCGGAGGCAGCGGTTCGGTCTTCAGGTGACTGTGTGGGTTTTGGGACATCTGACGTCCCGAAATCCACACGGTCGGTCAGCGTCGCCCACCTGCTGTCCGCTCGGTCGCGCGGCGCGGTAGCAAAGGTCCCTTGCTCCCTTTCCGCAGGTCAGTTGGCGTGCAGGGCCGCGTTCAGCTCGATGCCGACGCCGGTGCGCGCGACGACCTCGACGGCGCCGGTCCCGGAGTTCCGCCGGAACACCGCGCCCGAGATGCCGGACAGCTCCAGCGCCTTCACGACCTTGCCCTCGAAGGTCACCTTCGTGCCGGCCGTGACGTACAGACCCGCTTCGACGACCGAGTCGTCGCCGAGCGAGATGCCGACGCCGCCGTTCGCGCCGATCAGGCAGCGCTCGCCGATCGAGATGGTCTCCTTGCCGCCGCCGGACAGCGTGCCCATGATCGACGCGCCGCCACCGACGTCGGAGCCGTCGCCGACCACGACACCGGCCGAGATCCGGCCTTCGACCATGGAGGCGCCGAGCGTGCCGGCGTTGAAGTTGATGAAGCCCTCGTGCATGACCGTGGTGCCGTTGGCCAGGTGCGCGCCGAGGCGGGCGCGGTCGGCGTCGGCGATGCGGACGCCGGTCGGCACGACGTAGTCCACCATCCGCGGGAACTTGTCCACGCCGTAGACGGTGACGTTGCCGCGCGCCCGCAGCCGCAGGCGGGTCGCCTCGAAGCCCTCGACGGGGCACGGCCCGTGGCTCGTCCACACGACGTTCGCCAGCAGGCCGAAAATGCCGTCGAGGCTCGCGCCGTGCGGCCGGATCAGTCGGTGCGACAGCAGGTGAAGTCGCAGGTAGACGTCGTGCGTGTCACCGGGGGCGTCGGACAGCCGGGCGATGGTCGTGCGGACCGCGACGACCTCGACACCGCGATCGGTGTCCGGGCCGAGCTGGGCGGCCGCGGCCTCGCCGAGGGCTTCGGAGGCCTCTTCGGCGGTCAACCGCACCGTGCCGGCCTTGCTGTCGGTGCCGCCGGTCAGCTTGGGCAGCGGGAACCAGGTGTCCAGTACCGTGCCGTCGGTCGTGACGGTGGCCAGTCCGACGCCGGTGGCGCCGGTCGTTTCGGGGTCAGGGGTCTGCTCGCTCACGACCTGAACGGTAACCCAGTGACACTCCTCAGCCGTCGACGAGGCTCTTCACACTGGTCAGCGCCGCCGCCATGTCGCCGAGCGCTTGGCCGCACGGGCCGCCGGGAGCCGCCTGGTCCTGGCAGTTCGCGGTGCGGAAGGCGCCGATCGGGCGCTCCAGCGCGTCGGCGTGCGACGACAGGTCAGGGCGGCGCTTTCGGACGGTGCCCGCGGCGCTGAAGAGTTCGGTCACGTACTTCTGGCAGCCCTTAGGCGATTCGGTCCCCGGCGCCAGATAGCACTGATCGGTGGTCAGCGCCTTGAGCTTGATCGGCAGCACGTCCGGCCCGGTGCTCTGGGTCGGCCGGACCTTCACCGGGACTTCGCTCGATCCGCACCCGCTGAGCACCAGGAGGAGGGCGACCAAGATCGTTCGCATGCGCACTCCTTCACGGTAGTCCCGGGCCCCCGGCGGTACGGTGCGGGCATGCCTTCGCTCGACTTGCACGCCGATCCCGTCGACCTCACCGCCGCGCTGGTGGACATCTTCAGCGTTTCGGAGGAGGAGAAGGTCATCGCGGACACCGTGCAGGCCGCGCTCCAGGTGCAGGCGCCGCATCTCGAGGTGATCCGCAACGGCGACGCGGTCCTCGCGCGCACGAACCTCGGCCGTCCTTCGCGGGTGCTGCTGGCCGGGCATCTCGACACCGTTCCGGTCAACGAGAACCTGCCGGTGCGCCGTGAGGGGACCGGTGACGACGAGATCCTGCACGGTCTCGGCACCGTCGACATGAAGAGCGGTGACGCCGTCTTCCTGCACCTCGCCGCCGCACTCCGGGAGCCGAGGCACGACATCACCTTCGTGTTCTACGACTGCGAAGAGATCGAAGCGACGAAGAACGGTCTCGGCCGCATCGAGCGCGAGCTGCCCGAGTGGCTGCGAGCCGACCTCGCGATCCTCGGTGAGCCGTCGAACGGCGGGATCGAGGGCGGTTGCCAGGGCACGATGCGGATCGAGCTGCGCGTCGACGGCGTCCGGGCGCACACCGCGCGCGGCTGGATGGGCGTCAACGCGATCCACGGGCTCGCCGAACCGCTGCGCAGGCTGGCCGAGTACACGCCGCGGGTGGTCGACATCGACGGCCTGACCTACCGCGAAGGCCTGCAGGCCACGAAGATCGGCGGCGGTGTCGCGGGCAACGTCGTCCCGGACGAGGCCGTGCTCACGATCAACCACCGCTTCGCGCCCGACAGGAGCGCCGAACAAGCCGAGGCGCACCTTCGTGAGGTCTTCGAGGGCTACGACGTCAAGATTGTCGACTTGTCGCCTGGCGCGTTGCCCGGTTTGAGCGCTCCCGCGGCGGCCGAGCTGGTTGCCGCCGCCGGGGGCAAGGCGGTCGCGAAGCTGGGCTGGACCGACGTCGCGCGCTTCGCGGCGCTCGGGATTCCAGCAGTGAACTTCGGCCCCGGCGACCCGACGCTGGCGCACACCCGTCAGGAGAGCGTGCGGGCGGGCGAGATCCGGCAGGTCGCCGCGGTGCTGCGCGAATTCCTCAGCTAGTCAGGGCGAGCAGTTCGTCGAGCGCCTGCTCCGGGCCGCCATAGGTCAGGTGCGCGATGGCGAACATGGGGGCGATCACACGGCTCCAGGCGTACAACCTGTCCCCGTCGAGCCCGCAGGCGTCCGCCACCGAACTGCAACGGGCTTCGACGCCCTCGTGCCCGGCGCCGCTCACCACGTAGTCGACGGCGTCGAAGCACGGATCACCCACGCACGCCTTCGGATCGATCGCGATCAGGCCGCGCGAGCCGCCGTCCAAGGCGTTGCCGAGATGCAGATCGCCGTGGAGCAACACGACGCCGGTCTGGGTGTCCAGCAGCTTCTCGCAGCGCTCGATCGCCCGCTGCCAGGTGTCCGGGCCGATCCTGGCGGCGATGGCCGGTTCGGTGATCCGTTTGCCGATCCGGTCGAAGGACTCCTCGAACCGGCCGCGCAGGCTCCACGGCCAGCCCGCGGGCGGGGCGACGGCATGCAGGGCGGTCAGCAGTTCTCCCCAGCGCGCGGGCAGTGTCGGCAGTGGCAGATCCTCGGCGGGGGTGCCCGGCCGGATCTCTTCCAGCACCATCGCGCCGGCGTCCGCGTCGGCGGCGAGGACGGCGGGCACCCGGCCCGACGGCGCGAAAACCCGCAGCATTTCGAGCTGTTTGGTGAGCAGCGCCCCGTCCGGGCTGAGTTTGAGCACCGCCGGCGTGCCGTCGGACCATCGGCAGCGCAGGACGACGGACGAGGCTCCGCTGTCGAACAGTTCGCCGAGCTCGAAGTCCCAGCGAGAGGCCAGCCGCTCGGCGAGGGCGGGTACTCCGGCGAGCCATCCGTCGGCGTCGGCGCCGAATCGGCTCACCAAACGGGCGCTGATGTCGGCCAAATCCACTTCGGTCATCGGGGAACGTCCTCCTCGGCTCCGAGAAGGAGCAGTCCATGCCGCAGTAGGTCCGCGGCCTCTTCGAAGCGCCCTTGATCGCGAAGTAGCTCTCCCGCTTTGTCGATCGCAGCGGCCAAGACGCCGCGAGTGTCGTGGAGAGCGGCCACGTCGATGGCATGCGCGAAGCCTGCTTCGGCCGCTTTGATGTCTCCACGGGCCAGGGCCAGCGAGCCCCGCTGGAACGTGAGTGAAGCGGACAGCGGCGAGTCCTCCGGGATGGCTTCGGTTGCTTCGGAGAGTAGCGCGGCGGCGTCGTCGAGACGACCGAGTTCCCGGCAGACGTCGGCGAGTTCCAGCGTGACGACGTGATCGGGCGCGGCCGCGCGTGACGCGCGAAGGTCCGTGAGGGCGCCTTCGGGGTCGTCGGCACGCCGGTTCAGTGCCCGCGCGAACAGGCACCGAGCCAGCACCGGCCGCAGGGCGCGTTCGTGGAGCAGGTCGTGCAGTGCCGACACGGCGGCGACGGCGTCGGCCAGCCGTCCTTCGCCGAGATAGGACTCGGCTAGCCTTCGCTGGTTCTCGGCGAGTTCGGCGAGGATCTCTTCGCCGCCGCGAGCCAGCCGAAGTGCCTCTCCCGCGTGATGCGCGGCTTGGGCGTTCTCGCCGAGGCGGAGCCGTCCGTCGGCCAGGTATGCGTGCAGGGTCACCAGGAGCACCGGATGCGGATGACGGCCGACGCTCGCGTCGAGCGCGGTCCGGAGCAGATGCATCGCGTGATGCGGCTCGCCCCGGTCGATCAGGACGTTCGCGCGCAGGGCGGCGGCCAATCCGCAGTACGGCGGGATGTCGTCGGCGAGCGCGGCTTCGGCGGCGGCCACCGGCCGCGCCCTGGCGTCACCCTCGGCGAACCGCGCGAGCCACAGCCAGGCGAGTCCGGCCTGGCGGTCGCGGCCGATCTTCTCGGCCCGCCGGGCCAGGCGCCGCATCTTCGGCGCCGAACCGGTCCCCGCCAGGAAGTCCGTCGCGGCCGCCGCGATGTCCAGGTCGAGCCGGACGTCGTCGCGGGGCGACGTCACGCCGAGCAGTTCGCCGGTGTCCACGCCGAGCCGCGCGGCGAAATGGCGCACCGCGTCACCGGAGGGTGTCCGCGCACCGGTCTCGACCGACGAGACGTACGCGGCGGAGTAGTGCGGTTCGGCGAGTTCGCGCTGGGTGAGGCCACGTTCGGCGCGGAGCCGCCGTAGCCGTCCGCCGACTTCGTCGCCCATGCCCGAGAACGATACGGGCGATCCCGTCGAGGACGTGAGTTCGCCGTTCGATCACGCGAGTTCGCCGTGCGGAACCGGCGAACTCGCGTGATCAGCGGCGTAACTCGCCAGATCAGCGGCCCTGCAGGGATTTCACGTTCTGCCCGAAGGTCCAGTTCCGCGAACCGTCCCAGTTGATCGACCAGGTCATCAGGCCCTTGAGGGCCGGGATGCTGCGGTACGCCTGGGAAACCAGGCTCGGCGACATGTAGCCGCCGCCGGCGCCCGCCTGCGCGGGCAGGCCCGGAGCCTGCTTGTCGTAGGGGACGCGGATCGTCTGGCCCTGGATCACCAGGCCCTTGTCGAGGCAGTTGGTCTGCGCGACGAAGCCCTGGACCGTCCCGGCCTGGTAGGAATCACCGGAGCAGCCGTACATGCTTCCGTTGTAGTACTGCATGTTCAGCCACCACAGCCTGCCGTTGTCCGCGTACTTCTTGATGATCGGCAGGTAAGCGCCCCAGATCGAGCCGTAGACGACGCTGCCGCCGGTGACGTACGCGGTCTCCGGTGCCATGGTGAGCCCGAAGTTCGGCGGCATCGCGGCGAGGACGCCGTCGATGATGCGGATGAGGTTCTTCTGTGACGCGGAAAGCGTGCTGATGTTCCCGCTGCCGGTGAGGCCGGTTTCGATGTCGATGTCGATCCCGTCGAAGTTGTACTTCTTCAGGATCGGCACGATGGTCGCGACGAATTTGTCGGCCACGGTGGCCGAGTTCAGGTCGATCCCCGCGGTGGCGCCGCCGATCGACATCAGGATCGTCGCGCCCGCGTCCTTCGCGGCGCACATTTCGGACGGGGTCGCGACCTTCACAGTCGCGTCCATCCCGTCCTCCCATTTGGCCGTTCCGTCGGACAGGATGACCGGAAAGGCAGCGTTGAGCACGTTGTACCCGTTGGCCTTGATTCGGGCGTCGGTGATCGGGATCCAGCCCATCGGCGGATGGACGCCGTTCGAGGCGCCGTCCCAGTTCTCCCAATAGCCTTGCAGGACCTTGCCCGCGGGCTTCGATTTGACCGCGCAGACTTCGGCGTCGGGAGACGCTTGCGCCGAACCCAAGGCGACGAGTGTGGTGACGGCGAGTACCGCCGCGCCGGTGATTGCGAGCAGCCGTGAGACGCGACCGAACATACCCAGCTCCCATCTCGAAAGCGGTTTGAACGAACAGGAAGCGGCCGTTCGGCTCAACATAGGTCGCCGCGCACGAGCGGCGCTACCGACGATCGGGTGGTCTAGACCAGATATCGAAAGGTTGTCCGGAAATCCCGTCACGCACGAGGGCCATCGCACGAGGCCGGGTGTCCTCGTGCGATGGCCCTCGCCATTCGGTCGGTCAGACGGTGATGGTCCAGCTGTCGAGCGTGCCGGTGTCCTGCGCGTAGGCGTCGTAGAGCACGAGGGTCCAAGTGCCGGAAGCGGCTTCGTTGGTCACGGGGACCGAGTAGTTCCGGGTGCCCAGATCGGTGCAGGGCAGGGAACCGGTGGCCTTGACCGAGTACGTGCTGCCGTCGGGGGCCTTCAGGCTGATCCGGAGGTCCTCGGAGCAGGTGTGCGTCCCGGTGATCGACACCTTCACCGGTGAGGTCGCCGAACCCGTCGCGCTGGAAGTGATCGGACTGTTGACCGTCGCGTAGTCGTTCAGCGCGAAATCGGTGCCATTGGTGAACGTACGCACGCTGACATCGCCGACGGTGAGCGTGTACTGCGCCGTGCGGTCCACCGAGGTCCCGTCACCGGTCACCGTGATCGTGCTGGTGCCGTTGGGAGTGCTCGCCGACGTCGCGATGGTGAGCGTCGAAGATCCGCCGGACTGCACGGACGCGGGGTTGAACGTCGCGGTCGCCCCGGCGGGAAGACCGCTCGCGCTCAGCGAAACCGCTTGCGCCGAACCGGAAGTCGTCGTGGTGTTGACCGTGACGGTCGCCGACTGTCCCGCTTGGACGGTGCCGGAGGACGGCGAAAGACCGAGCGAGAAGTCGGGTCCGGTCGACGTTCCGACGGCGAGCTTCCAGAGCGCGTACGCGATCGCGTCGCTGTTCTTCTCCAGCGGGGTGTCCGGGATGTTCGACAGCGTGTCGCACGCGCGGTGGTAGCAGCTGTCGAACGCCCTTCCGGCCGTGCCGCCCCATTTCTGTTGCTGTGCGGCGCTCTTCGTGTACCCGGCGCCGGTCGCGAGACCGCCGACCGGGATGCCCGCGCTCTTGAACGACGCGTGGTCCGAACGGCCGTCGCCCTCGGTGTCGCCCTCGGTCTGGATGCCGATCGTCCGGAAGTATTCGTCGAACACGGCCTTGACCGAAGCGACGTCGTCATAGACGAAGTAGCCCCAGTTGTCGGAGCCGATCATGTCGAAGTTCAAGTAGGTCTTGATCTTCGTGCGCTCGGTCTGCGGCAGGCTGTTGACGTAGAACTTGGACCCGCGCAGGCCGGACTCCTCGTCGGCCCACCAGCCGAAGCGGACCCGCTTGGCCATCGTGGGGTTCTCGCGGGCCAGGGTCAACGCGACTTCGAGGATCGAGGCCGAGCCCGAGCCGTTGTCGTTGATACCGGGGCCGGCGCTGACGCTGTCGAGGTGCGCGCCGAGCATGATGACCTGGTTGGCGTCACCCTGCGGCCATTCCGCGATGATGTTCTGGTTCGAGCCCGCGCAGCTCGTGCAGGACTGCAAAGTGACGTTGTAGCCCGCGTCGCGCAGCTTCTGCGCCACATAGGACACCGACGCCGGATAGCCCGGCCGTCCGGCGGCGCGGTTGCCGCCGTTCTGGTTGGCGATGGTCTGCAACGCGCTCAAATGCGCCTTGACGTTGGCGAGCGAGATGTCCGGTGCGGCGGCGGCCGTGACCGCCTGCGCGGGTGCCGTGACGACACCCAGTACGGCGGCCATGCCGACGACGGCCGCTCCTATTCTCTTTCCCCACTTCATGCCGGGGCGTTCCTTTCTGGAGGGGTTTCGCGTGAAGGACTCCTTCCCTCGTCGGATTCCATCTGCGCGCGCAGCGCGTCCGTCGAGGGCGGCGGCGGGGCATGGATGGACGAGGGAAGGAGTCCTTCACGCGCGGGAGGGCGCTAGACCGTGATGGACCAGCTGGAAAGCGTGCCGGTGTCCTGCGCGTAGGCGTCGTAGACCACGAGGGTCCACGTGCCCGCCGCGACTTCGTTGGTCACGGGGACCGAGTAGTTCCGGGTGCCCAGATCGGTGCAGGGCAGGGAACCGGTGGCCTTGACCGAGTACGTGCTGCCGTCGGGGGCCTTCAGGCTGATCCGGAGGTCCTCGGAACAGGTGTGCGTCCCGGTGACCGTCACCTTCACCGGCGAAACCGCGTTGCCGGTGGCGGTCGAGGTGATCGGGCTGTTCACCGTGCCGTAGTCGTTCAGCGCGAAGTCGGTGTCGTTGCTGTAGGTGCGCACGTCACCGCCGGTGCCGACGGTCAGCTTGTACTGCGCGGTGTGCGCCCCGCTCGCCGCGGTGCCGGTCACCGTGATGGTGCTGGTGCCGTCAGGGGTGCTCGCCGACGTCGCGATGGTGAGCGTCGAGGAGGCGCCGGACTGCACCGAAGCCGGGTTGAACGTCGCGGTCGCCCCGGCGGGGAGGCCGCTCGCGCTCAGCGCGACCGACTGGGCCGCACCGTTGGTGGTCGCGGTGTTCACCGTGACCGTGGCCGACTCACCCGGCTTGACCGAACCCGCCGCCGGGGTGACGCCGACGGAGAAGTCGTCACCCTGCGGGGTGCACGAGGTCGGTTCACCGGTCGCGGCGGGCACGCTGATGGCGTTCCAAGCGGCCTTCGTGGTGTTGAACTCGGTGCAGGAACCCGGGTACAGCGCGAGCGCCGCTTCCAGGGTGGCCTTGCGGGCCGCCCGGTGGTTCCAGCTGGAGGTCTTCTTCAGCAGGCCGTTGTAGAAGATCTTCGCGGCCTTCTGGATGCCGATCCCGGTGATCGAGGTGTTGTTGCAGGTCGGGCTGGCCGGCTTGCCGACCGGCGCGGTGCCCTCCGCCAGCAGGTAGAACCAGTGGTTCTGCGGGCCGGCGGCGGCGTGCACCTCGGTGTTCGGGATGGACGACGAGTAGCAGTCGGGGTTGCCGGAGACCCTGCTCGGCTGGTTCATGTAGCGGATCGGGCCGCGGCCGACCAGGTTCACGCCCTCGCCGACGTCGTAGTCGGGGACGTCCTTGGCGTTGTTGGCGTAGTGCTCGGTGACGGCACCGAAGATGTCACCGGTGGACTCGTTGAGGCCGCCGTTCTCGTTGCCGCTGCCCGCGCCACCCGGTGTGGTCTGGAAGATGGCGTGGCCGTACTCGTGCGCGACGACGTCCATGGGGGTGGCCTGACGCTGGCTGTCCGAGGAACGGCCGTAGGTGGTCGAGGAACCGTTCCAGTAGGCGTTGGCCTGGTTGAGGCCGACGTAGGCGGGGAAGCCGCCGCCGTTGCCGTTGATGCCGTTGCGGCCGAGCCATTCGCCGAGCATCTTCCACTCGGTCTGGACGCCGAAGAGCGCGTCGACGCAGGCGGTTTCCAGATCGGTGCCGGAACCGTTGCCCCAGTTGTCGTCCGGTCCGCTGTAGGGCGAGCCGTTCTGGCGGGCGCAGCTGATGTTGGTGCGCTGCGGGTCACGCATCGTGTACGTGCCGCCGGAGTTCGTCGTGTCGATGGTGACGTTGCCGGCGTAGTAGCTGTTCCCGGCGCCCAGCGTGCTGACGTCGTTCGACGTCGCCTTCGGTGCGGCGGCGGGGAAGTTGGACATCTTGACGTCGTCACGGGTTTCGAGCACCGCGCCGGTGGCGCCGTCCACGAAGACGTGCAGGTTGCTCGGGTTCGCCGCCTTGGTGCCCGCCACGACGACCTCGTAGGCGAGCTTGGGGGAGTTCCCCGCCAGCACGACGAGCTTCGGTGCGACGACACTGTCTACTTTGGACAGCTGCCCGCGGGCGACCTCGGTCGCCTTCGCCGCGGAGATCCTGGCCTTGGTGTCGACCGAGATCGCCGCGGTCTCCGCGGCGCTGGTGCCGCGGACGCGCCCGGCGCCGTCGGCCACCACCACCGCGTCCCCGCCGACGACCGGCAGGCCACGGTAGGTTCGTTCGTATGCGGCGTAGAAGAGTCCGCCGCCACCGGGTGTCATCCCGACGCGGCGGAAGTCCTCCTGCGGCCCCCTTCGCAGCTGGTCCACCCCGGTCGCGGCGGCCCGGTCGGCCGCGCTCGCGGCCACGGCGTCGGGGCTCGCGGGCTGGATGGTGGCGGTGGTCGCGTTCGCCGGGGTCACCGGGAACGTCATGCTCAGGGCAAGGCCGGCGACGGCCGCCAACCCTGTTCTGAGCCCTCGCTGAACGGTCATGTGAACCTTCCATGGGCAGGACCGTGTACCCGTCCGGCCTTCAGGCGCGGCGGGGAATTCGACCTGGCGGGCGCACGGCGGGGGACGGGGAGCGTGCCCATTCGGATAACTGGAGTTATCCCGATGGACACGTCCGAGTAAAGGAGCCGGTCACAAGGTGCGTCAATGGGCCGGATGGCCTAGCGGGACTGGTGAAGATCCACATGCGGGGAATGAAATGCCTGGGTAGTAAGAGTTTTCCCGCCAGGTGCGATATATGGCGACTTTCGTATGGTTTTCAGCCGGTCGGCCCGAAATCGGACATAGCGGCCGCGCGTACGCCGCGCCGATAGGCCTCCGCCGCCTTTTCGATTAATCCGCGGGCGCGCAAGGCGTCGCCCAAATGCAGTGAGGTGGCGACGAGCGCGCCGCGCAGTTCGGACTTTTCCTGTGCGGTCGCGGCTTCTTCGAGTAGCGCGGTCGCCTCGGGCAGGTCGCCGCGCGCGCGGGCGATGAGTCCCAGCAACCGGAGAACCTCGGCCCTGGCCTCGATATCGGGGGATCGATCCAGAAGCGGGCGGATCCCTTCGGCGAGTTCGGCGGCCTCGTCGAGCTTTCCTTGGCGGCGGCGGACATCGGCGAGTTCGATGGTCGCGCCGAGTACACCTTCCCGCGATCCGGCCTTGGCGAGAAGATCGCGCGCGAGCCGCAGTTCGGCGTGGGCCTCGTCGAGTTTGCCCAGCCGTCGCCAGAGGAAGCCGCGCGCCCAGCGGCTGCGGGCGGCGTCGCGGTCGTAGCCGAGGGAAGTGAACAGGCGCAGTGCCCGCGACAGATCCTTCTCCGCGCGGTCGACCAGCCCGATCTCCTGCCACAGTTGCGCCGCCTGCCGGTGATAGCGCGCGGCGATGTCCGCGCGGCGGGCGGAAGGAAGGACGCGGCGGCCCTCTTCGGCGGCACGGCGGGCACGGCGGAGTGCGCCCATTTCGATCAAGGGATGGAGCAACGCGGTCACCAACGCCAGCTCGGCGTCGGGATCGCTCGCGCCGGCGGCGCGGAGCTCGGCGAGCGCGTTCTCCACGAGCGCGACCGAGGCGCCCAGGTCGCCCGAAAGCGCGCGGCAGGCGGCGACGCGGTTGACGATCATCGCGCGCAGTCGCGGCGACGCGGCGTCGGCGAGCTCCATGGCGTGCGCGAATCCCTTGTCCGCCAACGGGATGTCGTAGCGTTGCCACTGGACCTCACCGAGGTAGAAGCGCGCGTGGCATTGGACTTCCGGCAGCCGGTACTCGGCCGCCCGGTGTTCCACTCGGGTGAACTCGCGTTCGGCGGCTTCGAGTCCACCTTGCTGTAGCTCGCGGTACGCGGTCTCTAGCGCGTCGGTGAGTTCCTCGGCGGCGCCCGGTGGCCGGTCGAAGCGGAGTTCGTCCGCGGTGAGGCCGAGCCGTCGCGCGAGGTGGGAGAGCACGTCGTCCGAGGGCGGACGGCGGCCCGACTCGACCTTGGCGAGGAAACCGCGGTCGTAACGCGGCTCGGCGAGCTCACGCTGAGTCAGCCCGCGTGCCCGGCGCAGCCGCCGGATCCGCGCGCCGAGTGGTTCTGCCTCGGGCGGCATCGATCCACGGTAGACGATTACCCGCCGACATCGGCCGGAACCGGTGACTTCCGACCGGCGAAACGGACATATTGACTGGCGGCGTCCCGGGAGCTAACGTCATGCGCCATAAAAAGGAAACTTTCTTAACTAATTCGTGAGCGGGGCGCCGATGATGGTGAGTTCCTGGTCCCGGACGGTGGCCGCGGTTTCGGCACTGGTCCTCGGGGGTTTAACGGTTCCGGCGGTTTCGGCCGCGGCGGCGGTGCAAGGTGAGGTGCGGGTCGACCAGGTCGGCTACGGCATCACCGAGACCAAGCACGCCTATCTCCTGTCCAGCGCGCCGGGCGCGTTCTCGGTGATCGACGAACGCGGCCGGACCGTCCATCGTGGACGGACCGGCCAGTCGCTCGGCGCGTGGAACGCGAAGTACCCGGCGGTGTACCAGCTCGACCTGTCGAAGGTCTGGCTGCCGGGCAAGTACCGGATCGAGGTCACCGGAGAGACCAAGGCGACGTCGCCGACGTTCCGGGTGGACACCAGGGACCGGCTCTTCACGCCGCTCGTCCGGGCCACCAACGAGTTCTTCCAGGCGCAGCGCGACGGCGACGACATCATCCCCGGCCGTCTCGACCGCAAACCCTCGCATCTGGCGGACAAACAGGCCACGGTCTACGAATGGCCCGCGTTCGGCGGTGAATTCGGCGACGAGATCACCGAACCGCTGAAGCCGTCGGGCGGGCCGATCGACGTCGAGGGCGGCTGGGTCGACGCGGGCGACTTCGTCAAGTTCACGTCGAACACGGCGTACTCGCTGGCGGAGCTGGGTTACGTGCTCCGCGAGGACTACGACCGGGCGCTGGCCAAGGAGGTCAAGCTCGGCCTCGACTGGCTCGACAAGATGTGGGACGAGAAGAGCAAGACGCTCTACGCCCAGGTCGGAATCGGGACGGGCAGCGACAAGTTCGGGTTCCTCGGCGACCACGACGTCTGGCGGAACCCGCACGACGACGACCCGCTCGACGTGAAACCCGGTGACCCCAAGTACTTCGTGAAGCACCGGCCGGTCTTCCCGGCGAACCCCGGCGGATCCGCGCTCAGCCCGAACCTCGCCGGCCGGGTCGCCGCCGCCTTCGCGCTCGGCGCCCAGGTCGAGGCGAGGCGGAACCCCGCGCTGGCAAGGGAATACCTCGCCGAGGCCTCGTCGGTCTTCGCGCAGGCCAAGACCGAGAACGTCGGCGAACTGGTCACCGCGTTCCCGCACGCGTACTACCCGGAGTCGTCCTGGCGGGACGACATGGAACTCGGCGCCACACAGCTGGCCCTGGCGGCCAAGGCCCTGCGTGATCCGCGGTCCGCCGAGTGGACGCGGCAGGCGGCGCACTGGGCGAAGGCCTACATCGACCTCGAAGAGAAGAGCACGCTCAACCTGTACGACACCAGCGCGCTGGCGCACGCCGAACTGGCGAAGCTACTGCGGCACGGCGTCCCGGGTGCCGCGGTCGGCCCGAAGGAACTGATCGGCGACCTCCGCCGTCAGCTCGACGAAGGGGTCGCGAGCGCGGCTCAGAGTCCTTTCCGGACCGCCGTCTCGGTGAAGGAATTCGACGCGGCCAGCAAGAGCTTCGGGTTCGCCGCGACCGAACGGTTGTACGCGGACCTGACCGGTGACCGCCGGTACGCGGCGTTCGGCTCGCAGCAGCGGAACTTCACCCTCGGCGCGAACGCCTGGGGCATCTCGCTGGTCGTCGGCGTCGGCACCACGTACCCGCGGTGCCCGCACCATCAGGCGGCGAACCTCGCCGGTGAGGAGAAACTGCTCTACGGCGCCGTCGTGAACGGCCCCAACGGAGCGGAGAACTTCGAGCACATGGAGCTCCCGCCCGGTTCGAAGGACTGCAAGAAGCCCTTCGAAGCCTTCGACACCCCCGAGGCCCGCTACGCCGACGACCTCGCGTCGTGGCCGAGCAACGAGCCCGCCATCGACTTCACCTCGACGGCCATGCTCGCGTTCGCGCTGACCGGGCGTTCCTGACCGCGACCGCGGGGCCCGCTCACCGGCGGGCCCCGCGTTCGCGCATCCGACAACTCCTGTTCGCGGCGATGCTGCCGCTCCGGACGGTGACGACGTCGTAGGCTTGGCGGGGTGAGTGAGACAAGCGAGTTCCCCGACGGCCAGTACCCGGAACGTCCGATCGAGCGCCACAAGGGCCCGGTCGTGCTGCGGCGGGATCGCCGTGACCAGGGCAGCACCACCGACCAGCGCCTGCTGGACTCGCGGGGTCCGAGCGACTGGGTGCACACCGATCCGTGGCGTGTGCTGCGGATCCAGGCGGAGTTCGTCGAGGGCTTCGGCGCGCTGGCCGAGGTGCCGCGGGCGGTGACGGTGTTCGGTTCGGCACGGACGAAGCGGGACCACCCGGAGTACGAACTCGGCCGCAAGATCGGCGGCGCGCTCGCGAACGCGGGCTTCGCGGTGATGACCGGCGGCGGCCCCGGCGCGATGGAAGCGGTGAACCGCGGCGCCAACGAGGCGGGCGGGTTCTCGGTCGGCCTCGGCATCGAGCTGCCGTTCGAGCAGGGCCTGAACCCGTGGGTCGACCTCGGGGTCAACTTCCGCTACTTCTTCGCGCGCAAGACCATGTTCATCAAGTACTCGCAGGCGTTCATCTGCCTGCCCGGCGGTTTCGGCACGCTCGACGAGCTGTTCGAGGCGCTCACCCTGGTGCAGACGAAGAAGGTCACGAAGTTCCCGGTCGTGCTGTTCGGCAGCAAGTACTGGGGCGGCCTGTACGACTGGATCGCCAGCTCGCTGCTCGCCGAGGGCAAGATCGGCGAGAAGGACCTGGAACTGCTGCACGTCACCGACGACATCGACGACGCCGTGCGCGTCGTCGAGGATTCGTACCAGGCATGGGAGGACACCCACTGATGGCGGCGCCGCGCCGGGTCTGCGTCTTCTGCGGTTCTTCGATGGGCTTCGACCCGCGGTATGCGGACGAAGCTCGCGCCCTGGGCACGCTGCTGGCGTCGCGGGGTATCGGGCTGGTCTACGGCGGTGCTTCGGTCGGGACCATGGGCGTCGTCGCGGATGCCGCGCTCGCCGCGGGCGGCGAGGTGATCGGCGTGATCCCCGAGGCACTGGGCTCCGTCGAGATCGCGCACGCCGGCCTGACCGAACTCCACGTCGTCGCCGACATGCACCAGCGGAAAGCGAAGATGGCCGCGCTGTCCGACGGCTTCCTCGCGCTGCCCGGCGGGGCGGGGACGCTGGAGGAGCTGTTCGAGGTGTGGACGTGGGCGCAGCTCGGGCTGCACGAGAAGCCGATCGGGCTCGTCGACGTCGGCGGGTACTACGCGCCGCTGCTGAAGTTCGCCGACCACATGGTGTCGGAGGGCTTCCTGTCGGCTGGGTACCGGGACATGCTGTCGATCGACTCGGACGCTTCGGTGCTTCTGGACGGCTTCGCGGACTACGTGCCTCCGGCTCGGCCTAAGTGGGCTAAGTAGGGCTTCGGTTCTGGCCGCCGGCGGTCCGTGAAGGCCCCCTTGAGGGACCTAGGGTCCGTGAAGGGGCCCTTCACGGACTTGGCTGCTGCCCACCGGGGGGGGGGTAGCAAAGGTCTCCGCACTCCGTGTAGCGGCGCCTGCTGACTGTGTGGATTTTGGGACGTCAGATGTCCCGAAATCCACACGGTCGCCGCGCTGACCTGCGAAAAGAGAGCAAGGGACCTTTGCTACCACTCCGGCCCAGCAAGAACGTCAGGCAGCGCTCTGATCAGGCCGTTTGTGGTACGAGTCGACGTATTCCTGCCCCGACAGTTCCAGGATCGCGTACATGATCTCGTCGGTCACCGAGCGCCGGATCGCCGGTGACGAGTCCTGCCCCTCGTACCGCGAGAAGTCCAGCGGCGAGCCGTAGGTGACGGTGATCTTCGCCCGCCGCGGGATCCGCTTCCCGGCGGGCTGCAGGTTCTCGGTGCCGGAAAGTGCGACGGGTACGACCTTCGCGCCGGTCGCCAGCGCCAGGGCCGCGACGCCGGTGTGGCCGCGGTGCAGCCGCCCGTCCAGCGAGCGGGTGCCTTCGGGATAGATCGCGAAAGCGCCGCCCGCGTCGAGCACCTTCCGCGCCGCTTCCAGCGCGGCGAGGCCGGCCTGCGCGTTGCCGCGTTCGACCGGGACGTAGCCGAGGCCGCCCAGGAAACCGGCCATCAGTTTGCCCTTGAGCCCGCGGCCGGTGAAGTACTCCGCCTTGCCGAGGAACTTGACCTGCCGCAGCGCCGTGAAAGTGATCACGCCGGTGTCCAGCGCCGCCCGATGGTTGGGGGCCAGCAGCACCGGCCCGGTGGCGGGAATGTTCTCCACGCCGCGGATCTCGGGGCGGTACAGGGCTCTGACCAGCGGTCCGAGTACGAATCGGACGAGTAGCGGTAGCACGGTTCCTCCATCGACAGGGTGTCGGACTCCAGCATGGCACGATCACTACTCATGAGTTGGTTCGAGCGGCGTACGTGGCAGAACCCCGGCTGGACGGTCGAAGACATCGTCGCTGCGAAGGGTGACCGGACGGTTTCGGTCGTGCTACCGGCACTCGACGAAGAGGACACCGTCGCCGAGGTCGTCGGGACGGTCCGGCCGCTGCTGGGCACGGTCGTCGACGAACTGGTCGTGATGGATTCCGGGTCCACCGACGCCACCGCCGAGCTCGCCGCCCGCGCCGGGGCGCGCGTGGTGCACCGCGAGGACGTGCTCCCCGACTTGCCGCCGGTGCCGGGCAAGGGCGAGGTGCTGTGGCGGTCGCTGGCCGCGACGACCGGTGACGTCGTCGTGTTCCTCGACTCCGACCTCGTCGACCCGGATCCGGCGTTCGTGCCGACCCTGCTCGGGCCCTTGCTCTGCGAAGACGGCGTCCACCTGGTCAAGGGGTTCTACCGGCGGCCGCTGCGGCTGGAGAGCAGCGGCGGCGGCCGGGTCACCGAGTTGCTGGCGCGGCCGGTCCTTTCGGCGCTGCGCCCTTCGCTCTCGGGACTCATTCAGCCCCTGGGAGGCGAGTACGCCGCGACGCGCGAGTTTCTCGAGTCAACGCCCTTCGCGGCCGGGTACGGCGTCGAGATCGGGCTCATCCTCGACGCCGAAGCGCGCTACGGCCTCGAAGGGCTCGCGCAGGTCAACCTCGGCGTACGCAAGCATCGCAACCGCTCGCTGCTTCAGCTGGGCGTGATGGCGCGCCAGATCCTCGGGACGGCGCTCGCGCGCTGTGGCGTCAAGTCCGACGACCCGGCCCAGCTCACCCAGTTCGCGCAAGTAGGTGACGAATGGCTGCCGGAGGTGGCCGAGGTGTCGGTGAGTGACCGGCCGCCGATGCGGGACGTGCGCGGGCTAACCGAGTCGTAGGACCTCGTCGAACCCGGCCACCTGCGACTCGCGATGCGTCACCAGGACGACGGTGCCGCGCGCGGCCGCGAGCACACCGGCCAGGACGGCGTCGCCGTGCTCCGGATCCAGACCCTCGACCGGCTCGTCCAGTACGAGGATGGGCGGCGCGGAGAGCACTGCTCTCGCCAGGATGAGCCGCTGGCGTTGCCCACCGGACAGCGCGTCACCGTCGGAGCCGACTTCGCGATCCAGCGGCAGGTCGAAACCGGCCGTCTCACAGGCGGCGAGCAGTTCGGCATCCGAAGAGCCGGGCTTCGCGAGCAGCAGGTTTTCCCGGACCGTCGTGTGGAAGACGTGCGCGTCCGCGAGCGCGCCCGTGATCACCGACGGCAGCAGCGCCGGATCGTAGTTCTCCAGTGGTATCCCGTTCAGCAGCGCGCGCCCGGACGTCGGCGCCACGGAACCCAGCAGCACATTCAGCAACGTCGTCTTCCCGGCTCCGCTCGGCCCCACGATCCCGACGCGTTTGCCCGGCGGCAGGTCGAGGTCGACGCAGTCCAGTGCCGGGGCCCTGCCCTCGAACCGAACGCCGACCCCTTCGAGCCGCAGATGCCCCGGCTCGGGCAGCACGGTGCCGCGCGCGGGTGGCGGTTCCGACAGCAGTGCGCGCACCCGCTCGGCCGACGCGCGGACCTCGACCCAGCGCTGGGCGGCCGCGGTCAGGGGGAGGACCAGTTCGAACACGGCCAGCGCACCCAGCGCCAGTGCCGCCGTCAGCGGCGGCGAAACCCCGGCGGTCAGCGCGATCGCGACGCAGGTCAGCAGCTGGACGAAGATCCCGGCCGCGCTCAGCAGGCTCGTGCGATTCGCCGTCGCTCGATCCCTCGAAGCGAGGACGTCGACAGCGGTGTGCGCGGCGTCCACAGTGGACTCGTGTACGCCGTAGGCGATCAGCTCACGCCGTCCCGTGATCAGTTCGACCGACCGTTCGGCGAGGTCCGCGCGGGCCGGAGCGCTCGCTTCCGCCGCAGCGCGAGTGATCCGCACGCACAGCCACGGCAAGCCGATCCCCGCGACGGCGAGCCCGAGTGCCAGCACGAACCCGGCGGCCGGGCTGGCGATCAGCGCGACCGCCGTCGACACCGCGCCGACGAATGCGGCGACACCTGCAGGCAGCAGACAGCGGAGGATCGCGTCCTGCACGGCGTCCACATCGGACACCAGACGCGTGACGAGATCGCCGCCGGAATGCCGGGAAACCCGGTGCGGCAGCAGCGACGTGTACACGCGGGTCCGCAAGGCGCCGAGATACCGCAGGACGACCTCGTGCCCGGCGAGCCGTTCCGCGTAGCGCAGGCCGCCGCGCAGCAACGCCAGCGTCCGGACGGCGACGATCGCCACCGTGAGCGACGCGAGCGGCGGCTGCTCGGCCGCCTTGAGCAGCAGCCACGCGGCGGTGGCCATCAACGCCAGCCCGGCGATCTCCGCCCCGGCCCCGATCAGCCCGGCCCGGACCAGCCGTACGGCGTCCTTTGTGGACACACCCCAGACGTTCACACCGGTTCCCGTTCTCTCAGTGTTCGTCGGTGAACCCGCGTCCGCGATCGACGTCGGCAGGACGCTGGTCGGTCATTCACCTCGCCGATGCGGAGGTGGCGTCCTGCCACCGCGATAGCGGGGCCTTCGGCCGTGGCGGGTTCACGCGTTCGCTCACCGCCCGAGGTGCAACTTCAGCTCCGCCTACTGCTCTTACAGCGCCCTCGTGGACTTCGAGGACGCGGGTGGCCAGCGCGGCCATCGCGGGCCGGTGGGCCACGAGCACCGCGGTCCGGCCGGTCAGCAGTTCGCGGGTCGCGCCGAGCGCGGCGGCTTCGGTCTCCGCGTCGAGCCTGGCGGTCGGTTCGTCGAGCAGCGCGAGCCCCGCCTCCGTGCGGGCCAAAGCCCTGGCGAGGCCGAGCCGTTGCCGTTGCCCGGCCGAAAGCGGCGCGCCCAGCTCCCCGATCCGCGTCCGGTAGCCGTCGGGCAATCCGCGCACGACCCCGTCGAACGCCGCCGCGCGCGCCGCCGCCTGGACGTCCGGCACCTGGCCCATCGCGATGTTCTCCTCGACGGTCCCGGTGAACAACGTCGGCCGCTGCGGCACCCACGCCGTCCCCGCCCGCCACGCGGCCGGATCCAGATCGCGCAGATCGACACCGTCGACGAGGACCCGGCCGGACGTCGGCGTCACGAAACCCAGCAGGACCGCCAGCAGCGTGCTCTTCCCGGAACCGCTGGGCCCGACGAGCGCGACGTGCTCACCCGCATTGATCGTCATGTCCACTTCGGACAGTACGGTCTCGTCGCCGTACGCGACGCTCACCTTCTCCAGCACGATCCGAGGCGCACCGCGGCGGGCGACCCGCGAACCCCGGACGACGTCCTCCGACCGCACGGCCAGTGCTTCGCGCAGCGTGGCGAGCCCTCCCGCGCTGGCGTGGAACTTCGCCCCGGCCGCCCGCAGCGGCAGGTACGCCTCCGGGGCGAGCAGCAGCACCAAGACCGCCGTATGCACGACCATGCCGCCTTCGAGCAGCCGGAAGCCGATCGGCACCGCGACCAGTGCCACCGACAGCGTCGCCACCAGTTCCAGTACCAGCGCGGACAGGAACGCGACCCGCAGCGTGCGCATCGTCGCGTCGGTGTGCGCGTCCGCCATCGCCCGCACCGTCTTCGCCTGCGCCTCCGCGCGGCCGAACACCTTGAGCGTGCCGAGCCCGCGAACGACGTCGAGAAAATGCCCGCCCAGCTTGGAAAGCAGCGACCACTGCTTGGCGGTCTTCGCCTTCGTATGCTGCCCGACCAGGATCGCGAACACCGGGATCAGCGGCAGCGTCGCGGTGATGATCAGCGCCGACGACAGATCCGCGGCGAACAGCCGGACGAGCACCGCGACCGGCACGATCGCCGACAGCACCACCGTCGGCAGATACCCGGTCAGGTAGGCGTCGCTCGCGTCGATCCCTTTGGTCACCAGGGTCGCGACCTTGCCGGGATCCTCCGCCTCCGCACCGAGAAGCCGTTTGCGCAGCCCGGCCTTGACCGTCGCCGCGAACCGGCCGCCGAGTGAGCCCTGGACGCCCGCGAGCACCGCCCGCACCGCGATGGCGGCCACGAGGGTCCAGGTCACGCCGCCGCCGGTGAGCAGCGTCGCGAGGCCGTCGGCCTGGACGAGGATCGCCGCGGCGGTGAGTGTTCCGAGGACGGCCAGTACGCCGAAATGACGTCGCAGCCCGGAAAGAGGAGGCATCTCAGGCTCCTAGAAGTGCAGCAGCGAACGCTGGTCGACGCGGGTGTCGTGCCTGCGCCAGGTCACCCACTGCACGGCGGCGATCGCCACGAGCGCGGGAGGCAGGACGAAGGTGAGCAGGCTGAGCATTTCGGTACTGGAAGCCGCTTCCGTCAGGCTCAGCGAGAAACCGCCGTCCACAGAGGACACAAGGGCGTCCGGCAGGCGCGCCGCCCCGACGGCCAGCACCGGTGCCGCCGACAGCGTCATCGTGGCGACCAGCGCCGTCTTGTGCCGCCCGGCGCGCAAGGCGACGGCCGCGACGCCCAGCGCGCCGAACGCCAGCACGATCGCGGGCAGCACGGTCCACGACGCGGTGGTCTCGACGGCGCCCCAGGCGACCGCCACGACCAGGAACGCGAGCGACGGCGCGAGCAGCGCCTTGGCGATCCGGTTCGCGCGGGCGGTGAGCTCGGCGGGAGCCCGCACGGCGAGGAAAGCCGCTCCCTGCAAGGCGAACAGCGCGACGAACCCCGCGCCCCAGAGCAGCGCGTACGGACTGAACACCGCGAGGACGTCGCCGGTCGGTTTCCCGGCCGCGTCGAGCGGGAGCCCGAGGACGAGATTGCCGAGGAACACCCCCCAGGACACCGCCGTCACCCAGGCGCCGGCGGTGATCGCCAGCGTCCAGGCACCGCGGCCCGCGTCCGGCCGCCTGCTGCGCAACTGCACCGCCGCGGTGAACGTGACCAGCCCGAGCAGCAGGGTGACGACCGGGAGATACGCCCCGGCGAACACCTTTCCTTCCAGATGCGGGAAAGCGCCGAACAGGACACCGACCGCGGCCACCAGCCACACCTCGTTGGCCAGGAAGAACGGACCGAAGGCGCCGAGCACGCGCCGCCGCCCTTCCTCGTCGCGGCCCAGCCTGCCGAGCAGCATGCCGACGCCGTAGTCGTAGCCGGCCAGCGCGAAA
This sequence comes from Amycolatopsis sp. cmx-4-54, assembly GCF_046548895.1. NCBI lineage: Bacteria > Bacillati > Actinomycetota > Actinomycetes > Pseudonocardiales > Pseudonocardiaceae > Amycolatopsis > Amycolatopsis sp. cmx-4-54. Next base: position 291,812 of record NZ_JAEBEJ010000011.1, read on the forward strand.
TAGCCGGCGGTCAGGAAACCGAGCACGCACCACCAGAGGATCACCATCGGTCAGACTCCGCTCAGGACGGGAAGTTCAGTACGGGGCGCGGCCGCCTCTTCGACGGGTTCCGGGCCGCGTTTCGCGACCCGTGACATCAGCACCCAGTCGGCGATCGCGAGCACCAGGAACAACAGGGTGAAAGCGATGAAGGAGAACAAGATCTGCCCCGCCGGAATGGCCGCGACGGCGTCGGCGGTCCTCAGCTGCCCCCGGATCAGCCACGGCTGACGGCCGATCTCCCGCACCAGCCAGCCGAAGATCGCCGCGAGGAACGGCAGCGGGATGGCCAGGACCATCACGTACAGCATCGGCCGCACCTTCGTGATCCAGTTCCGGAAGAGCAGTAGCGTGCCGAGGATCGAGGCCAGGAAGGCGATGAACCCGATCTGGATCATGAAGCCCAGCGAGGCACCGACGACGGGATCCGCTCCTTCCAGCTTGCCGGGGTGGTACTCCCCGAGCGGGCCGAACTGGGCGAAGCCGAAGCCGATCACCAGCGTGCTGCCGACCAGCGAGGTGAGCACGCCGATCCGCATCGAGCGCCGGAAGAACTCGATCTCCTTGGTGCGCTTGATGAAGTGGTACGCGCTGACGCCGACCACGAAGAAACCACCGGTCATCAGCGCCGCGCTCAGCACGTGTGGCAGCGAAGCCGTCAGTGCCGGGTTGGTGAACAGCGCGCCGAAGTCGTCGAGTTTCAGCACGCCGTTCTCGGCGTGCGTGCCGACCGGGTTCTGCAGGAACGAGTTGGCGACCATGATGAACAGCGCCGAGGCGTACGCGGTCAGCGTGACCAGCCAGATCAGCGTCAGGTGGACCCATTTGTTCAGCCGCCCCCAGCCGAAGATCCAGAGCCCCAGGAAGGTCGATTCGGCGAAGAAGGCCACCAGCGTCTCGATGGCCAGCGGTGCGCCGAAGACGTCGCCCGCGACCGCGGACAGGCCGGTCCAGGTGAGTCCGAACTGGAATTCCATCACGATTCCGGTGACGATTCCCAGCGCGTAATTGATCACGTAAAGCCTGCCCCAGAAACGAGTCATCCGCGCCAGTTCCGGCTTGCCGCCGAACGCGGAGCGTGTCTGCATCACCGCGACGAGTGTCACGAGCCCCAGTGTGAGCAGCACGAACAGAAAGTGGAACGAGGTCGTCGTCGCGAACTGGAGTCTCGCGATCGGGAGTGCGTCCATGCCGAGGAACTGTATACGTAGGCTGGCTACATGTAGCCACTAAATCTATGAAATCGGGGTGATCTCGGGGACATTCCCTGAGGCCGGTCCGGGAAAGTCCCGGCTACCCTGGTCTGCGGCGATGTGTAGACTGTCTATCTATGAAGGCCGACAGCCTGCGCGGGCACCTCGACGCGCTGCTCCTCGCCGTCCTCGACGGCCGGAAGCTGCACGGGTACGCCATCATCGAGGCGCTCCAGCTCCGCAGTGACGGTGCGCTCGACCTGCCGACGGGCACCGTCTACCCGGCGCTTCGCCGCTTGGAGCGCGCCGGATTCCTCGCCAGCGAATGGGACGTGGTGTCCGGCCGCAAACGTCGTACGTACAAGCTCACCCGCTCCGGGCAGAAGGCACTGGCCGCGGAACGGGCGGAGTGGCAGGAGTTCACCACTGTCATAGGTGGTGTCCTCGGGGGGAGCACGGCATGAGTGCGATCGAGGCCTACGTCGGCGACCTGGACAGGCGCCTGAACGGGTCGGCGAGGGCGAAGACCGATCTGCTCACCGAGGCGAGGGACGGTCTGGTCGACGCGGCCGAGGCGTACCGCGAAGGTGGCGTCGGCGAGGCGGAAGCCGAACGCCGTGCCGTCGCCGACTTCGGCCCGGCCGCCGTGATCGCCCGTGAGTACCAGGCCGAGCTGGCGTTGCGCGGCGACATCGGCACCCTGTGGAAGGTCATCGTCGGTGTGCCGCTGATCCAGGTGACCTGGGAGCTGGCGCGGATCTGGACCTACGGCGACTGGAGCCGTTCGGGGAAGCCGAATCCGGAGTGGTACACGGCCGTCATCGAAGTCTTCGGCGTCCTGGTCCTCGTACCGGCCGTGATCGGAGCGGGTTCGCTGTTCTGGGCCCGAAGGCTGGGGCGCAGGCTCGACAGCGTGAGCCTGGGGAAGGTGACACGGTGGACGGTGGGTGCCGCGGCGAGCACGAACCTGCTGGCGCTGCTGCTGCTCACCGTGAGCACCACGGTCCTCGATCCGTCGAGGATGAACGTGAGCCTCGTGTGCAACATGGTGGCGCTCGGCTGGGTGGCCTTCAGTTTCTGGTTGCTCGCGCCCGCCTTCCGGTCCCGGCACGCGCTCGCCGCATGAACGCGATCGAGGCCTACATCGGCGAACTCGACGGAAGGCTGTCCGGGCCGCGGTCGGCGAAAACCGATCTGCTCACCGAAGCGAGGGACGGCCTGGTCGACGCGGCCGACGCCTACCGCGCGGGCGGTGCCGACGAAGCGGAAGCGGAACGCCGGGCCGTCGCCGACTTCGGCCCCGCCGACCTGATCGCCCGTGACTACCAGGCGGAACTGGGGCTGCGGCGCGACATCCGCGTGTTGTGGGAGCTGATCGCCGGTGTCCCGCTGCTGATCCTCGCCTGGGATCTGGCGCGTGCCTTCGCCGACTGGTCGGCGCTCGGCGCCGCGCCGTCCTGGTACCACCGCGCGATCGGCACGGCCGACACGCTGGCGGCGCTGTCCCCGGCCGTCGCGATCGCCGGGCTGCTCGCGGCACGACTGCTCTCGCGGCGGACGGCCGGTCCGCCGGTCGCGCGCGCGGTCTCGTGGACGCTGGCCGCGGCCGTGGGGTTGAACCTGGTCGCGGTCGCCACGTACGGCGGCGCGACCGGGCTGATGGAGCCAGCCCGCATGCTCGTCAGCGTGCCGTGCGCGGTCCTGTCCGGAACGTGGATCCTGTTCAGCATGCGGCTGGCGGTCGCCGCGCGGAGTCGGAGAACCACGGCATGACGGTGATCGAGGCCTATCTCGGGGAGCTGCGCACGCGGCTGGACGGCCCGGCGTCGGCGAAGCGGGATCTGCTGCGCGAGGCGCGCGACGGGCTCAACGACGCCGCGGACGCCTACCGCGACGGCGGCTGGAGCGACCACGAGGCGCAGGTGCGCGCCGTCGCCGATTTCGGGCCGGTGCACCTGATCGCCCGGGACTACCAGGCCGAACTGGGCATGCACAGCGGCACCCGCACCCTCTGGAAACTGATCCTCGGCGTGCCGTTGATGCAACTGGCCTGGGAGTTCGCCCGCAAGTGGACCTTCGGCGACTGGTCGCAGCTCGCGCCGACGCCGGGTTGGTACAAGTACATCGCCCAGTTCACCCACGGTTCGGTCTTCATCGTGCCGGTGCTCGGGGTGATCGCCCTCGTCTCCATGCGCTGGCTGTCCCGGCGGATGGACGGTGCCCGGCTGGTCAAGACCGCCGGCGTGCTGATCGGCGAGGCCGTCGGGCTGAACCTGCTTTCGGTGGCGCTGCTGGTGATCGCCACCGGTTTCCTCGACGCGTCGAGACTGTTCCTGTCCGTGCCGTGCGGGCTGCTGATGATCCTCTGGGTGGTGGTCAGCGTGCGACTCGCGTTGCTGGCGCGACGATCGTGGCGTTCGTGTGCCACGATCGTGGCGTGACGACCGTCCTGATCTACCTCGTAGTCATGCTGCTGGTGGCCGCCGTGGTGTTTCTGCTGGCCGCCGTGGTGTTCGGCCGGGGTGAGGAGCTGGCTCCGCTGCCGCCCGGCAGCGCGCCGACCAGGCTGCCCGCCGAGGACATCACCGCCGAGGACGTCCACGCCGTCCGCTACCAGATGGTGCTGCGCGGTTACAAGATGTCCGAAGTGGACTGGGTGATGCGGCGGCTCGGCGTCGAGATCGAGGAGCTGCGCGCCAAGGTGGCCGAACTGGAGGCCGAGCGCGAGGCCGCCAGGTGACCGATGTCGTCGTCTCCGTCGACGTCGCGGTAACGGCCGGGACGGCTTGGCTCGCCCTGACCGATTGGGAACGCCAGGGCGAATGGATGCTCGGCACCGAGGTCGAGGTCGTCGAAGGCAACGGGCGTAGCGTGGGCTCGAAACTGTCGGCGTTCACCGGCGTGGGCGGGATCGGGTTCACCGACACCATGGAGATCACCAGCTGGGAACCGCCGCTGCGCTGTGTCGTGCGGCATACCGGCAAGATCGTGCAGGGCACCGGGGTGTTCCAGGTGATCGAGAAGGGGCCGCACGCGTCGACGTTCGTCTGGGCGGAGCATCTGCGGCCGCCGTTCGGCGTCGTCGGGCGGCTCGGCTGGCCGGTCGCGAAGCCGGGCTTCGAACTAGGGCTGCGGTTGTGCCTGCAGAGATTCGTGAAGTACGCGGAGGGGTACCGGGTTGGCTGAGGCGGGTCTGCTGGGCGCGGACGGGATCAAGCGGTGTTCGTGGGGCAACTCGGCCCCGGACTACGCCGAGTACCACGACACCGAATGGGGTTTCCCGCTCCACGGCGACGAAGAACTGTACGAACGCCTGTGCCTGGAGTCGTTCCAGTCCGGGCTTTCGTGGATCACGATCCTGCGTAAACGCGAGTCGTTCCGGAAGGCGTTCAAGAGGTTCAAGCCGAAGAAGGTCGCGGCCTTCACCGACGACGACGTCGCTCGTCTCATGGAAGACGCGTCGATCGTGCGGAACCGGGCCAAGATCCTGGCGGCGATCAACAACGCCCGGGCGATCGAGGAACTGGACGGTTCGCTGGACGACCTGCTGTGGTCGTTCGCGCCTTCCTCGCCTACCCGGCCGCGGCGGATGGCGGACGTCCCGGCGATCACCGACGAGTCGAAGGCGATGGCGAAGGAACTCAAGAAGCGCGGCTTCGTGTTCCTCGGGCCGACGACCTGTTACGCGCTGATGCAGGCGACGGGGATGGTCGACGACCACGTGAAGGACTGTTTCCGGGCCGCTTAAACCGAGCGAGCGTGGAGGTCTTCGGCCAGTCTTCGCAGTGTGCGGTAGCTGCCGTCGAGTTCGATCCTGCGGGAATTCCGCAGTTCGATCACGCAGTTCGTGGTGGCCGCGACGGGAATCAGGCCCGCCCAGAGGGAACGGGTCTCGTACTCGACCGAGCGGACTTCGGGCCAGGTGATCGCGTGGCGGACTTTGCGCCCGTGGACGTCGGTGAAACCGCCGTCGAAGACGTAAAGACCTCCGTCGAGGCGCCTTCGGGTGGAGACACACCAACACAGGAAGAGCGGCGTCCACACGAACAGCACCATGGCCAGCGCTCCGGTCGTATCACCTTCGCGGATCCCGATGGCCAGAGCGCCCGCCAGCGGCGCGAAGGCGAAGAAGGTCCCGATGACGCCCGGCCTGCGGCGGTAGCGGCGGAGGCAGTCACCGAGGTCGCGCTCGGCGGCTGCCGTCCGAAGGTGGGGCGGGGTCGGGATCACTCCCGGACGCTAGTCGCGGCAGTCCGGTACCGGTCCCGGCCGCGCTATGAAGGACGCTTTCATTGCAAATTTTGCAATGAAAGCGTCCTTCATTGCACGTCGCGGGCGGTTACTTGCCCTGGAAACTCGGCTTGCGCTTGCCCACGAAGGCCTCGACGGCCTCGGTGTGGTCGGCGGTCGCGCCGAGCGCGGTCTGGGCCTCGTCCTCGGCCGCCAGCGCGGTTTCGAGGGACGACTCGGCGGCGACGGACAGGACGTTCTTGATCTTCGCGTACGCGACCGTCGGGCCGGCCGCGAGCTTCGCGGCGACCTTCTGCGCGCGGGCGGCCAGCTCCTCGTCGGAAACGACCTCGCTGACCAGTCCGAGCGTCAGCGCTTCGGCGGCGTCGACCGTGCGCGCCAGCAGCATCAGCTCGGCCGCGCGGCCGAGGCCGATCAGCCGCTGCAGCGTCCATGACGCGCCCGAGTCCGGGCCGAGGCCGACGTTCGCGAACGCCATCAGGAAGTTCGCCGACGTCGCGGCGATCCGGAGGTCGCTCGCGTACGCGAAGGCCGCGCCCGCGCCGGCCGCGGGGCCGTTCACCGCCGCGATGACCGGCTTCGGCATCCCGACGATGGCCTTGACGATCGGGTTGTAGTGCTCCTTGACCGTGTGTAGCGGCGCCGGGTCACCCGCCTGCAGCAGCCCGACGTGCTCCTTCAGGTCCTGCCCGGCGCAGAACGCCTTGCCCGAACCGGTCAGCACGACCGCGCGGACACTGTCGTCGGCCGCGGCCTCGGTCAGGCCCGCCAGCAGCAGTTCCTTGAGTTCGACGGTCAGCGAGTTGTACGCCTGCGGCCGGTTCAGCGTGAAGGTGCGCACGCCATCGGCGTCGGCGGTCAGCAGAACGTCGGATGTGGTCACGGGATCTCCTAGTCGGCGAAACTGCGGTCCGAGACGAAGTCTTTCAGCCTCGCGAGCCGCATACCAGCACCGATACGGCGGCAAAAGATCGGTCCGCGTTCGCGCTCGGCCGCTGATGAGGGACAATGGACAGTAGACCCGGCTGGCTTTGACGAGCGCGACCCGGGCGCGCCGGTTGAGACGGAGGGAGCACGCTATGGCGGCCATGAAGCCCCGGACCGGAGATGGTCCCCTCGAAGTGACTAAGGAGGGGCGGGGCCTCGTGATGCGCGTACCACTCGAAGGTGGTGGGCGCCTCGTCGTCGAACTCTCCGCGGAAGAAGCGAAGGATCTCGGCGCGGCCTTGCAGGAGGTCACCGGCTGAGCCGGACCGCACCACCGTTCAACCACCCGTACCCCGGTCTCCCTTCGGAGGCCGGGGTCGCGGTTCATCTGCGCCCGGAGGTCGCTCACTGTGCGTAACCCGCTACCCCCCGTTCCGGGGAAGCTGCTCGAACTCGAGGTCTCGGACGACCTGAAGCGCGGTACGCCGCTGGCCACGCTGATCGCGGCGCCGTCCGAAGAGGACGGTGACGCCGGACTCGCGGAGATCGGCGGCGTGCGGCCCACCGGCAAGGCCGGAGACGTGCAGACCGTGCCGACCGGCGGCGTCCGCTGGCTGGCGGGCGTCGGCGACGGTGAGCCGAAGCAGTACCGCAAGGCCGGTGCCGCGCTGGTCCGCGCCGTCACGTCAGCGCTGGAGGAAGACGTCAAGGCGGGGGAGAAGGCGTTCCGCGCCTTCGCCGTCGAGCTGCCGGCGGACGCGGGCGCCGAGCACGTCGAGGAACTCGCGTTCGGGCTGCTGCTCGGCGGCTACCGGTTCACGGTGACGGCCGAGGAGCCGAAGCCGAGCCTGCGGACCGTGCGCTTGATCACACGTCACGAGGGCGCCGTCGGCGCGCTGGAGAGGGTCCGCGAACTCGCCGCGGCCGCCGCGTTCGCGCGCGACCTGGCGAACACGCCGTCGAACGTCAAGACTCCCGCCTGGCTCGCCGACACGGCCGCCCGGGCGGCCGGTGGCATCCCGAACCTGACCGTGACGGCGCGGGACGAGAAGTGGCTGGCCGAACAGGGCTTCGGCGGCGTTCTCGCCGTCGGCGGCGGCTCGGCCGCGCCGCCGCGGCTGATCGAACTCGAGTACCGGCCGCGCGGGGCGACGACGCATCTGCTGCTGGTCGGCAAGGGCATCACCTTCGACACCGGCGGTCTTTCGATCAAACCGGCCGACGGCATGCACCTCATGCGCACCGACATGGCGGGCGGCGCGGCGATCATCGCCGCGGTCCGCGCCATCGCCACGTTGCGTCTGCCGGTCAAGGTGACCGGGCTGGTGCCCGCCGCCGAAAACCACGTATCCGGTTCGTCGTACCGGCCCGGTGACATCGTCCGGCACTACGGCGGCAAGACCACCGAGGTGGGCAACACCGACGCCGAGGGCCGCATGGTCCTGGCCGACGCGCTCGTCTACGGCATCAAGAAGCACAAACCGGACGCGGTGATCGACGCGGCGACCCTGACCGGCGCCATGAAGGTCTCGCTCGGCGTCCGCACCGGCGGCGTCTTCGCCACCGAAGACGCGCTCGCGGAGCGGGTCACGAAGGCGGGCGAGCGGGTCGGCGAGGCCTGGTGGCGGATGCCGCTGCTGGAGGATCTGGCCGAAACCGTGCAGGGCTCGCTCGGTGACGTCCGGCAGGCGCCGGGTGGCCCCGGTGGCATCGTCGCGGCGCTGTTCCTGCGGGAGTTCGTCGGGGACGTGCCGTGGGCGCATCTCGACATCGCCGGCCCCGCGCGGGCCGACAAGACCTACGCCGACGTCGTGCCCGGGGCCACCGGATTCGCGGCGCGGACGCTGGTCGAGCTGGTCGCCTCCTACGCCTGACCTGCGGTTACCTGCGGGGCGGGAGCAAGGGACCTTTGCTACCGCTCCGCAGGTCGACCTTGGGCATGGGCTGGGTCGGCGCGTCCCCGGCGTGGGCGGTGAGCCGTCGAGCGATCCGGGTCGCCGGGTCCTTCAGGTACCGGAACACGAGCCACGCCGTGACGGAGCCGCAAACGAGCCCGGCGAGTACGTCGTGCGGGTAATGCGCGCCGACGAAGACCCGCGAGAACCCCATCAGCAGGCCGCCCGGGAGCACCCACGGCGCGAGCCGGCGCCAAGCGAGTGCCAGGCCGACAGCGGCCGCCGCGGCGATCGTGGAGTGGTTGCTCGGGAAGGACCAGTCACCCGTCGGCGGGCACTCGACGAGGGTGACGAGGCCCCGGCAAGGTCGGTCTTCGCGGATCACGCTCTTCGCCGCTTCGCTGATCAAGTACGCGATCGCGGTCGCAGCGGGCACCAGTAGCGACACCGCGAGCCGGGAGGGCGAGGTGCGCGCCCGCCAGAACACCCAGACCATCAAGGCGGCGAAGATCAGCAATCCCGCGTCGGTGAACAGGACGCCGGATGCCTGAAGCCAGCCCGGGCTCTCGCCCGCCAACTCCACGATGTCGTCGTACATTCACCCGAAGTTAGCGAAAAGTCTTCTCGGGCGGGGTGGACGAATGGCAGGGATCGACCCCGACGAAAGTCACCAGGGCCGCGCGCGGACCCGCTCACGGAACCGCAGCACGGCGGGCGGCAGGACCACATCGCGACGCCAGGCCAGCCCGATGGTCCGCCCGACCGGCGACACCAGCGGGACTTCGACGACCCCCGCCGGGCTGCCCGGTTCGAAACGGGGAAGCAGCGCGACACCGAGCCCGGCCGCGACCAGCCCGCGGACGGTGTCGGACTCCTGACCCTCGAACGCGATCTTCGGCTCGAAGCCGGCCGCCGCGCACAGGTCGTCGGTGATGGTGCGGAGGCCGTAGCCGGTTTCGAGGAGCACGAATTCCTCGTCCTTGAGGTCCTCGATGGCGGCGCTGGGCCGGTCGGCGAGGCGGTGCGACGTCGGGACGGACAGGAAGATCTCCTGCTCGGCGAGCACGGCGGTGTCGAGCAGCGGATCGTCGACGGGGGCGGGCGCGAGCAGCGCGAGGTCGAGTTCGCCGCTGGTCAGCCTGTCGACCATGTCCTGACGTGACCCCTGGACCAGGGTGAACCGGACTCCCGGATGGTCGGCGCGATAGCCGCGGAGCAGCGTGGGGACCAGCGACCTGCCGAGCAGATGCAGGAAGCCGAGGACGACGTGCCCGGATTCGGGGTCGACCTCTTCGCGGGCCTGGCGGACTCCGGCGTCGACGGCGGCGAGCGCGCGTTCGGCGGCATCGGCCAGCAGCTCGGCGGCGCGGGTGAGCCGGATGCCGCGGCCGTCGGGAACCGTGAGCGGGGCGCCGAGGGCGTCACCGAGCGCCGAGATCCGGCGGCTTACCGTGGGCTGGGGGACACCGAGCAGCTCGGCCGCGCGTGTGACGTTCGTCGTGCGGCGAAGTGCGGTGAGCAGGGCGAGCTGCGGGGCGAGCTGGGCGGTCATCCTTTCATTCAGCACGGTATCGATTGTGGCAGATGATCGTATTAGACGTATCGTTTAGCCAGGCTTAGCTTCGAGACTGTGCCTGCCACCGGAACCACCCGCCGCGTGACGATCGCCGTCGCCGCGGCCGGGATCTCCTCGTTCGCGCTGCTCTACGCGCCCCAGCCGGTGCTGCCGCAGCTGGCCGAGCAGTATCACCTCGATCCCGGTGGCGCTTCGCTCGCGGTGAGTGTCGCGACCGGCGCGCTCGCGATCGCCGTCCTGCCCATCGCGGCGCTCTCCGAGGTCGTGGGACGGCGCCCGGTGATCATCGCTTCGGTGGTCGCGTCGGTCGTGTTCGGTTTCCTGCTGCCGCTGGCGCCCAGTTATCCGGCGCTGCTCGTGCTGCGGGCGCTGCAGGGCGTCGCCATCGCCGGGTTCCCCGGAGTGGCCGCGGCCTATCTCGCGGAACGGCTCGGCAAGGCCGGGCTCGCGGCGGCGGTGGGCGCGATGATCGCGGGGAACACCGTCGGCGGCATGATCGGACGGCTCGCTGCCGGGTTCACCGCCGGACCGTTCGGCTACCACGGCGCGCTGCTCGTGGTCGCGGGGATCGGGTTGGTCTGCACGGTGGTCACGGTGCTGGCGCTGCCGCCGGGGGAGCAAGGGACCTTTGCTACCACTTTGCCGGATCGCCGCAGGTCAGAGCGGTTGCGTGCGCAAGGCAGGGCGGTGCTCGCCGGGCTCGGCGCGGCGGTGCGGAAGCCGGTCCTGCTCGTCCAGTACGCGGTCGCGCTGCTGGCGATGGGCTCGTTCGTCGCGCTGTACAACGCCGCCGGATTCCGCCTGACCGGCGAGCCGCTGAACCTCTCGCCCGCGATCGCGTCGCTCGTCTTTCTCGCGTACGCGATGGGCTCGGTCTCGTCGGCGACGGCGGGCAAGCTCGTCGGCCGGTTCGGCCGCCGCCGGTCGCTCGCCGGCGCCCTGCTGCTCACGATCGCGGGCGCGGCGCTGACGCTGTCCGACTCGCTGCCCATGGTCGTCGCCGGGTTCGTGGTGCTGACCGGCGCGTTCTTCGCGGCGCACGCCGTCGCCAACGGCTGGGCCGCCGCGGAGGCGCCCGAGAACGCCCGCGGCCAGGTGGGCGGGCTCTACACGCTTTCCTACTACCTCGGCAGCAGCATCGGCGGCGCCGTCGGCGCGACCGTCTACGGGCACGCGGGGTGGACCTGGCTGATTGTGCTCACCGCCGCCTGGCTCGCCCTCGCCGCGGTGGCCGTGGTCGCGGTGACTCCCAAGTCCGTGAAGGCCTCCTTGAGGGACTCTGGGTCCCTCAAGGAGGCCTTCACGGAACGCGTCTGAAAAGTGGTAGCAAAGGTCCCTTGCTACGCGATCGCGGCGACCAGCAGCCCGCCGCCCACCGGCAACAGCGCCGGGACCAGCCGCTCGTCCTCGCGGAAGGCCCGCGCGACCTCCCGCAGCGCGAGGGTGTCCGGATCACGTCGTGAGGGATCGGTCACCCTGGTCCCCGAAACGTTGTGGAACGCCAGTATCCCGCCGGGCCGCAGCAGCGAGACGGCCTTCTCGTAGCAACTCGGGTACTCGATCGGCGCCGAATCGACGAACACCAGGTCGTAGCCGCCGGGGGTGAGCCGGGGGAGGACGTCGAGCGCCCGCCCCATGATCAGGCGGGTCCGTCCCGGCGCGTAGCCGGCCTCGCGGAACGCCGCCCGCGCCGCGCGGTGGTACTCCGGCTCGATGTCGATCGAGGTGAGGATCCCGTCGTCGACCATGCCGCCGAGCAGGCACAATCCGCTCACCCCGGCCCCGGTCCCGACCTCGACGACGGCCTTCGCCCGCAGCGTCGTGGCGAGAAAACGCAGAGTCGCACCCGCGCCCGCGCTCAGCGGACCGCATCCCAGATCGGCCGACCGTGCCCGCGCGGCGGCCAGCACCTCGTCGTCGGGGACGTACCCGTCGACGAGGTCGGCGTCGGCGGCCTCGGCAGGCGAGCCCGCATGCGTCCCGGAATTCACACGCGGAGGTTAGCGCTGCCTATCGTCAAAAGAGCGAAGACTCCCTGCTACCGAACTTCTCAGCCTCCTCTCAGTCCAGTCTCACTAGAAACATAAGCAGGCCGGACAGACTGGTCCTCGACAACGGGAACACCGTGCTCATCGCCCGCGTTGGGTGGAGTAGTTGGGAGAAGACGCTGATGGAGGTGCCTACTTCCCCGATGCAGGAAACGATGCAGGACCAGCACGCGGACCAGGTCACGCCGGTGACGGTGGACGAGGCCGCATGGACGCCGCCCTCGTGGGACGAGGTCGTGCGTGAACACGCCGACCGCGTGTACCGGTTGGCGTACCGCCTGACCGGTAACGCCCACGACGCCGAGGACCTGACGCAGGAGACCTTCATCCGGGTCTTCCGCTCGCTCGCGTCCTACAAGCCCGGCACGTTCGAGGGCTGGCTGCACCGGATCACCACGAACCTCTTCCTCGACATGGCCCGCCGCCGCTCGCGCGTGCGGATGGAAGGCCTCCCCGAGGACACCGACCGCATCGTCGGTGACGACCCGAGCCCCGAGCAGGTCTATTCGGACACGCATCTCGATCCGGACCTGCAGGCCGCGCTCGACGAGTTGCCGCCCGAGTTCCGTGCCGCGGTCGTGCTGTGCGACGTCGAAGGCCTCTCGTACGAGGAGATCGGCGCCACCCTCGGTGTCAAGCTCGGCACCGTGCGCAGCCGGATCCACCGCGGCCGCCAGGCGCTTCGCGCTTCTTTGGAGCGCCGTCGCGCCGCGGCGCAGGAGTCTGCGAAGGTGGGGGTATGACCGCACCGCGAGGTTGGGGGCTCCCCGAGTCGCATCTGCTTCCGGACGCCATCGTCGCCTTCGTCGACGGTGAGCTGTCCCTCGGCGCTCAGGACAGGGCCTCGGCGCATATCGCCCGCTGCCAGGCGTGCGCGGCCGAGGTGACCGCGCAGCGCCAGGCCGTCGCGGCCGTGAAGCAGGCGGGAGCCCCGTCGATGTCGGCGGGTTTCCTGGCCAGCCTGTGCTCCATCCCGCAGAACACCGAACTTCCCGGCACCCCGGACAACCTGGCGATGACCGCCGACGGTCAGCTGGTGGCCATCCAGCGGCCCGACCGGGTCGCCGGCCTTCGCGACACCGGGGTTTTGGGCGGTACAGCGCCGTTGGGATCAACGGCACCGCTGGGCCAGTCGCCGAACGTCCTCGGCGGCGGACGGTTCGGCCTCGCCCGGCGGAAGTACGCGCAGGGCGCCGGAGTCGTCGTTTCGGGCCTGGTGCTGAGCGCGCTGGCCCTCGTCGCGACCTCGGGTGACGGCACCGAAGACCAGCCGAACACCGGTTTCACCCCGCCGCAGGGAGTCAACGCGGGTCTGCTGCCCGCGCAGCTGGGCGGCGGCACCCCAGCAGAACCGCCGCGCAGCCCCACCCCGAGCCCGAGCACGTCGAACGCGCCCGTGCCCGTCTCGGCCCGCTGATCCGCTTCGTCAGGGTTTGACGAAGCAGATCGTCGCGCTCTTGAACTTCGTGGTCCCGTAGCTGGCGTAGGAGATGACCTCCGCCGTGCCCTCGGCGCACGGGCTGGTCACCACGCTCATCTGCGGGAAGACCTCGCTGATCTTCAGCCGCGCCGAGCCGCAGTCCTTCAGCGGCGGCGGCGTCTTGGTCTCGATATCGTCGAAACACAGGCCGACCTTGGCGTTGATCGCCAGGCACAGGGCGACGCCGTCCCCGCGCGCCCCCCTCGGGACGGCGTACTTGTAGAAGCCGTCCTTGCAGTCCCACTCACCCTTGTCGAGCCCGGTGAGGCTCACCGCGTAGGGCGCTTGCGGTGAATCGCACGGCGTATTGACCGCGTCGGCCTCCTTGCCGGAGCCGGTCAGCACGACGCAATCGCCCTCGGTGAGCGCCTTGGCCTGCTTCTCCGGTCCGACGGCCGCCTTCATCACGAAGATGAAGCCGATCCCGCCGCCGACCACGACGAGCGCGGCGACGAGCAGCAGCACTTTCACCTTGGTGGACAGCCCCTTCTTCTTGGGCGGCTGCTGCGGCCAGCCCTCCTGTTGCGGCCACTGCTGCTGGGACCACTGTTGTTGCGGCCATTGCTGGTGAGGGACGTTCTGGGGCGGAAAGGGAGCCCCCGGGTTCTCCGACATGCCCCTTAGACTGCCAGACGTGAGACACGGTTGCCTCAAGTGTCACATTTCTTGCCGGGTTCGGGGAATCAACGCGCACTTCACCGTGGTCACGGCAGAATCCCGGGTAAGGCTTGGCGTACTCTCGCGTCCGGCCAACCTGATCTCAGCCCCGGGGAATGATGACCGAGCAGCCGAACGCGAATCCGCAGCAGCCTGGTGACCCGGCGCGGGATCGGCTGGCGCCGCGCCCGCTGGCCCGGCCCGCCGTCGATCCGGCGCAGGCGGCCACGTTCGGCAGGCCGCACGGCGTCGACGGTGCCTTCGACAAGCTGTACCAGCCCGGCACGAACGGGCAGTCCGCGCCGGGCCTGAACCTCGCGCCCCCGACGCCGGAATCGCTCGCCGAGGCCTTCCGCCGCCCGCCGGGCGCCGAAGATGTCGTGCTGGAGCGGCCGCACGGCACCAACGGCTCCGCACCGTCCGCGAACGGCGCCGAAGACCCCCTCTGGAGCACGACCTCGGATCCCTGGCGCGACCCGTCGTCCGGTGCGGTGCTCGCCGGGCCCGCCGTGCACCAGGAGTCGGACGACGAGAAGGACACGAAGCGCCCGCAGGGTGCCCTGCTGAGCCTGCCGGAGGTCCTTTTCGGGCGGCGTGTGCAGACGAAGGCGCTGGCGATGCTCGCCGCGGTCGCGCTGGTCATCGGCGCCGCCGGCGGGCTGATCGGCTGGTGGTTCGCCGACACCGGCACCGAACTGACCGGGCAGGCCAGCATTTCCGAAGCCGACGCGGCCAAGGAACGGCCGGCGGGTTCGATCGCGGACATCGCCCACCGGGTGGCGCCCGCCGTGGTCTCACTCGAAGTGTTCAAACCCGGCGCCGACGCGGGCCAGCAGGGCTCCGGCGTCGTCATCGACACCCAGGGCTACGTGCTCACGAACGAACACGTGATCTCCGCCGCGACGGCCGACGCGGCCACCAAGGTCACCGCCGTGTTCTTCGACGGCAGGCGCGTCGAGGCGAAGGTCGTCGGCGCCGACCCCAAAACCGACCTCGCCGTGGTCAAGGTCGACGTCAAGAACCTGACCGCGCTGCAGGTCGGGAAGTCCTCCGAACTCGCCGTCGGCGACTCGGTGATCGCCGTCGGCTCGCCACTGGCGCTGCAGAACTCGGTCACCGCGGGCATCGTGAGCGCGCTCAACCGCCCGGTGACCGCCGGTGGCGACGGCGGCAGCGCGCCGGTGATCTACGAGGCCATCCAGACCGACGCCGCGATCAACCACGGCAACTCGGGCGGCGCGCTCGTCGACGCGACCGGTGCGCTGGTCGGCATCAACTCCGCGATCCGCTCCTCCAGTGCCGAAGGCGGCAGCATCGGCATCGGGTTCGCCATCCCCAGCGACTACGCGGTGAAGATCGCGAAAACACTCATCAAGGACGGCAAGGTCGTCCACCCCGACATCGGCATCAACGCTTCGTCGACCGTCGCGGGCTCCAGCACCATGGGCGCACAGGTCCGCAACGTCGCCCCTGGTGGCCCCGCGGCCTCCGCCGGGATCAAAGAAGGCGACGTCATCACGGAGGTCGGCGGACGGCTCGTGCGCGACTCGGCGGAGCTGCTCGTCGCGGTCCGCGCCCGCGAAGTCGGCGAAATGGTGCCTGTCCGCCTTGTCCGTGATGGGTCTTCTCTGGTCGTGGACGTGAAACTGGCCTCGGACTAGCGAGTTCGGGCGGGTACCCTGAACGGGAAGACGCCGAGGCGGAGGTTCACACGGGTGTTCGAGAGTGTCGGCTGGGGAGAGATCCTCATCATCATCGTCGCGGGTCTTTTCATCCTCGGTCCCGAACGGCTGCCCGAAGCGGCGTCCTGGGTGGCGAAGAGCGTCCGTAAGGTCCGCGACTTCGCGACCGGGGCCAAGACGCAACTGCGCGAGGAAATGGGCCCGGAGTTCGATCAGCTGCGCAAGCCGCTGGAGGACCTGCGGGGCCTGCGGAACTTCGATCCGAAGCGGGTCGTCACCCAGCACCTGTTCGACGGTGATTCGGATCCGCTGGGGATGAACAACATCAACGGCACCAACGGGACCAACGGCGCCAACGGGGCTGCCAAGCCCAACGGCTACCCGGCGACCGCTTCGCAGCCGGAGCCGCTGAAGCCGGGCGAGCGCCCGCCGGTCGACCCCGACGCCACCTGACGACCACCCCACGCATTCAGTCCTCTGGATGCGGTCCTTGCGTGTGCAAGTACCGCATCCAGAGGACTGAACGCGGAAGAAGGGGAGGTCAGCGGCCCGCGGGAGTGACGTTCAGCATCATCCCGGCCAGCCCGCGCGCCCGGACGGTCAGCTTCTTCGCCGCCTCCTTGAGCACGAGCGACGCCGGCGCGTCCGGCTCGGCCAGGACGATCGGCGTCCCCGCGTCACCGTGGGCGACCAGGCGCGGGTCCATCGGGACCTGGCCGAGCAGCGGCACGGTCGACCCGACCGACTTCGACAGCGAGTCCGCGACGGACTGCCCGCCGCCGGAGCCGAAGAGCTCCATCTTCTGACCGTCGGGCGTCTCCAGCCACGACATGTTCTCGATGACCCCGGCCACCCGCTGCCGCGTCTGCAACGCGATCGCGCCCGCGCGCTCGGCCACCTCGGCGGCCGCCTGCTGCGGCGTGGTGACGACCAGGATCTCCGCGTTCGGGATCAGCTGCGCCACCGAGATCGCGATGTCACCGGTGCCCGGCGGCAGGTCCAGCAGCAGGATGTCGAGGTCGCCCCAGAACACGTCGGCGAGGAACTGCTGCAGCGCGCGGTGCAGCATCGGCCCGCGCCACACGACGGGTTCGTTGCCGGGGGTGAACATGCCGATCGAGATGACCTTCACGCCGTGCGCCTGCGGCGGCATGATCATGGTGTCGACCTTGGTCGGCTTCTCCCGCGCGCCGAGCATCCGCGGCACCGAGTGCCCGTAGATGTCCGCGTCCACCACGCCGACGGAAAGCCCGCGTTCGGCCATCGCGGCCGCGAGGTTCACCGTCACCGAGGACTTGCCGACGCCGCCCTTGCCGGACGCGACGCAGTAGACCCGCGTCAGCGAACCGGGCTGCGCGAACGGGATCACCGGCTCCGCGGCGTCACCGCGCAGCGATTTTCGCAGCTCCGTGCGTTGCTCGTCGCTCATCACGTCGAGCTCGACCCGGACGTCGCTGACGCCGGGGAGCTTCTTGACGGCTTCGGTGGTGTCGTTGGTCAGCGTCGCCTTCAGCGGGCAGCCGGCGACCGTCAGGTAGATCCCGACGGTGACCACACCGTCCGAGCCGACCTCCACGTCCTTGACCATGCCGAGTTCGGTGATCGGTTTCTTGATCTCCGGGTCGTACACGGCCTTCAGCGCGGTGCGGACATCGTCGACGCTGGGGAGTTGCTGCGTACTGGTCACACACCCATGTTACGTACTGGTAGGGGTGCGGTCGGGTTTGGCCTTGCGCGGCTTGGCATCGAGATCCTCCCGGAGCCGGTCGAGCTCGCCCCGCAGGAAGTCCCGCGTGGCGACCTCGCCGAGCGCGATCCGCAGCGACGCCAGCTCCCGCGCGAGGTATTCGGTGTCCGCCTTCGTCTGCGCGGCGCGATTGCGGTCTTCCTCCAGGGAGACGCGGTCGCGGTCGTCCTGCCGGTTCTGCGCCAGCAGGATCAGCGGCGCGGCGTAGGCGGCCTGCGTCGAGAACGCCAGGTTCAGCAGGATGAACGGGTACGGGTCCCAGCGCAGTGAGACCGCCACCATGTTCAGCACGATCCAGACGATGACGGTCAGTGTCTGCCAGAACAGGTATTTGCCGGTGCCGAGGAACCGCGCGACCCGTTCGGTGAGCCTGCCGAAGGTGTCCGGGTCCATGTTCAGCCTGAACCGGCTCTGGCCGCGGGGCTGGTCGAGCCGCCGCCCGGAAGTCAGTTCAGGCACGTTCGGTCTCCTCGGTCTCCGCGTGGATCTCGCCGGTGATGTCGTGCAGCCCGGTCTCGCGCCAGTCCTCCGGGAGCAGATGGTCGAGCACGTCGTCGACGGTGACCGCGCCGAGCAGGTGGTCTTGGGCGTCCACCACCGGCCCGCAGGTGAGGTTGTAGGCGGCGAAGTAGCGCGTGACCTCGGACAAGGTGGCGTTCGGCCGCAGCGCCGGCAGCTGGGAGTCGATGGCGCTCGCCACCATCTCCGCGGGTGGTTCGCGCAGCAGCCGCTGGAAGTGGACGACGCCGACGAAACGCCCGGTCGGTGTCTCGGTCGGCGGACGGGAGACGAACACCATGCTCGCCAGCGCCACCGGGAGGTCCGCGTTGCGGATGTGCGCGAGCGCCTCGGCGACCGTGGCGTCCGGCGTCAGCACCACCGGCTCGGGCGTCATCAACCCGCCCGCGGTGTCGGAGGAGTACTCCAGCAGCCGCTTCACCGGTGCCGACTCCTCGGGTTCCATCAGCTCCAGGAACCGGTTCTGTTCGGCGGGCGCCAGCTCGGCCAGCAGGTCGGCGGCGTCGTCGGGGTCCATCGCTTCGAGGATGTCGGCGGCGCGTTCCTCGGCGAGGTAGGACAGCAGTTCCTTCTGGTCGTCTTCGGGAAGCTCCTCGATGACGTCGGCGAGGTGCTCGTCGTCCATCGCGTCGGCGACCTCGTGCCGTCGTTTGAGCGGCAGGTCGCGGACCGTGGCGGCGACGTCGGCCGCGCGCATGGTGTCGAACAGCATCAGCAGCTGCGCCGCGCCCTGGGTCTGGCCGGTCAGGTCGGTGAGCCCGAGCCCGGACACCTCCGCCCACGGCAGCACCTGCATCGCCGAACGCCGTCTGCCGAGGCCGAGCCTGCTCGACCGTTCCCGGATCGCGAGTTTCGCGAGCACCCAGTCCCGTGTGCGCGTCGGTTCCATGCCCGCGTCGACGACGGTGACCCGCGTGTCCGAGCCGGCGAGGGTGGCGTGCGCGTCGAACAGCTGCCCGACCACCAGCACCTCGTTGGGCCGTTGATGGAACCGCCGCATGTTCACCGATCCGGTGGCGAGCGTGACCGCGCTGGGCTCGATCGACGTCACGCGCAACATCGGCACGAACACGCGGCGCCGTGTCGTCAGCTCGACCACGATGCCCAGAATCCGCGGGGGTTGCTGATCCAGCCGCAGGCCCGCCACCAGGTCCCGCACCTTGCCGATCGATTCACCATCGGGGCCGAAAACCGGCAAACCGGCCAGCTGAGCGGCGAATACCCTGTTCACGGCTGCCATGCCCGAAGGTTATCCGCTCCCGAGGCCGGAGACGATTCGTGTGATCACCGCAATGCCCACGCGGCGATTCCGGGAACGGCGGCGTAGGCCGGGTCTTCGGCGATGGTCTCGGGCGAGGCGCCCTCGGCGAGGTCTTCGTACAGCCAGGTCCAGTTCTGCACCGCGCGGACCAGCGTCCACGCCCGCGCGCGCTCGGCGTCCACCCCGGCGGCGGCGGCG
This sequence comes from Amycolatopsis sp. cmx-4-54, assembly GCF_046548895.1. NCBI lineage: Bacteria > Bacillati > Actinomycetota > Actinomycetes > Pseudonocardiales > Pseudonocardiaceae > Amycolatopsis > Amycolatopsis sp. cmx-4-54. Next base: position 311,285 of record NZ_JAEBEJ010000011.1, read on the forward strand.
AACCACGTGATCTTTTCGTCCATTGTGGACTCGTTCGCCCGGTTCCACAGGATCGAGATCGCGCCGAATTCGAGGTCGCCCGAAAGCGGCTTCGGGTCGATCACCAGCCACGGTTCGCGTTCCCCGGCGAGGACGTTTTCGAAGTGCAGGTCTTCGTTCACCATCAGCTCACCGGCCTCGGGTCCGAGGTTCACGCAGATTTCCACGGCGGCGTCGAGGTACTTGCGATCGAACGGTTCACCCAGCTCGCTCCAGGTCTCCGGCAGTTCGGTGACCAACTCGGCGGCTTCCTCGCGCAGGGATCGCCGCAGCGTTTCGGGAGCGGGGACGGCCAGCCGTCGTGCCAGCGCTCCGACGGTCTCGACGGCCTCCCGGATCGGCTCCGTTTCGAGCGACCGGGTGGCGTCGAGCCGCTCCAGGAGCAGCACGCCGTCCTCGGGCACGTTGTCGTACAGCAAAACCGCGCCCTGACCGGCCCAGGTGGACAGTGCGAGTGGTTCGTCGTCGGATTCCTCGTGCGGCCAGCCGAGTTTGAGGATCGCGGGGGAGCCGTCCGCGCGGCGCACGGGCTGTGCGACACCGACGAAGCCGTGCATGGCCTCGCCGTCGTATTCCAGCTGCCACTTGGCGGTGTACTTCTCGGCGAGGAACGGGAGGGAATCGAGCCACTCGGCGGCTCCCGGCCCGAGGTCGGCGGCGCGGTCGAGGAACTTGGGCGGGATCTTGAAACCGGTCACGGATCCACCTTGGCAGGCTTGTCCACCGTGTTTCCCTCGTGACCCGCCGGGCGTACCGTGAACAGCGAGAACAACCCCGGGAGCAGCCATGGTGGTGGAGATTCTCAGTGCGGTCGCCGTCGCGGGCGGTGCTTGGCTCGCGACCAGCCTCCGCGTCGTGAAACAGTACGAACGCGGTCTCGTGTTCCGGTTCGGGCGGGTGCGACCCGCCATCCGGGAGCCGGGGCTCGCGCTGCTGGTGCCGATCGCGGACCGGCTGCAGAAGGTCAACATGCAGATCATCACGATGCCCATCCCCGCGCAGGACGGCATCACCCGCGACAACGTCACCGTGCGGGTGGACGCGGTCGTGTACTTCAAGGTGATCGATCCGGTGCTGGCCGCGGTCAACGTGCAGGACTACCGCTCGGCCGTCGGCCAGGTCGCGCAGACCTCGCTGCGGTCCATCATCGGCAAGAGCGACCTGGACGACCTGCTGTCGAACCGTGAACGGCTGAACGAGGGCCTGGAGCTGATGATCGACAGCCCGGCGCTGGACTGGGGCATCCACATCGACCGCGTCGAGATCAAGGACGTCGCGCTGCCGGAGTCGATGAAACGCTCGATGTCGCGCCAGGCCGAAGCCGAACGCGAACGCCGGGCGCGGGTCATCTCGGCCGACGGCGAGTTGCAGGCGTCGTACAAGCTTTCGCAGGCGGCCGCGACCATGGCCGACACCCCGGCGGCGTTGCAGCTGCGGCTGCTGGAGACCGTCGTGCAGGTCTCGGCCGAGAAGAACTCGACGCTGGTCTTGCCGTTCCCGGTGGAATTGCTGCGGTTCCTCGACGCGAACACGCCGAAGCGGGAGACGCCTGCAAAGGAGCCGGAGGTCTCAGAGGGCAACGGTCAGGTGGCGCCGGCGCCCAGGGAGGGCAGCTGAGCGCATGAAGAAGCCCCAGGCGCTTGCATCAGAGGCGACACTGGGGCGTTCGTCACTGACGGTAGCATCTTCGGGTGCCGTCCGTCGAGACCGAAGAGCCCATGGTCTGGAATCTGCTGTCCGAACCCCGGATGGCTCCCTACCTCGAGGCAGCGTCGGGGGACAAGGTCGCGGCCCTGCGGTTGTACGAATGGAGCGCGCGAACATCCTCCGCCGCTTTCGAGGTCGTCGGCCATCTCGAGGTGCTCCTTCGTAACGCTCTGGATCGGTGTCTTCGCGAGCATTTCCGAGAGGACCAGTGCGGCATCCCGTGGTTCTTGCTGCCGACTCCCGGCGGGGACAATGTGGCGGAGGCCGTGGCCACCGTGCGGGAGCGGCTGCGTCCCCAGCGAAAGGAAACCCGGCACCAGATCATCGCCGGATTGAGCTTCGGGTTCTGGTCAGGTCTGCTCGGCCCCAAGTACGAGGAGCTCTGGCGCGATTGTCTTCATCGCGCCTTCCCGCACTCGTCGGGAAAGCGAAAGGAGGTCGCCGTCGCGGTCGAGCGGGTCCGCAAGTTCCGGAACCGGCTCGCGCACCACGACTCGACGATCAACGTCGACATACCCTTCGAGCTTCGCCAGATCTTCGACCTGGCCGCGTACATCGACAAGGATGCCGCGCGCTGGCTGAAGCGGTGCAGCGGACTGATGACCGTCTACGCGCAGCGACCGGTCACGATCGACGACACCGTCGTCGTTTCGGCGAAGCACGCTTGGCCGTTGTACGAGACCTGCTCCGCTTACGTGTGCCAATCCGGGCGGGCGTTCCGGCCGATCGAGCGTGTGGCGTTCTACGCGGACCGTGAGGTCAAGCTCGATGTACCCGCCGTGCTTCACCGCCGGGACAACGTCGAGTGGTCTCCGGAAGAGGCAGCGCGGCTCGGTGCTTCGGAGGATCGCTTCGACCGTAAGATCGCGAAGGTCATCGAGACGTCGGACGATACCTGGACGGATGGCCGCTATCAGGTCTTCCTGCTGACCGGTCCAGGACATCCCGACCACCGGCAGCTGCGGCAGGCACTGCCTCATCTCGGCACCGGACGAGGCTCGGCTTTCGTGCAGCGGCAGCGATATGTCTCCCTGCACTCCTTGGAGAACGCGGTGACGACGGCCGACCTCTAGGCCGCCCGGACGACGCCGCTACTCGAGCTCGCCGTTCACCCCGAGAATGATCATCGTGCCGATGAAACCGACGTACAACGCGATCACGACGTAGGCGATGATCACCGCCGCGAGCGCCATGCCGCGCCCGCCCGCCTCGCCGCGGTTCGCCCTCGCCAGCCCGATGTGCCCCAGGATCAGCCCGACGATCACCGTCACACAGGAGCAGATCCCGACGAGCGAGCACACCAGTCCGGCGATCGCCATCCCGTTGTCCTGCGACCGCGGGGGAGCGACCGCCGCGTACGGGTTGTACGGCTGCGGCGGCGGGTACGCGGCGGGCAACGGCGCGGGCGCGTACATAGGCGGGGCCAGCGGCTCCGGCGTCGCGTAGGGCGACGGCACTGGCTCGGCGGTCAGCGGGTCGATGGCCTGCCCGCACGTCTCGACCGGAACCGGAACCGAAGCCGGCTCGGGAGCCGGATCCGTCGCGGAAGCCGAAGGCGGCTCGAACGGAGCGGGCGGCTCGAACGGCGGGGGCGGGGTGAAGGGTTCCGGCGGTTGAAAGGGCTGCGGGCCTGACACGGTTTCGGACGCCGAAGACGCCGAAGTCGGGTCCGAGAAGGTGTTCGAGTCGGTATAGGACGACGTCGACGGTGTGTCCTGCGGGTCGGAACTGCTCATCCGGTTGGCCCCCTGGTTCGTGCGGGACACCACCGTATCCTCCGGACGGGTCACGACACGTTCGCGGCTCCGATCGCGAACACGACGAAAACGAACCACAGGATGACCGGGATCAGCCAGAGCGCGGTGACGACGTACCCGACGATCATGCCCGCCTGTGCCATGCCCTGGCCGCCCGCTTCGCCGCGTTTGGCCTTCGAGAGCGCGATGTGCCCGAAGATGATCCCGAGGATCGCCGGGAAGCACATGACCAGCCCGATCAGCGAGCACACCAGCGACGCCACCGCCATACCCTGGTCCGGCGGCCGCACGTAGGGCTGCTGGACATAGGGCTGCTGGACGTAGTACTGCTGAGACGGCGGCTGATACGGCTGGAGGCCGTAGGGCTGCTGGAACTGCCCGGACGGCTGCTGCCCGTACGGGTCGTGCGGATTCGTCATGCTGGTCCCCTCGTAGACGAGGACCGTATCGCTGGCGAACGTCGCGAGTGTCATGCCTTCGCGAAGATCCCGGCCACGGATGGCGTACGCGTGACTGCGCTCATAGCGGGGTCTTTCCGCAGGCGTCATACTCACCGGTAACCCAGCGCCGGGAGCCCGGCGCGCGCGAATTTAGGGAGCAGCGATGGCTCGCCTCGCCCAGACCGCCGGCTTGACCGACGTGCAGTCCGAAATCCTGGCCACGGTCCGCCAGTTCGTGGACAAGGAGGTCATCCCGCGCGCGCAGGAGCTCGAGCATTCCGACACCTATCCCACCGACATCGTCGAGGGGATGAAGGAGATGGGCCTGTTCGGGCTCACCATCCCGGAGGAGTACGGCGGTCTCGGCGAATCGCTGCTGACCTACGCGCTCGTGGTCGAGGAGATCGCGCGCGGCTGGATGAGCGTCTCCGGTGTCATCAACACGCATTTCATCGTGGCGCACATGATCTCCCGTCACGGGACGCCGGAGCAGAAGCAGCACTTTCTGCCCCGCATGGCGACCGGTGAGGTCCGCGGTTCGTTCTCCATGTCCGAGCCCGACCTCGGCTCCGACGTCGCCGCGATCAAGACCCGTGCCCGCAAGACCGACGACGGTTACGTCATCGACGGTTCGAAGATGTGGCTGACCAACGGCGGCAGCTCCAACCTGATCGCGCTGCTGGTCAAGACCGACGAAGGCGCCGAGAAGGCCCACCAGAACCTGACCACGTTCCTGGTCGAGAAGCCCGAGGGGTTCGGCGAGGTCGCTCCCGGCCTCACCATCCCCGGCAAGATCGACAAGATGGGCTACAAGGGCGTCGACACCACCGAGGCCGTGTTCGACGGCTACGAGATCGGTGCCGACAAGGTCCTCGGCGAAGCGCCGGGCAAGGGCTTCGCGTACATGATGGACGGTGTCGAGGTCGGCCGCGTCAACGTCGCCGCCCGCGCCTGCGGGATCGCGATCCGCGCGTTCGAGCTCGCCGTCGAGTACGCCCAGCAGCGCAAGACCTTCGGCAAGGCCATCGCCGAGCATCAGGCGGTCGCGTTCAAACTCGCCGAGATGGCCACCAAGGTCGAGGCCGCGCACCTGATGATGGTCAACGCCGCCCGTCTCAAGGACTCCGGCGAGCGCAACGACGTCGAGGCAGGCATGGCGAAGCTGATCGCCAGCGAGTACTGCGCCGAGGTCACCCAGGACTCCTTCCGCATCCACGGCGGCTACGGCTACTCCAAGGAGTACGAGATCGAACGCCTCATGCGCGAGGCGCCGTTCCTGCTCATCGGAGAAGGCACCAGCGAGATCCAGAAGACCATCATCAGCCGGGGCCTGCTCCGCGAGTACAAGTCCCGCTCCTGAACGTTCGCGCCTTTCGCCCGTCCTTGAGAAGATGGACCAGGACGGGCGAGAGGTGATCACGTGACTGCTCCCTTTGGCGGAAGCGGCCGGGCCGCGGGCGGGCTGCCCAGGCTGCCGACACCGCCTTCCGGCTGGCCGATCGGTTCCTACGCGACGTACGGCGAAGCCCAGCAAGCCGTCGGTTTCCTCGCGGAGAGGGAGTTCGGGGTCTCCGACGTGACCATCGTCGGCGTCGACCTGATGCTCGTCGAGCGCGTCGTCGGGCGGCTGAGCTGGGGCCGGGTGCTGGGGACGGGCGCGGTGTCCGGCGCGTGGTTCGGCCTGATCATCGGGTTGCTGCTGGGCATGTTCAACAACCAGGGGTTCGCCTGGCAGCCCATGATCGGCGGGCTCGTGCTCGGCATCCTGGCGTGGACGGTCTTCGCGGCGATCAGCTACAGCATGTCCCGCCGCGACTTCTCCTCCGCGAGCCAGCTGGTCGCCGGCCGCTACGACGTGCTCTGCCAGCCGCGTTCGGCCGAACAGGGGCGTGAGCTCCTCGCCCAGCTCGCCTTGGGCGGCCGCCCCACCGGGTGACACGGGGCCGGACCACTGACATTCGGCGGTACTGGTTCACCTCTTCGCCGTGCGGTCCGCTGAATCGTTACCGATACTGCTTGCGGGCGGTGATCGCCCGGAATAGGTTGCACAACACCAGTCGGGCGGTCGCGTACTCCAGCGTGTCCGCCCGAGCACTAGCACGTCGGGGTGCTGGCGCGCGGGCTTCTCCAACGCGTCCTAGTGCCGCCGCTCCCGGCCGTGCGCGGGTGAGGAGGCCTCATGGGGAAGAGGATGAGCGCGAGCCGGAGGGGCCGCTCACCAGGCCGCACCGGCTCGCTACTCGGCGCGGCGGCGCTGACGGCCGGCCTGCTGGCGGGTTGCGGTTCGGATGCCGGCCTGAAGATCAACGTCTACTACGCGCCCGAAGACAATTTCCAGTCCGTTGTGGACGATTGCACGAAGGCCTCGGGCGGGCGGTACGAGGTCGTCTACAACAAACTCCCGCGGGGAGCCGACGGTCAGCGCGAGCAGATGGTCCGCCGCCTGGCCGCCGGGGACGACTCACTCGACGTACTGGGACTGGATGTCACCTGGGTCGCCGAATTCGCCGAGGCGGGCTGGGCCGACGAGTGGACGGGGGAGGCGAAGGACGAGGCCACGGCCGGGGTCTTGCCGGGGCCGCTCGAAACCGCCACCTGGAACGGGAAGCTCTACGCGGCGACCAAGAACACCAACGTCCAGCTGCTCTGGTACGACGACAGGCTGACGCCGACGCCGCCGAAGACGTGGGACGAGATGATCCAGCAGGCCCAGGCACTCAAGGCGCAGGGTAAACCGGCGAACATCGTGTTCACCGGCGCGCAGTACGAAGGCCTCGTCGTCATCTACAACACCCTCGTCGAATCGGCGGGCGGCAAGATCCTCTCCGACGACGGCAAATCGGTCGTGATGGACGAAGGCGCGATCAAGGCGCTGGAAATGCTCAAGAAGGTCACCACGTCCGGGGTCACCGATCCGTCGCTGACCAACTCGAAGGAGGACGACGTCCGCCTGGCGTTCCAGCGCGGCAACGCCGCGTTCGAGCTCAACTGGCCGTTCGTCTATCCCGCCTACGCCAAGGACAAGAAGGACGAGCTGAAGCATTTCAAGTGGACCACTTATCCGCGGCTCGAAGCGGACAAGCCCGCCAAGACCACGATCGGTGGCTACAACCTGGCGGTCAGCTCGACTTCGAAGCACAAGGCCGAGGCGTACGAGGTCGCGCTGTGCCTGCGCAACGAGAAGAACCAGAAGTTCTCCGCGCTCAAGGACGGTGTCCCGCCGACGCTCGAATCGCTCTACACCGACACGGTCCCGCTCGACCCGACAGCGGCCGTCGGTGACGACAACCCGAGTATGGACACGAAGTACCCGATGCGGGAGGCGATCCTGGACGCGCTCAAGGACGCCGCGGTACGGCCGCTCACCCCCGCGTACCAGAACGCGTCGACCGTGATGGCGAAGATCCTTTCCCCGCCTTCTGAAATCGATCCGCGGACGACCGGGGAGAAGCTGAAGGAACAGCTCGCCGACGCGCTCCAGTCGAAGGGGGTGATCCCGTGACCGTGCAGGAAACCGCCGGTTCGGCGACCGCGAGCAAACCGGGCAAGAAAGCGAAACCCGCTCTCAGCGAAGGAAAGAAGGCCGAGCGCAGGCTCGGGCTGTGGCTGTGCGCCCCGGCGGCGATCGTGATGATCGCGGTCACCGGGTACCCGATCATCTACTCGATCTGGCTTTCCCTGCAGCGCTACGACCTCAGGTTCCCGGCGCAGCAGGAGTTCGTCGGCCTCGACAACTACATCGCGGTGCTGTCCAACGGTTACTGGTGGACGGCGTTCGGGACGACGATGGCCTTGACCATCGTTTCGGTGGTGATCGAGTTCGTCCTCGGCATGGGACTGGCGCTGATCATGCACCGGACGCTCGTCGGCCGGGGCCTCGTGCGGACGGTCGCCCTGATCCCGTACGGCATCGTGACGGTGGTCGCGGCGTTCTCCTGGTACTACGCCTGGACGCCGGACACGGGCTACCTGGCCAACCTGTTCTTCCCGGACACCGCGCCGCTGACCGAGTACTGGCCTTCGCTGGCGATCATCGTGCTGGCCGAGGTGTGGAAGACGACGCCGTTCATGGCGCTGCTGCTGATGGCGGGGCTGGCGCTGGTGCCGGACGACCTGCTCAAGGCCGCGGCGATGGACGGCGCGACGGCGTGGCAGCGGTTCACGAAGGTGATGCTGCCGGTGATGAAGCCGGCGATCCTGGTGGCGCTGCTGTTCCGCACCCTGGACGCGTTCCGCATCTTCGACAACATCTTCGTGCTCACCAACGGCGCGCAGGACACGTCCTCGGTGTCCATGCAGACCTACAACAACCTGGTCAAGGGGTTGAACCTCGGGATCGGGTCGACGATGGCGGTGCTGATCTTCATCACGGTGGCGATCATCGCGTTCATCTTCATCAAGGTGTTCGGCACGGCCGCACCCGGCAGTGACAATGGGGGTAAGCGCTGATGGCGATCGGTGGAGCGGTCACTCCCGGCCGCAAAGTCAAATGGGGCCTCGTCGACCTCCTCGTTTTGGTGTTCGCGCTGTTCCCGGTGCTCTGGGTGGTGTCCCTTTCGTTCAAGACCAAGGAGACCTTGGACGACGGGTACTTCATCCCGCAGGAATGGACGTGGCAGAACTACGCGGACATCTTCGAGACCACGGAGTTCATCAGGGCACTGGTGAACTCGATCGGGATCGCGATCATCGCGACGGTGATCGCGGTCGTCCTCGGCACGATGGCGGCGTACGCGATCGCGCGGCTGGACTTCCCCGGCAAGCAGGTGCTGGTCGGGATGTCGCTGCTGATCGCGATGTTCCCGCAGGTGTCGCTGGTGACGCCGCTGTTCAACATCGAACGTGAGCTGGGCCTGTTCGACACCTGGCCGGGGCTGATCCTGCCCTACATCACGTTCGCGCTGCCGCTGTCGATCTACACGCTGTCCGCGTTCTTCCGGGAAATCCCGTGGGAGCTGGAAAAGGCGGCGAAGATGGACGGCGCGACCCCGGCGCAGGCGTTCCGCAAGGTGATCGCGCCCCTGGCGGCACCGGGGGTGTTCACCACCGCGATCCTGGTGTTCATCTTCTGCTGGAACGACTTCCTGTTCGCGATCTCGCTGACCTCGACCGAGGCCTCGCGCACGGTCCCGGCGGCGCTGTCGTTCTTCACCGGGTCGTCGCAGTTCGAAGACCCGACCGGGACGATCTCCGCGGCCGCCGTGGTGATCACCGTCCCGATCATCCTGTTCGTGTTGTTCTTCCAGCGTCGCATCGTGGCGGGGCTGACGTCCGGTGCGGTGAAGGGCTGACCCATGGCTGAAATCGTTCTCGAAAAAGTGTCCAAGAAGTACCCCGACGGCGCCCTCGCGGTGTCCGAAGTGGACATCACGATCGCCGACGGTGAGTTCATCATCCTGGTCGGCCCGTCCGGCTGCGGAAAGTCCACGACGCTGAACATGGTCGCGGGACTGGAGGACATCTCCTCCGGCGAACTGCGCATCGACGGCCAGCGCGTCAACGAGAAGGCCCCGAAGGACCGCGACATCGCGATGGTGTTCCAGTCCTACGCGCTGTACCCGCATATGAGCGTGCGGGAGAACATGGCGTTCCCGTTGCGGCTGGCCAAGGTCGACGACCGGACGGTGCGGGCCAAGGTCGAGGAGGCGGCGCAGATCCTCGACCTGACCGGGCACCTGGACCGCAAACCGGCGAACCTGTCCGGTGGCCAGCGGCAGCGCGTCGCGATGGGGCGCGCGATCGTCCGCAACCCCAAGGCGTTCCTGATGGACGAGCCACTGTCCAATCTGGACGCGAAGCTGCGCGGCCAGATGCGGACGTCGGTGTCGAAGATCCAGAAGCAGCTGGGCACGACGACGCTCTACGTCACGCACGACCAGACCGAGGCCATGACCCTCGGTGACCGGGTCGTCGTGCTCCGGGCGGGCTACGTGCAGCAGATCGGGTCGCCGCAGTTCCTCTACGACAACCCGGCGAACCTGTTCGTGGCCGGGTTCATCGGCAGCCCGTCGATGAACTTCGTGTCCGCCACGCTGGAGAACGGGACGGCTCGCAGCGCGCTGGGCGACATCCCGCTCACCGACCGGGTCCGGCAACTGGTCGAAGCGGCCGACGCGCCGCGTGAGGTCATCGTCGGCATCCGGCCGGAGCATTTCGAGGACGCCGCGCTGGTGGACGCCACCGCCCGCCAGGGCGCGACGTTCACCGCCCACGTCGACGTCCTCGAGTCGATGGGGTCCGAGAAGTTCGCGCACTTCTCGGTCGAGGGTGAGGCCGCGTCGTCGTCCGACCTCGCGGATCTCGCCGCCGACAGCGGTTCCTCGGACGTCCCCGGCTCCGAGTCGCAGATCGTGGCCCGCCTCTCGGCGGCCTCGTCGGCGGCGGAGAACCAGAACGTCGAACTGTGGTTCGACGCGGACAAGATCAAGCTGTTCGACGGGGCCAGCGGCAAGAACCTGACCTACACCGACTAGCTCCTTCCTGTAGCGCGTGAAGGCCCCCTTCCCTCGGCTGAGCCGAGGGAAGGGGCCTTCACGCGCATCCAGGTGCCCCGGCGCCGGATCTCGCGTGATTGAGGGCGTAACTCGCGTGTCTGAAACCGGAACACTCGAGCGGCCCGACCTCGGTCGTGTTCGCCGTTCAATCACGCGAGTTGCGCCTTCAGACACGCGTGTGCGGTGTTGGAGCCGGTCACGCTTTGTCCACTTCGGACATCGGGCATTCCCACCTTCGGCGGTTTACGTCGCATGGGGTCACCGGGAATTCTCCGGGGACCTAGAGAAGGGCGCCCGCCTTGCCGAAGAAGCTGACACGCCGTCTCCTGCAGGGCCTGGCCGGAGCGGTCCTCATCACCACGCTCGCGCCGGCCGTCGCCTGGGCCGAACCGCCGCAGGCCCTGCCGGCGAACGCGACCGAAGCCGACAGCAAGTGGCAGCCCGCGTTCGACTACGACACCGACGGCTGTTATCCGACGCCCGCGATCTCGCCGACCGGCGCGATCGCCACCGGGCTCAAGAATTCCGGAGCCCTCAACGGTCAGTGCCGCGACCGGTCGGACCTCGACAACACCAACTCCTACGCGCGGTCGAAGTGCAACAACGGCTGGTGCGCCCACCTCTACGACCTGTACTTCGAAAAGGACCAGGCCGTCCCTGGCATCGACTGCTGCGGGCACCGGCACGACATCGAACACGTCGTCGTCTGGGTCAACGAGGGCCAGGCCCGGTACGTGTCGACGTCAGCGCACGGCAACTACTCCACTTACGACCGCTCCAAGGTCTCCTGGGAGGGGACCCACCCGAAGATCGTCTATCACAAGGACGGCGCGAGCACCCACTGCTTCCGCATCGCGAGCGCGACCGAACCGCCGGAGAACCACTACAACGCCTGGCAGTACCCGGACCTCGTCAGCTGGGACGGGTTCCCGCCCGGTATCCGTGACACGCTCGTCCGCGCCGATTTCGGCAGCGCGAGCCTGGCGATCAAGGACGGCTCCTTCGAACACAATCTGGGGAAGGCCAAACCGGCGGGCATCCCCTTCGATCCCAACGGCTGAGGCCGGCTCAGTACTCGCTCTCGGGCAGGGCCAGCCACAGCACGAGGTAGACGATGAACTGCGGGCCGGGCAGCAGGCAGGACAGCACGGCGAGCAGGCGGACCTTGCCCGGCGTGGTGCCGAAGCGTTTGGCGAGACCGGCGCAGACGCCGCCGATCATGCGGCCCTGGCGCGGTCGGGTCAGGCGGGCGGCTACGGGGTTCGTCACGGTTCTTCCCTCTCGGTCGTCACGGTGTGTGAAACCCATTGTCGTCGCGTGGCGGCCCTACCGCATCCCACCGCGGAACGAAACGCACCCTTAAGGGCGTGAAATCGCGGTGAGGCATTCACCTGGGAAAACGTGGCGGACCCTGTGTTCTTCGCCCGTAGGGGCTGGTGTTCCGCGATCTTTTGACGATACTGCTCCGGTGCCCTCGAAGAGACTCAGCGCAGTACTCTGCGGCCTGTTCCTCGCCGCGGCCTGTTCCACCCCGGAACCGGCGGTGGCGCCGCCGACCACGGCGGGTGAAGAGGCCCTGACCGCTTCCGAGGCGCTCGGGGAGTACTCGTCACTGGATTACTGCAGCCTGGTCGACCAGCGGAAAGTGATCGGCGGCGGAAACGCGGTCAAACCGCCGTTGACCTCTTTCGAGTTCTGCCGCCTCGAATTCGTCGAGGGTGCCAATCGCTACACCGTGACCACCGGACCGATCGCTTCCGGGCAGGATCCGAACAATCAGCCGTACGAATACGCCGGTCCGTTGCCGGAAGGCGTCAGCGTCCAGCGGTCGACGTTCAACGAGGACACCGCCTGCACCCGGCTGCTGACCTTCGCCGACGGGATCAGGCTGTCCATCACCGTGACCTCCGACGACACGGCGCCCGCCGATCAGGCCGACCGTTGCCGGATCGCCGACGCGACGGTCGACGGCGCGGCCGGGGTGATCGGCGCGCGCAAGGTCGGGCGAATGAACCTGGACCAGCGTTCGTGGGGCCGCGTCGCCCCGTGCGCGCCGCTCGACCAGCACGAACTCGACGCCGCCGCCGGCGCGGAGACCAAACCGGCCCCGGCGCTGTCCGGGCACAGCTGCATCCGCGGAAAGGTCAGCTTCGTGCTGTCGGTGGGCGCGGACACCACGCCGGGCGCGACGGAGGCGCTGGGCGGGCGGCAGGTCCAGGTCACCACGTCCGGCGCGTTCTGCCAGGTGACCACGCACCGGCCGATTCCCGGCACCCCGGACCGGGTCGAGCAGGCGATGCTCTCGGTGGTGGGGGTGGACGGGGCGCCCGAGGACGCCACCTGCGCGGCGGCCCGGGAGGTCGCCGTCGCCGTTTTCCCGAAGCTCCCCTGACGCATTCAGTCCTCTGGTTGCGGTAGTTGCACGCGCAAGGAACGCATTCAGAGGACTAAATGCGGGGTTAGCGCAGCCTGGGGAGGCGGAAGGAGCACATAACCTCGTCCAGCGCCTCGACGTCCAGGGGCGGATGCGGCAGCGGGGTGGCGCGGCCGGGTTCGGCGCGCAGACCGTCCAGCAGCATCGCGAGGCACCGGCGCCACAGGTCCGGCTGGATACCGTGCGTGAACTCGATGACGGAGCCGAGCATCTGGTGCAGGAGCGGTATGTCGGTCGGCACGAAGTCGGCGCGAAGGGCCCCCGCCGCCTGAGCCCGCTCGACGAGCTGTGTGATCAACGGCACCATGCGGGATTTCGCCTCGGCGACGCGCTCCTGGCCGAAGACGTTCGACAGCATGACTTCACGTAACCCGCGGTCACCGGCGTGCAGTTCGGCCGCGCGCCACGTGAAGCCCGCGAATCCCTCCCAAGGATCTTCGGCGCGAAGCGCTTCTTCGGCGAACTCGCGGATCGTCTCGAACTGGTCGACGAACATGGCCTCGACCAGGTGTTCCTTGCTCGGGAAGCGGCGGTAGACGGTGCCGACGCCGACGCCCGCGTGATGCGCGACGTCGTCGAGAGTCGCTTCGAGCCCGCGCTCGCCGAAGACAGTGTGCGCCGCCGCGATGATGCGCTGCCGATTGAGTTCAGCGTCGCGCCGCAACGGCCGCGCCGGTGCGGCGGGAGCGAGTTCCCGAGCCATTGGTCCAGCTTAACAAACGAAGTAGAGGACACTTCTCCACTTCTTGTGTACCTTGGGCGCGGAAAGGGGAGATACCTACTCCACATAGCTTCTTCGTCACTATCGGTGAGGAAACCGCCCGTATGTCTGACTCATCCACCGCTGTCGCCACGCCGCCGGGGGACGCGGCCGCGCAGCACACCAACCCGCACCACGCCAGGAGATGGCTGATCCTGGTGATGATCGGGCTCGCCCAGCTGATGGTCGTCCTCGACGCCACCGTCGTGAACATCGCGTTGCCGTCGGCGCAGCATGACCTCGGCTTCTCGAACGACGCCCGCCAATGGGTCGTCACCGCCTACGCGCTCGCGTTCGGCAGCCTGCTCCTGCTGGGCGGACGGCTCGCGGACCTCTTCGGCCGCAAACGCGCGTTCCTCGTCGGGCTCGCCGGTTTCGCCATCGTGTCCGCGATCGGCGGCGCCGCCACCAGTATCGAAATGCTGCTCATCGCGCGTGCCGCACAGGGTGTCTTCGGTGCGCTTCTCGCCCCGGCCGCCCTTTCGCTGCTGACCACGACCTTCACCGACCCGAAGGAACGCGGCAAGGCGTTCGGCGTCTTCGGCGCGATCGGCGGTGGCGGCGCGGCGATCGGCCTGCTGCTCGGCGGCGTGCTGACCGAATACCTCGACTGGCGCTGGTCGATGTACGTCAACATCGTCTTCGCGGTGATCGCGTTCGCCGGTTCGGCCGTGCTGCTGAAGAACTCCGAAACCGACGGCCCGCGCCCGAAGCTCGACATCCCGGGCACGATCACCGCGTCGGCCGGTCTCTTCGCGCTCGTCTACGGCTTCGCGAACGCCGAACGTGACTCGTGGTCCGCGATCTCGGTATGGGGTTTCCTCGCCGCCGGTGTCGTGCTGCTGGCCGCGTTCGTCGTGATCCAGCAGCGTGCCGAACACCCGCTCCTGCCGCTGCGCGTGTTGCTCGACCGCGACCGCGGCGGCTCGTATCTCGCGATGTTCCTGCTCGCCATCGGGATGTTCTCGATCTTCCTCTTCCTCACCTTCTACATCCAGCTGAGCCTCGGGTTCACGCCGGTGCAGAGCGGGGTCGCGTTCCTGCCGATGGTGGCCACCCTGATGGCGAGCGCGACGTCGGCGACGGCCGTCCTGCTGCCGAAGTTCGGCGCGAAACCGTTGGTGTCACTGGGAATGCTGATCGCCGGGGCGGGGCTGTTCTGGCTCGCGGCCATCGACACCACCAGCACGTACGCCGGCGGTGTGCTGTTCCCGCTGATGGTCATGGGCGTCGGCATCGGCCTTGCCATGGCGCCCGCGATGAGCGTCGCGACCTTCGGCGTCGACACGCACGACGCCGGTGTCGCGTCGGCGGCGGTCAACACCGCGCAGCAGGTCGGCGGCTCGATCGGCACCGCGCTGCTGAGCACGCTGGCCGGAAACGCGTCGACGTCGTTCCTGGCCGGGAAGGTGCCTTCGCCGCAACTGGCGGCCGAAGCGGCTGTGCACAGTTACACGACCGCTTTCGTGTGGGGTGGGTGGATCTTCGTCATCGGGGCGGTGATCTGCGGGCTGCTGCTGCGGTCCGGTGCCCCGGCGAAGGCGCCGGAGGGCGCTTCGGAGGGTGCTCCGGTCGCCGTGCACATGTAGGGGGCGTGCAATGAAAGGTCCCTTCATTGCAAAATTTGCAATGAAGGGACCTTTCATTGCACGCGCGGAGCGCGTCAGCGGGACTGTGACCGCACCGCTTCGAAGACCTCGTCGTCCCACCGGTGCGTCCGGATCAGCCGGTACCGTTCGCAAGCCACCCACAGATACGCCTCGGCGTCGGTGCGCGAGCCGAGCAGGTCCGCCTGCCGCAGCATCGCCACCACCGGCACGAACTCCTCGTCGAACCACCGCTGCGCCAGCGTCGCGCGATCCGAGTACGCCCCTTCGTCCTGCATCAGCCGGAAACCCCACGCCTCGACGTGCTCACCGAGCCGCGCGTAGTCCCACGGATCCGTGAACACCACCGAAGTCCGCGAGTGCCCCGATAGTGGGACGCGTTCCAGGAACAGCCGCCGGTAGTCCTTCACGATCAGATCGCCGCGGTACCGGATCCCGCTCGGGTCCAGTTTGGTCCGCACCTCGGTGACCATCGCCTCTATTGTGGACAGTCGCATCGCGTGCGCCACCGAAACGCGATGGTGCCCGTCGATGATGAAGTGCAGTTCGCCGACGCGGTACACCTCGATCGGCGGGATCGACTCGCCGCGCCGGGTTGCCAGCGCCAATCGTTCCCAGCGTTCGCGAACCCGCCCGGACGTCGGGCGGAAGCGGCGGTCGAAATCGCGGCCGCGGTCGACGCTGCCGACGATCGAATCGAGCCGGATCACCCGCGCCCCGATCTTCCGTTCGCCGAGATAGCCGAGCGCGTCGACCACCTCGTGAAACGGCAGCATGATGTTCACGTCGTCGGGTTCGCGCCGCAGCCAGTTCGCCAGCCGGGACAGCACCTGACGCCGTCGCGCGCGGAGGAAGTCGTGCTCCGCGTCCGCGCGGGGAAAGCCCGTGTCCTTCATGAGAACTCCATGATCCGGTGCCCGACCACGTTGCGGACCGTGGTCCCGCCGACCACCCGGTCCGGCACGGGTTCACCGTGCGGGTGGATATGCCCGTGCAGCAACCACTTCGGGCGCAACAACTCGATCGTGCGATGGAGACAGTCGAACCCGCGGTGCGGCGGATCCTCGCGGTCGCCGCAGTGCCGCGGCGGCGCGTGCGTGAGCAGTACATCAACGTCACGGCCGTCCCGCCAGCGGCGGAACCGGGCCCGGCGCACCAACCGCCGGGCACGCCGCGCCTGCTGGCGTTGCGTCCATTGGTTCGGGCCGTCGTTGTAGCGCACCGAACCGCCGAGCCCGGCGAACCGGAGCCCGCCGACGTCGACGATCCGGCCGTCCGCGTTCACCCCGCCCGCCGGCCCTGGCCACACGGCGGGGAAACCGTCCTTCATGGACAGCCCGCCGTAACGCGTGTAGCCGGACAGGTCGGGGTCGTGGTTGCCGGGAACGAACACGCACGGCACATCGAGCGCGCTCGCCAGGAACTCGAGGTAGTCGTACGGCAGGTCGCCGGCGCCGATCACGAGGTCGGCAGGGTGGGTGCGGACGGCGGACGTCCACAACCGCTCCTCGACCTCGTCCGCGACCACCAGCGCTTTCATGCGCTCCAGGGTAAGCCCGGAGGCACTACTTGGTGCCGTGGGCGAACGCGGGGTCCTTGGCGATGATCGCGATCACGATGCCGAGCCAGACGACGCAGAACGCCAGCGCCCAGAACTTGAGGTTGGTCAGGATCCTTGGCATGGGGAACTCCAGGTACTACCGAAAGCGGGAAGAGGTCAGAGCCAGCGGTTCTTCCTGAATATTCGGTAGAGCAGGATGCAGACACCGAAGATCACCGTCATCGCCACCGGGTAGCCGAACCGCCAATGCAGCTCCGGCATGTAGTCGAAGTTCATCCCGTAGATGCCGGCCAGCGCCGTGGGGACGGCGATGATCGCCGCCCAGGCGGTGATCTTGCGCATGTCGGTGTTCTGCTGGAGCGTGATCTTCGCCAGGGTCGCGTCGACCAGGGTGGTCAGCAGTTCGTCGAAGTTCGCGACCCGCTCCGCGACGGTCGTCAAGTGGTCGGAGACGTCACGGAAGTACGAGCGGACCTCGTCCGGGATCAGCCGCGTGTACCCCTCGGCGAGGCGCTGCAGCGGGGTGCCCAGCGGCATGACCGCGCGGCGCAGCTCCAGCACTTCGCGCTTCATGAAGTAGATCTGCTCGGCGCTCACCTTGGACCGCGGCGCGAAGACGTGCGTCTCCATCTCGTCGATGTCCGACTCGATGGCGGTGGTGACGTCGAGGTAGTGGTCGACGACGTGGTCCGCGATCGCGTGCAGCACCGCGGACGGCCCGAGGTCGAGGCGTTCCGGCTCCTGGTCGAGTTCGCGGCGCAGCCTGGCCAGCCCCGAGTGGTTCCCGTGCCGCACGGTGATCACGAAGTCGCGGCCGAGGAAGGCCATCAGCTCGCCGGTCTCGACGATCTCGTTCGCCGTCGCGGGCGACTCGTGCTCGACGTACCGGACGGTCTTCAGCACCATGAACAGCGTGTCGTCGTAGCGCTCCAGCTTGGGCCGCTGGTGTGCTTCCAGCGCGTCCTCGACGGCCAGCTCGTGCAGGCCGAAGGTGTCCGCGATGCCCTGGATCTGGACCGCGTCGGGCTCGTGGAGGCCGATCCAGACGAACCCGGCGTGCCGCTTGCGCACCTCTTTGATGGCCTCGGCGTGCGTCCAGCGGCCGGGCAGGCGCTTGCCCTCCACGTACACCGCGCAGTCGACGACGTACGCCGAAAGGGGGACGGGCAGCGGGCGTTCGGGGACGCTCTTGGCGCGGCCGTTGCTCCGGCCGCGAAGGCCGCCGAGCGAGGGAATGGCAGGCATGGGGTCTCCTGGGCAGACGTCGTGCGTTGATGCGCGAAGACGACGGGCCAAGCGGCCGGGGGGCCGCTCGGCTAGGCCAGCGTTCCCGGTTTCGTCAGCCCTGCCAGGTGGGGATCAGGCGAGACGTGAAGGCGGAAACGCTGCGACTACTAGGAAGCGGACTATCGCCACTGGACATCGGGTTCCTCACCTCCTCGGCTCGGCGGACGGTTACGCAGTGGTGTGGGTCGCGTTGACGACCCGACACCAATGGTCGAGGGTACTCCTCAACACGAAGACCTGTCGTTCCAGGCTCACGCCGCGTTACTCGTGCAGGAGGAATGGGTGCAGTTCGGTCGCTATTACGAAGAGTTCGAGGTCGGTGCCGTGTACAAGCACTGGCCGGGCAAAACGGTCACCGAGTACGACGACCACCTGTTCTGCCTCATCACCATGAACCACCATCCGCTGCACCTCGACGCGCACTACGCGCAGGAGTCCACCGACTTCGGCAAGAACGTCGTGGTCGGCAACTACATCTACTCGCTGCTGCTGGGAATGTCGGTGCCGGACGTGTCCGGCAAGGCGATCGCGAACCTCGAGGTCGAGTCGCTGAAGCACGTGAAGCCGACCTTCCACGGCGACACCATCTACGGCGAGACCGAGGTGCTGGACAAGACGCCGTCGAAGTCGAAGGACGACCGCGGTGTCGTCTATGTCGAGACCCGCGGCTACAAGCAGGACGGCACGATCGTGTGTGTCTTCCGTCGCAAGGTGATGGTGCCGAAGCGGTCGTACGGTGACACCAGGGGCGGTGAACAGCCCGGTCGTCCTGTCCCGCACGAATAATGGGTGTCACGAACGGGAAGAGGGAGCGCGTCGATGCCCATCGGGCTGGATGAGATCAAGAGCCGTCTGCGGAAGTTCGCGACGGTCGAAGCGGCCGGAGTCTCGCCGCTGTACGAGCACCTGGCGACGAAGGCGTCCGAGGACGACGACGTCGCCGGCCTCCTGACCGACGCCCGCGGCGGTGAAGCGCGCGGAACGCTCCTCATGGCGACGGCGCACCGGCTCATCCAGGCCGACCCCATCCACCCGTTGTCGCGGTACTACCCGTCCGTCGGCGGTTTCGACGGCGTGGACTCGGAGACGTGGCCGCTGTTCCGCTCGTTCCTGCTGGAACGGGCGGACAAGGCCCGGGCGATCATCTCCTCGCGGTACACGCAGACCAACGAGGTTCGCCGCGCCGCGCTGCTCTACCCCGCGATGACGGCGGCGGCGAAGGAGGCGGGCGGCAAGATCGCGCTGCTCGAAGTCGGCTGCAGCGCCGGCCTGCTGCTCGGCATGGACAAATACGCCTACCGCTACCAGTGCGACGGCGGCGAACAGCTCACCGCCGGGCCCGCGAAGACCGCGGTCGGCCTGCACTGCGCACTGAACCTCGCGCCCGGCGCCGTCACGCCGAAGGTGCCGAAGAAGCTGACGATCACCGCCCGCGCCGGCCTCGACCGCGCGCCGGTGGACCTGGCCGACGAGGACGAACTCGCCTGGCTCGAAGCCTGCGTCTGGGCCGACCAGCCGGACCGGATCCGGCTCCTTCGCACGGCCGCGGCGGCGCAGGGCAAGCAGCGCCCGGAGCTGATCGCGGGCGACGCCGTCGACGATCTCGCCTCCGCGGCGGCCACCCTGCCCGCCGACGCTCCGCTCGTGGTCTTGACCAGCCACGTGCTGGCGTACCTGGGCGAGCGCCGGGCCGACTTCGTCGAGGCGCTCCGGAATCTCGCCGCGGACCGGCCGCTGTGGTGGGTCAGCGAGGAGTTCTACGCCGCCGCGCTGGAACTCCTGGTGCCCGGCAGGACGGATCTCGCCGAACCCCTCGACCAGGCCGTGCTCGGGCTCGTCCGCTGGGACGCCGGTGTGCCGGACGTGCGAGCGCTGGCCAGGACGGCCCCGCACGGGCAGCGGATGACCTGGCTGCCGGTTTAGGTCCGCGCCGGCCCGTCGGCGGTTTACCCCATTCGGCTCTTCGAGATGTCGGCAATGCGTCGAGAAGGCTAATTTTCACCTCTCGCACTGCTTTATCCCCGCGCCTATTGCCGAATCGGGCACAGCGGGTGTCAAGACGGCGGGATCTCCCCGGTTGGCAGCACTCCCCAATCGCGGAGAGTGACGAACAGCAGTTCGGCCAAGTGGCCGTCTTTGTCCAGTTCGATCAAGGTTCCGGCGTCGATCCACCGCGCGTCGGTGGCGTCGTCGCCGGCACGGAGAGTGCCGCCGGCGACCGCGCAGGCGAAGTCGTGGATGTCGTACCGGCCGCGGCGGACGTTGCCGACGAGTGTGCCCGGCATCACGTCCAGCCCGGTCTCTTCGCGCATCTCGCGAATAACGGCCGCTTCGTCCGTTTCGCCGGGTTCGACCCGCCCGCCGGGGACCGACCAGAGGCCACGTCCGGGTTCATTCGCGCGCCGGATCAGCAGAATCCGCCCGCGTTCATCGTGGACGATGCCGCCGACGCAGCGGACCGTACTGTCCGAAACGGTGTTCATTCCCGAATGGTAGACGCGGGCTTCCTGACAATGGCTGTCCTGTACACGGAGAGTAGCCGTACGGTACACTTCCCCTCGCCGGCTGACCCAAGCGCGGGACTTCCCTCCCGCGCCGGTGGAAGGTGCGGTACAAAATGAATGGTCAGTATCCGCAGTCAGTCACCGTAAGAGACAGGATTGATCGCTGTGAACGCGAAAAAGCTCCTCACTTTCGCAGGAATCGCGTTGGTGCTGTTCTTCGTGATCGCGCAGCCAGGTCAGGCCGCGGGCCTCGTGGGAAACATCATCGGCTTCCTGCGTGACTCGGCCGAATCGGTGATCACCTTCGTCAGCAACGTCTTCAGCTAGCGGGGGAGCGGATACTCTATCGGTATGTTCGCCCCACGCGATCCAGACGAGTATCTCCTCGACACCGAGCGGCGGGTCATCAGGATCCGCCGGCACTGGGCTGTGCTGTTGTGGGAAACCTTCGAGACGGCCGCGTTGCTGGCCGTCTGCGTCCTGGTCTCCTACCTGTTGCCGCCCGCCGCGTGGATCATCCAGAACATCCTCTGGTATGCCGCGTTGCTCATCATCCTGCGCTTCGCGTACGTGGTGATGGAGTGGTGGGTCGAGCGTCTGGTGGTCACGGACAAGCGGTTCGTGATGACCACCGGTGTCTTCACCACGAAAGTGCTGATGATGCCGATCACCAAGGTCACCGACCTCACCTACGAGCGTTCGGCGTGGGGCCGGATGATGGGGTACGGGACCATGGTGGTCGAGTCCGCCGGCCAGATCCAGGCGCTGAACCGCATCGACTACCTGCCGAAGCCGGAAGAGTTCTACGACACGATTTCCGAGCTCGTCTTCGGCGACAAGCAGAAGCAGGCCGAGCGCTTTTCGATGATCAAGGCGCAGCGTGCGGCGCGTGGCAAGAAGAAGGTCGGTTAGCGCAGGTCCCGGAGTCGCTGTGACCTGGAGCATCGTCGATACTGAGCGGCGATGCGCATCGACCTGCACGCCCACTCCACCGCCTCCGACGGCACCGACAGCCCTGCCGGGCTGGTCGCCGCCGCCGCGAAGGCGGGCCTCGACGTAGTCGCGATCACCGATCACGACACCACGGCCGGCTGGGCCCCGGCCGCCGAGGCACTTCCGCCGGGGCTGACCCTGGTCCCCGGCGCCGAGCTGTCCACGATCTCCGTCGACCCGGTGACCGGGCGGCATATCAGCGTCCATCTGCTCGCCTACCTCTTCGACCCGGCGTCGCCGTCGATCGTCGCCGAACAGACCCGGCTCCGGTCGGAGCGGCGGTGGCGGCTGCGGGTGATGGCCGAGCGAATGGCCGCCGACGGTCTCCCCGTCGATCCCGACGAGGTCATGTCGCTGCTGCCGGAGGACGGTTCGGCCGGGCGGCCGCATCTCGCGCAGGCCCTGGTGCGGGCGGGCGTCGTGTCGTCGGTGAACGAGGCCTTCGGGAGCTATCTCGGCAACGGCAGCGGGTACTTCGTGGCCCGGCAGGACACGCTCGTGGAGGACGCGATCGACATGATCGCGGACGCCGGCGGCGTCACCGTCATCGCACACCCCTTCGCCTACACGCGCGGCGCGACCATCACCGTCGACGTGCTCGCCGGACTGGCCGGGCGCGGGCTCACCGGCGTCGAGGTCGACCACCCGAACCACGACGAAGAGACCCGCGTCCGGCTGCACGGGCTGGCGGGGGAGCTGGGGCTCGTGCGCACCGGTTCGAGCGACTACCACGGCACGAACAAGACCATCGATCTCGGCGACGAGACCACCGACCCGCTCGCGCTCGAAGAACTCGTCGCGCGGTCGACCGGCTACCAGGTCGTGACGCGGTGACGATCACGGACTTCTTCGACGCGCGCCTGTTCATGAGCGCGACGATCACGCTGATCGTCATCATGGACCCGCCCGGCACGGTGCCGGTGTTCCTGAGCCTGACCGGCCGCAAATCGGTGGCGTTCCGCGCCAAGGCCGCGCGGCAGGCGGTACTGGTCTCCCTGCTGGTGATCTCGCTGTTCGCCGTTGCGGGACAAGCGATCCTGTCGTATCTCGGGATCGGGATCCCGGCGCTGCAGGGCGCGGGCGGGCTGTTGCTGCTGCTCATCGCGCTCCAACTGCTGACCGGCAAGACCGGTGGCGAGGCCGAGGCGGCGGGCGACGACGTCAACGTCGCCCTCGTGCCGCTCGGGACACCGCTGCTCGCCGGCCCGGGCGCGATCGCCGCGACCATCGTCTTCGTGCGGCAGGCCGATGGGCACGTCGGCGCGTACGTGGCTCTCGCGCTTTCGATCGTGACGGTGCACTTCGTGCTGTACCTGTGCATGCGGTACTCGGGCGTGGTCATCCGGCTGATCAAGGAAAGCGGCATCACCCTGCTGGCGAAGATCGCCGGTCTGCTGCTGGCGGCCATCGCGGTCGAGCTGGTGGCGAACTCGGTGAAGGGCTTCATCACGGGCACGTGACGTGTGCGGGGTGGTAGCAAAGGTCCCTTGCTTCCACGCGTGGCGTGTCCGGTGGCGGGCGATAGCAAAGGTCCCTTGCTCCCCTCTTGGGGATCCCCTCGAAAAGTGTCGGTGGGGGTGCGTAGCGTTGCGCGCGGGGTGATCCGATGGAGCAGATTGGTTTCGACTTCGGCGTCGAAGCGCCGCGCAAGCTGACGAAGGTCTCGCCCGCGCGCCTCGCGACGTTCGAAGATTGCCCGCGCCGTTACCGCATGGCATATCTCGACCGCCCGTCTCCGGTACGCACCGGCGCGTGGGCGCACAGCACGCTGGGTGCGGTGGTGCACAACGCTTTGCGGGCGTTGTTCGACCTGCCGGTGATCAAGCGCGTGCCGCAGCGGGCGATGGCGCTCGTCGCCGAACACTGGAAGGACGCCGGGTTCGAAGACGCCGACCAGGCCGCCCGGTACCGCGCCAGGGCCAAGGCCTGGGTCGCGGAGTACGTCGAGCACAACGACGTCAGCGTCGATCCGGTCGGCCTGGAGCGCTGGGTTTCGGCGCCGGTGACGCTCGAGCCGGGCAGCGGGCCCAGCCTCATCATCGAGGGCCGCGCCGACCGGATCGACCAGCGCGGCCGGGAACTGGTGATCATCGACTACAAGACCGGCCGCCGCGAGCCGGACGAGTACGAGGCGCGTTCGTCGCAGGCCCTGGCGCTGTACGCGGTCGCGGCCGCCAGGACGCTGCGGACGCCGTGCTATCAGGTCGAGCTCCACCACGTGCCCACCGGAACCATCGCGGCCGCCGAACACACCGAGGAAAGCCTGAAACGGCATCTCCAACGCGCCGACGAGACCGCCGGAGACCTGCGGCTGGCAGCGGATACCCTGGACGCCGGCGGCGACGAGGACGTGTTGTTCCCGGCGCGCCCAGGCCGTCGTTGCTCATGGTGCGACTTCCGGCCCAGCTGCGCGGCAGGCCAGGAGGCCGGACCCGCGGCTCAGCCGTGGGAGTTGCTGGCGCCCTAAATCTCGAAACCCGACGATTGGACAGGCGAGGACGTGTCGTCACCGGACACCGAAGAGCTCGCGACCACCCCGCGGCCCGCGGACGAGCCCAAGACGCCCGGAAGCGGCCGGTTCTGGCGCGGGCTGACCGGATCGCTCGCGGCCGGGATGGCCGTGCTGGCGGTGTGCGTAGTCGTGATCGCCTCGCTCTGTCTGTTCAGCGGTGCGCCGGGGCCGGGGCTCCTGATGCTGATCGGCCACCCGGTCGCGGCGGTCGTCGCCCTGCTGGCACAACGGGTCGTCGATTCGCGTGATGGCCGCGTCGCGGGCTTCGCAGGTCTTCTGGTCGTGGTGAGCGTGACGGCCGCGCTGAGCCTGTTCTGGTGGAGCTGACACGGCAGGAAGGTGCCATTGATCCGAAAATCGTCCCGTCGCTGCGAAACTATGGCTCACTGGGCAGGTCGTAGATGAACACGCTGCCCCGCAGCGAGGACGAAGGGCACCGTTGATGACCTACCCACCCCAGCCAGGACAGCCCGACCACGGCCAAGGCGGGCAGCAGTATCCGGGACAGCCCGACCAAGGCGGGCAGCAGTATCCGGGACAGCCCGACCAAGGCGGGCAGCAGTATCCGGGACAGCCCGACCAAGGCGGGCAGCAGTATCCGGGACAGCAGCAGTACCCAGGGCAACAGCAATACCCGGGGCAACAGCAGTACCCGCAGGGTGGTTACGACCAGAGCGGCGCGTACCCGCAGCAGCAGTACCCCGGCTACGGCCAGCAGCAGTACGGCCAGAACCAGCAGTACCCCCAAGGCTTCGGCGGGCCGCCCGCGCCCCCGAAGAACAACAAGACCGGTCTGATCGTGGCCATCGCCGCCGCTGCCGTCGTAGTGGTCACGCTGGGTATCACCGGGTTCGTCGCTCCCGGGTTCTTCCTCAGCGACGACAAGGCCGAAAAGGCGTCCGGCCCGGAAGGGACCGCGCAGGCGATCATCGACGGCATCAACGCCCACGACAGGGCCGCGTTGACGGCGCTCAAGTGCGGGAACGCCGAAAAGGACATCGACCAGATCATCGATCGGGTCAACGAAGCGTCGGACGCTTCGCTCGGCGCGGTCACGAAGGTCTCCGAGACCAAGTACACGGTCGCGGTCACGCTGAGCGTCGCGGGGAGGCCGGGCACCGCCACCGGCACGCTCGCCAGCGAAGGTGGCAAGTGGTGCTGGAAAGAAGTCAGCCGGCTGCGTACTTCCAGGACTTCGACGACGCGATGACGGCCGGCGGGAGCAAGGGACCTTTGCTACCGCTCGCCGGTCACTTGAGGGCGACGAGGGTCGGGCCGCGCTGCTCCAGCAGCACCGGCCCGACCGAGGAAAGCAGCACCGGGCCGGTGTAGCCGCGCCGGTCGACGCCGACGGTGCGGATCGTGGCGCCGGTCGTCTCGTCGAGCACGGCGAGCCCGCCCTGGATCGGCACGACCAGCTGTTCCCCGAAGGTCACCCCGGGGCCGGTTGAGCTGTTCAGCGTCCAGCGCGGGGTGAGGTCGTCCCGTGAGAACGCCATGGTCTTCGAGCCGGTGAACCAGTAGACGCCCTGCGCGGTCCACGAAGTCGTCATGACGCCGCCCACCGGATCCTGCGCGATGTCCGCGTCGGGCACGTCGAGCGGGTACGCCGACTTCTGCAGGCTGTCGCCGCCGTAGATGACGAGCAGTTTCTGCTCGGGCAGCACGATCAGCGCGAGATCGCCGGACATCGCGACGACCTTCGCGTTCTTGCCGGCGAGCACGGTGCTGTAGTCGACCTTCGGGTCGTCGGCTTCGTCGTTGGTCGCGCGGTAGACGGTGAACCGGTCGGCGGGGTCGCCGGGGCAGCGCTCGATCACGCCGATCTTGCCCGCCGCGGCGGCCACCGTGCCGTACGTGCAGCCGGTCCTCGGCTGCTTGTTCGGGTTCACGATGGCGGGGACCTGGCCGTACTCCATGCTCTTGACCAGGTCGTCGCGCCAGGTGTTCAGCAGTTTCTTGCCGGTCGTGGTGACGTGCGATCCGTCGACCACCAGCCTGGTGCCGAGTTCGGCGTCACCGTTGCGCTGCGCCGTGCGGCGGCCGGTGCCCGCGTCGAGCTGGGTGACCTCGCTGCAGCCGGTGTCCTTGCGGTACACCGCGTCCACCTTGATCCCGGCGAGCGCGACGGTGCACAGTTCGAGGTCGCGCGAGTAACGCCACCGGACTTCGCCGGTGTACGGGTCCCGGCCGAGGACCTCGCCCTTGTCCGCGGTGACGACGCTGTTGGCTTCGCCGATCGGAACCGGAGTTGACGAGCTCGGTGCCTGCCACAGCTCGCTCAAGGAGCCGGGAACCTGCGCCGGCGCGGGCGGGAGCCCTGGCGGCAGGGTGGCGGCGACCTGCGCGACCGTCGCCGCGTTGTCGCTGGTCACGCCGATGACGACGCCGGTGATCGCGACGACCACCACGAT
The DNA here is from genome assembly GCF_046548895.1 of Amycolatopsis sp. cmx-4-54. Lineage (NCBI taxonomy): Bacteria > Bacillati > Actinomycetota > Actinomycetes > Pseudonocardiales > Pseudonocardiaceae > Amycolatopsis > Amycolatopsis sp. cmx-4-54. The sequence goes on from NZ_JAEBEJ010000011.1 coordinate 337,794, forward strand.
CGCCGCGGCGATCACGCGATCCCGCGTGCGGTTCCACGGCGAGCGCCGGGCGCGTTTCCCGCCCAGCGGTGGCTCGTCGGCCACCGGCTGGGCGGGATGGGCGTCCAGCACGTCTTCCGTGCCGATCGCGTTTTCGGCCGTCTCCGGCTCGCTGCCGTCCGGTTGCCCGGGATCGGCGGGCACGGGCCGCGCCGGTTGGTCGTCCGGCGCGGCGTCCCAGCGTTCGCTCACGTGCCCCTAGCTCCCCACGTCCGCAGGATGAAAGCTCAGTCTGCCGACGCAGGTGTATCAGAAGTCGCCGAGGGACGGCGACGGCGGCGTCGGCGAGCCGGACGCTCGGCGCTGTCGCCTGCCTCCTTCTCGACGGCCGGGCCACTGACCTCCGGGCTCGGCTTCGCGGCTCCGCGGCTACGGCGACGGGTCCGCGTGCGGCCCTCCGAAGAGGCTTCAGCCGCTTCGCCCTCGGTGCCTTCCGCCGAAGCGGCGGCGGCGTCCTCGGCCTCGATCTTGGCGGCCGCGTTCGCGCCGCCACGGGTCCGCTTGCGCGGCGTGCGGTTGCGCTTGCGGGGCGCTTCTTCTTCCTTCACCGGCCCCTGTCCGCGGCCGCGGCGCTTACCGCCCAGGTCCTCCTCGACCTCGGCCGAAAGACCGGCGCGGGTCCGCTTCGACAGCGGGAGGCGCCCGGTGGTGCCCTCGGGGATGCCCAGGTCGCTGAACAGGTGCTTCGACGACGAGTACGTCTCGGCGGGCTCGGGCATGTCGAGCCCGAGGATGTCCGAGATCATCTTCCAGCGCGGCTCCTCGTCCCAGTCGACGAGGGTGATCGCGACACCGGTGCGCCCGGCGCGGCCGGTGCGGCCGATCCGGTGGACGTAGGTCTTCTCGTCCTCCGGCGTCTGATAGTTGATCACGTGCGTGACGTCGTCGATGTCGATACCGCGGGCGGCGACGTCGGTGGCGACCAGCACGTCGACCTTGCCCGCCCGGAACGCGCGCAGCGCCTGCTCGCGGGCGCCCTGGCCGAGGTCACCGTGCACGGCGGCGGCCGCGAAGCCGCGCTCGACGAGCTCGTCGGCGACCTTCTGCGCGGTGCGCTTGGTGCGGGTGAAGATCATCGTCAGGCCACGGCCTTCGGCCTGCAGCGCGCGGGCGATCAGCTCGGGCTTGTCCATCGAGTGCGCCCGGTAGACGAACTGGGTGGTGCGCTCGTGGATGGCGCCGGCGTCGTTCTCCTCGGCGCGGATATGCGTGGGCTGGGTGAGGAACGTGCGGGCCAGCGTGATGATCGGGCCCGGCATGGTCGCCGAGAACAGCATCGTCTGGCGCTTGTCCGGGACCATCCGCAGGATGCGCTCGATGTCGGGCAGGAAGCCCAGGTCGAGCATCTCGTCGGCCTCGTCCAGCACCAGACCGCGGACCTTGCCCAGCACCAGGTGCTTCTGCTCGGCCAGGTCCAGCAGGCGGCCCGGGGTGCCGATGACGACGTCGACGCCGTTGCGGAGCGCCGCGATCTGCGGCTCGTAGGGGCGGCCACCGTAGATGGCCAAGGTGCGGATGCCGAGGTGCTTGCCCGCGCCCTTGAGGTCGTTCGCGACCTGGATGCACAGCTCACGGGTCGGCACGACGACCAGCACCTGCGGGGTGCCGTCTCCGGGGACCTCGACGCGGTGCAGCAGCGGGACACCGAAGCCCAGCGTCTTGCCCATACCCGTGCGGGCCTGGCCGATCAGGTCGTCGCCGGCCATGGCCAGCGGGAGGGTGAGGGCCTGGATGGCGAAGGTGCGCTCGATCCCGGCCTCGCTCAGCGCCTTCACGATCTCCGGCTTGACGCCGAAGGACGCGAAGGAGGGGGCTTCGGGTTCCACCGGTGCGCCCGCCTGCAGCGGGTGCGACACGTCGAGCGCCGCCGGGCCTGACTCGCTGTGCTCCAGCGCGACGGCCTCCGGAACGCCGGTGGGGTTCTCTTCGGTTGTGGTTTCGTTCGTGGTCAGGGTGCTCGCCTCTCTCGTGACCAGCGCGCACTGCCCTGGTCACCGATCGACACTCGACCACGAAAATTCGCTCGGGCTCCGCGCTACTGGCGCTGAAGCGGCCCTTCGTGGGAATGCCGCAGGATGGCGTGCACGCACATCATTCTTGCGCTGATCAGGGCCGCACCGGCTGTCCTTCAGCCGCAGCAGCGTCCCGATCCGGGACGGATGATCCGTCGTATCCGGCCCCCAGTCTACCTGATCTGCGGTTTTCTGATAGTCCCCGCCGCGCCGGAGGTGGGAAGGCTCTCTTTCCGGCCAACTCCCCAGGCGCGCCGGGCAGGGTGGGATCGGTCTCTTCACCACCCCGGACGGGTGTTCGGCGATACCCTTTCCGCCGTGACGGAGGCAAAGCAGATCAGTGAGGGCGTAGTCGATTTGCTCGGCGTACTCGCCTATGGGGAATTGTCCGCATTCGATCGCATGGCCGAGGACGCGCGCACCGCGCCGACGCTGTCCGGCCGGGCCGCGCTGGCCTCCATGGCGGCCGCCGAGATCGGGCACTACGACCTGCTCACCAAGCACCTCGCGGGCCACGGCGTGGCGATCGAGGACGCGATGCGGCCGTTCGTCGGGCACATCGACGCCTGGCACGCCTCCACGGCGCCGCGCTCCTGGCTCGAGTCCCTGGTGAAGGCCTACGTCGGCGACGGGCTCGCGGCCGACCTCTACCGCGAGATGGCCAGCTGGCTCGACCCCGAAACCAAGGATCTGGTGCTCACCGTGCTCGCCGACACGGGGCATTCCGCGTTCGCCGAACGCGAAGTCGCGGCCGGGATCGTGGCCGACCCGAAGGCGCGGGACAAGCTCGCGCTGTGGGGACGCCGTCTGCTGGGCGAGGCGTTGACGCAGGCCCAGTACGTCGTGGCCGAGCGGGACGGGCTCGCCGAACTGATCGTCGAAGGCTCGGGCGACCTTTCGGGAATCGCCGCGCTGTTCCGCCGGTTGCAGCAGGGGCACACCAAGCGCATGCAGGTGCTGGGGCTCGGCTGAGGTCACTTCGGCTAGCCTTGGCGCACCAGTAATTCTCGAACTTTCAAGCGGAGGTCCCACGTGGAGGTCAAGATCGGCATCAAGGACACGCCGCGGGAGCTCGTGGTGTCGAGCAGCCAGTCACCCGACGAGGTCGAGGAACTGGTCGCGAACGCCTTGAGGGCCGGCGACGGGATCTTCCGCCTCGACGACGAAAAGGGCCGTAAGTACATCGTGCCCACCGACCGGATCGCCTACGTCGAGATCGCGCCGTCGGATGTTCGCAAGGTCGGCTTCGCTGTTGGTGGTTAACCCGATCGGGTTGTAGTCGGATGTCACAGTGGCGTCACCGCTGCGTCTCAGCCAGCTCTCAGATTTGATCGTCACGCTATGGCGGGGACGGCAGGGGGCTAGCCGAGAAATGAGGTGGACGGCGTCACTGTGATGGACCGCGCGCTGCTCGACGGCGTGCGCACAGTTCCCGAAGAAGGCGGCAAACGGGTCGCGGGGCGGCTGGCCGGTATAGACGTCGCCCGCGGCTTGGCCGTACTCGGCATGTACGCGGTGCATGTCGGCCCCGATCCCGCCAAGGGCGGCATCGGGGTGCTGTTCAAACCGTTCGAAGGCCATTCCGCGGCGTTGTTCGCGGTGCTGGCGGGGGTCTCGATCGCGCTGATGTCCGGCGGACGCCGTCCCAAACAGGGCCGCGACCGGACCCGTGTCGCGCTCAAGCTGGCGACCCGCGCCCCGCTCTTGGTGGCGTTGGGGCTGTGGCTGACCAGCCTCGAAACCGGCTACATGGTGATCCTGGCCTACTACGGGGCCTGTTTTCTCTTCGTGATCCCGTGGCTGCGCGCGGGGGCGAAGGCGCTGGCGATCGCGGCGGTCGTCGTCGCCGTGGCCGGCCCGCTGCTCTCGCATCTGATCAGGGCTCAGCTGCTGCCCCGCGACCTGCTGTTCTTCGCACCGGACCTGACCGCGGACGATGTCACGTCGACCGGGCTGCTGAAGGCCGCGACCGTTCTCGTCCTGACCGGCACCTTCCCCGCGTTGACGCTGATGGCGTACGTGTTCGCCGGGATGGCGATCGGGCGGATGGACCTGACCTCGCGCAGCGTGTGCCGACGGCTGTTCTTCGGCGGATCCGCGCTCGCGGTGGGCGGGTACGTCGTTTCCTGGATCGCGACCGGCCCGCTCGGCGGCATGCAGGCCGTGTACCGCTCGCTGGAACCGGCCGCCGCGCAGCTGGGCATGACGCCGCAGGAATTCCTCCGGCTCCATCAGACGTGGATTCACGGCACCCCGCCGACCACCAGCTGGGCCTGGGAACTACTGCCGACGGGGACCTCGTACACGCCGTTCGACCTGCTGATCTCGATCGGGATCGCGGCGGCGGTGATCGGCGGCTGCCAGCTGCTGATGCCGAAGTTCGAACGCGTGCTGCGGCCGCTTTCGGATCTGGGCGGGCGGGTGTTGAGCGCGTACGTGCTGCATTTCGTGGCGATCGCGCTGCTGTGGGACGAGAGCGACGGCGATTCGATCTTCAGCGTGCTGCACTTCGTCGAGTTCTCGGTGGTCGCGCTGACCGCCGCGGTGCTGTGGCGGAAGTTCGTCGGGCGTGGGCCGCTGGAATGGGCGATGAACAAGCTGTCGAACTGGCCGAAGTACGTGATGGCGGTGGCTCGGGTGCCCGCTCAACGGCGCGGCTGAAGTCTTCCTCCAGCGCGGGGTTCCCGAGCGGACTGGAGTGCGTGCGCCGGCGAAAGTAGGGGCTGACCTGGGAAGTGGTAGCAAAGGTCCCTTGCTCTCCCTCGGCCGTGAAGTACATGAAGGCCCCCTTCCTTACGTCTAGCGCAAGGAAGGGGGCCTTCATGTACTTACGCCTGGTCAGGCGTTGAGTTCGTTCAGTTCTTCCAGGCTGGTGGGCACGTGGAAGGGCGGCGTGCTGGTGCCCATGATGCGGTAGCGGTCCCACGGGTCCGGGTCGGAAAGCTCGCCCTTCGCGCTGTATTCGCCCGCGCGGATCTCGACGGCGGTCTTCTTGCCGCCGGCGGCCGCGGACACCTGCTCATTGGTCGCGACCCGGCCGTACCAGCGGTAATACCCGTCGATGGGCTGGAAGTAGCCCCTCAGTTCGACCGTGGTCGCGATCTCGGTCCCGTCGATCACGAGGACCGCTTCGCCGGAGTAACCGTCTTCGTCGTGCTCGCTCATTGCGCCTCCGATTCCTTCCGCATCTGGACGACCTTGTTCTCTTCGAGCGGCAGGTTCGGGTCGATGACGATGCCCTGCTGCCGGGAGAGGCCGTCGATCGCGGCCCAGATGATCTGTGTCAGGTACTCGACGACGCTGTCGCGGCCCATCGAGCGCCGGTCCAGCCACCATTCGCCGGTGCTCTGCACCATGCCGACGATGCCGTGCGCCCATGGTTCGGCGGCGCCGGAGTCCATGTTGAACATCCGCATGTAGTCGCCGAGCAGGGCGGTCAGCGCGGTGGCGATCAGTTCCTTGTCCTCGGCGACGACGTCGGCCTTGACGACCACCTTCTCCTGGAGGCCCCCGCGCGCGAGCAGGCGGTACAGGTTGGGGTGCTCCTCGATGACGCTGAAGAACGCGTCGAGCGCCATCCGGATCCGGGGGACCGGGGCGAGCTCGGAGTTGATGGCCGGGATCAGCCGCTGGAAGAGGATCTCCGTGCCGCGCTGCCCGAGCGCGACGTACAGATCCGCCTTGTCGTCGAAATGCCTGTACAGCACGGGTTTCGTGACGCCTGCTTCGGCGGCGACGTCTTCCATGCCGAGGTCCGGCCCGTGGGTGTCGAGCGCGCGCAGGGCGGCCTCGACGAACTCCGCGCGCCGCGCGATCCGGTGCTTGCGCCAGCGGTCGCGGCGGGCGTCGCCCGTGTCGGCCTCACCCGCCGTGGGGTGCTTGCCCGACTGCTTGCTGTTGCGCTTGACACGTTCGATCACCCCAGTCATGCTACCAGAGGTAACTGTTACCACGAGTTACAGATAGGGGTGTGTCGGCAATGACGCGGGCGCTGAAGGAAACAGACCGGGAGAAGACGGCCGAGCGGCTGCTCAAGTCCTCCGCGAACAAGTTCTACGATCCCGACGTCGACATCGACTGGAACGCCCCGCTCGTCGACGGGAAGCGTTTCATCCCGGCCCACCGTTCTTCGCTCTACGGCACCGAGTTGTGGGATTCGCTGTCCGAAGAGCAGCGCATCGAACTCGGCAAGCACGAAGTCGCGAGCGTCGCCACGACGGGGCTGTGGTTCGAAATCCTCCTGATGCAGATGCTGCTCAAGGAGGTCTACGAAGAGGATCCGACCAGCTCGCACGCCCAGTACGCGTTGACCGAGATCGCGGACGAATGCCGTCACTCCACGATGTTCGCGCGGATGGCGTCGCGGATCGGCTGCCCGAACTACGGGCCGGTGCCTTGGCTGCGGCGGCTGGCGAAACTGATGCCGTCGATCAGCTACGGTCCCGCGCGCTACGGCGCGATCCTCGTCGCCGAAGAGGTCCTCGACCGGCTTCAGCGCGAGCAGATGAACGACCCGGACATCCAGCCGCTGGTGCGCATGGTCAACCGGATCCACGTGCTCGAAGAGGCCCGGCACGTCACCTTCGCCCGCGAAGAGGTGACTCGCGGGATGGCGAAACTGTCGAAGAAGGAAATCGTCTACCAGCAGTTCATCATCGCGCTCATTTCGTACTTCGTGACGCGGGCCTTCATCAACCCGAACGTCTACAAGGCCGTCGGCATTCGCCCGCGGGACGGCGTCGAGGCCGCGCTGAACAACCCCCACTGGCGTGAAAGCGTCCAGTGGGCAGGCGAGAAGATCATGCCGTTCCTGCAGGAATCCGGTCTGGTCGGCAAGCCAGGCATGTACTTCTGGCGCAAGTCCTTCCTGCTGCCGGGGAAGCGATGAGGAGCGTCAAGCAGCGCGGCGCCGTCTCGTGGGACCCGTCGCGGGAACACCGGTTCGTGACGGGCGACGGCACGGCCCTGCACGTCGAGACGAGCGGCCCCGCCGACTCCGAACTCACGCTGGTGCTCGTGCACGGCTGGACCCAGGACCACCGGACCTGGGACGGCGTGGCCTCGCGGCTCGGCGACTCCGTCCGGATCCTGCGCTACGACCTGCGCGGTCACGGCGGCTCCGCGCCGGCGAAACCGGGGACGGCCACGATCGCGACCCTCGCCGACGACCTCGCCGAGCTGATTCAGGACCGCGTCCCGAACGGGCCGCTCGTGCTCGCCGGGCACTCCATGGGCGGCATGACGATCATGGAACTTTCCCGCAGGCATCCCGATCTCGTGGCCCGGCGCGTCGCAGGGGTCGCGTTCGTCGCCACCTCGTCCGGTGAGATGGACCGGATAACCCTCGGCCTGCCGGGGATCGCGGGCAGCGGCGCGGCGAGGTTCGAACGGAGGCTCGCGAAGCTGCTCGCGAAGAACCGCCGCGACGCCTTGCCGCTGCCGCTGTCCGTGGTGCGACCGGGTGCCCGGCTGCTCGTCTTCGGGCGGCGGCCGCAGCGGGCCGACGTGGACTCGGTCGCCGAACAGCTGCTGTGCGCGCATCCGGCGAGCGTCGCGGGTTTCCAGGACGCGATCTCGCGGCACGACTGCCGGGTCACGCTGGCCGCGCTGGAGGGCAAACCGGTGATCGTGCTCGCGGGGGAGCAGGACCGGCTCTGCCCGCCGCCGCACGCCAAGGTCATCGCCGACGAACTGCCGAAGGCGGAGTTCGTGCGCTACCCGGGCGCCGGGCACATGCTCCCGCAGGAACGGGCGCAAGAGGTTTCAGACCGCATCGCCGCCCTCGTCCGCCGCGCCGCGAGGGTCTGAGAAAAAGGGAGCAAGGGACCTTTGCTCCCGCTTCTCTCGACATTGAGACAAGTGGAAGCAAAGGTCCCTTGCTCTCCTCAGAGGTTCGTGTAGCCGTGCTCCAGCAGGCGGACACCGGCCTCCCGGTAGGCGTCCTGGTCGTCGACGGCCAGGGTGGCCAGCCCGTCGACGTAGCGGTTGAACATGCAGAACGCGGCCGCGATCAGGACCGTGTCGTGGATTTCGACGTCCGTCGCGCCCTCCGCGCGGGCCAGCTCGATCAGGTCTTCGCCCACGGATTTCCCGCTTTCGCGAACAGCGAGCGCGATGTGCAGGAGTGCCTTCACCTTCGCCGGCACTGGTGCGTCGTCCACGTCCTTCCAAGCCGCTTCGACGACCGGCATACCGCCTTCGAGCGCTTCGGCGGCGACGGCGGCGTGACTGCGTGAGCAGAACGTGCAGTCGTTACCGCGCGAGACGACCGCGCCGATCAGTTCGCGCTCGCCCACGCTGAGGCTGCTCGGGCCGCGAAGCAGGACTTCGGCGAGTTGCCCGAGCGGCGCGGCCGTCTCCGGCCGATAGGCGAACAAGGCCGTGATGCCGGGAAGGTTCTCGTCGAGCGCGATATGGGGCATGGTGACTCCTCGCGGATCGGGGACGCGGTCGTTCGATTCATAGCCGAAAACCGGCTCGGCGCGCTGCCGCTGGGTTGCTCGACAAGGTGAGCGAGGGGCATGGTGATCATCAGCGTCCGGACAGCTGGGGCATCCCGTCGCGGTAGTGAGCTAACGTGATCGCATCGACTGGGGAGTTGAAACGATGAAACAACGTGGATCGATTCTGTCCGTCTTCAGCCTCACTCTTGCCGTGGTCCTCGGCGCGGCCCTGCTGACGAATCTCGGCGGCGAGACCACCGAAGCCGGGAGCGACGCCGAGTTCGCCGGGGTCGGCAGGGTCGTCATCCGGGACGCGTCGATGGTGCTCACGATGGACCCCGGCCTCGGCGAAGGACCGCTCGGCGCCCTCGCCGACGCCGACGTCGTGCTGGAAGGCACCAAGATCAAGCAGGTCGGCAGGGACCTCGACGCGGGTTCCGCGAAAGTCGTCGACGGCCGCGGCAAGATCGTGCTGCCCGGGTTCGTCGACCTGCACAACCACCTGTGGCAGTCGCTCATCCGCGGCTGCGCGGCCGACAAGGAACTCATCGGCTGGCTCGGCAAATGCGTCATCCCGTTGTACCGCGCGCCCGTGACCGACGCGGACGCGTACGCGGGCACGAAACTCGCCGCGGCCGACGTCGTCTCGACCGGCATCACCACGGTCACCGACTGGTCGCACGCGTTCAACACCGACTTCGCCAAGGGCGGTCTCCGCGCGCTCGGCGAGTCGAAGCTGCGGTTCCTCTACTCCTACAACGGCACCACCGATCCCGCGCTGCAGAACGAGATCCGCCGCGTGAAGCGCGAGGTCATCGACCCGAACCCGTTGGCACGCCTGCAGATCGGCACTCATCCGTCCACGGGGAACTTCCCGAGCGTCGAGGCGTCGGAAAAGCTCGCGCGCGAACTCGGCGTCTCGCTGAACGTGCACCTGCTCGAATCGAAGGCCGATCTGACCGCGGGGCAGATGGACGCGCTCCGCCGGGCGAACGCGCTGCACCCCGGGCTGATGGCGAACCACGTCATCCAGACCACCGACGCCGATCTCGACGAGCTCGCGGCCGCCGGGGTCAGCGTGGCGCACAACCCGCTGTCGAACATGCGGCTCGCGTCGGGAGTGATCCGGCTGCCGGAGATGAAGAAGCGGAACATGAAGGTCGGGCTCGGCCTCGACGGCGGCACCAACGACACGAGCGACATGTTCAACGTGATGCGCGCGGCCGTCGGTCTCCAGCGGGCGACCACGACGGATCCGGCGGTCTACCCGGCCACCGCGGACGTCCTGCGCATGGCGACCCTCGGTGGCGCGGAGGCGCTGGGGATGGATAAGGAGATCGGGTCGCTGACGCCGGGCAAGCGGGCGGATCTCCAGCTGGTCGACGCCCAGGCGGTCAACTTCGCGCCGAAGGTCGACTGGGTGAATCAGCTGGTCTTCAACACCCAGCCCGCGAACGTCTCGTGGGTGTTCGTCGACGGCCGCGCCCTCAAGCGCGAAGGACGCGTAGTCGGCATCGACACCGCGAAGGTCGTCGCCGACGCCCAGCTTGCCGCCGACCGCCTGAAGAAGCTCTTGCCCCAGTGACCTGACGCATTTCGTCCTCTGAACGCGGTAGTTGCACGCGCAAGGACCGCATTCAGAGGACGAAACGCGGGTCAGTGCTGCAGCGGGAAGCCGCCGCCGATACCCCGCCAGGCGAGGTTGGCGGTGAGGGCGACGGCCTCTTCACGGCTCATCGACTTGTGGTGCGCCAGCCAGAACCGCGCGCTGACCTGCGAGAGGCCCACGAGACCGACGGCGAGCAGCCGGGCCTTGTCCTCGTCGAGGCCCGCGTCGGCGGTGATGGTCTCGGTGATCGCGTCGACGCTGGCCGACGTCGCCCGGTCCACCGCCTCCTGCACGGCGGGCTCACCGCGCAGGTCGGACTCGAAGACCATGCGGAACGCGCCGGCGTCGTTGTTGACGAAGTCGAAGAACGCGCCGACGGTCGCCGGCACGCGCTGCTTGTTGTCCGTCGTGGAGTCGAGCGCGTCCTTGACCCGCCGCACCAGTTCGTCGACGTGGCTCTCCAGCAGCGCGATGTAGAGATCGAGCTTGCCGGGGAAATGCTGGTAGAGGACCGGCTTGCTGACTCCGGCCTCTTCGGCGATCTCGTCCATCGCGGCGGCGTGGTATCCGTTCGCGGCGAACACCCGCTGCGCGGCGGCCAGCAGCTGGGCGCGGCGTTCCGTTCTGGGCAGGCGGACACCTCGGGCCTGCAGTCGCGCCATGTCTGTCATCGTTCCTCCAGTTCGAGGCACTCGTCTCCGCCGAGAACGCATCAGCCTGTTCGAGGCAATCCTTACCGCCGAGAACTCATCAGCGCAGTCGAGCGGGGCTCCACGGGCGGGGTCACCACCGCGTGAAGTGAGGTCGAGATTACTCGCCGGTACAGCCGGACCGCCAAGGGTCAGGCATCCTTGATGCTGTGTCTTCTCCAGTTTCCCGTGCCGCCGGGAGCCGCTCGCCGCTGACCCATGTGCCGCTTTCGCGCAGGTCGTTGCCGTCATTGGACCCCGCGCCGTCCCCTTGGCCCGGGGAAACAATAGGTGTCGCCGGGGTGAAATTGCACATCCGCCGGACACCGGGCGGCCCGGAGACGGCCGTCTACGTCCACGGGCTCGGCGGTTCGTCCACGAACTGGACCGACCTCGCCGCGCTGCTGGCGCCCCAAGCGGGCGGCACGTCGATCGATTTGCCGGGTTTCGGCTATTCGGAGCCGCCCGACGCGTTCGACTTCAGCCTCGACTCGCACGCCGAGATCGTCGCGAGCCACATCGAGAGCCTCGATGCGGGGCCGGTGCACCTGTTCGGCAATTCGATGGGCGGCGCGGTCGCGCTGCTCGTCGCGGCCCGCCGTCCGGAGCTGGTGAAGACGCTGACACTGATCTCGCCCGCGATGCCGGATCTCCGGCCCAGCATGAAACGGCTGTCCGATCCGCGGATGGCGTTCGCGTACCTGCCGCTGATCGGTCCGCGGGTGCGACGGCAGCTGGCCGCGCTCGGCCCGCGTGAACGTGCCATGCAGGTCATCAAGCTGTGCTTCGCCGACCCGAGCCGCTTCGCCGAAAGCAGGCTGGACGAGCTCGAAGAGGAGCACAGCGCTCGCGCCGCCTTCGCGTGGGCCGCCCCCGCTCTGGCACGCAGCACCTTCGGCATCTTCCGGACGTGGTCCACCCGGGGGCCCGCGTCGCTGTGGGCGGTCGCGCCGACCGTCGACGCGCCGACACTCGTCGTGTGGGGACAGCACGACCGGGTGATCTCCGTCCGGCGCGCCGAGCGCACCGCTCGGCTACTTCCGCACGCGCGGTTGCTGGTTCTGCCCCGAACCGGCCACGTGGCGCAGATGGAACGCCCGAATGTCGTAGCGAAGGCCGTTTTGGGGATGTGGGAATCGGTCGAATCGGGCACCTGGTAGCCCATTCGGGTTGGCAGGACACACCAGACGAAGCGCCGGTCGCTCACAACATCACAGTTCGGTTATGGCACCCTGGTGCGCGTGGACCGGGTAAAGCAAGGCGCGCAGGGCGAAGGTCGGCGGTCTCAGTACTCCGCCTCCGCCCGTCGTCCGTCGCGCGCCCAGCCCCGGACCACCGACGCGCCGCGCACCGGGCAGTACCGGCCGACGCCGCCGCCGTCGCAGCGGCTCGACGAGGACCGCTACCGCCCCGGCGGCCGCCGGACCAGTGCCCAGCCGCTCAGCGCCTCCTGGAAGCCGCACGAGCCCGGCGCCGCGAAGACCGCCAAGCGCAAGAGCAAAGGCGGTATCGGCCAGTTCGCCAAGACCTACGGCTGGCGCGTGTACGCGTTGCCGATCCTCGTGGTGATCACCGCGCTCGTCGTGTTCAACACCGCCACCGGCCCGCCCGAGCCGATCGCCACGGACGGGACGAGTCTCACCGCGTCCGATGGATCCGACGGTTCCGGCGGCGAGCCGGGCGCCGGTGTCGATGGTGGGGGCGACGTCCTCCCGGAGAACCCGGCCAAACCGGTCGACCTCAAGATCCCGACCGCGGACCTGCCCAAGGGCGGCCCCTTCACCGAGGCCGGCCAGGGCACCTTCCACGTGGTGCCGGGCAAGGGCGAAAAGGTGGGAACCGGCCAGCTGTTCACCTACACCGTCGAGGTCGAGGACGGCATCGACCAGGCCAGCTACGGCGGCGACGACAGCTTCGCCGCGATGGTGGAAGGCACCCTCTCCAACCCCAAGAGCTGGACGTGGGACGGCAAGAGGGCGCTCCAGCGCGTCGACGCGAGCTATCCGAACCCCAGCTTCCGGGTGAGTCTCACCACACCGAACACGACGCATCGCGCGGACGTCTGCATGTTCCAGATCACCTACGAGACGTCTTGCTACCGCTCGAGTTTCGACAAGCGCGTGGTGATCAACCTCGCTCGCTGGGTGCGGGGGGCGCTGGCCTTCGAGAGCGACATGACCGGATATCGGCAGTACGCCATCAATCACGAGGTCGGACACGCCCTGGGCGGGAAACACGTGGGCTGCCAGGTCAACGGCGGGATCGCGCCGGTGATGATGCAGCAGACCTTCGGCGTCTCCAACGACTTCGTGGCGCAGCTGAACAATCTCCCCGGCGGCGACCGCGGCCGGGTGCCCGCGAACGGTTTCGTCTGCAAGCCGGGTTCCTGGCCGAATCAGACACCCTAGTCCGCACCGTCTCACCTGCTGGAATATCCCAGGGTCTGGAACAGGGGAAGGCGTTCGGGCCTTTCCGTGTTGTAGATACTGGGATGCGACCCGCGATCCACGCGAGATGGAGGACCCGATGTCAGGCACGCTGCCGCCGCTCGTCGAGCCGGCCGCCGAGCTCACCAAGGAAGAGGTGGCCCGGTACAGCCGTCACCTGATCATCCCGGACGTCGGGATGACCGGGCAGAAGCGGCTGAAGAACGCCAAGGTGCTGGTCATCGGTGCCGGCGGCCTCGGCAGCCCGGCGCTGCTGTACCTCGCCGCGGCCGGGGTCGGCACGCTCGGCATCGTCGACTTCGACGAGGTCGACGAATCGAACCTGCACCGCCAGGTCATCCACGGCCAGTCCGACATCGGCAAGCTGAAGGCGGCGTCCGCGCAGGAGTCGCTCGCCGAGATCAACCCGTTCGTCAAGGTGCACCTGCACACCGACCGGCTCGAGTCGTCCAACGCGCTGGAGCTGTTCGAGCAGTACGACCTCATCCTCGACGGCACCGACAACTTCGCGACGCGTTACCTGGTCAACGACGCCGCCGTGCTCACCGGCAAGCCCTACGTATGGGGCTCGATCTACCGGTTCGAGGGCCAGGCGAGTGTGTTCTGGGAGAACGCGCCGAACGGCAAGGGCCTCAACTACCGCGACCTCTACCCCGAGCCGCCGCCGCCCGGCATGGTGCCCTCGTGCGCCGAAGGTGGCGTGCTGGGCGTGCTGTGCGCGTCCATCGGCTCGATCATGGTGAATGAGGCGATCAAGCTGATCACCGGTATCGGTGAGCCGCTGCTGGGCAGGCTCGTCAGCTACGACGCGCTGGAGATGAAGTACCGCGAGGTCAAGATCCGCAAGGACCCGGAGACCCCGAAGATCACCGAGCTCATCGACTACGAAGCGTTCTGCGGTGTTGTGTCCGACGAAGCCGCTTCGGCTGCTTCGGGGCACACGATCACTCCGGCGGAGCTCAAGGCCAAGTTCGACAACGGCGACAACTTCGCCCTCATCGACGTCCGCGAGCCGCACGAGTACGAGATCGTGAACATCAAGGGCGCGACGCTGATCCCGAAGGACAAGATCCTTTCGGGCGAAGCGCTTTCGGATCTGCCGCAGGACAAGCCGATCGTGCTGCACTGCAAGTCGGGTGCGCGTTCGGCGGAGGCGCTCGCGGCGCTGCACCAGGCCGGGTTCAAGGACGCGACCCACCTCGGCGGCGGCGTGCTGGCGTGGGCGCGGCAGGTCGACCAGAGCCTGCCGACTTACTGAGTTCCGCTTGCGCGTGAAGGCCCCCTTCCCTCGGCTCAGCCGAGGGAAGGGGGCCTTCACGCGGGAAGTGGCAGCGGGAAGTGGTAGCAAAGGTCCCTTGCTCCCTTTTCGCAGGTCGGCGTGGTGACTGTGTGGGTTTCGGGACATCTGACGTCCCAAAGTCCACACGGTCGGTAGGTGTCGCTACGCGGAGTGTGGGGTGTGTGGAAGTAGGGACACTCAACGTCCCTATTTCCACACACCCCTCAACTCGCCGGGGCCGTGGTAGCAAAGGTCCCTTGCTCCCTTTTCGCAGGTCGGCGTGGTGACTGTGTGGGTTTCGGGACATCTGACGTCCCAAAGTCCACACGGTCGGTAGGTGTCGCTACGCGGAGTGTGGGGTGTGTGG